>JBDKER010000047.1:0-27794 GCA_039795165.1 Verrucomicrobiota bacterium | reverse complement strand
TCCTGTCCCCGGCACCGAACCACAGAAGGCCAGACCTCTCCGACTACGCCCCGGCGGACAACGGAGCGGGGACATTCCTGTCCCCGGCACCGAACCACAAAAGGCCAGACCTCTTGGAACACGTCCAGGCGGACAACGGAGCGGGGACATTCCTGTCCCCGGCACCGAACCACAGAAGGCCAGACATCTCCGAACACGCCCAGGCGGACAACGGAGGGTGGACATTCCTGTCCCCGGCACCGAACCACAAAAGGCCAGACCTCTTGGAACACGCCCCGGCGGACAACGGAGCGGGGACATTCCTGTCCCCGGCACCGAATCACAGAAGGCCAGACCTCTCCGAACACGCCCCGGCGGACAACGGAGCGGGGACATTCCTGTCCCCGGCACCGAACCACAGAAGGCCAGACCTCTCCGACTACGCCCCGGCGGACAACGGAGCGGGGACATTCCTGTCCCCGGCACCGAATCCAAACGCTGACTGGAAAACCGACACCCCATTCCTCCCACCTCAACCGGCTCCGAGGGCGGCGACGGCTTTTTCGAGGCTGACGGGATCGGTAATGGAATGCACTTCGGTTCCCTTGCGGATCCGGCCGAGCATGCCGGCGAGTTGACCCCCGGGGCCGAGTTCGAGGAAAAAGTCGTGTCCTTCCCCGAGCAGGTATTCCATGCTCTGGGCCCAGCGGACACTGCCGGTCACCTGATTCTCAAGGGTCCGGCGGATGTCATCGGCTCCGCTGACGGGCCGGGCTTCGAGATTGCAGACGACGGGGAAGGCGGGCGACCCGATGGCGGTGCCTGCCAATTCGGCGGCCAGCCTGGTCTGGGCACTGGCCATGAGACGGCTGTGATACGCTCCGGCGACGGGGAGTTCCTTGCCGCGCAGCCCGCGTTCCCTGGCAAGGGCCACCGCCCTCGCAATGTTTTCGCGGCTTCCGCTCAGGACAATCTGCCCGGGCGTATTGAAGTTGGCCATGTCCACATCAGCATCGGCGGCCAGCGCCCGGACGGCTTCTTCTTCGCCGCCCAGCATCGCCAGCATGGTGCCCTCGGTCGCCGCACACGCTTCTTCCATGAATTCCCCGCGCCGCGCCACGAGACGCAGTCCGTCGGCAAACGAAAACGTGCCGGCCGCCGCATGCGCCGTGAATTCCCCGAGCGACAACCCGGCCGCCGCCGCCACCTGCAGCCCCGGCACGGCTTCGCGCAGCACGGCCAGGCACGCCAGCCCATGCGCATAAAGCGCAGGCTGACACCGGCTCGTCCGCGTCAGTTCCTCCATGGGCCCCGCAAACATCACTTCGCTCAGCCCCATTCCGAGAATGCCATCGGCCTCGGCCAGCAACCGGCCCGCCACCGGAAAGGCGTCGGCCATTTCCCGTCCCATCCCCACGGTCTGGGCTCCCTGTCCCGCAAAAAGAAGTACAACTGGTCTGCTCATGAATGTAATTGGTTGCCGCGCCGTAGCAGGACGCCAACAAACCCGCAACCGACTCCCTCACTCGCGGATTCCTTCCTCCCTTTCCCCCACTCCAAGTCCGCCTCCATCCCTTTCCCATGAACCGCCGACCCTTCCTCGCCCTCGCTGCGCTGGCCTGCCTCGCCGCCACCCTCCCAGCCGCCGCCGAAAACTGGCCAGGCTTCCGTGGCCCGTCCCGCCAGGGCGTTTCCTCGGCAGATAGCCTCCCACTCAAATGGGATGGCCTCAGCGACGCCCTCTGGCATACGGAAATCCCCGGCGAAGGACATTCGTCCCCCATCGTCTGGGAAAACCGCATCTTCCTCACCACCGCCACCCATGAGGGCGCCTCGGCCGAAGTCCTCTGCCTCGACGCGGAAAGTGGCCGCATCCTCTGGCGCACCAAGGTCTTCGATCAGGAAACCGCCCGCAAGGAATCCCGCAATTCCTACGCCACGCCCACCCCAGTCACGGACGGCCGCCGCGTCTACGCGGTCTTCGGATCAGGCGGCATCGCCGCCCTCGATTTCGACGGCAAAATCGAATGGACGTTCCGCGAATTCCGCTTCTACAGCCGCCACGGCCTCGGCGCTTCCCCCCTCCTCGAAGACGGTCTCCTCGTCATGCCATGGGACTGGAGCACGGACCCGGATAAGGAAGGGGCCGACAAGGAACGCGTGGGCTGGCAACTCCCATGGGACCGCAGCTTCGTCTTCGCCCTCCACGCCGATTCCGGAAAACTCGCATGGAAAACCATGCGCGGCACGTCCCGCATCGCCCACATCACCCCGCACCTCTGGAAGGACCCCAGCGGACGCAAAACCGTCATCTCCCCAGCCGGCGATGTCGTCCAGGCATTCGACCTCGCCTCGGGCGAAAAACTCTGGTCGGCCGCCAACCCAGGCGAAGGTGTCAGCCCATCCCTCATCATCGCCGAAAACCTCGCCATCCAGCCCAATGGATTCCAGGGTGCCGAAAGCGTCCGCGCCTTCCGCCTCAACGACGCCAAAGGCGAGGTCGCCGAATCCACCATGGCATGGGAACAGGACAAAAATCCCCCGAAACTCCCCTCCATGATCTATGCGCACCCCCACGTCTTCGCCATCACCGAAGGCGGCATGGCATGGTGCGCCACCGCCGCCACCGGCGAAGTCCTCTGGCGCGAACGCATCGGCGGTACCTTCGCCGCCTCCCCCATCCTCCATCAGAACCGCATCTACATCACCGGCGACGACGGCTCCACCACCGTCCTCAGCGCCTCCCCCAAATTCGAAGTCCTCAGCCGCAACCCTCTCGGCCTCCCCGTCCAGGCCTCCCCAGCCATCTACCAAAACAGCTTCCTCATCCGATCCTCCTCCCACCTCACCAGAATCGGCCCAAAATAAGTCACCCTCCGACCATGGGAACGGAGCAGGGACTTTCCTGTCCCCGGCCCGCGAGCGCCAACGGCGCGACCCCATGCCAGCCTGGGCCATCGGCCCAAGTCACCGACACCCCATTCCCCGCAGCCCTGCAGGGGCGCGCCATCCCGCGGCGACAAAAGGACAGGCCTTTTCGCGCGGAGTGGTGGGGGAGAGGGCCGATACGGTGATGCCGGAAGATGGAACCAGGAATGGCACGAATCTGCACGAATGGCTCAGGAACAGGCGGATCAGATCATTCGTGAAATCCGTGAAATCCGTGAAATCCGTGGATCGTCGGGAACAACAAATGCCCAGACCTCTTCGCCTCGTTCTCTGCTGTTTCGCCCGCCGCGTTCAGAGGGCGGCGGAGAAGGATTCGAGCGAATCTGCCACGATGGCGGCCCGGTGGAGACTGCGGAGTTTCTCCGGATTGCGGATGGATTCGATGGCTTCGCGCAGCCCCGCGGGAACCGGACCGAAGCGCAGGTCGAGGGCGTCGAGGACAAGCCGCTGACTGGCCCTGAGCGAGCCTTCTTCGCGGCCTTGAGAGCGTCCTTCTTCACGGCCTTGAGAACGGCCTTCTTCGCGGCCTTCCTCGCGGCCTTCCATGCGGATCTGTTCGGCGAGGGTCAGGGCGGTGCGGCGCATGGCGGGATCAGGAAGTGTCTCGATGATACGGTCGAGTCGGCGTCTGTCAATGTTGCTGCGGGAATGGAGGTAGGCAAGGAAGCGCTGGAAGATTTCGTCCTTGATGGCCCGGAGGAGCTGATGATCCCAGACATGCGGGCCGAGCAGTTCGCCGCTGCGTTCGGCTTTGAGGACGCGGAGAACAAAGATGCCGTCGGGTGTGCCGCGGATGGCATCGAAGGGGATGGCGGCCACCTGAATGAGCCGGTAGGCGAAATCGGGCAGGTACTGACGGAAGGGAGCGATCGCTTCCGGCGGACCGAAGAGGGCAGAGAACTGGGGATTGATGCGCCAGACCCTGCGGTTCTGGGCGACGACCACCGGGATGATGAGAGGCAGGCGTTTGGTGCGGCCGTGTTCGCGCAGCCAGAGTTCCCAGATGCGGACCATGTAGCGCAGCAGACGCAGGGCCATGAAGGGATCGCGGGTGCTCTGGTGCTCGAAGAGAACATGCAGACAGACCTCCGCATCGGGGTCGGCCACCCCACCCGGCGGCGGGAGGAGGGGAGCGGCGAAAAGGAGATCGCTTTCTGAATGGTCGAGTTTTTCGTCAAGGAACGATCCCGGCACGAGGCGGAGACGGTCCCAGTCGATGGTGGCCGAGATTTCCGGAGGAAGTTCATGACGGAGCAGGGCGGCGGCCGTGGCTGGATCGGCGAAGCCGTCCTTGAAGAACTTGTCGTGCGGTCGGTGGATCCTGCCATCGGGCATGAGGGATGCGTATCACGCCGCAACTGCGGCGGCAACAGGAATCTGAGGGAAAGTGTAGGCAGATTGCCGCCGAGGTCGGCGATCCCCAACAAAAGGACAGACCTTTTCGCGCCCGCCCACCGGCCAACCCCCGGCCCTCAGCGCCGACGGCGCGCCCCATACCAGCCTGGGCCATCGGCCCAGGTTATCGGCACACAAATCCCCGCAGCCCTGTAGGGGCGCACCATTCCGGAACGAGGGAACGCGCTGGAAAAGAACGGGTCGCGGACATTCCTGTCCGCGACCTCCCATACGAGACGACGCGGGTTGGAAAACCCGCGCTCCTTTCCAATCACGCCGAAATCCGGCAGAATGAGAACGGAGCGCGGACATTCCTGTCCGCGACCCCCATGCGAGCCGACGCGGGTTGGAAAACCCGCGCTCCTTTCCTGCCACGCCGAGATCCGGCAGAATGAGAACGGAGCGCGGACATTCCTGTCCGCGACCCCCATGCGAGCCGACGCGGGTTGGAAAACCCGCGCTCCTTTCCAATCACGCCGAAATCCGAGACGAAAAGGAGGGGGCGACAACCCTCCCCTCCGCCCCTGGATTCCCGACTTGAGGCTGTCTTCCTCCACGGGATGCTCCCCACCCATGAACCGACAGGATTTCCAGGCGGCCGTCGCAGCGCTCCCGTTCGGCAAGGTCCTCCCCGGTGCCCGCTACCTCTACCTGCCTCCGGAATCGACCATCGATTCCCCCATCGCCCCGCTCATCGCCAGACTCCGGGACCGACTCGGCCTCGCGTCCTCCCACCACATCATCAAACTCGCCCACGCCGACTTCGCCATCTCGTTCCTCGATTACCCGGACTTCCTCACCCACCCCCACCCGGATCTCCACGAAGCCATCCGCATCCAGCTGGCCACGGGCGCCATCAAACGCATCAACTTCTCCTCCCACGCCAATCCCCCCATCCTCCACCGCAAGGAATCGTTCCTCCCACCAGATCACCCGCTCTTCCCGATCTTCGCCAGCCTCACCCAGGCCGAAGAAGCAGCCGGCCTCTACAAGGATACTTCACGCATCGGCTTCCGCGACAATTGGGAGGAAATCCTGCGCTCCCGGCAGCTCACCATCATCGGTCACTCGCTCCACAACATAGCCCCGGAAGGGCAGGGGACCGCAGCACCCGCTCCTCCCGTCATCCTCCGCCACCGCACGGCCCTCGCCCGCTCGGAATTGTCCAAACCCATCCGCACGGCCCTCGCCTCCCATCTCCTCCGCCCGTCCGATTCCGTATTCGATCCACCCGGGCCCTCAGCGCCAACGGCGCGACCCCATACCAGCCTGGGCCAACGGCCCAGGGTTCAAGGATCCATTTATACCAAGCCCTGTAGGGGCGCGCCATTCCGAGAACGACAAAAGGCCGCATCCCTCGCATCGACCCCGAGGTCGGCCATTGCGGACCGATGGAACGGGCCTTCAGCCCTTCTGAAATTGTTCTATCACGCAACCTGGGCCCTTGGCCCAGGCTGGTATGACTCCGGGCCCTTGGCCCTCAAAAGAACGGAGCGAGGACATTCCTGTCCGCGACCCCGATACGAGACGACGCGGGTAGGAAAACCCGCGCTCCTTTCGTGTCACGTCGAGCACAACAGGTCTGTCCCATAGTGCCCCCAGGACGCCCAGGACTGGCTCGCAGAAAAAATCAGACGCCCAGTCGACTGGGATACCCTCAGCCGCAAACTCGGCTTCCTCCGCCCCAGCACCGCACGCCGCGCCGTCGATGCCTACGAGGCCAACCGCGAATTGCTCGACGCCTGCTGGCTCCGCATGCTCGACCTCGGCCGATTCCCCACGCCCGACGAATTCGACCGCTTCCACGATCTCAAATCAAAGGTCGGCACACCCCGCACCGTCACCCGCATCTTCACCACCAGATTCGGCGACTCCACCCTCGAATCCGCCCGGCAACTCCGCCGCGATGACCTCCTCGCCTACCTCGCTCTCGCCAACTTCCACAAGAAAATCCCCCTCAAATACCTCAGCGATAAACTCCAGGCCGATATCCGCAGCTTCTTCGGGACGTATGAAAGCGCTCTAGCCAGCGCAAGGGAACTGCTCTACTCCGCTGGCGATTCGCGCAACATCGAGGCGGCCTGCGAAGGCTTCCCCCACGGCCATCAGGACGAGGATGCCCTCCAGATCCACCGCAGCCTCCTCAAGGACCTTCCAGCCATTCTGGTCTCAAGGTTCGCGCTTCTGGTTGAGACGTCGGTTGCTTGCGAGGCCTTCTTCAAAACGGTGCCAAACCAGCTGCCGTTTCCGGTTTCAGGTGGCCGAGGTACGGCTCCGCTTCTTGGAATGTAGTGCATACCTCTCTTTCAAATCCTCCACGGCCAAGGGCGGGGAAGTGGTGTGTAGCATCGCATGGCAATTGGGACACACTGGCACCAGATCGATCGTGGGACGCAGGGTGTACTCCGCCCTGCGCAGGGCCAAAGGCTTCTTGTGGTGGACGTGTATAAATCCCCGTCCGATGTCCCCGTATATCTCCGCAAAGCTCATGCCGCACACAGCGCAACGCATCCCGTGAGCCTTGAGACACGCAGCACGAGCGTTCCGGTCTCGTTCGTACGCATTGACGAGAACGCTCCGAGCCGAGCCCTCAACGTACTCCACGTCTTCGGGCAGATCCGATGGGTGCAGGCTACCGACCTCGATCGTTCTGACCCTCTGAAATTCCGGAACGATACTCAACCGCCGCTCTGCCTCCGCAATCTCCTCTCGGGTGAAAAGTCGGCGGAAACGACCCTCCAGCGCGACAGCTTCGATGGAGAGGTCCGTGCGGCCGGCATCGATCAAAGACTGGAATCCCCTCGAGATACCCTCTGACTTCGAGGGCTTCAGCATCCGTTTGAGCGTGACTAGGCCGCCCTTCTTCCTAAGTTCGAGAAAAAATCTTCGGCCCCAGTACCCCGTCTCCCTCCCTGCTTTCTGATAGCATTCTTCGAGCCTTTGCGTGAGTTGGTCAGTAATTTCCATAATGAGGGGAAGGAATGGCTAGGTCAGAATCCATCGGTTCCACCGCTCACTGAGGACGGTGGTTCAGCCGGGGGGTCATCGGAGCGTACCGGAGGCCATGCTGCGGATCCCGTGGAATTAGTGCGCGTTTGTGATGAGCGCAAGTCCTCGCAAGGCGTTGAAAATGAATGTAAAGAAACCTTGAATAATGCTCGCCGCGCGGACGCCGATCAGCCGGTGCAGTCTTGATTCCTGCCCGACGCACCGTGCCGCGACATCTGCCAATTCACTGAGCCGCTGATGTCTGATCGACACGCATCGCCTCCACCCCCTCCGAGTACGCTCCAGCATGAAAACGCTGGTGGGACCGTGCACCGGCAGCCACGGCCTCGTCGACAAGTGCGAGGATGATGCGACGGTTCGGATCGCCTTTCAGGCAGAACAGGTCTGTCCCATTGTGCATGCACAGCCGGACTCGGTACCTACGCTGTTTTCCGCAACCCCCACGAGGCCCAGGACTGGCTCGCAGAAAAAATCAGACGCCCAGTCGACTGGGGCCTACTCAGCCGAAAACCGCGAAATTCTCCGCGCCGGTAGAGAGGGCTGAACCGGCAATGTCCACGCGTTCAAAACCATACGCAGGAATGGCGAGAATTTCGGTGACAGCCGACGGGCGCACGCTATACGAAATGGGACCAGTAAAGCGTTACTTCCGAACCATGCCCGCCCGCCGCAAGTTTTTCGAATCCGTCGCATCCATCAAAACAGGCTGCCGAGGTCGTGTGGGCCGAAGAACTGGAGCTATCAGCCAGTGGACTCGATCCGGTGCGAGGACTGCCTGAACCACGTTCTGTTCTATGGGTGTCACTCTTTCCCAGCTGGAATCGCACCTCTGGAAGGCCGCTTGGCTTCTCAAGGGCCCGGTCGATGCGGCGGACTTCAAGACCTACATTTTCCCGCTGCTGTTCTTCAAGCGGCTCTCGGATGTCCATGACGAGGAGCACGATGCCGCGCTGCAGGAGTTCGAGGGCGACGAGGAAGCGGCCCTGTTCCCGGAGAACTACCGCTTCCAGGTGCCGGAAGGCTGCCACTGGCGGGACGTGCGGAAGGTGGCCGTAAATGTCGGTCAGGCGCTCCAGACTGCTCTGCGCGGCATCGAGCAGGCGAATCCGCACACGCTCTACGGCATATTCGGCGACGCGCAGTGGACGAACAAGGACCGTCTGCCGGACAAACTGCTGCGCGACCTCATCGAGCACTTCTCCGCGCTCCCGCTTGGGAACGCGGTCGCCGAGGCGGACATCCTCGGGCAGGCCTACGAGTATCTGATCAAGCAGTTTGCCGACGCCACGAACAAGAAGGCGGGTGAGTTCTACACCCCGCGTTCGGTCGTGCGGCTGATGATCAACATTCTCAATCCCCGCGAGGGCGAGTCCATCTACGATCCCACCTGCGGCACCGGCGGTATGTTGCTGGAGGCCATCCAGCATGTGAAGGAGACGCGCGGCGATGTCCGCACCCTCTGGGGCAAGCTCTACGGTCAGGAGAAGAACCTCACCACCTCGGCCATCGCCCGCATCAATCTCTTCCTGCACGGGGCCACCGACTTCAGGATCGTGCGCGGCGACACCCTGCGCAACCCGGCCTTCTACTCTGGCGACAACCTCGCCACCTTCGACTGCGTCATCGCCAATCCGCCCTTCTCCTTGGAAAAATGGGGCGACGAGGTCTGGACCAGCGATCCATACGGGCGGAACTTCGCCGGCATGCCGCCCGCAAAAAGCGGCGACTACGCCTTCGTGCAGCACATGATCAAGTCCATGGCCCCGAAAACCGGGCGCATGGCCGTAGTCCTCCCGCACGGTGCCCTCTTCCGCATGGGAAAGGAGGGCGAGATCCGGAAGAAACTCCTCGGCATGGACCTGCTGGAGGCCGTCATCGGGCTGGGGCCGAATCTCTTCTACGGCACCGGCCTCGCCGCCTGCATCCTCGTCTTCCGGCAGAAGAAGCCGAAGGACAGGAAGAACAAGGTGCTCATCATCGACGCCTCGAAGGAGTTCAAAACCGGCCGCGCCCAGAACGAACTGCTGCCCGAGCACGTCGAGCGCATCCACAGCTGGTATCAAGACTTCCAAGACGTGGACGGCATCGCCCGCGTCGTCACCCTCGAGGAGCTCACCGCCAACGACCACAACCTCAACATCCCGCGCTACGTGGAGCCGAAGGTCACGAGTGAAGTGCTCACCGTGGAGGAAGCCATGAAGCGGCTGCGCGAGAGCGCGGAGGCGGCGTTTGCGGCGGAGGAGCAGTTGATCGCAATACTTGAACGGGAGGGACTATTGATATGACTCAAAAGAAGAATTTCGAGAGGCTCATTCGGACCCATTTGCTACCGTTATTTCCGCGAGCTAGACTCACTGAAATTGCACCAATCAAGGCAAATAAAAAAGCCGCTTTCATACGAAAAAAAGCCGATTTGGCGATCCGACTTCAACAAAACTCTGATTCAACTTATGCTTTCGAGGTCAGCCGCAGCCAACCCTTTAAGAGTATTGAAAAGCAGACGATGGAGACTTTCGTGGAGGTTATGGAGCGAGTGCTGCCTCACATCGAGGAAGATTTTGGAGAAAGCCTCCTCAAGACGCAAATGGATGTCGTTGTAGCGAAGACTGTAGCGAATTCAGCTGGGCGCTCGGATGATTGGAAACTGCTGTCGAGAGTGTTCGCTACGTATCAAACTTGGTCACAGGAAACATACGAGGGACATAGGGTGGCAAGCGCACTGGGTCTTTCAGACGCCGCAGACGATGTCACGATTGGGTTGCCTGAATATCTGGAACTAAACATGGCCAAAGTCGTTGGCGATGGTTATTCATCTCTTTGTATAATCAATCGTTCCGGCAACCTCCACGCTCATGAGTACTTGGCTTCAGCAAGTGAGAATGATGATACCTTTGCCCCATTTGCATTTATTCCATTGGCCAAATGGTCAGCGGGCAGAAGAATCGGAGTCGCGCTTAACAGAGGCGGCGAAATACTCGTCTTCTCAGGCGGGGAACTGAGTTTTGCTCGTCGGAGGGGCACTTGGATGCCATTCTGTCATAAGGCAGCCGTATCTCAGCTATCAATAAAAAATCGGTTTTGCGCTAAAGTTCGTAAGGCCGCTTATATCACTTCCTTGGACATATCATTTGCTAGATTAGGCGGTGGCATCGGATTGGTTCGAAAGGGAGAAAAGATTATCGGAGAGAAATTGCCTGTTCAAGAACGTGATTCGTTAGCGGGAAATCAAAGCAAGAAAGTCCGCAGCTTTAACGCAATCTTGAAGGGCAGGAAGTTTCAAGAATTAGGACGGCCGCTGCGGAAAGAAATTGGCGGCGTTGATGGGGCGATTGTTCTTGATCACACCGGTCGCATATTGACGGCAGGAGCCGTTCTCGCCGTCAGTATTTCAAGTGACGAAGGTGCGCGCCGCACCGCGGCGAGAACTCTCGGAAAGTTTGGTGTAGGAATCAAAATTTCAAGCGACGGAAAAATCGAGGCTTATTCCGGCGAACCTAAAGCAGACCAAGAAGCCCTCTTTGAAGTTGGATAAACATGACCCGCATCACCCAACAACAGCTTGAATCCTACCTCTGGGGAGCCGCCGTGCTCTTGCGGGGGACGATTGATGCGGGCGACTACAAGCAGTTCATCTTCCCGCTGCTGTTCTACAAGCGGCTGTGCGATGTCTTCGATGAGGAGACCGTCACCGCGCTGCGGGACTCGGGCGGGGATCAGGACTTTGCGATGTTCCCGGAGAACCACCGCTTCCAGGTGCCGGCGGATGCGCATTGGCGGGAGATTCGGAAGGTCAGCCGGGATGTGGGTCGGGCCTTGCAGCAGGCCATGCGGGCCATCGAGACCGCCAACCCCGACAAGCTCTTCGGCATCTTCGGCGATGCGCAGTGGACGAACAAGGACCGCTTGTCCGATGCCATGCTTCGCGACCTCATCGAGCACTTCTCCACGCTGGAACTCACGGTCGCCAACCTGCCCGAGGACGAGCTGGGTCAGGGCTATGAGTATCTCATCAAGAAGTTCGCCGATGACTCCGGCCACACGGCCGCCGAGTTCTACACGAACCGCACCGTCGTCCACCTCATGACCGAGATGCTCGATGTGCAGCCCGGTGAGTCCGTCTATGATCCCACCTGCGGCTCTGGCGGCATGCTGCTCTCCTGCATCGCCCACCTGCGGAATCAGAAGAAGGAATGGCGGAACGTGAAGCTCTACGGCCAGGAGCGTAACCTCATGACCTCCTCCATCGCCCGGATGAACTGCTTCCTCCACGGCATCGAGGACTTCCGCATCGAACGCGGCGACACCCTCGCCGAGCCGAAACTCGTCGAAGGCGACCGCCTCATGCGCTTCGATGTCGTGCTGGCCAATCCGCCCTACTCCATCAAGCAGTGGAACCGCGAAGCTTTCGCCGCCGACCCCTGGGGGCGCAATGTCTTCGGCGTCCCGCCGCAGGGCCGCGCCGACTACGCCTTTCAGCAGCACATTCTGGCCTCGTTGAAAGGGTTCAACGATGGCAGAACCCTCACCCCCGGCCCCTCTCCCAGTGGGAGAGGGGTGGCCGGAGGCCGGGGTGAGGGTGTCGGCGCTTCAAAGGGTGCCAGTGGTCGTTGTGCTGTGTTGTGGCCGCATGGCGTGTTGTTCCGCCAAGAAGAAGCCGACATGCGCCGCAAGCTCATCGAGGCAGACCTCATCGAATGCGTCCTCGGCCTCGGCCCGAACTTGTTCTACAACTCGCCCATGGAAGCCTGCGTCGTCGTCTGCCGCACGCAAAAGCCCAAGGCCCGGCGGGGGAAAATCCTCTTCATCAACGCGGTGAACGAAGTCACCCGCGAACGCGCCCAGAGCTTCCTCACCGACGAGCACCTCCAGCGCGTCGTCCGCGCCTATCAGGAGTTCAAGGACGAGCCCGGCTTCACCCGCGTCGTGTCCATGGAGGAAATCCGGGCTAAGGAGGGCAGCTTGAACATCACGCTCTACATCGGCGCGGAAACGCAGGCTCAAACGGATGCTGCGGCTGAGTCGGCGACGACGGCGCTGCCGGATGCTTTTTGCGGTTGGTTAAGTTCTTCAACAATAGTTAGATCAGCGCTCACGCAGATTGGTGTAAACCTCCAAAAATATGAACCCTAACATTCAACACCTCACTGTCGCCCGGCTTCACGGGAAGACCACCATCAGTGCTAAGCTCGTGGACAACACCCTGATAATTGTGGGTGAAAACGGATCTGGAAAAACAACTTTCTTGAGAATCATCTTCCATTTTCTTTCGGGCAAATGGGCCTCGCTGATCCAGTTCAAGTTTGAATATGTTTCAGCTGTAATTAACGGGAAGGAATACAGGGTAACTCACGAGCATCTTCAACGGGTCTTTAAGACCCCAGATAGAAACTTTTTAGCGACGCTGCAGCCCAGTGTGAGGCGGAGCTTGATGGAGATCCTTTCACGGCAGCATGGCGACCTGTCTGTCCCGGGTGAACTTGAGCAGTGGAGCGCCAATTACGGAATACCATTGGATGCCCTTCTCAGTGAGCTAGACCAGTTTGACGAGAATCCGCGCGGGCCACGAAAAAACGTTCAAGAAAGCGTTTCCGCTCTGCGGTCAGAGCTAAATGCACAGATTCTCTATCTTCCGACGTATCGCCGAATCGAACGCGAACTTGGCAGTATTTTTGAAGGTGTAGAGCTGCCGGACTTGCGGCGAAACCGACCCCGTCTGAGGCCCAGTCAAGCACCTGCATTCATTGAACTAGTGGAGTTCGGGATGGGTGATGTAAAGCGTGCTATTCAGGATGCACTTTCAGGATTGGAACGTTTTGCCCGAGAAAACCTCACGAGCTTGACATTTCGCAACCTCGGTGACGTGGTTGACCGTCAATACGACAAGGTGGAAATAAGTGAGCTTGCGAGTGTTTCAGAATCCGCGGTCCGTTCTGTCATTGATCGTGTTCCGGAGAGTATTTTGACATGGGAGCAAAAGTCTAAATTACTTTCAGTCATCAATGCTGCCAGGAAAACACCACCGCCTGATGATTATAGCAAAATAATATGTAATTACTTTCTCAACCTTCTACATTTCCAGGACGTGATGCAGAATAGGGAGTCAGCAATTACTACCTTCTGCTCTCTTTGTTCGGAGTATATTCGCGATAAGCGTTTTAAATATGATCGATCACAGTTCGCGTTTCGAATCGTTCCAACTGAGCAGTCAACAAGCACCGAAACGGATATTCCATTGAGCGAACTGTCCTCAGGCGAAAAGCAGATCGTTTCCTTGTTTAGCCATTTGTATTTGTCAGGGACAAAAAGTTTTTTTGTCTTGATCGATGAACCAGAACTATCGCTTTCAGTTCCATGGCAAAGACGTTTTCTCCAAGATATACGGAGCGGAGATTTTTGCTCCGGATTGATCGCAGTGACTCACTCTCCATTCATCTTCGAAAATGAGTTGAGGCCCTATGCCCATTCACTCGGGGAATTTATCAGCCTTCAAACACCCGATGATAACCGTTGATTCACTGACTGAGGCCGCAGACTCCGGCAACGTTGTTTTCCACGAGTTCATGCACTATTACCGGCCTGACCGCCCTATTGTTTATGGTTTGGTCGAAGGCAGGGATGATCCAGCATTCTATCGCGGAGCAATCGAGCCACTTCTACCAGAGGGATGGATCATTAAGCTCATTCCTGTTGGAACCAAAAAGAAAGTCTTGGAGGCGTTTCAACTCAAGGAATGGCAGCGTTATCCTGAAGGTTGTGTGTGTTTTTATGTGGACCGCGATTTTTCAGAAATTATCCCAGAACCGCACCCAAACGGAGTGAATCTTTACGTTTCAGACCATTACTCAATTGAATGTGAGATCGTAAACTACCGGGTCGCGGAGAGAACGCTTGAAGAAATAATGGGGGTTACCAAGCTGACCCCCGACGAATCCGACAAACTTCGTGTCTTGTTCGAGTCGAACCTGTTAGTGTTCCGAGAGGCAATCGTTCCTCTCATGGCACAGGTCGTGATATGGCGGCGGGAAGGCCTTCGGCCTCATCTAAAGAACTTTGATCCTTCGGTCTTCTTTTCTTATGTAGACGGCGCTATCGTGGTCAAACCTGAATACGCCACTCGAAACTCCAGATTGTCTGCGGCTGCTTCAAAGCTGGGTATGAGCGTGGCCACTGACGCAGCCCTTGATGCGGTAGAAGCCGAATTCAGGGCGGCCGAGAAGGGTCGTTGTTTCACTCGTGGAAAGTATCTGCTCAAATTTCTTTTGGACTTCTTGTCCTCAGTTCACTCCTCAATCTCGAAATTTTGCGCAAAGCACACCACACCTCCCCGTGTCTCCGTCACCCTTGGAAGGGACAATGCAATGGCGGAAATGGCGCTGAGGGCAAAGTGTCCTAGGTCGCTGCGTTCGTTCGTGGAATCGAACTACATTGCACACATCGGAAACAAGGTCGCCAATGCATAGCCTTTCACCCAACCCCGCCTGGGCCTCGCTCCCGCTCTTCGACCGCACGGGCTGGAAGCGCATGGCGTTTGGGGCGTTCGCGGAGAACATCGGGGAGCGGGCGGAGCCGAAGGATGCGCAGGAGGAGATTTATGTGGGGCTGGAGCATCTGGACCCGCAGTGCCTGCACATCCGGCGCTGGGGGAAGGGCAGCGATGTCACGGGCACGAAGCTGCGCTTTCGGAAGGGCGACATCATCTTTGGCAAACGCCGCGCCTATCAGCGGAAGCTGGCCGTGGCGGAGTTCGGCGGCATCTGCTCCGCTCATGCCATGGTCATCCGGGCCAGGCCGGACAAGGTTCTGCCGGAGTTCCTGCCCTTCCTCATGATGAGCGACCGCTTCATGAACCGCGCCGTCGAGATTTCCGTCGGCTCGCTCTCGCCCACCATCAACTGGACCACGCTCAAGCTGGAAAGCTTCGACCTCCCGCCGCTCGACCAGCAGCGCCGCATCGCGGAGATCCTCTGGGCGGTGGATGCCGCCGCCTCAGCTACGACTGAAGTATTCAATTCTGCGGAGAGTTATCGAAATGTCTTCCTCAGAGACGCATTTGATAAATTGACCGACAAGCACCTTCGATTCCGAACGGTTCAGGAGTTGATAGACGCAGGTGTCATCGAGTCGCCGCAGGACGGGAATCATGGCGAACTGCATCCGACGGCAAAGGACTACGTTCCTGAAGGCATTCCTTTCGTGATGGCGAACGACATCCAAGATGGGCGACTCGCTTTGAATACCTGCAAGCGCATCCCGGAGGCCGTGGCTAAGAAGTTGAGAATTGGCTTCGCAAAACCAGGAGACATTCTGCTCAGTCACAAAGGCAGCATTGGGCTGACGACCGTTGTCCCGGACAGTGTCGGAGAATTTGTCATGCTCACACCCCAAGTGACATACTACCGCGTGAAGGACTCGAAGCGGCTGCGCCCGAAGTTTTTGTTGGCGGTTCTCAACTCCGAGCAGTTCCAACGAGTGTTCCAAGTTCGTGCCAAGCAATCCACCCGTGACTACATTGGGATTCTAGCACAACGAGAGCTTCCGGTGAGTATTCCCGACGTGGATGAGCAGGATCGAATTTTGGAGAATCTGGACAAGGTCGAAGCCGCTGTCCGTGCTCTGGAGATGCACTTGGCGAGCGATGCGGGGTTGTTCGCCAAATCGATAAACACACTTTGCTGACCCCATGAGCTTCACCGAATCCAACACCGTCGAGCAGATGATCCTCGACGCCGCGACCAGCCTCGGCAGCGGCGCGGGCAGTTCGGTGCTGCGCGAGGACCCGCCTGCGGGCTGGGGCGGTTCGTTGGGTGAGGAGTTCAAGCCATCGCGCTGGACCTACGTGGCGGCGACGGCGCTGCCGCGTCAGCCGGGCGAGGTGATGCTGGAGCCGTGGGTGCGGGAGGCGCTCATCGCTCTGAACCCCGAGATCGCCGAGCAGCCAGACCGGGCGGACGAGGTGATCTATGCGCTGCGGGCCATCCTTCTCGCCGTGGGTGGCGACGGTCTGGTGCGGGCGAACGAGAACTTCATGTCCTGGCTGCGTGGGGAGAAGACGATGCCCTTTGGCCTGAACGGCGAGCATGTGGCGGTGCGGTTGGTCGATTTCACCCAGCCCGCGAAGAACCGGCTGACGGTGACGAACCAGTGGACCTACCAGACGGGCAGCGTGGAGAAACGCTTCGACGTGGTCTTTCTGGTGAACGGTCTGCCGCTGGTGATCGGCGAGGCGAAGACGCCGACGCGCAGCGCGGTGACGTGGTTCGACGGGGCGTATCAGGTGAACGAGATCTACGAGAAGGAGGTCCCGGCCATGTTTGTGCCGAACGTGTTCTCCTTTGCCACGGAAGGGCGCGTGCTGCGCTACGGCAGCATCCGCATGCCCATCGACCTCTGGGGGCCGTGGCGCGATGAGGAGCATCAGGAGGAGGGCAATCTGGGCCATGTGCGCGCGACGGTGGAGAGCCTGATGCGGCCCGGCGTGGTGCTGGACATCCTGCAAAACTTCACCCTCTTCGCCACGGACAAGAAGCATCGGCGTATCAAGGTGATCTGCCGCTACCAGCAGTACGAGACGACCAACAAGATGGTGGCCCGCGTGGTGGCCGGGTATCCGAAGAAGGGTCTCATCTGGCATTTCCAGGGCAGCGGCAAGAGCCTGCTCATGGTCTTCGCCGCGCAGAAGCTGCGGATGCATCCGCGCCTGGGCAATCCCACGGTGCTGATCGTGGTGGACCGCATCGACCTCGACACGCAGATCAGCGCCACTTTCAACGCGGCGGACGTGCCGAACATGATCGGAGTGGATAGCCGGGAGGAGTTGCAGCGATTGATCCGGCAGGATGTTCGGAAGGTTCTGATTACGACGATCCACAAGTTCGGCTCTCCACTCCAATCACCCTCACCCCAGCCCTCTCCCAGGGGGAGCGGGAGCAACTATCGCGGAGGCTTCGAGGTTGCCGGTCTTGTTGAGCGGGCTCGTGAACTGCGCCAAAAGCAGACTCCGGCGGAAGAGGTGTTCTGGGAACTGTGCCGCAATCGACAAATCAGAGACGCGAAGTTTCGTCGGCAGCATCAGATCGGGGATTACATCGTGGATTTTTACTGTCACGAGGCGCGTCTCGTCGTGGAGTTCGACGGGCCGATTCATGAAGAACGAAAACCCAAGGACGCCAAGCGTGATAAACAACTGACCTCACTCGGCAATACCGTACTGCGCTTCACGAATGCTGAGTTCGAAAACGATCCCGAGTCTGTTTTGAAGAGGATCGCAGATCATCTCCCCTCTACCTCTGGGAGAGGGGCTAGGGGTGAGGGTTCGGCGTGGTGCGAGCGCAAGAACATCATCGTCATGGTCGATGAAGCCCATCGAACCCAGGAAGGTGATCTCGGACGCCGAATGCGCGAGGCTTTGCCGAATGCTTTCCTCTTTGGCCTGACCGGCACGCCGATCAACCGAGCGGACCGCAACACTTTCTGGGCCTTTGGCGCGGACGAGGACGTGCAGGGCTACATGAGTCGCTACTCATTCCAGGACAGCATCCGCGACAAGGCGACGCTGCCGCTGCACTTCGAAGCTCCGGCAGTGAAGCTTAAAATTGACAAGGCGGCGATTGATGAAGCCTACAAGGAGATCACCGGCGACCTGAGCGAGCAGGACCGCGACGACCTCGCTAAACGCGCCGCCAAGATGGCCGTGCTGGTGAAGAACCCGGAGCGCGTGCGGGCCGTGGTGGAGCACATCGTGGGGCACTACCAGACAAAGGTGGAGCCGAACGGCTTCAAGGCGCAGGTGGTGGTCTTCGACCGCGAGTGCTGCGTGCTCTACAAGAAAGTGATGGACGAACTCATCGGCCCCGAGGCCAGCGCCATCGTAATGAGCAGCGCCCAGCACGACAAACCCGAGTGGAAAGAGCACATCCGAGACCGGGACACCGAAGAAAAGCTGCTCGACCGGTTCCGGGATGCTGCGGACCCACTCAAGTTCGTGATCGTGACGAGTAAACTGCTCACCGGATTCGACGCGCCCATCCTGCAGGTCATGTACCTCGACAAGCCGATGAAGGACCACAACCTCCTTCAGGCCATCTGCCGGGTGAACCGGACGTACGGCCAGACGAAGACGCACGGTTTGATTGTGGACTATATCGGGATCTTCGACGACGTGGCCCGTGCCCTGAACTTTGATGAGAAAGCGGTTCAGCAGGTCGTGAGCAACATCGATGAACTCCGCAAGGAACTGCCGGTGCAGATGCAGAAGTGTCTCGCGTTTTTCCCGAAGGTAGACCGCAGCATTGGCGGGTACGAAGGTCTGCTTGAGGCCCAGCAGCACCTGCCCGACAACGCGACCCGCGATAGATTTGCCGCCGAATACAGCGTGCTGGGAAAGATCTGGGACGCCCTGTCTCCGGATCCCTGTCTCGTTCCCTATGAGCAGGATTTCAAATGGCTGACGCAAGTCTACGAATCCGTGAAACCAGTCAGTGGCAGCGGGCGGCTGCTCTGGCACCGGCTTGGTGCGAAGACAATCGATCTGATCAATCAGAACGTCCATGTCGAAGCCGTGCGGGATGACATCGACGCCATCGTCCTCGATGCTGATGTGCTCGACAGCATGCTCAAGGATGCGGATCCGGGCAAAAAGGCGAGGGAACTCGAGATTCAGTTGATCGCCAGGCTCAGAAAGCATGCCGGCGATCCGAAGTTCAAGGAACTAGGCGAGCGGCTGGAGAAGATCCGCGAGAAGCACGAACAGGGCCTGCTGAACAGCCTCGAGTTTCTGAAAGCCATTCTCGAGGTCGCGAAGGATACCGTGGAGGCCGAAAAGCAGGTGGAACCCGCTGAGGAGCAGGATCGGGCGCTGTCCGCTCTGACCGAGCTGTTCAACGAGGTAAAGGGCAGGCACACTCATGTGATTGTCGAGCGCATCGTTGCCGACATCGACGCCATCGTGAAGCAGGTCCGCTTCGATGGATGGCAGGCCACCGCACAGGGTGAACGGGAAGTGAAACAGGCGCTGCGGCGCGCTCTCCTCAAGTACAAGCTGCACACAGACCACGAGCTTTTCGATAAATCCTACGGCTACATCCGGGAGTACTACTGAACCCATAAGCACCACGACGATGAGTCACGACCTGAGCAAAGAAGATTCCGCCGCGGTTCAATGGTTCCCGGTCTTTAATGAGTCCGATCGCGGAGTGGTGATTACTGGCGTCGCGCTGATCGACGATGAACTCAGGAATCTCATCGTGGCCAAAATGTCAGCCACCGACCATCATCTTCCCGGTAAGATTCACAAATTCCGTGATAACTTGTTCGCTCCAGAGTCTCAGGGGTGTTTTTCGTCACTCTTCGCCAAGTACCAAATCGCCTACGCGATGGGGTGGATTGATGAGACCACCTACGAAGACATCAAAATTGTCGCCAAGCTGAGGAATCTGGCAGCGCATGATTCAGAGCATTTCCGTTTCGAGAACAAGAACGTCATCAAGCTCCTCCGGAAAATCTCGACGATTGCCGACAATTCCGAAGATGATCTGCTAGAGCTTTCGGCGATGAGTCAGATGCACACGGGTTCCGACATTGTCTATCATGCCGGGGGAGTAACTGCGAAAGTCGAGTTCATCCAGGCGGTGGGCATGATTGTGGAGGTGATTCGGATTGAAAAGCACTATGCAAAAGTCCCACCGCCGGGAACCATGGATCTCAAGAGGGGGGAGCTGGTGAGGTGTCTCGACCGTTGGGAGCGGGGGATGCAGGCGATAGTTCTTTGCTCGGATGAATCAACAGGAATGGTCGAAGCGAATCTGCTAGGGTTTGTTGACGGGACTGCTGTGAGAGATCCAGCGCGGCTGTACTTTTACGACCTTGAGCGTGTTCAGATGCCGGATCTTCCGGATCACTGTGATCTTGAGGTCGGGGATGAGGTAGAGCTGGCGGAGAGCGATGGGGCGGTTTGGTTCAGTAAGGGAGTGGTCGAATTGATCGATACCGAGTTCAGGACGGTGACGGCACGATCCTCTGGTTTGTTCAAGGGACTCTTCCGGGCCTTCTGGGGAGAATTCAGGAAAGTGGGCCATTAAAGGTTAGCTGGTGACAAACCATGATTGGAACACTATCCAATCCGTCACTCCTTAGCTTTCTCTCCCGCCCCCTCGATGACTGCGATGAATTCGCCGATGATGAGGAGGTCTTGGGCGTTGGAGGGGTTGAGGGGGATGGTGGGGAAGGAGGGGTTGATGGGGACAAGGGAGATTTGGGAATGGGACCACGAGTCGTCGGTGGGGTATTTGGAGGAGAGGTACTTTTTTACTGTGAAGCGGCCGCCGGTTTCCGGGTCGCCGAGGGAGTTGAGCTGGACGAGGACGATGCGGCCATTGCGTGAGCCTGGGGTAGGGGTTTGGAAGAGGCAGAGGGCACCGTCCGGGATGGTGGGTTCCATGGAATGGCCGCGGATTCTGGCGGCGAACATGCCTTGGCGGAGCCGGTGGCCCGGGGCGGCGATCCAGCCAGCGATTTCCGGGCTGTGTTGATCGCTCCAGAGGCCCGCGGCTGGTTCGAGCGTGTAGAAGGGGACGTGAGAGGCGAATCGGGCGGCGGCTGGCGGGTTGTCGACGAGAGGCGGCCGCGGCGGTGGGTCTGTGCGGGTTGGTTCCGTTGCTGACGTGGCGATGTAGGTTGCGGCCGTGTCTGGTGTGATGTGCCAGCTTCCGTTTTTCAGGGAGAAGGAGACATGGAAGTTCGTGCCCGGGAGCCCGGCGTCCGGGCCGAACCATGAGGTGAGCAGAGAGGCGAGTTCGTTTTTCGGATTGGCGGACGAGGCGGCTGGGTAGGCCTTATTGACGGCGACCTTGACGAAGTGAAAGATCCACGCCGAACCGTCCGGGAGGGAGACAGAGGTGGGTCCGGTGGGTCGGTTGGTAAACTTCTCAACGGTGGGCAGGAAGAGGATTGGTTTGCCGCCCGAGTGACTGACCTTCGCCTCGAAGGCCGGGGAATCCGGAGGAGCGGCTGGGGCGAGTCGGTTCTGGATGTATTGGGCGAGGCGGAAGTCGACCAATTCCGACGTGAGAGCTGCGAAGGAATCACGCAGGTGATTGGGGCAATCGAATGCGGGATAGAAACGGTTATGGGAGAGTTCGAACCACGAGCGGCCCGACTGAGGATTCTTCCATTTGGAGAGAGGCCATTGCGCCCACCATTGGGCCCACTGTTCGATGGGCGCGTTGGCGGGGTCGGGGAATTCCTTGGTGGGCGGGAGGTCCGCGCGCAGGGTGGGATGGGCGAGCAGGAACGTGCGGCAGGCCGCCGCGAGCGGGACGAGGTCCATGCCATCCCAGAACGAGCCGTGGTCGAGGAGGACCCGGAGCACGATCATTTTGTAGGATTTGTTGAGCTGCGTGGTGCCGAGCATGGTGAGCCACGGCTCGAATGCGAGGAACGCCTCCGTTTCCGCGGGCGAGAAGTCCTCTTCCGCATGAACGAAGTCGAACCATGATCCCGCCTTCGCGACGATGACCGACGGGAGGTAGCCCGCGAAGAACAATTCCGACGGCGTGGGGCGGCGTCCGAGGTCATCGCGCATCGAGCGGTACGCTTCCACCGCAGCGCCCTTGGTGGACGGGAGGAGCGAGCGGAGGAGATCGATGGCCTCCAGTTGGACATCGACCATGCAGCCCGGAGGGAGCGGAAGCGGTGCTCCGTTGGTGAGATCGCGGACGCGGTCCCAGTTCGGGCGTTCGCCCGTGAGCGACAGCAGATGGATCATGCGGGAGGCGAAGACCCGGTGATTGCCGACGAAGTCGATGACCTTGAGACGGCTTTTCCCATCCGAGGCGCGGAGACCGCGGCCGAGCTGCTGGAGGAAGATGACCTTCGATTCCGTGGGCCGGAGCATGACGATGCGGTCGACCGCCGGGATATCGAGTCCCTCATTGAAGAGATCGACTGCGCAGAGAACGCGGAGCGAGCCCGAGGCGAAGCGTTCCATGGAATCCGCGCGCGGGTCCGAGCCATCACCGGCGAAGACCGCGGCTGCTTCGACTCCGCGCTGCTGCAGCCATTGGCGGACGAAGCGGGCGTGGCGCTGCGAGCAGCAGAAGACAATGGTGCGGGCGTCCGCGTCCGTCTGCCATGCCTTCCAGAGCCGCTCCATGCGTTCGCTGTTTTCCAGCTTCAGCTCCAGAATGTCCGGGTCGAATCGTCCGCTGCGCCATGGGATCTGGGAGAAATCGACATCGTCCTTGAGGCCCGTGTAATGGAACGGGACCAGCGAACCCTCCGAGATGCCATCGCCGATGGTGGCCTGCCATGCAAGGACATCATCGAAGAGTGCGGCGACGTCCTGGCCATCCGCACGTTCCGGGGTCGCCGTGAGGCCCAGCGTGAAGTTCGCCCGCAGCCGTGCAAGGACACGGCGGTAGCTGGGAGCATTGGCGTGATGGACCTCATCGATGATCGCGTAATCGAAGCAGATGGCATCGAGCATCGCGAGGCCCTCCGGCCGGGTGAGCTTCTGAACCGAAGCGATCACGAGGTCGCCGTCCGAATCCGCGTGCGGGCCGAGGAACCATGAAGTCTGGACATGCGGCCATGAATGGCTGAGGGCGGTGCGGAGCGTGGCTTCCGCCTGCGTGAGGATTTCGGCGCGGTGGGCCACCACGAGAATGCGCGGGCAATGGCCGAGAGTGTGGCCCATTTGGATGGCATCGAAGGCCGCGAGCCATGTTTTACCGAGTCCGGTGGCCACGGCGATGAGGGCACGGCGGAAACCATCGTGGCGCAGCTGCGCGAGTTTTTCGAGAGCGCCCGACTGCCATGGCCGGGGTTCCGGCGGAGCGGCTGGCGCATCCTCCGTTTCCGGCTGAAGCGATGGGGCGGCGCGGGCCGTAGCGGCGGAGGCCGCGTATTCCGCAATGACCACCGGGGAAAGCGGCACCGCATGATCCCAGAGAGCAGAGAATGCCGAATTCAGTTCAGCGTGGAGCTGAGCCGCGCCGTCGTGCAGGAGAACGTTCCATTCCACGCCCGAGACGAGAGCTGCGCGCGAGAGGTTGCTGCTGCCGACGACCGCGAGGGCTCCGGCTGCATCCGCGATGCGCCATGCTTTTGGATGAAACGACTCCGGAGCGCCCCGGAGATGAGCCGTGCGGACGAGTCGGACCGCGAGTTTGGCGTCGATTGATTCCGCGGCGAGGAGATCGTTCCAGACGAAGAGACGGCGCAGGGCTTCCGGCGACGAAATGCCGAGGTAATCGCCCACGAGGATGCGGATGGCGGCACCCGCGCGCAGGGCGGCAAAGAGCGACGACTGCACGACATCGAGTCCCGAGGGCTGCACGAAGGCAGCGAGGATATCGATTTCCGCGGCCGCCGGGAGCCGGTGCGCGAGCCGTGGCCACAAGGGATTGTCGGGATGCCCCGTGGAAAGCGAGGGCGGAGCGGCGGATGGACGTCCGGGAACGGCGCTGGCGTTGCCGCGAAGGTAGTTGCCCTTCCCGGGAATGACGTGGCGGACACCGCCGCGGGGGTCGTCGACATCGCCAGCGTAGCGCGGAATCACGTGAACATGCACGTGCGGAACCGTTTGTCCTGCTGCGGAACCCGCATTGAAGCCGACATTGTAGCCATCCGGTCGGGGCTGCAGCGTGCGGTCGAGTCGGTCGCGGACCACATTCACGAGATCCATGAGCGACTGCTGTTCCGACGGCGTGCAGTCGAACCATGTGGGAACCTGGCGTTTCGTGATGACCAGCGTGTGCCCCGGGGTCACCGGGAAGCCATCCGCCACGGCGAAGGCCAGCTCGTTTTCACAGAGCCATGATTCGTGCGGGATCTCGAGGAACAGGTTGTCCCGCATGGGAAGGCAATCGGCTGAGTGGTTGCGTGGGAAAATTCAACCCGTCTCGGCAATGCGGTAAAACGCAAGATTGGGGTGCCCTGTGCCAGAATTCTCACCCCACCGGCCTGTCTGGCAGCGGTGGGGAGGCGAGGTAGGTGGTGGGGTCGGGTAGGTTGGCGAGGAGGAAGGCTTCGCGGCGTTCGGTGCAGGTGCCGCAGGTGCCGCAGTGGGTGTGGCCGCCTTTATAGCAGGACCATGTTTGGGCGAATTCGACGCCGAGCTGGTGGCCGAGGGAGGCGATGCCTGCTTTATCGGTGGTGGTAAAGGGACGGAGGAGTTCGATTCCGGCGTAGGTACCTGACTTCATGGCGTCGGCCATGGCGTGGAGGAAGGGTTCGCGGCAGTCCGGGTAGATGGCGTGGTCGCCGCTGTGGGCGGCGATGACGAGGCCGTTGGCGTTGAAGGATTCGGCGAGGCCGGTGGCGATGGCGAGCATGATGCCATTGCGGAAGGGGACGACGGTTTGCTTCATGGATTCCTCCTCGTAATGGCCGTCCGGGATGTCGCCGCCGGAGGTGAGGAGGTGGGACGTGAAGTGTTCGGCCATGAAGCCGAGGGGGATGGTCGTGTGGGGGATGCCGAGGTTTTGGCAATGCCACTGGGCCAGCGGGATTTCCCGGTGATTGTGTTTCGATCCGTAATCAAAGCTGAGTCCACCGACGACCTCGTGATCGCGGTGGGCGAGGTAGAGGGCCGTGACCGAATCCATTCCGCCGCTGACGAGGACAATCACTTTCATGGGGAGGGGGGCGGGTGGTGCGGTGGGGTTGCGTTGGAAAAGTCAATCCATGGCAGGAATGCGGCGGAAGCGCAAGAATGAGATCGTGCGCGAGTGCGGAATCCGGAACGGAGAAAGACCGGAGAAAGAACGGAGCGGGGACATTCCTGTCCCCGGCCTAGAGCGACAGAGGGACAGACCTTTTGCGCACCGGCCAACCCCCGGCCCTCAGCGCCAACGGCGCGCCCCATACCAGCCTGGGCCAGCGGCCCAGGTTACCGACGCCCCAATCCCCGAAGCCCTGTAGGGGCGCGCCATCCGATCCCCGAACGACAAATGGCCAGACCTTTTGGAACGACAAATGGAACGACAAATGGACGGAACGATAAAAGGCCAGACCTTTTCGCACTGCACCGCGGCACCACGCGCCGGCGTGGCACAGATGGCCAGACCTTTTGCGCCCAACCGAAAACAAACGACTAAAACGACGGATGTTCACAAAAGGCCAGACCTTTTCGCATGGAGTGGTGGGGGAGAGGGCGGATACGGTGATGTCGGAAGGTGGAACCACGAATGGAACGAATCAGCACGAATGGCTCAGGAACGGGCGGATGAGAACATTCGTGAAATTCGTGAGATTCGTGGATCGTTGGAGGCGACGGAATGTGACAAAAGGACAGACCTTTTCGCGCTGCACCGCGGCACCACGCGCCGGCGTGGCACAAAAGGACAGGCCTTTTGCATTGATCCAACCCCGGAACGACAAAAGGCCAGACCTTTTGCGCCCAACCGAAAACAAACGGCTAAAACGACTGATTTGCACAAAAGGACAGGCCTTTTCGCGTCCGCGAATCAGCACGAATGGCTCAGGAACAGGCGGATCAGATCATTCGTGAGATTCGTGGATCGTCGGAGGCGACGGATGCGCACAAAAGGCCAGACCTTTTCGCATCGGCCCGGAGAAAGAACGGAGCGGGGACATTCCAGTCCCCGGCCTAGAGCGACAGAAGGACAGACCTTTTGCGCCCAACCGAAAACAAACGGCTAAAACGACGGATTTTCACAAAAGGACAGGCCTTTTGCATTGATCCAACGGGTGCCCTCAGCGCCAACGGCGCGCCCCATACCAGCCTGGGCCATCGGCCCAGGTTATGGGCACACAGATCCCCGGAGCCCTGTAGGTGCGCGCCATCCGATCCCCGAGCGACAATAGGACAGGCCTTTTCGCGCCTTTCCGTCCGCCGTGCCTCGGCATGGGGACAAGATGCGGGTTGGAAAACCCGCGCTCCGTTCGTGTTACATGAGGACGACGCGGGTTGGAGAGTCCGCTCTGCTCAGAGGGCGGCGGAGAAGGACTCGAGCGAATCTGCCACGATTGCGGCCCGGAGGAGACTGCGGAGTTTCTCCGGATTGCCGATCGATTCGATGGCTTCGCGCAGTCCGGCGGGAACCGGACCGAAGCGCAGGTCGAGGGCGTCGAGGACAAGCCGCTGACTGGCCCTGAGCGAACCTTCTTCACGGCCCTGGGAGCGACCTTCTTCGCGGCCTTCCATGCGGAACTGTTCGGCGAGGGTCAAGGCGGTGCGGCGCATGGCGGGATCGGGCAGTGACTCGATGATACGGCGGAGGCGGCGCTTGTCAATCTTGCTGCGGGAATGGAGGTAGACAAGGAAGCGCTCGAAGATCTCGTTTTTGATGACCCGGAGGAGCTGGTGGTCCCAGATGTAGGGACCGAGTAGTTCGCCGCTGCGTTCGGCTTTGAGGACGCGGAGCACAAAAATGCCGTCGGGCGTGCCGCGGATGGCATCGAAGGGAATGGCGGCCACCTGAATGAGCCGGTACGCGAAGTCGGGCAGGTACTGGCGGAAGGGAGCGATCGCTTCCGTGACAAATGCCCAGACCTCTTCGCGCGCCTCTCACCGAATCCGTGCGTCCCCAACGACCACAGAAGGCCAGACCTCTCCGACCACGCGTGCCTCCACTGAACCCGTGCGTCCCCAACGGGGACCGAGAGGACAGCCTGGGGCTGAGCACGGCGATGCCCCAGGTAACCGACCCCCACCCATCAAGGCGCCCTGAAGGGGCGCGAGAGCCTCACGATGCCGGACGATTTCCCGACAGAAGGCCAGACCTTTTCGCGCGGCGGGCCGTTGGCCCTCGTGGCACAAATGACCATTGGCACAAATGACCAGACCGCTTAGCATCTCGCCAACCCCGAATCCAAACGTGGACTGGAAAGTCCACGCTCCGTTCCTCCCGCCTTGAGCGCCAACGGCGCGCCCTATACCAGCCTGGGCCAACGGCCCAGGTCAACGATGCACAAATCACCGAAGCCCTGTAGGGGCGCGCCATTTCCTAGCGATGGGACGGGCGACAAATGACCAGACCTCTTGGAACATTTTCTCCTCGGCATCCGTTTCTCTCGTCCGGTCTCGCTCAGAGGGAGGCGGAGAAGGATTCGATCGAATCCTCCACGATGGCAGCCCGGTGGAGGCTGCGGAGCTTCTCCGGATTGCCGATCGATTCGATGGCTTCGCGCAGTCCGGCGGGAACCGGACCGAAGCGCAGGTCGAGGGCGTCGAGGACAAGCCGCTGACTGGCCCTGAGCGAACCTTCTTCACGGCCCTGGGAGCGACCTTCTTCGCGGCCTTCCATGCGGAACTGTTCGGCGAGGGTCAAGGCGGTGCGGCGCATGGCGGGATCGGGCAATGACTGGATGATACGGCGGAGGCGGCGCTTGTCAATCTTGCTGCGGGAATGCAGGTAGACAAGGAAGCGCTCGAAGATCTCGTCCTTGATGACCCGGAGGAGCTGGTGGTCCCAAATGTAGGGGCCGAGCAGTTCGCCGCT
>JBDKER010000046.1:0-27943 GCA_039795165.1 Verrucomicrobiota bacterium | reverse complement strand
TCGGGGTTCTTTGTACTCGGCACCGCATGACGTGGTGCCACAGTACTCGGTGCCGAATGGACCTGCGAACCCTGAGATGCCGCATTCTCAAGTGGGTGAGTATTTGAAGGTGGTGCGCCTCCTGCCCATTGAGGTAGTCGATCTGGCACCAAAGCTTAAAGACGAAACAGGCACAGAAATTGCCGACTCAAACAAGCCTGTCGCACTACCTAAAGCGAACGGCATGGTTGAGGAAGACGCTGCCAATAACCGCATCGCACATCGAGAATTGAAGGTCAGTATCGGCTCTGCACTCAAAGACAAGAAAGTGACTTGGTCGATGGAAGCGAAGTTCACTCCAACAGGGGCCAGCCAACCGCGATTCCGTGGGGATTGGGCCACAGCGGCGGAGGCTCACCGCAACAGGTTTGAAGCTTCAACAACCTACGGGGCCAATGCTTATCGAACAGTCTCACAAGAACAGGGTGAAACCACGGTTGATGCCAATGGCTTCACTGCCATTCGAGTGAATGTGCCGCCTTGGGGCCTGAACCAAGCTCGCATCAAGATTCAAATCGAGGGATCAACCACACCAATTGAACTCATAGATTTGGAAGTCCCCGGCGTTATCGTCATCGATCCAGGACATGGAGTCGGAGCAGCGGGTGGTTCGAATGCTATTGGAGGTTCTGGTGTCACAACGGGAGCATTAGAGCATGAGTTTGCTCTTGATATTGGCACACGAATGGCGGCTGACCTGCGTCGCCGTAGAGATGCCGAGCGTTTGCCTGTTAAGGTATACATGACTCGGACAGGAACCGGAAACCTCTCTTTTCCTGATCGAACACGAGTAGCAAGAGAGAATGGCTGCGATGTTTATGTCAGTATCCACTTCAATGGGGTCGATGGCGTGCCCTTGCGCCGTCACCCTTTCGGAATGTGGGACTCCACAGGGAATCACAATCTCTCGGAAGATCAGGCTCTAGCTGTTAGGCTTCGCCAAGCTGTTCAAAGAGCGATTGCAGCGGGCGAACCAGAGGAGAGCCGCAATGCTGCCACAGATGGAATCACCTCCGAGACTCACGAAGCAAACTTGCAAAAGGGCTTGGATACTTGCTCGGATAGCACGAACAATACGACGCCGAACTACAACGGGAATATCCCAGGGCACACGCCCTGTCGGGCAGCGTTGATTGAGCTTGAGTGGATGTCGAATAACCGCGCTGATCTCCTCTTCAATGAGGGCAATGCTTCTCTGTCTTCTACTGCCGACCGCATGAGGGAAGAGGCCGCGCAAGCAATGGCCGATGCGTCGATCGAAGACTTATACACCCAGCCAGCCCAATGAAGTTCATCTCCTATCTATCGTTGGCTGCTGCCTGCCTCGTCCATGTAAGCAGTGCTTACAGCGCTGATGCTGACTTGGTCGGCCTTATCAAAGAGGCTCGACGTGCCTCAGCGATGGAGCCTTATTTGGAACAGATCACAGTGACACCTCAGACCAAGGATGACCAAAGAAGAGCGCTAAAGCCGATCAGCGCCTTTGGTGGCGTTTTTGACGGAGAGGTCGCATTCAAAGCGGAGACTCAGAGTGAGCTCCGGTTGTGGACCAAGGAACCGTTGCTCAGTCCGGAGGCTGCATCGGAGCTTTTTGATAAGATGGCCCGTTCTTTGAAAAGTGAACTCGGACAGGGTAGGACTGTTGCGAATGTTCCCAATTACGGCGATGTCGCCGAAGTCAAATCTACAGCAGTGCTCTGGCTTATTGGAACTGACATCGTGTTTTTGCACTTGGAACGATACCCGTCGAGGGGTGGAATTGGAGTAGTGCGACGCAACAGCGAAGCATGGCGTAACAGCATGGGTGCAGATGAATCTGATTTTTGGGTGAAGACACTAGACCCAAAAATAAATGCCGAACCTCGGCCAGAAAGGCACGCGGAACTGACACTAAGCAAAAGCATAAATCCACCGCCAACTCCGCAGTTGTCATCACCGACGAAAGCCCCCTCGACATCACCAACATCGACACCGAGCGACGAACCAACTTCACCAACGCCGTGGTCAGTGATCGTCGTCTTGATCGTGGCGACGTGTGGCCTGCTGTGGTTGGTGCTCAAGCGGCGTTCGTGAGCGTGGGGCGAGTGCAACGTCTCTCCGGCCTGCAACGTTGCTTCCCAACCCCGCCGGTGCCTGAGCTTGGCAGTCATCGGCAAGGCCGATGACTCGTGACGCAGCAGGCAACCGGCCTCCCGCAACTCCAGCGCTTCGCAAAGCTCGCGACTCCGTGCCTTGCCCACCACTGGAATGCTCCGCCCTCTCCAACCCCCACCGCAAGGAACAGTGCGGCTTTCCGTAACGCCGCAGCTCCGCACCGGTGAGAACCAACCGCGGTTCAGTGCGTGTCGCAAAGCTCCACGGCTCCGCGCCCAAGACGGTAACTACGACACAATGCGGAGTAGTGTGCAGTAGGCCGCCACCCGCTCCGAGCAGCGGGACCCGGCGGCCTACTGTGCGCTCGCAAAGCCTCGCCACACTACAGCGCATTGTGTGTAGTTACCTCCTTCCCGGTAGGTGGCTGCTCCGTTCGTTCCTCACTGTGCAGCGGCCAGGCTCAGGCCGCATGGCCGTCAGGCGCCGCCCACTTGAAGCATGAGTCACGCCAGCGGCCAACCACCCAAAGCCCCGCCGCTGTCATGCCTCATGCTCCCACCGCCCGGCGCAAGCCAAGCCTACCCACGCGGCCCGTGGTGCTGCTGTCTGCGGGCCATCCTCGGTTGCCGTCATTATGTTGAAGTCTTCTTCGACGGCTGTCTCCCTTCGGTCGGCTCACCACCCACCGCCCCGCAGTCAGCATCACCACCAGCCACGCCCACCGCTTTTGAACATTGGGCGTTCAAGAGGCCTGTCCTTTTGTTGGCGGCGGGGCGGCTGGGCGTAGCGCTCCCGCTGCGGTTTCAGATACTCTTTGAGGCTCGTTTTGCTCATCGGGGCATCATCGCCCACGGTGTCATCATTTCTGAGTCACCCCCGCCTCTCCGCCCGCAGAGGGAACCGCGGCATCAATGATTCTGAGTCGATGCGGAGTCGGGTCTCCTCTGAGGAATCTCATTGACCGTGAGCTGTGCTCCCTCCACCGTCAGATCATGAAACTTGCTGAAGCTCTTGTCCTGCGTGCGGATTCAGACAACTGACCAGACCTCTCGTAAGATGCGCGAACCAGCGACGAAAACGACGAACCTCGACAGCTGGCCAGACCTCTCGTGAGACCCTCTCTGACAAATGGCCAGACCTCTCGTGAGACCCCCAGACAAATGGCCAGACCTCTTGTGAGACCTGACAAAATGACAGACCTTTTCGCACCGGGGAAGTTCGTGCGTCTTGGCATCGTGCGGCAGTCGGACAGACCTTTTCGCCCCTTGACGTGCAGAGACTTTTGATTCAATACTTAGCGAAACAACCTTTTGACGAAGCGGCTGAATCGCTCAAGAAGTTTCGTGAACAATGGCCTGCAAGTGATGACACTGTCAAAGTCAATTAGTCTGCTTTTGGCAGTCACTTTATTCCCTTGTGGTGCATACATCCTGATGGCCGGTTACAGGTTTACGAATTTTTTTCACGAGGAACTTATGCACTCTCACTTGATGGCGTTGGGTGATGGAAGAGAGCCCACGTTTAACGAAAGATTCCATATTGGTCTCGTATGGTTACCATGGTGGGGGATAACATTATTGAGCTGCGGAGGCTATTTACTGATTATCAGGCATTTGATAAGAAGGTTCCCCTTCGTTTCGAAATGAGGTTGGCTAACTCCCGATTCACCGTAATGCGACAGTCGGACAGATCTTTTCGCGCCTCCCTTTTTTTCCTGCCAGTCGTCCCTGCGCGCCGTCCGCCATTTATTCCGGTGGCTGATTCAGACAACTGACCAGACCTCTCGTGAGATGCGCGAACCAGCGACGAAAACGACGACCCTCGACAGCTGGCCGGACCTCTCGTGAGACCCTCGACAGCTGGCCAGACCTCTCGTGAGACCCTCATCAGGCGTGGTTCCATGCGCCACGGTGTCCTCTATTCTGAGGCACCGACTATCCCTGACTTTCCCGGTCTCTCCCCTTTTCGGTGTCCTCTTTAATGAGTCACTGCCGGGGCGTGGAAATTGATGGCTTTTGTTTTGCGGATGGATGGACCGCCCGTAGCGTCTGACAAATTGCCCTGTTTTATGTCCGAGTACTTTTTTGCCTGTCCGTCGTCCCTGCGCGCTGTCCGCCATCTGTTCCGGTTGCTGGGGGTGGCCGTGTTGGCGGCGGTGGCTGATCCGGTGGTGGCGGGCACGGAGAACCGGTTGCTGGCCTTGACTGGGCTGCCGTCCGGGACTGCGCCGCAGTTTTCGCCGGATCAGATGGCTTATGGTGTCAGTGTGGATCTTCCCTTTCTGCCGCTGACTCCGCTGGCCATGGATGCGGAGGCGGTGGTCGAGGCACGCGTCAATGGGGGTGCCTTCACCGCGGTGGCTTCTGGTGCGCCGCTTTCGGCGGCCCAGAACTATCTGGTCGCACTGAGGACCGACGGACGCATCGAGCAGTGGGGAAGCAACTACTTTGGGGGGACCGTGTTTCCGCCGCTGGATCTGGCTGACGCGGTGTCGGTGGCCAGCGGGCATGCATATAATATGGCCCTGCGGAAGAACGGGACGGTGCGGGTGTGGCGCGCACCGTCCTTCAGCATGCCGGGATGGATTACCGCGCAGACGGGAGTGTCTGCCATTTTTGGAGGTGCCTATTACGCACATTTCCTCAGGAGTGATGGCACCCTGTCAACCTGGGGCGGGATCCCGCTTCCGGCGGCCGGGGTATCGCGGGTGGTGTCCGTCTGCCAGAACACCAACCTTTCCGTGGCGGCGAGGAGCGATGGCACGGTGGTCGCCTGGGATCGTAACGGGTTTGCTCCGGCCATGGTTCCGGAGGGCCTGTCGGGTGTCACCATGGTGGCCTGCAGCGAGTTCAATGTGGCTGCCCTCCGGAGTGATGGAACGCTGCGGATCTGGTCGCTTCAGCCGGGTGGCTACAAGGCCGTGGAGCCGCCGGCGGGGCTGAAGGATATCGTCTCGATCTGCGGGAGTGGCAGTTGTTTTCTGGCACTGGGACGGGATGGACGGGTGACTGCGATTGGTACTGGTCCGGGAACGCGTGTGCCTGCTGGGCTGCGGAATGTGACGGCCATTGCTTCGCCCGGCTACTGTGCCGCGCTCAGGAGCGACGGTACCCTTGTGACGTGGGGCAGTGTTCCGAGCGACAACCAGCCGCCGCCGCAGGGCAATTACTTCGTTCCCTCGCCGACCACCCTTCCGGTGAGTCTGGCACCCGGGCCGAACGTGGTGGAGGTGCGGGTGACGCCGCCTTATGGTGCTCCCACCCGCACCTATACAATCCAGGTTAATCGGATTCCGAATCCGGCGCTGCTCGGGCTGACCCCGGACCGTGGTGCGCTCACGCCGGCGTTTTCGCCTGAGGTGACCACGTACAGCATGTCTCTTCCGTTCGCGAGCGACGGCATCCGTTTTCTCCCGGTCACGCAGGCGACCGGGACCAGTGTGCAGTGGAATGGGGTGCCGCTCGCCGCGGATGTGCAGTCGGGCCTGCTGCCGCTGACTCCCGGTGCCAATGACTTCGTCTTCCGCACGCTCAGCGAGGACGGGAGCGCGTCGCGGGAGTACCGGGTGAGGATCACCCGCGAACCGCCTGGCAGCAACCGTACCCTGCGTTTTCTTGCCGATGATGGCGGGCCGCTGACGCCCGCGTTTTCGCCCGGCCAATTGAGCTACGTCCACGCGGTGCCCCTCCGGCAGCCGACGCTGCGGGTCTGGCCGAAGGTGGGGGCCGTATCCGCGAGGGTCGAGGTGAGAATCAACGGCGGGCCGTTCCGCCGGGTATCATCGGGCAATGCTTCGGCGGTTTCCGCGGTGATTCAGGAAGACGGGATGCCCTTCTGGTGGAACGAGACGGACTTGACGGAGAAGTACACATCCGGTGATCCGGTGGTGCCTTGCGGGGGGATCACCACGGGCCTCGGCGGAGCTTTCGCGATCCGGACGGACGGGACTATTCTGAGCAGGAATCAGTCCGTGGGCCGACTGCTTGGGGGAGTCCGCGGAGTTGTCGAACTTGCCGAGGTGTTTCCGGCCAATGGGAATCCCTACATTACCGTGGCCCTGCTCGGAACGGGAACGGTCGAAGCTTGGGAAAGCGCGACTGGTCAGCGCGTCACGGTCTTTCCTGACGAAACCCAGCTGGCGACTGTGGCCGGTGGACGGTACCTGACCGCAGTGCGCCGGGACGGCACGCTTGCCATCTGGTCACCCCCTGTGGATCCCTATCCGCTGAAGCCGCTCAATCCTGCTCCGTCCGGCCTCGTGAGCTGCAGTGCTGCGACGCCGGCTTCGGTGCTGCGCAGCGACGGCACGCGCATTACCTGGGGACCAGGCAGCGGTGATCCGGTGTACACGACCGCCGGGGTGGCTGGGGTGGTACCCGGCCACGGTTTCGATGATTTTCACATCCGGCTGGATGGACGCCTGGGCGTTCCGCAGGGAAACCTGCCCCAGTTGCAGTTTCCGCCCGCCCTCCGCGACGTGCTGATCGCAAGGTCGCAATACTGGCTTAACCAGGCCGTGCGGTCCGATGGCGAAGTCATCATGTGGGCCTATGCCAATGGCAATCTTGATGGGACCGGGGTGCCTGCAGGACTGAAGGCCCGAGCGCATCCGGAGTCTGTGGCCATGCCGCTGCAGCTTGGCGACAATCTCGTCGAGGTGCGGGTGACAGCTGAAGACGGCACGCACTCCGCGTATACGATCAGCGCCCCCCGCGTTGCCAACCTTGATCTGGCCACGGTGAGCCTGAATGGAGGGGAATTTCCAATCGATCTCCGCACGGGTGCAACCACCTTCGCGCTGGACGTGCCGCCGGGCCGGGAAAGCCTGACATTGCAGGCCAGCCTGCAGGACGAGACCGAGACCATGGCACTGAATGGTGTGCCGCTCCTGCCGGGGGTGAGCACTCCAGTGGCCCTTGTTCCCGGGCTCAACACCATCACGCTGGTAGTGACCGATGCGAACCAGGCATCCAGCCGCACCTACACCTTCGCAGTGACCCGGTTGCCGGTGCGCGCGGATCTGGCCTCGCTGTCGACCTCGGCAGGAGCATTGACCCCTGGTTTTGCAGCGGACATCCGCCAGTACGAAGTGCGCACAAGCCGCCCTGAACTGGTGATCTGGCCAACGGTGAATGGGGTGGAGCTGGAAGCGCGCACCGGACCTGCTTCGCCATGGCGGAAGCTGTCCCGGGGCAACCAGGTGGCCGCAAACCAATCCACGTGGGTGACGCCCGCAGGCACTTTATCGACACTCTCCACCGGCGGAGGAATCTGGGCCATTCCGGCCGGACTGAAGGATATCATTTCAGTCGTCGGAGGAGACGCCCACACCACGGCCTTGCGCAGTGAGGGCACGGTAGTTTCATGGGGGTTGGGAGCAGGCACGGCGGTACCGGCGGGTCTTGTCGGGATTCGGGCGATTGCAGCGGCCGCGCAGTACAATCTCGCGCTGAGGGCCGACGGGACGGTGACTGGCTGGGGCAGCAACAGTCATGGGCAGCTGACGATTCCTGCGGGATTGAACGGCGTCATCGCCATCAGCGCCCACGGCGGAGTCACGCCCTGGGCGCTCGCCTTGCGCCGTGATGGCACGGTGGTCGCGTGGGGGGCGGGACAGTCCGGAGCGCTGCCGGTTCCCCAGGGTCTGCAGGGCGTGGTTGCCATCACTGGATTGCCAACCATTGCCAATGGGGATCCTTCGGCCTACCCCCGTGCGGTGGCATTGCTGGATACGGGGCGCGTGCTCAGGTGGAACGTAAAGACCGGCTTGCTGGAGCCCGAGATCGCGCGCCTGCATGACATTGTTTCGATTTCCCGGGACATCGCGTTGCGTCGTGATGGCACCCTCCTGAGCCTGCCGGATGGTTCCACGCTCTATCCTGACCAAGTGGTAGCGCTCGAGGGAGGCCTCGCAGTCAAGCAGAATGGTTCGGTGTGGACAACGCATCCTTATGTGTCATCGGCCACGCAGATTTCCGGGATGGTGATCGACGTCCGGCCGACGTGGCTGGAGACCGACCTTTCGGGTGGCAGCCTTCATTCCCTTGAACTGCGGGCCAGCGAGGGCGGCCAGCAGAAAGTCACCCAGCTGGAGGTAATCCGTCAGCCCCGGACTGAATTGCGCTCACTGGCGGTGGACGGTCCGGTGCTGGTACCGCCATTCGACCGGTCAATCCGGAATTATGCGCTGGGAACGCATGCGGACGCGAGCCTGCGCATCCGTCCGGCTCCGGCGAATGCGGCTTCGGTCGTGGAAGTCCGCTCCAATGGTGGAGCGTGGCAGCGGGTGGCGGTGGCGGACGCGGTGGCCGGCCGGGATGCCAATGTTGGCAATGGGAATCCGATTGTGATCCGTGCTGACGGCATGATGGTTTCATGGTATCCCAATTCCACGGACCCGGTGGCTTCCGCGGGATTCTTCAGCCGCAGGGCGGTTTCGGTGGCGCATGGGGGAGAGGTGGCGATGGCCTTGCTTGACGATGGCAATCTCTTTGCCGCGAACAGCTTTTCCACTTTGCTGCCTGAAATGGCTGTGCCTTCGGATGTTCGTGATCAGGTTGCCGTTTCCGTGGCTGCGCGCCATGCGGTTTCGCTGGGGGAGGACGGGCGCATCCGGGCGTGGGGCAACAGCGAGGATGGGAAGCTTGCGGTGCCTTCCGGCCTGAGTGGTGCCACGCAGGTACGCGCTGGCCTGCATCATAGCCTTGCGCTGCTGGCCAATGGCACGGTGGCGGCATGGGGCCGCAATGATGTCGGCCAATGTGCGGTGCCGGCGGGGCTCGCGGAGGTTGTGACCCTCGCGGCCGGGCACGCGCACAGCATGGCGCTGCGGCGGGACGGCACGGTGGTGGTGTGGGGCCGGTTGGGGGATGGCACGAGCAGCGTTCCCGCTGGGCTACGGGATGTGGTGTTCATCGCGGCGGATGGGAACGTCTGTGTGGCCATCACCGCGGATGGCACCGGCAGGCGCTGGGGCGATGCCGGCCGAAATTATGGCGAGGGAGCCACCCCGTGGCTCTGGACGGATGTCACAGGTCTCACGGGCGGATACAGTCCGGTAATTGCAGCCACGGCCAGCAACTTCCTCGTGAACTGGACCGGTGGTATGTATTCCAGCCCGGGGGGCTTGACGTCGGCAGTGGTCGCGGTTCCCCTGCAACCGGGGGCCAACACGGTCGAGGTTCGGGTGACCGACCCACGGAGCGGAGACAGCCGTCTGACTGTGCTTGCCGTCGACCGCGCGCTCAATCCGGAGCTGGCGAGCCTGCGGGCCGGCGAATGGTCCCTCAGCCCAGCGTTTGATCCAGCCATTACTTCCTATACGGCCATCGTAGCGGCTGGGACCAATGCCCTGGCGCTGCAGCTTGCTGCGAGGGAGTCCGATGCCACCGTGACCATTGATGGAGTCACGGTCACTGGCAAGACCGCTGTGGTGCCGCTCCCGCGCGTTTTTACGGCTCCGATCCATGTGACGGTCACCTCGCCCGGGGGAGTCACCACCCGGACCTATGAACTGAACATGGTTCGTGCGGCGGCCTCGGCGGAGGCGGGGCTTGCCATGCTGTCCACCGCGATCGGCCCGCTCTCGCCGCCGTTCGATCCGGAGGTCAAGGTCTACCAGCAGGAACACCGCTTCGCCCAGGCGGCCGTGCGCGCGATGCCTCTGGGCACAGCCGCCCGCATGGAGGTCAGCCTCAATGGCGGGGAGTGGCGGGATCTCCATCATGGGCAGCGGTTGGTCCGGACGCAGCTTGGTACGCTCATCATGGGAACGGGTGGAGTTCCTGTGAGCTGGTCTCATGGAAGCGTCACGCACGCCACACCGCCGCCCAGTCTGACGGAAGCTGTTTCGGTTGCTGGCTACCGCAGGCACATGCTCGCGCTGCGGCCCGATGGCACAGTGGTGGCGTGGGGCGATAATTCGCAGGGTCAGGCGAGCGTACCGGACGGTCTCATGGATGTCATTGCGGTGGCAGCCGGTGATTTCCATTCCATGGCGCTGCGGGAGAACGGGCAAGTAGTGGTATGGGGCTCGGGGGACGCCGGTCAGAGGGACGTGCCGGCCGGATTGAATGATGTCATCGCAATCTCTGCCGGGCAGTTCCATTGCGTTGCCCTGCGGCAGAACGGGACGGTGGTCACGTGGGGGACCGGACCGGCCGTGCCGGTCGGACTGAGCGGGGTCACCGCCATTGCGGCGGTCAATCAGTTTTCAACGGCGCTGCTGACGGACGGCCGTGCTTTGAGCTGGGGACAGCAGGCCCCGGTGTGGCCATCGCTTACCATGCCGGCGCTGCTGGACCCATGGGGGGTCGGCGTGGTGGGGGCCAACGGCATGGTCACCGCGACGATTCCTGCCGGCTCGTTTGCTTCCATTCCTGCGGACCTTGGAGACGTTGTTTCCCTGCTGGGAAACCGGGCCATCGGCATGGCGGTCAAGCCCGATGGCACCCTCAGAACATGGGGTTCCTCATCGAACGCCATACCGGCGGGAACGCGGGGCGACACGCGTCCCCTGTTTCTGCCATTGCCACTCAGGCACGGCATGAACACGGCAGCCATCCGGGTAACGGCGCAGGATGGCGTCACGCAGTCGGTCTATCAGGTCAACATCAACCGACAGCCCAATACCAATCTCTCGGCGCTGCGGCTCTCCCATGGGACGCTCACGCCGGCGTATCAGCCCGATGTCACCCAGTATGCCGCCTCGGTGCCGTCCACGCAGACCTCGACTGAACTGACTGCCAGTCCGTCCGACAGCACCTCCGTGGTGTCGGTGAATGGGGTCGTGGCACCGACTGGGAAGACGATCATTCCTCTCGTGGTGGGTGTGAACACTGTGCACATCGACGTGGCGGCCTCGGACGGGGTGACCACCGTGCGTCACACACTTGTCATCACCCGGCAGGCCTCCCTTGCTTCCCTGAATCTTCATGGACTGGCGACTGGTGCGGCTGGGGTGATGGATGTGTTTGTGCCCGACCGCTATGAATACAGTGCGACTCCGCCTGGGGGTGAATTTCTGATCTGGCCGCGCTCGGCCAATGCCGGGGCATCTCTGGCCTTCCGCCACAATGGCGGAGCATGGCAGGTACTGAATGGCACCGGCAGTGCCCCCGCCGCGGGAAGCAGTTCCTTTGTCATTGCGCTCCGGTCGACCGGAATTCCGGTCGCATGGAGTTCGGCCATCAGCACAGTCCAGACGACCGCTGCGGGCCTCAGCAGCATCGTGGCAGTGGCTGCGGGTTCTGGTCATGCCATGGCTCTGAGTTCCTCGGGAAAGGTCACCGTCTGGGGTTCGTCAGATACAACACTCCAGCCGCCATCTACCCTTGCGGAGGTGACTGCCATTGCTGCTGGCCGCAATCATTGCCTGGCCCTCGGGCTGAATGGAACGGTGACGGCGTGGGGTTCGAATGCGAATCTGCAGAGCAGCGTTCCGGCGGCGCTGCCGCCGGTCATGGCCATGGCGGGCGGGGGCACGCACAGTGTCGCCGTGTCCCGCGACGGGCGGGTTTTCTCCTGGGGATCGATGGCCCAGAGCACCGTGCCTGCCGGGCTTCCGCCCGTGGTCATGGTGGCGGCTGGCGATGACTTTACCGCAGCGCTGAAGAATGACGGGACGGTGGCTGCCTGGGGAGTCAATACATACGGCCAGCGCACGCCTCCGGCCGGCCTTGCCAATGTGGTGCAGCTTGCCTGCGGCGGCCGCCACGTGCTGGCCTTGCGCAGCAACGGCACGGTGGTGGCATGGGGAGACAATTCATCAGGTCAGTCGACCGTTCCGGCCGGCCTTGCCGATGTGGTGGCAGTCAATGCCGGTGGCAGCTTCAGTCTTGCGGTGAAGCGCGATGGACGGCTGGTGGTCTGGGGCACCTCTTCGGCTGGCCAGCGCAATGTTCCCGCGGATCTGATCATGCCGTCCGCGCCCTTGCTCGCCACGGTTCCGAACTTTCCCGGACGCGGTGCCAGCGAATTCCGGCTGACCTCGGCGGATGGAGTGGAATCCCGCACTTACACCGTGTCTGCCGAGCGCACGCTTCAGTCGGCCTATGCTCTGTGGGCCACTGGTGTCTTTCCGGCCGGAGCCCCTGCCAGCGCGACGCAGGCAGCGGCGGATTTCGATCAGGATGAGTTGGTCAATATGCTGGAATACCTGACCGGATCCGATCCGCTCCGGGCCTCGGCTGCGCCGCTGACCGTCAGTACTGACGATGGCATGATGACGGTGCGCTGGACGAGAAGGGCTGGGTGGCCGAATGGATGGGAAGCGATGGAAGGAGCCGCGTCACTTACTGGTCCGTGGACAACCGTTCCGCTGGATAGCCTGATCCGAACGCCGGGTGTGGGTGGTGCTCCCGATCTCATGTCCCTGCGGTGGCCGATGTCGGACGCTGCCTATTTCCTGCGCCTCCGGATACCGCTGCCTTGAGGAAATTGGTCATCTGAACGGCGCGCTGGGCAGGCCCGGGAATTGATGCCGGGCTGTGTCTGCGGGCTTGTCCGTGGAGGCATTGCAGGGCACGGTGCAGCAATGTTCTCCATGTTTTCCCTGCGTGGCGGCCTTGTGGCGCTGCTGATGCCGCTGCCGGTTTCGGCTGGCCGACTTTATTATGTCAATCAGCCGGAGAATCAGCCGGGCAAGGTGCAGGCGGCGGCGCTTGATGGGAGCGGGCACACCACGATTCTGACGGCGCCGGGTGTGACTGATTTCCGGGGGCTGGCGGTCGATCCGGTGACCGACACCCTGTTTCTGGCGTGGAGTGATCAGGATGCGGCGCTCAATCGTCTCAATGTGTCGCTGCGGGTTATTCCGGCTGGCGGCGGGAGTGCGTCGGTGATCGCTTCGTTTCCTGACAACACATTTCTGGGCGATGTGGAATGGGAAGGTGGGAACGGCTGGCTGTATTTCACGCGCACCCTTGACCATGGACTCTGGAAGATCCGGTCGGATGGCTCGCAGGCCGCGCTGGTGCTGACGCACACGGCGGCGCAGGACGGGCCGTACTTTCTGGGGCTGGATCCCGCGGGTGGTTTTGCGTACTGGGGAGTCCTCACCAATCCCGGAGATACGGGGACGGCTTATTCCCGCGGGCATCTTGATGGCACGCCGGATCCTGACTTTTCCCTCGTGACGCCGTCCCGCACGCGGGACATCGCCATTGATGCAGCGTGGCCTGGCAGGAGGATCTTCTGGAATGACCGTCAGAATGGGGCGACGTACTGGCGTCCCGTGGCAGGGGGCAGCGTGGGGACTGCACGGACCGGGATGAATGCGCCGCACGGGCTGGCTCTCGACCTTGAAGCGGGCAAAGGATACGTGGCCGACACTGGAAAGCGCGGCAGCGGATCGCAGCCGAGCGCGCACCGGGTGGTACGCTTCAATCTCGATGGCACGGGCGCGCTGGAATTTCTCTCGCCATACGATGTGGTGGCCGAGCCATGGGATCTGGCGATCGACCTGACGAGTGAGTCGTATGGCGACTGGCGTACCCGTTTTTTTGCGGTCAACTCGGCGGTCGCTGGACCGGACCATGATGCCGATGGTGATGGCTCGGCCAATTTTGCCGAGTATGCCTTTTTCACGAATCCCCTGATGCCGGATTCGTACCGGTCCACGGTGGAACCGCTGGCGAGAGGGATCCGTTTCGCGCGGCGCCGGACTTCGGATGTAGCCGTCCGAGTGGAAGTTTCCGCCGACCTTGCAACGTGGCATTGGAATGGCGATGGATCCGCCACGGCATGGACCAGTGAAGTTTCATCGCCGCGGGATGAAGAAAGCGTCTGGATCACGGCGCAGGCGCGCTCGACGCAGCACCGCTGGTTCCGTCTGCGGGCCTTGCGCTGAGGCTCCCTGCGGGGTCGGCCCAGCGCAGGTCGCTGCCCGGAATTGCGTGAAATGCAGAGGGGGTGAGCGGTCGTACCGGAGATCATGGAACGAACGCGTCGGCAGTTTCTGCGTGGGCAGGCCTTTGGGCTGGCCGGTCTTGCCTTGCCATGGCTGCTGAGCCGCGAGGGATTGCTGGCCGAGCCCGTAAAACCCTTTGCGGATGGGATCCGCTTCGATCTCGAGCCGAAGCCACCGCCGAAGTTCGGGCAGGCCAAGGCCATGATTTCCCTCTTCATGATAGGCGGGCCGAGTCAGATGGATCTGTTCGATCCCAAGCCGCAGCTCACAAAGTATCATGGGCAGAAGTTTCCCGGCGAGGTGCAGTACGACAATGCCGCCGAAGCCAGCAGCAAGGTGTTCGGGAGTCCATGGCAATTCCGTCCGCGCGGGCAGAGCGGCATGGAGATCAGTGAACTGCTGCCCCACCTTGCGGAAATCGTCGATGACATTTCCCTGATCCGTTCGATGCGGACCGGTGTGAGCAATCATGGGCAGAGCATGTATGCCCTGCACAGCGGAAGGATCACGCCCGGGCGGCCGACCCTGGGATCGTGGCTCAATTATGGACTAGGCAGTGAGACCGATGAACTTCCGGCGTATGTGGCCCTTACCAGTCCGCATGGTCAGCCGCTCATGAACAACGAGAACTGGACAGCGGGCTGGCTGCCTGCGGTGTACCAGGGAACCATGGTGCGTCCGCAGGCTCCGCATCTTCTCAATCTTCATCCGCCGGCCTACCTTGGCGATGGCGGGCAGGCGCGGCAGCTGGAACTGCTGCGGCAGTTCAACGAAGATCATCTGCGCGAGCATGCGGGCGACAGCGACCTCGATGCACGCATGCAGACGTATGAACTGGCGGCGCGCATGCAGACGGCGGCGCAGGAAGCCTTCGATCTGAGCGGCGAGCCGGCCTCCGTGCGGAAGATGTACGGACTCGATGACGATGCGACGCGCGATTATGCCACGCGCTGTCTCATTGCACGGCGGCTTGTGGAACGCGGCGTGCGCTTTGTTCAGGTGCTCAATCAGGGACAATCATGGGATCATCATGGATCCATCCGCGCGGCCCTGCCCGACCGCTGCCGCGAAGTGGACCGTCCCTGTGCGGCCCTTGTGAAGGATCTCAAGCAGCGCGGGCTGCTTGATTCGACGATTGTGCACTGGGGTGGCGAAATGGGACGGCTACCCGTGCTGCAGAACGACGGCGGGCCGGACAAATGGGGACGCGATCACAACACGCATGGATTCTCGTGCTGGATGGCCGGCGGCGGATTCCGTGGCGGCCATGTGCATGGCGAAACCGACGAATGGGGTCACCGGGCCATCCGGGATGTGGTCAATCACTATGACTGGCACGCGACCCTGCTGCACCTCTTCGGGCTTTCGCATGAACGACTCGTCTTCAAGCGCAATGCGCGGGAAGCGACCCTGACGGATGGTCAGCCCGCGAAAGTGATCAGCGAGCTGTTGGCCTGAGGCCCCTGTCTGCATGGGAGTCTGCTGCCGAGCCCGGCTTCTTGCAGCGGGCTCTCACGGGAATCCGCAGCCTTTGGTTTTCGTGCGGATACGGCAGAGGAATGCGTCGGCGCAGATGTAGAGAGTGGATCCGTCGTCGCCGAAGCAGCAGTTCCCGTTGGGAAGGAAGGTTTCGATGAGGCCGAGGCGTTTACCGTCTGGCGACATGATGTGGACGCCGCCGGGTCCGGTGGCCCAGAGGTTTCCTGCGGTATCGACCTTGAGGCCGTCGCATCCGCCTTTGTATTTTCCGCTCGCGGCCATCTCCGTGACATTGGCGACGATGCGGGATGGGCCGAGCGAGCGGTCCGGGAGGATGGGAAAAGCCTTCCAGAGGGCGGCTTTGCCATCCGACTGGGCGACGTAGAGAGTTTTCTGATCCGGGCTGAGAGCGATGCCGTTGGGGAAGGTCATTTCCTTGGTGAGGAGCGAGACTTTGCCATCGGGATCGATGCGGTAGACACCATTCCATGGGAGTTCGCGGACCGTCGTATCGCCGGGGCCGCCGGGCAGACCGTAGGGAGGATCCGTGAAGTAGCAGTGACCTTCCCGGTCGAAGCAGAGGTCGTTCGGGCTATTGAAGCGCTTGCCCTCGAAGTGGTCGGCGAGCGTGCGTTTGCCGCCATTTGTGGTGAGGATCGAGATGCGGCGGTCGCCGTGCTCGCAGAAGGCGAGCTGCCCGGAGGGATGCAGAGCGAGGCCATTGCTGCCGGGTTCGCGGCTGTAGCTACCGAGTCCCGTGTAGCCACTGGGCTTGAGGAAGACCGAGAGACCTTCGCCTTCCTTCCATTGGAGGACGTGATTGGCCGGGACGTCCGAGAACACGACTGCCTTGCGGTCCGGCAGCCAGCACGGGCCTTCCGACCAGTCGAGGCCGGAGGCGAGCACTTCCAGCTGAGCGTCCGGCGCGAGCAGCGCATCGAGGGCGGGATCGTCGCGGGTGATGCGGCCCATGGTCGGGCGCGGGGTTGGATCATCGGCGAGCGCGAGAGATGCCGGGAAGCAGGCGAGCAGGAAAATCGTGCGCGGGAACATGGGAGGAAAATCAATTGGGTTCGGGCGACAGTTTCCGCTGTTTTTCGTTCCATGACCAGAACAGAAGCGATCCTTTGAAGTCGGCGGAAGCGATCGTCTGCGACTGCGGGAGGAAGACGGCGGCGGTGGGCAGGTGCGGGAGGTCCTTGTGGGCCGAGAGCAGCTGTCCTGAGGCCGAGAAGACGCGGAGCGAGCGGTCGCGTCCCGTTGTGACGATGCGGCCGTCGGGAGCGAAGTCGACGCTGAGGATGCCAGGGGACTTGAGGAGCACCGTGCGTTTGCCAGGGCCGTCCTTCGCGGGGTCGCTGGGCGTCTGGGATTTGGCGGCCCAGCCTTCTGCGGTATCCCATAGGATGAACTTGCCGTCGTCGCCGGCTGAGGCCAGCACGACACTGTCGGCACGCCATGCGAGGCTGGTGATGCGGGCCTGGTGTTCTGCGAGAGTGAAGAGAATCGTGCCGGTACTGGGATCCCAGAGGTGCAGGCCGCCGTTGCGGTCGGCAGTCGCGAGTTTGGAGCCATCCGGGCTGAAGGCGACTGCCGTGACCCAGTCCGTGTGCTTGCGGATCGTGCGGACTTCCCGGGAATCGGAAGTTGTGAGGATACGGACGATTTTGTCCGGTCCGCCCGTGGCGATGAGCGATCGGTCCGGGCTGAGGTCGGCGGCAAGAATGGCATCGGACGAAGCCGTCGTGGTGTCTGCAATCTTCTGACCGCTGCGGATATCGAAGATGGTGAAGTGACCCGAATGGGCGGCGCGTCCGCCGGCTGCCAGCACGAGGGAACCATCGCGCGAGAAGCGCACCACGTTAGGCTGACCGTCTGGAAACGGCAGGAAGCCCGCGAGTTTCCGGCCGTCATCGGTGCGGTAGATGGCGATGCCGCCGGGGGCGGCCGTGGCGAGAACCGGGGCGCGCGGAGAAGCTGCCATGGCGAGGATCGGAGCCGGTCGGGAGAGGACCGAAGGGTCCGGCGGTCGCGGGAGATTCTCCGGGAGCGGAGCGGGACCGTCCGGAGTCGCAGACGCTGGGAGCGGGTTGGCGGCGAGGGCAGCATCGCGGGATTTCGCGGCGGAACCGCCGGGTGATTCGATGGCACCCGTGGTGATCCATTCGCGGAGGATGGCGAGGGCGGCATCCGGAAGCTTTGGCTTCTTCGGGGGCATTTCCGGTTCCTCGAGATGTGCAGTGACACGGAAGAGGAGACTGCCATCCGGATTGCCTGGCTTGACGCATTCGCCGCTGCTGCCGCCCTTCATGGTGCCGGCGTAGCTGGTGAGGTCGAGGTCGGCCTTAAGTTTGTCGGGATTGTGGCAGCCGTTGCAGTGTTCGCGGAAGATGGGCAGAACCTGTTCCTGCCATGAAGGAGCAGCGGACGCCGTGACGGCAGTGAAGCAGAACGCGGCGGCAGATGGAATGCGGAAGGCAATCATGGGCAGCGTCGGGGTTCAGTGATTGAAGGCAAACTCCGTCGTATTGAGGAGCGCCCAGAGCACATCGCTGTAATACGTGCGGACAGCCTTGCGGTCCTGCGGATCGATCTGGCGGGCGCGTTCCATGAAGCGCGACATTTCGTATCCGGTGGCCTCGCGGGCCAGCGTGCGGCGGAAGAGGTAGCCGACGGCCTGTTCGAGGGATTGATCCGAAGCCGCGAGTTCATTGAGCACGGGGCTGCGCACGAGGGCAGCATCGATGGTTGATCCATTGATGAGATGAAGTGCCTGCGTGAGGGTTGGTTCGGTGCGGACTTCGCAGGCGCAGACGGTTTCGCGGCGGCTGGCTCCGAAGGTTTTGAGGAAGTAGTCGCGGTCGGCTCCGCCATCGAAGATGCCTGTGGCGCGGGTTCCCTGCGGTTGGCCACTGAAGGTCGCGGGGACACCCGTGACGACGCCGATGGAATCGACTAGGATCTCCGCTTGGAGACGCCGGACCATGGCGTGCGAGAAATAGCGATCGTCGGCCGCATTGGCTGGTGACGTGGAACTGCTCAGCTGGTAGCTGCGGCTGCGGCAGATTTCGCGGATGAGCGAGCGGATATTGAATTGGGAAGCAGTGAGGTGCCCGGCGAGCGCGGCGAGCAATTCCTCATTGCTGGGCGGATTGGAGAGTCGTCCGTCGTCAACTGGTTCGATGATGCCGCGCCCGAAGAAGTGGGACCATGCGCGGTTGGCGAGGGTGCGGGCGAACGGTTTGTTTTCCGGGCTGGTGAGCCAGTCGGCGAGGAAGTGCCGGGGATCGCGTCCGGCGAGGTCGGGTTCGCCGCCGCCGAGGAAGCGTGGTTTCACCTGACGTCCGTCGACCGGATGTTCAGCGGTGTGTTTTTCCGGCTGGCAGAAGACGTGGACTTCGGTGGGAGCAGCGCCGCGTTTCTGCGAGATTCCGCTGAAGAAGGCCGTGAAGCCATAGTAGTCATCCATGGTCCAGCGGTCGAATGGATGATGATGGCACTGGGCGCACTGGATGCGGGTGCCAAGGAACAATTGAGCAGTATCCTCCGCGCGCTCCATGGGCTTGCGGGGATTCCCGAAGGCCGTCGTGTAGAAATTCGCGGTCGGGTTGGCGAGATTGCTGCCTTCACCGCGGATGAGATCGCGCACGACCTCATGAAACGGGCGGTTGGCCTCAATCTGGCTGCGGAGCCACTGATGGTACTTGTAGGCGGCCCGGCGCGGGCGTCCGGTATCGATGTTGTTATTGCTGTTCGCGCGGATCTGAAGGATTTCCGCCCACTTCATGGTCCAGACGTCCGTGAATTCCGGCGAGGCCAGCAGTTTGTCGATGAGAGCATCGCGTTTGTCCGGCGCAGGATCCGCCGTGAAGGCCGCGAGTTCTTCCGGCGAAGGCGGCAGGCCCGTCAGATCAAGACGGAGCCGGCGCAGGAAGGTGGCGTCGTCCGCAGGCAGCGACGGAGGAATCTGAAACTGCCGCAGCCGCGCAAAGACCGCTTCGTCGATGAAATTGACCGGGGTGACGGCTTCCGGCCATGTGAAGTCGTCCGATTCCGGGAGCACGATGATTTCCGAACCCGCCGTGAATTTATCGAATCGGCCGAAGACCCATGCGCCGCCGCTGTTGGTCGCCGTGAGGACACCATCACGGCTGATGGTGGCGGACGCTTCGTTATTGGAAAGAAAGAGAGCGAGCCTCGTGACATCGCGGCTGGAGCCATCCGAATAATCGGCCATGACCACCGTGCGGTGGCTGGGGGGCTGAGCCGCAGAAGCCTTGAGCAGAATGCGCGGCGGCAGCATGCGGATGCCGGTGACCGTGGGAGTTTCCGGCGGGTCGTCCGGAGCCCCGTTGGCGATCCATTGGTGAATCGTGGCATAGAGCGGACTATCCGGCTTGAAGCATTCGCCGCCCGTGTGCGCGACCGCACCCGTCGCTTTTTCGAGAAGCAGGGATTTCTCCGGCGACGCGAAATTGAGGCGTCGACCGATCAGTTCCTGGGTGAGCCGGAAGTAATCGCCCGCCGGATCGAAGCCGAACAACGAAAGCCGGAAGCCATCCTGGCCGCGTCCAGCCCCGTGACACGATCCGGAATTGCAGCCCGCCCGGAGGAACACCGGCAGGACATCGAGACGGAAGGAAACCGCCCGAGCGTCCGCCGTGCCGCGCACCTCGACCGGCACCGTGATCGATTCGCCCTGCGCCGAAACAGTCAGGGTCGTCGCTCCGTCCGCGAGGGCGCGCAGCATTCCGTTTTCCGGGACCACCAGCGATGACTCGGCAGCTGCCACAACCGCCTCTCCGGTGAGATCGCGCGCCGGAGCATCGGGCGACGCCGACCATTGCACGACGAGCGACTGACGTGTGTCCTTGCCCGAGAGCACGATGGGATTCGGAAAGACCGAGAGGCCGGCGATGGCGCAGGGCATGCAGGCGAGCAGGGCGACGGTCAGCGTGACGGATTTCATGGGGCGACGCGGGCTGGATCGATGCGGAGGGATGCGTATCCGGCGATCTGTTTAAGGGTTTGGCCGTTGACGCTGGTGGTGAGTTCGCAGGCGATGCCGCTGTAGCTGCCGACGAGGGCGTCCGGTGCCGATTCAATCGTGAACGCGACCGTGCCCGATTCCGAAATGGAGACTGGCGAGACGAGGGAGACCCCGCGGGGGAGCCGGAGGAGTGCGGCCGAAGTCTGTCCGGGAAGACCGCGGAGTTTTTCGATGGTGCCTGTGATGGGAGTGCGTTGGCCCTGTTCGATGCGGGCGCGGGCGAATTTGACGCGCAGCCATGGATCGCTGACTTCGAGGGTAACCTGCGGCGAAGCCGTCCACATGCGTCCGGCCCCGCTGCGGTTGTCGCCTTCGCGGTTCCGGGCCGTGAGCGAGATCCGGTGGGAACCCGGCGGGGCATCGCTGCGGGCGCTCAGCCGGAAAGTGGCGCGGGCATCACTGTCCTTGAGGGTGACGCCCTGCTGACCGATGACGCCGCGGGGAGGTTGCTCAAGGAAGACATCGATGGGCTGCGTGAAACCCTCCTGCCGCTTGAGCGAAATTTCTAGTTCCAGTTCCCCATCGCGGGCAAGGGCTGCTGAGGGAGCGGAAACCTCCAGCGAAAACGGGAGAACTTCCGTCACGGCCAACGCCAGACACGGCTGCACGACCTGGGTCAGGGGATCATTTCCCTGCAGCAGCAGGGGAATCGTCTGACGGAAATCGGCTCCGGCGGGAATCTGTCCGTCTTTGGGCCGCGCCAGCAGACGGACCCGGGCCGCCCTGACCGCAGCATCGCCCGAAGCTTCAAAGATCACGGGAATGCGCCGCTCCGCAGCCGGAAATGGATCCGCGAGCATGCGGATACCTTCTGGCAGTCCTTCGGCAACGAGTTCCCACACGCCCTCGGGTTCCGCTCCCGGGGCCGGCCGGGTCGTCACGGTGGCAAGGAGGCGGTTGCCTTTGCCGAGGCTGATGGTGCTGCGGGCCGTGCGCGTATTGTTGTCAGGGTAGGCAAGACTCGTGAGCAGTGCCTGATCCGGCGTGGTGCATTCGATGTGGTACACGAAGTCCGGAGCGCCAAGGCGGCGGCTGTCCGTGATGGTCAGAAAGTATTCACCATCCGCCGGAGCCTTCCATGTGAGCGCAGGATCCAGCTTCTCGCGGATCGTGCCCGTATCAATGAGACCGAGCGCTTCCTCTCCGGCGTCGTCGCTTCGTTCCGTGGATCCACCGGACTTCCGGGCGATGGAAATCCGGAGGTCAGCCGGCGAACCGAGAGCCTGGGAAAACACCCGGATGTTGAAGCGTGCGTCCTTCTTTGCGGTGAAGCGGAAGACATCGCTGTCGCCCGGAGCCGCAATGATGCCGTGGAGTGCCAGCGGAAGAGCCGTGCCGTCGGGAACCACCGTTGCGCTTTCCGTTTCATCGTTCGGTTCCTGTTCCGCAATGGACGGTCCGGGAAGTACACGGAGCAGGTTCGGCGTGACCGCATGCGGGTCGGCGAAAAACGCGAAATCGCCCGGTGTGTCCGGCAGCGTGACCGTCGCCGTGGTGTCCGCGCCTGAGGGAAGACCAACGAGCGAAACCGTCAGGGATTCGCCCGGACGGCCACCCGGCGGGTACACGGCGGTTGGACGCCGTGCCGAGGCAAGACTCAGTCGCCATGGGACCCGGCGATTGCCCTCGGGTGGGAGCGCAGCCGCGACCGTGACCGTGTACTGGCCTTCGGTGGAAGCCACGAAGCTGACAAAGGGATCGGTGAGCAGGAAGGAAGTGGCCGCGGCGGAAGCGATCGTTTCTCCGTTCGGTCCGGTGATGCTGAGGGAAGCTTCGAAACCGTCTTCGCGTTCCTGACTGGCGAGGCGGGCCGCCGCAAGTTCCGCCGTGCACAATTCGCCCTGACGGAGAGTGAAGCGGAAGCAGTCCGATTCCATGCCAGTGGCAAGCTGGGCGAGCTGCCCATTGACCGTGCATGGCAGGGCGACGGATTCGGCGGTGTCCGGCGTGCCATTGCTGTCGGCAGTCGCGTCGCGGTCCTCCGCTTCCGTGATTTCCGGGAGGGTCCCGACGGCGAAGAGGCGGAGTTCGGAAAGCCCACCGGCGGTCTGCACGCGGATGCCATGGAGGCCAGGTGGACAATCCGCAGCAATTTCGAGAGTTGCCACGGCGCGGCTATCCGGTTCATCCCGGCGTCTCCCACGCGAATCCACTTTCGGCTCCGCTGGACGAATGCCTGTGCAGCGGATGCGGTCGGTCGTCACCGCGAGAACTCCGCGGGGATCGCCCAGACGGGAACCCGTCAGCTCGATTTCCACGGTCGATCCTGCCTGTGCGCCGCGGGGCCAGAGCGACGTGAACCCAGGAATCACGGGCCATGCCTGCGGCGACTGCGCGTGGACGGATCCGCTGCCTGCGGCAAAGCCGGAAAGGGCTGCGGCCACGGCCAACCATCGGGAATTCATGAAGCGGGAAGCGTTCAGCTGATGATCGGGCGGATGAGGCGGCCGCCGTCGACGATTTCCATGGGGCGGTTGCCGGGGGCCATGAGTTCCTTGTCGGCGACGATGCCGAGTTGGTGGTAGACCGTGGTCATGAGGTCTTCGACTGTGACAGGGTTTTCGTCGGGTTCGGTGGCCGTGGCGTCGGTGCTTCCGAAGAAGTGGCCACGGGTGATGCCGCCGCCGGCCAGCATGGTGGAATAGACGCGGGCGAAGTGATCGCGTCCGGCTCCGGCATTGATCTTGGGAGTGCGTCCGAATTCCGACGTGACCATGATGAGCGTGCTGTCGAGGAGTCCGCGGTCTTCAAGGTCCGTGATGAGAGCAGCAAGGGCCTGATCGAGCGGAGGAAGCTGGCGCTTCATGCTGTCGGCAATCCCCGCGTGGTGGTCCCAGCCATCGTAGGAAACCGTGACAAAGCGGACGCCGGATTCGACGAGACGGCGCGCCAGCAGGAGCCGCATGCCCGCTGCCGATTTGCCGTAGCGCTCGACCATGCCTGGTTTCTCAGCGGCGAGATTGAAGGCTTCGCGGGCTTCCGGAGCGCTGATGAGCGTGTAGGCCTGCTGATAGAATTCATCCATGGCTCCGAGCGCATCGGCATTCGTTTCAAGACTGCGGAAATGGTCTTCGACCGCCGAGCGCATGTCCTTGCGGGCCGCCAGCCGGGCGTCATCAATCCCCTGCGGCAATGTCAGATCGCGCACCTGAAACTTGCCGCTCCCCGGATCGCTGCCGACCCCGAACGCGGCGTACTTGGCACTGAGGTAGCCCGTGCCGCCGTACTCGCGCGAATCCGGCACGGAAACATAAGCCGGCAGGCCGTTGCGCGGACCGAACTCATGCGAGACCACACTGCCGATGCTCGGGTGCTTGACGGCCGGGCTCATGCGGTAGCCCGTGAACATCGTATAGCTGGCACGCCCGTGATCGGCTTCCCGGCCAGTCATGCTGCGGACCACCGTGATGCGGTCCGCGATTTTCGCCATGTGGGCGAGGGATTCACTGAAGGCGTAGCCTGGCACAATGGTCTTGGCGACGCCGAGGGGACCGCGGTATTCGAGCGGGGCGTCGGGCTTCGGATCCCAGCTTTCCTGAGCGGCCATGCCACCGCCGAGGGTGACGTGAATGACGCTGCGGGCGCGGCCTTCCTTGCTCTCGTAATGCTTCTGCTCGGCGCGCGCCGTCAGCCGGAAGAAGTCGCCCATGGTGAGCCCGGCGGTGCCAAGCGCCCCGACCTTGAGGAAGCTGCGGCGGCTGCCATGCTGAAGAGCCGAATATCCCTGACAGGATGCGTGCGGTTTCATGAGTGTATATGGGGAATGAGGGATTACCGAACGATGAAACTGTTCTCACGGCGCGTCCGGAACGCGTTCACGGACGCAGTCATCGCATCTGCGTACGGCTAGCCGGAAGCCGGCGGACCTTGTGGCAGTTTTCCGTTGCGGCCCGGGGTGAGCGGCGGGCATGGAAACAAACGATGTCCGCGAGAGAAACTGCCGTGCATGCCGGCCGGGCCCGGCTGGCCTATCTGTTCAGCCGCTGGCCGGTGCTGTCGCAGACGTTCGTGGACAATGAAATGCTGGCACTGGAAGCAGCCGGCTGGGAACTGACCGTGGCCGCCGTCAATCCTCCCGTGCAGGACCTGCGGCACGCCAGACTCGATGCCCTGCGCGCTCCGGTGCTGCACAATCCACCGTCGGCCGTGCGGAGAATCATGGAAGCACGCTGGCGCGACGAGGGACGCTGGCCCACCGCGATGGTCGATGACTACGCCGCCCGCTTCGGCGGAGGAGACGAATCCGCCCGGCGCTGCCGCAATGCCCTCTACTTTGCCGACATGCTGCCGCGGCTCGGCATCACGCATGTGCATGGACACTTTGCGAATCAGGCGACCTACAGTGCACTTTTTCTGAAGGCGCTGTCGGGCATCGGATTCTCGCTGACGCCGCAGGCGCAGGATTTCATGGTGGATCTGCGCTCGCCCGAATTGCTGCGCGAAATGGCCACGCAGGCGGGGTTTCTCATTGCGCCCTGCGACGATGCGCAGCGGGAACTCGAGGCCCGCTGTCCGGAGAGTGCCGGGAAAACCGTGCGGATCTACAATGGCATTGATCCGGCGGGCTACGCAGCCGTGGCGCGTCCGCCCGCTGAATCCGGCATGCTCAGGATCATCAGCGTGGGACGGCTCATCGAGTTCAAGGGATTCCACCATCTGTTGGCCGCCGTCGCGATGGCCCGCGGCACCGGAGTGGATGTCAGGCTCGATCTCATGGGAGACGGTCCATGGCGGGAACGGCTGGAACAGCAATGCAGAGCGCTTGGGCTGTCGGATTGCGTGCGGTTTCACGGCAGTGTCCAGCTCGAGGAAATGAAGCGCGGCTTCGCGGCCGCCGATGCGTTTGTGCTGGCCTGTGTGCGCGATCCCGCCGGGGCCGGTGACATGCTGCCCACGGTGATCACGGAAGCGATGCTCAGTGGCATGCCCGTGCTCAGTTCCCGGATGGCCGGGATTCCCGAGCAGGTGGCGGATGGCGAAACGGGTCTGCTGACAGCACCCGGCGATGAATCCGCCCTCGCCGATGCCCTCGTCCGGCTGGCACGCAACCCTGCCCTCGTGCGCTCCATGGGGGAAGCCGGCCGCCTCCGGGCCATCAGGAAATTCGCCATCGGAGTAACCCTGCCGCAGCTGGAGGATTGCTTCCAGACCCGCCCGGCCGCTGGACCGCGCTCATGGGACGGAACCATGGCGGCCTATTACGATCTGTCCGATCCCGAGAGCGCCGCGGCATTTGTGAGGGAAGAGGAGGCCCTGCATCAGGCAGGCGTCATGCCATGGCTGGAAGCCCCGGGCGCTTCCGGAAAAGCCCTGCGGAAGGTGCGCTGGCCAGCACGGGCCCTCTGGCTCCCGGAGGCCAATGGATTGACCCTCGAACTGCCGCACTGGCCCGCCCTGCGCGGGAAACTCGACGCCGCCATCGGCAAGCTCCCGCTGTCAGGCGACGAGGCCAGCCACACCGCCGCACGGGCCCTCTGGCTGGCAACACAGTGGCCCCGCTTCGGATCGCCCCGCTGGCTCCATGCACCGGGACGCAGAGGTGGCCACGTGGCCACCGCCGTGGCTGCCCTCACGGCCTCACCGGAATTTCAACTGGCCACGCCCACACGCTTTCCATGGTGGGCACGTCTGCTGCCGCACCGCCTGCAGGAACGCAGGCAGTCCGACGCCTTCGCCCGCTGGATCCATTCAGAAGCCGGACGCCGCCGCCCTAGCTGAGGTCTTCCGGACGGATCGATTTCTTCTCCGTGAAGAACTCGATGAGGGCGTCGCGGGAATCGACCGGATGCAGCGTGAGGCTGGCATCGCTCTGCTGAACAAGTTCCGCGAGAAGTTCGTAGCGGCGGCCACCCGACTGGGCATCGAAGGCATTCAGGCCAATGCGATAGCGCTTGGCAGGATCGAGCGGTTTGCCGTCGGGCAGCGTGACCCCAGTCACTTTGAGGCTGCGGCCTTCCCCTTCCGTCGCAATCCGGAACCCATCGAGCGCATGCGTCGAAAACGGGGCCGACAGCACTTCCTGCATGACCGCCAGCATGTCCGCTCCCCGCAGACTGGCCGTCGCCAACCGGTTCTCATACGGGATGATTTCCCACGCATCGGCAATCGTCTTCGGCCCCGCCGCGAGGTCCTTCTCATCGAGGAAAAGTCCGTGGAGCACGCCGTCGACTTCCACATTCCGCCGCTTCAGACTCTGACGGATCGCATTCGTGATCAGCTTGAGCGACGGTCCCGCCGCCCCCGGCTGCGGATTGCGGCAGGCCAGCGTGGCCGTGAGTTCGCCAATCGGCTTCTTCAGTTCCTCCTCGGAAGCATCGATCTCCTTCTGCGACGCAGCCACAATCATCGGATCGAGCGCCACCGACTGATCCATCCTCGCAGTGCGCACATTCACGCCGACGAGCTTCCGCGTCTCACGATCGAAAACGAGGTCGGTGCGCCCGCAGTGAATGCCAAAGTAGCTGGCCTGCGTGTAGGGAATGTTGTTCACCTTGAAGTCGGGGATGTCCTTGTGGGTATGACCGGCAATGACGACGGCGATCTCCGGGCATTCGCGCGTGATCTCATGAATGCGGTTCGCAAAATCGTCAGGCCGCGCTTCCCCATTCGCAATGCTCTTGATGCCAAAATGCGCCGCCAGCACAATGGCATCGACCTTCTCGGCCTTCAGTTTCCGGATGGCAAACTTGACCGATGACAAGGGATCGGCTGCGGAAAATTCACGCAGCAGCCCTGGATGAAGCCATGCCGGCAGGCCCGGCGTCACACTGCCAATGATGCCAATGCGGAAGCCACCTGATTCGCGGATCAGGTACGGCTGAATGCGCGATAGCGGGTTCGATTTGTCCTTCAGCGCATTCGTCCACTTGTCGCCGGCCTTGGCATTGCAGGCAAGCACGGCCGGCTGCGACAGCGAGACATTGCGCGCCACCACTTCGAGGCCCCAGTCGAACTCGTGATTCCCCAATACCCAGGCGTCGTACTTCATGCGGTTGAACAGATCCATCATGAGGTTGCCGGAAGACGCCCGGCTCACATGCGTTCCCTGATAGACGTCGCCAATGTCGAGCAGAATGTGATGCGGATTCTCTGCCTGCCATTTGCGGATCTGCGTCACACAGCGGGCCAGCCCGCCAAGATTGCCTTCGCCTTCGTAGGTGGACGTCGGCAGAATGTGCCCGTGCAGGTCGGTCGTGTTGAGAATGGAAACGGTGGCCGTGCGGTCCTGCTGCGCGCTCAGTCGGCTGGCGAGCGCGCTTCCGGCCAGCACCGAGAGGAAGCGGCGGCGGGGTACGTGAATCTGGAAGGCTGAGGAAATCATGCCGCAAAACTACGTGCCCCGGACGCGCACGGCAAACACTTCTGTGTGGCAA
>JBDKER010000045.1:0-28308 GCA_039795165.1 Verrucomicrobiota bacterium | reverse complement strand
GAACCACAGAAGGCCAGACCTCTTGGAACACGCCCCGGCGGACAACGGAGCGGGGACATTCCTGTCCCCGGCACCGAACCACAGAAGGCCAGACCTCTTGGAACACGTCCCGGCGGACAACGGAGGGTGGACATTCCTGTCCACCAACCCCGAATCCAAACGTGGACTGGAAAGTCCACGCTCCGTTCTTCCCGCCTCCAGCGCCAACGGCGCGCCCCATACCAGCCTGGGCCAACGGCCCAGGTTAACGACGCACAAATCCCGAAGCCCTGTAGGGGCGCTCCATTTCTACCGATGGAACAGGCCTTCAGCCATTCTGGGACGACAAAAGGCCAGACCATTTGGCGGTGGCCGGGTTGGGGCGACCCGTCCGTGGTTGGCGTAGCGACGGGGGCGGTTTCTGTGTCAGCGGCTCACGCGGAGGCGGAGGAATTTACGGACGGTGGAAGCTGGGAGGGTGGCGCGGATGGTGCGGACGTTCTGGGTTTCGCTGATGATGGCATTGCTGGCCGGGGCGGGGGACCATGTGGCGAGGTCATCCGACCATTGGAGTTGGGTGTCTGCGTCCGTGGCGTCAGTATTGATCTGGTAGGTGACGGCGAAGGAATCGCCATCGGTTTCCGGGTCGCGCAGCGGTGGTGGGCTGGCTTCGAGCGGGTGGGTGGCGAGGGCGTATTCGAGGAGGTTCGGGGATCCGTCGTGATCCGGGTCGGCGGTGTCTCCGGCGATGGTGGGATTGGCGGCGTCGGCTCCGAAGTATTGGCTGCGCCATGCATCCGAGGGAGAGGCTGGCACGACCGTGGCTTCCGTGTCGTCGAAGGTGGTGACTTCGCCGTCCGATGCGGTGAGGCGGAGGGTGTAGGCTCCGGCTGCCGGGAAGGTGACGGTGGTATCCGATGACGAGGCATTGCTGAAGACCGCCTCATGGGGTCCGGAGACCGTGAGCCATTGGGTGGTGAGGATGGCTGGAAGCGGGAGGCCGTCATCGCTGATGGTACCGTCGAGCGACCATCGGCCTTTGCCTGCGAGGGCGGGTCCGGCATCGACGGTGGGGGCGAGATTGCTGATGGGGCCGTGGGGGAGGATGGAGACGCGGTCGGCGACCACGGCGGCGAGCGTATTGCCGGAGCTGCTGCCGCTGGCGGCTGCGAGTCCGATGAAGGCATTGGCGTTCATGGGGATCGTGACTGTCCCAGTGGTCGTCCACGAACCCGCTGCCCCATTGCTGTCCGGTGCGGTTTCTGCTGTGAAGGCGTCGCCCCGGCGGGTGAGGCGCAGCCAGCGCGGAAACGTTCCTGTGCCTGTGAGGTTGGTGCTTGCGGCTGCAGGGGCGGTGCGGCTGATGAAGCGGATGGCGGGAGATTTCGTGATGCCGACGAAGGCGTGACGCGACCCACCGTCGGTGATGCTTTCACGGATCATGACGCCGGCGCGGTTGTCCGAGGTATCGCTGCCGCCCGTGCCGATGCTGACGATGCGCGCGGTTATGGTGCAGTCGCCGGTGATGGGCTGCTGCGCGAAGAGGAATTGGTCGGCCGTCCCGGTGCTGGGAATGGCGAGGCCGCCTGCCGTGATTTGGAAGGTGCGCGTGGCGGCATTAAACGAGAATCCAGTGGTGGCCGGTGCGTTACCGAATCTGGTGGCCGTGAAGTTCAGCGGAACTGGCGGCGCGGCGACATTCACGGTGAGGTCCGTGCCTGCCGTGGTTCCATGGGTCGCACTGGCGCGCAGCACGTAGATGCCCGGCACAGGGAAGCGGATGGCCGTGCGGCGTCCGGCCGGGGTTTCGATGACAGCAGGAGCCGGACCCGAAACCGCAGTCCACGTCACTGGGGGATGAACCGTGCCGCTCGGAAGTTCGCGGGTCGCGTCGGCTTCCGCGAGCAGACCCACTCCGGTAGGGATTGCCACTTCCGAGGCAGCGGGCGAAACAAGAGTCACCACCGGCGGGGCGTCGTCATCGAGGATCGTAACCGTCGCTTCCGAGGGATTCCCGAGGTCGTAGTCCGGTGCATCTGTGATTGTGAAGACCACCGTCTCGTCGCCTTCCTCCGTGAGGTCGGCCACTGGCGAAACAGGGAGAGAAATCTGTGTCTGGCCTGCAGGAATGACGACGGTCGCGGGCAGGGGAGTGAAGTCGTTGCCCGAGGAAGCCGTGCCGCCCACCGCGAAGCTGACCGGCAGGGGAGCTGAGAGCAGGCCACCTGAGCGGGTGATGGTGAATGATCCACTGCTGCTGCTGTCCTCTTCCACGGTGGCGGGCGAAGCGGTCACGGTGACCACTGGGGCACTCGCGTCGGTGACCGTGATGGTGTGGGTGGGAACGCTGCCGAGCGTGGCCGCCGTGGGATTCGAGAGTGTCACCACGATGGTTTCCGCGAGTTCCGGAAGACCATCGGCGATGAGGACGAGCGGGAGTTTGCGGAACATTTCGCCCGGAGCGAAGGTGATCGTGCCTGGAGCGAGTGTGAAGTCGGTTCCCGGAGTTGCCGTGCCGCCGACGGTGTAGCGGACCGTGACGGTTCCTGCGGACGGAGCATCGAGGGCAGCCGTGAGCAGGGGTTCGCCGCCATCGCCTTCCTGTCGCGTGGTCGCCGCCATGAGGAAGCTGACGCGCGGCACGGGATTGGCTGACGCATGATCCGTCACGGTGAGCGTGTGCCGGTAGCGGGAACCACTGAGTCGCACGCCGCTGCCGCCCGTGTTCAGATTGACGAGGTCGATGATGATGGTTTCGCTGCCTTCGACGACCCCGTCGCTGCGGATGCGGATGCGGAGCTTCTGCGAAGTGCTGCCCGGATTGAAGCGTAGCGTGCCACGCGTGATCAGAGCATTGCCATTGGCAGCGTCCACAAAGCTCCAGTCGACATCGTCGCCCGTCGCCGTGCCGCCGCGCATGATGTAATCGACCGACACTGGATTCGGCATGGACGACGGCAGCGTCACTTCGATGTCGCGGAATTCTCCGCTCACCGGATCCGGGGCTTCCGTGGTGCTGCCGGTGGCCGAGGCAAAACCCATCGATGGCAGCGAGGATGCAAGGTCGTTGTCCTCCAGCAGGAGGGTAGCCTCCGACGTTTCGAATCCGTAGCCGGTGCCCGGAGTCAGCCGCAGCGTGACCGTTTCCGTGCCTTCGCGCAGAGAATCGTCGGTCGGTGTGACCGTGATATCGACCCCGCTGGCTCCATCCGGAATCACCGCGGTGCCCGGCAGCGATTGGTAATCCGTTCCGTTCGTGGCCGTACCCGCCATGGTGTATGAAACCGTGAGATTACCGGTCGTACCCGCCCGCGAAAGGTAGAACGAACTATCATCGGTTGGTTCAGCCAGTTTGCTGCTGTGAATGCTCACGGCGACCGGTTCGGCGTCATCGTCCTTCAGCCGCATGACCGCCTGGCCATCGAGGTAGACGCGGTAAGCCGGGTCCGGCGTGATCGTGAGCACGATCGTTTCCGTGTGTTCCGGAAGTGAGTCATTGGTCACGGGAATCGATACCGTAGCCGAGTTGCCCTTACTGTCGGTGCTGGTTCCGGCAATCGATACGGTGCCGGAGGGAATCGTGAAATCCTGGCCACCGGTGGCGGTGCCGCTGAGCGAGTAGCGTACCGTGAGGTTGCCTGGAACCGAGCCTACCGCGGTGAACGTGAAGGTTCCCGCTGTGGACGGTTCCGCAGCGGAATTCGCGGTCACGCCCACCACGGGTGCATCCGCATTGTCCCGGATCGTCAGGGTCGTGCTGTAGTTTCCGCCCAGCGAATAGGCATTCTCAAACGTTGTCAGGGTGAAGGTGATGGATTCATCGGCTTCGCCATGGTCGTCATCGTATGGCGTGATCACCACGGGCACGGCAGAGACTCCCGCCGGGAAAGTGATTTCGCCAGGCAGGGCCACGTAGTCGGTTCCGTGCAGAGCGCGGCCGCCGAGGCCGTAGAAGACACGGAGCGGAGCCGCGAGACTGCCCGTGCGGGAAATGATGACGAGGCCCGTGCCGCGTCCATTCTCGTGCAGCGTGTCGTCGGGTGTGCTCAGGCTGAGAACTGCGAGGTCGTCGTCGCCGATGGTCACGGTGGCGCTGGATTCCGTGGTGCTGACCACGTAGCCCGCATTGGTGGCGACCGTGAGGGTGGCGTCTTCCGGTGGTTCCGGCAGGGTGTCGTTGACGGGATTGATGGCAATGGTCGTGGTTGCCTGGCCTGCGGGAATGGTGACGGTGGCGGGGACTGTGCTGTAATCAGTTCCATTGGCGGCCGTGCCACTGAAGTTCAGGGATACCGTCAGCGCGGCGGTGGTTGCTCCCGTGCGGCTCACAGTGAATGCGACGGAGTCGTTTCCTCCTTCCGCGGCATAGAGGTCGCTGGCCGCGATGCTGACGACCGGGCGGTTGGTGTCGTTGTCGGCAATCGTGAGGCTTGCCAGTCCGCTTGTGCGGACCTGGTAACCAGTGCCTGGACCGAGCTGGAGCGTGACCGTTTCCGGTCCTTCCTGGGCCGTGTCATTGACGGCTGCCACATTGACTGTGAGCGAGGCTGCGCCTGCCGGAATGGTGAACGCATTCATGCTCCCGCTCGCGGTGTAATCGGGCGCAAAGGTGTAGTCGCTGGTCTTCACGGCCGTGCCGCCGGCTGGATTGACGATGACGGAAAGTGGATCGGTGAGCGGGCCGGTGCGTGAGATCACGAACGAGCCGGCTGGGCCGCCTTCTGCGGCATCCGTGGCGGTCAGAGTGATCTCGGGAACGCTGGTGGCTGTCCAGTTGAGGTTGCCGAGTCCGGCGCTGGGCAGGCTGACGGGATTGCTGAATCCGGCCGTGAAGGTGTAGCCGGCCATGGTGGCGGTGAGGGTGCGGGTCCCGCTCTGGAGGTCGGCGAGCGCATAGTTTCCGCTGCTGTCCGTGTAGCAGTATTTGTCCGTGTCGCTGGTCACGAGGGCTCCTGCGAGCGGGCGACCGCCGGCAGTGATCGTGCCGCGGGCCACCGCGCGTCCCGGACTGCCGATCGTGAGCACCGTGTGCGCCCGGGCGGTGCCGCCCTTCAGGTCGCTTACCGTCACGTGAATGGTCTGCTGATCCGTGCTCGTGAACTGCCTTGTGAACGTGGCGCTATTGCTGCCCGCGGCCCCGTCCGTGCAGTCCCAATGGTAGGCAAGGGGGTCACCATCGGGATCGCTGGCCGTGGCCGTGAACGTGACCGTGCCATTGACCGCGACCTGCGCCGTCGTGGCCGTCAGGGAAACCGTGGGCGGGCGGTTTCCGGGGAATGGCCCGCGCAGCATGGCGACGTCGAGCGATTCCGGTGCCGTGCCTCCCTTGCCGAGGACGGTGAAATGAAGGTCGCTTTCGAAATCGCTGAAAGTCCGCCCGATTTGAATGCCGCCATCGCCTTTGCCGCCTGGCGAACCGGGCGTGGTATCGACGAGGTGTCCGGCATTGCTTCCGAGACCGGACATCATGAGCAGGGCCTGCTGCGGCCATGCGCCGCCGATGGCCGGGTGGTATTCAAGATAGAATCGCCGCTGCGCATCCTTGTCGACCCGCAGCGAGTAGCGACGGCCTTCCTCGAGGCGCGGCTGATCGTACGCATAGAGCCGGTAAATGCCATTATGTGAAGCCGTGGTGCCAGGCCGGTGCACAAAGGGATCCTGCAGCCAGCCAAGCGACCGCTTGCTGTAGCTGTTGTAATGCGCACCGAAGCCACCGCCGCCGCCCATCACATCGTAGCTGTTCCCATATTCCTGGTTCTCCCCGACTCCGATGGCGGTGCCGTCGCTCGTCCGCCAGAAATTCGCGTGATTCCGTCCCAGAGAATGTCCGCATTCGTGATTGAGCACGTCCATGCCATCCCACGAGACCCACACGCTGTCTCCGCCACCCCACGAAATGCCACTGAGTCGCGGGCCTTCATTGACACGCACAATCGTACAATTGAACTGACTGTTATCGTAGCCAAGCTTGCGCGCTTCGGCCCGGGCGTGCGAATGCACCAGCCCGAGGCCATCGACTTCACTGTCCTTGGCAATGTACCATGCCTTCGTGTGCGGCAGCACGATGAGCGGCGTAACCACCGATGTGGTCGTCAGCTTTCCGTAAGACGATTCCAGATAAAACCGGGAAACATTCTGCATGTCGCTCCATGCGCGGGCTTCTGTATTCGGAGCCCGCATCTGATCCGGATAAGTGATGCGGATGTAGAGACAGCGGAAATTGCCAATCGCTTCCGACGATGTCCCCGGGTAGTTGTCGTAGAAATACCCGGCCCCGCCCGGCCCGCCGCTCGCCCAGCGCTGCGCTTCCCCGAAAACGGTCACGTGCGTTCCGTTGCACAACCGGATGACCCGGCCCGCCAGCTCGACCAGCGGCACTTCGGGTTCGACCACGATGGGTGCATCGGTCTCCGTCGGCGTCACGGTTCCCGAGACCGGACAGGTTTCGTCGATCACCGTGCCCGCCGCTACCGTTTCTCCTGCATCAAGCGCCCTGACGGGACTCTCGGCGACCGCCAGTTCACGATCAATCGCATAACCGAAGAAGGGCACGTCCTTCCTGCTTACCGCTTCCTGCATGGCCCCGAACACATGCGCCCGGTAGCTCTCACCATCCACGGTCTCCAGATACCGCAGCACAAGATCGGTTTCGGGATCAACCACGGCCCCGGGAAGCGGTCGCCCGAAGTACGCCTTGTAATCCCCACGGCGGCTCACCGGTTTCTCAAGGTGCTCCGTGACCGAGGCCGGCAATTGCTGCCGCACGACAGGCCGCACGGCCAATTCCAATGCCAACTGCGGACGCCGAACGATGAGCCGCTTCATCTCGGGCCTCCGCGCCGCCGCCATCCTGGCACCTTCCGCCACCATTCCCGGACGCTCACCCGGCTCCGCTTCCAGATAGGCCGAGAGCCAACCCCGGAATTCATGAAGCGGCCCGAAATCGGGATCGCGATCCTGTTTCGGCAGCGCTGCGCCCGCAGCAGTAGTCAGTGGGGTCTCCCCGGACCCCGGCAAGGCCCGCATCCGTTCCACGGAACTCAGTCGGCCCGCTCCGCCACCACCCGCTTGCCCGGGGTTTTCACGCAGCACAAAGGCCACCAGCCCAAGGCCAAGGGCCAACATCAGTAAAATCCGGATCTTCATGCAGCAGGGGAACGAGAGGGTTAGGCAGACTCCATCCAGACGATGGCAGCCTCGTTGAAATTCAATCGGATCCTACCATCCTCAACCAGAAGACGCGAGCAGCAACAGATCGTCCCGGGGACTACGCGGAATACCTTCAGCGAAAACGACGGATGCGACAGAAGGCCAGGCCATTTTGCGGCTGTCTTGTTCCACCCGATGTCTGATCGATGGGACGGGCCTTCAGCCCTTCTGAAGTGCCTCAATCCGGAAACCTGGGCCGTTGGCCCAGGCTGGTATGATTCCGGGCCCTTGGCCCTCATCTCGCAAAACGCCAGACCATTTTCCATCCCGGTGCACGTTTTCTCCGAATCTGCGCGTCCCCGACGGGGACCGAGAGGACAGCCTGGGGCTGAGCGAAGCGATGCCCCAGGTAACCGACCAACCCCAGCAAGGCGCCCTGAAGGGGCGCGAGAGCCTCACGACAACGGAATTTCCGGCAGAACGCCAGACCATTCTTGGCCTTGGCGCGGTTGGGGGGGCATTTTGGAAATGCAAAGGGCGGGCCGTGGTGTCACCGGTTTTGCATGCCGGATCGTCTGGGCCCGCCCTGTGTGGTTATGGGTGGTTACTGGAGGTGCGTTCAGTTGATGACTGGGGCTCCGTAGCGCTGATGGATGGCGGCGCAGGTTTGGGGGTTGAGGCGGAGGCCGTGGGAGAGTTGCTTGAGGTAGTCGGATTCCGCGCGTACGTCGAGGGTGATGGCGGCGAGGGAGACGGTGTAGACTTTCTCTTCCATGCCGAGGGGGACGGACCATGCGAAGTCGCGGACGTTGACTGGTTTTTCGAATTCGGCGCGGATGAAGCTGACGACTTCCGGGGTTGGCTGGCCGATGAGTCGGAGGATTTTCTGTTCTTCGTCCTGGTCCATGCGGCCGTCGGCGCGGGCGGCGTTGAGCATGGCGCGGATGAGGATGGCGGCTTCTTCCTGGAGTTGGGCGGGCTGCGGTTGAGGGGCGGGGCGGAGCACGTCGGGACCACCGGACTGCCAGCGGTCCTGGGTGCTGACGGGGACCTGCTGGGGTTGGCTGGGGCGCTGCTGTGGTTGCTGCTGGGCGGGTTGCTGCTGTGGTTGGCCGCCGCCGAGGATATCGCGCAGGATTTGGGCGCTGGCCTGGCTGCCGCCGCCGGAGGATCCGCCGCCGAGAAGAGTTCCGAGGAGTTCGATTGCGTTCATGAGGATTGGTGGGGGTTTGGTAATGTGAAGGCTGCGCGGGTGAAGACCGTCAGCACGGTGGCTGTGATAGGATGGGGCGGGCGCGCCGTCAAACAGCTTCGCGGGTGGCACCCGGATGCCGGCGGCGGCCCGATTCCGACTTGCGTTCGGGTCGTCTGCCCCTCACCGTCCGCCTCAGTTCAACACAATTGCTTCATGCCTGAGACCTATGCTGTGATTCTTGCGGGGGGGAGTGGACGACGCTTCTGGCCGCTGAGCCGGGATGCGAAGCCCAAGCAGTTGCTGCAGCTGTTCGGCGGTGACACACTGCTTGAGCAGGCCGTGCGCCGGTTGGATGGCATGGTGCCGCCTGAGAACATTCTGATTCTGACGAATGCGGAGCAGGAAGTGTCTGTGAGGATGCTGATGGGCGACCGCATTCCGGCGGAGAACATTGTGGCCGAGCCTGCCAAGCGGGATACGGCACCGGCGATTGCGCTGGGGATTGGCTGGGTGGCCGCGCGGTGTCCGAATGCGGTCATGATGGTGCTGCCGGCCGACCAGTTGATTCAGCAGGAAGAAGCCTTCCGGGAATGTCTGGCTGGGGCGGTGGAAGTGGCGTCGCGCACCAGTGCGCTTGTTACGGTGGGGATCCGTCCGACGTGGCCTTGTCCGAGTTATGGCTACATTGAGCGGGGGAGGCGGGCGTTTATTTCCGGGCTGCAGCATAGTCCGGCGCTTTATGAAGTGGTGAGGTTCCGGGAGAAGCCGAATCCGGATCTGGCCGAGGAATTTCTGCGGGCGGGCACGTTCACGTGGAATGCCGGCATGTTCATCTGGAGTGTGCCTGCCGTCATGGCTGAGCTGGCGGCGCATTGTCCCGAGCTGGCGCGCTTTGTGTCCGAGATCAAGGATTCGCGTGATCTGGCGGCTTCGCTGGCGGCGCAGTTCGGGTCGCTTCCGAAGATTTCCATCGATTACGCCCTCATGGAGAAGGCCGGGCGGGTCTTGAATGTGGAAGCGAGTTTTGACTGGGACGACGTGGGGTCGTGGATTTCCGTGGCCAAGTATCTACCGCAGGACAACGACCGCAATGCGGCCAACGAGCCGGTTTCCCAGCTGGATTCGGCTGGCAACATTGTCTTCAACACGACAGGCAAGCGGATTGCTCTGCTGGGGGTGAAGGATCTGATCGTGGTGGAGACCGACGATGCCGTGCTGGTGGCTGACAAGAATTGTGCGGATGCCATCAAGAACCTTGTCGATCTCGTGCCGCCCGAGCTGCATTGATGGATTCCGTCGGCGTCTTTCCGCTCTGTCCTCATGATATCGGGTCCAGAACTTGACCGGCTGACCGGTGGAATTGCGGAGCGGTTGCGGCGGCGGGGGCTGCGGCGCACAAAGGCCCTTGATCTGCTGATTGGCGAGATGGCGCAGCGGGACAAGCCAGTCACCATTGCCGAGCTGAGTCAGAGTGCTGCGCTCAGTGACCGCTGTGATCCAGCCACCGTGTACCGTTTGCTCATGAAGCTGGAGACGCACGGGGTGGTGCGGCGGCTGGGTCTGCACGACCGCTCCGCGTATTTCATTCTGAACCTTCCTGAGCGGCACCATGATTATCTCGTCTGCACTGGCTGCGGGACGATTGCGGAAGTCGACATGGAATGTCCGGTGCGGGCGCTTGAGCGGAAGCTTGAGAAGTCGTCCGGGTTCCGTCATGTGTATCACGAGCTCGAGTTCTTCGGGATCTGTCCGGATTGTCATGCTGGGCGGGAAGAAGCGGGGTCGGCGCATTGCTGCTGAGCATGGATGGGGTGCGCGCATTGTTTCTGGACCGTGATGGGGTGGTGAACTGCTGTCCCGGGGATGGCTATGTGCGGACGCCGGGGGAATTCCGCTTCATGCCCGGAATCTTTCCTCTGATGCGCTGGGCCGCCGCGCAGGGATGGAAGCTTGTGCTCGTGACCAATCAGCAGGGCGTGGGGAAAGGCATCATGTCCTCCGGGGATCTGGACGCCATTCACGGGAAAATGCAGTCGGATCTGGCGCGGGAAGCGGTGCCCTTCGATGCGATTTATGCCTGCACGCATCTGGCGGGCACCTGTGATTGCCGGAAGCCATCGCCTGTCATGATTGCGCGGGCCTGCCGGGAGCATGGGATATCGGCGGAGCGATCTGTGCTCATTGGTGATGCTGACCGGGACATTGCGATGGCGCGGAATGCCGGGGTGGGCGTGGCCATGCGCTTGCTCGGTGGCCGGGTCGAGGAAGAAGCAGCCGACGTCCGGGTGCACACGCTGGGGGAAGCGCTCGACTGGCTGCGCGGGCGGGAGTGGCCGTGAGGACCTCCGGGGATATCCTGACGGCTTTGCGCTTGCCCTTGGAGAGGCACTGCCGGAAGACGCCCTCCCCCTTGAAACATTACTGATGGCAGAAGTCTATTTTCAGAATCTCACACGCGGTCAGGAGATCGGTGCCAACAGCTATCTGCTTGAAGATGGCAGGTCCCGCATTCTCCTTGATTCCGGGATGCATCCGAAAGGGAAGGGGTACGATGCGCTGCCCGATTTCGATCTGATTGGGCCGTGGGATCTGGATCTGGCCGTGATCACGCACGGGCATCTGGACCACATTGGATCGCTGCCGGTCCTCATGCGGCGGCAGCCGGGACTGCGGGCCGTCATGACGCCGCTGACTGCCGAGATTACCGAAGCGATGCTGCACAACAGCTGCAACGTGATGACCTCGCAGCGGGATCAGGAAGGCATCCGCGAGTACCCATTGTTCACGCACCGGGAAGTCGATGGCATGCTGCGGCGCTGGCTGCATCAGCGCCCTGGGCGGAGTTTCGAGATTAGGGAAACCGGGGTGCGGGCTGAATTTTTCGATGCAGGGCACCTGCCTGGGAGTGTCGGGGTGCAGCTCGACTATGGCGACCTGCGGGTTTTCTATACTGGCGATGTGCATTTCGAGCCGCAGACCCTGAGTACGGCGGCGGCCTTTCCGGAGACGGGCATTGATGTGCTCATCATGGAAGCGACGCGCGGGGCGGTGCCGCGGGATCCTGGTTATACGAGACAGCGCGAGAGTTGGCGCCTTGCCGAAGCGGTCATGCGGACCCTTGGCCGCGGGGGCAGTGTCCTGCTGCCGGTTTTTGCGCTCGGGAAGACGCAGGAAATCCTGATCATGATTCACGATCTCAAGCGGACCGGTCATCTGTCGCGGGACATTCCCGTGCATATCGGGGGCCTGAGCACGAGGATGACGCAGATCATTGACCGGCATTGTGAAGACGTGCCGCGGACGCATCGGGGGTTCCGGATTCTCGAGAGCATGGATGGGCTCATCCGGGCGAAGAAAGGCGAGCGGCTCACGACGGCGGCGCCGGGCCGGATTTATGCGCTCAGCAGCGGCATGATGAGTGAATACACGGCGAGCAATGACTTTGCTTATAACTTCATCGACAACCCGAAGAATTCCGTGATTTTCGTGGGCTATGCCGATCCTGACAGTCCGGGTGGACATCTGCGCAAGGCGGCTGCGGGAGATCCGGTGAAGCTGCATCATGCCTATCCTCCGGTGACCCTGCGTGCCGAGGTGGAAGCCTTTGATTTCAGCGGTCATGCCACCCGAGATGAACTCGTGGAATATGCGAAGCGGGTACGGCCGCGGAAGCTTCTGCTCGTGCATGGCGATGCACCGGCCATGGAGTGGATGCTGCCGGCCCTGCAGGCCGCGCTACCCGAGACAGAAGTGCTTGTTCCGCAGCCTGGCGAGCGGATCCGGCTCGATGGCTGATGTCTGTGCTGGCGCCGCGGGCTGGTGGTGGTCAGCCCTGAGAGCGGCGGCGGAGTCGTCGCCATGTGCTCCAGAGGTGGAGTCCGGCCCATGCGAGGGCAGCGGCCGTGAGTCCGGCGGCGGCGAGGTTGAGTGGTTTGCGGAAGGTCTGGTAGAGGGCGGCACCGGCTCGTTCGAGGAAGCCTGGGGACGATCCATCACCGAAGATTTCGCGTCGGGCAGCGATCACGGCGGTGGTGGCTGATCCGGCGAGGAGGAGGCGGGGATGCTTTTCGATCCATGCGAGCGTCTTCGCCGGGGCCGTGCGCATCATGTCGAGAAAGGCCGAGCGTTCCGCCGGTGCGAGCCGGGCGAGGTCGTCTGCGTGGCGGCTCAGAGCGATGGCTTCGTCCGTGCTGAGGCGTCTGGCGACGTCGAGTCCTTCGCTACCGAGACGGCTGGCAATGGGGCTGGCGAGTCCCGGGTGACGGGCGGCGGTTTCGAGGGCAGCCTCGCCGAATTCCGAGACCATGCGGCCCATGACCTGGGGTTCGCGGGCGACGGCGCGCAGGCCATTTTCCGCAAGTTCCGCGGGAAGGTTATCGAGGGCGCGGATCACGGCGGCCGGGGCACCGCGCAGGGCCGAGAGAGCGAGAACACCGTGGCGGGCCGACTGACGCGCGACCGAGCGCATGAGGGCTTCGCCGCCTTCCTTCTGGGCGGCTTCGAGGATTTCCTGGATCGCCTTCGTGCCACCGATCCCGGCGAGTTCGGCGGCTGCCTTTTCCGATGCTTCCGCGGTGCTGCGGCGGACGAGGGTTTCGGCGATTTCCGAGGCCGCGCGGGCCGTGGCCGACAGTTGGGCCGTGGCGGGGGCGGCGGTGCCGAGGAAAGCGAATGCGGCGAGCAGAGACAGAAGTTTCATGGCGATGGCGGGCAATGCTTCAGGGCAGGGGAGGATTGAGCGACTGCTGGAGAGCGTCGCCTGCTGACGTCTGGCGTCGCTGGAGTTCGCTGCTGATGAGTGTGTCGAGGCCATCCGGACCCGTGAGCAGGGCGGATTTGGATTCCTCGAGGAACGTGTGGCATTGGGCCGAGATGCGGTCCTCGAATTCATCGGTCATCCACCAATCGACGGCTGCTCCGGCGAGGAAGCCACCGGCGATCCCGATGGCCGTGCCGACACCCGGGGCGACGGCGGTGCCGCCTGCGGCTCCGGCCGCAGCTGCCGTGGCCGTGGCTCCTCCGGCGGCCGCTGCGGTGGTAGCTGCGCGCGCCGCCCCCTGGGCAAGGATTGTGCGGATGAGGAGACGGACCGATTCCTCTGCGGCGATTCCGGCGGCGAGGCTGCCGGTGCCGATGGTGACCGACTGCGTGGGCATGGCCGCCAGCAGGGCATTCATGCGTTCCACGAGGTCCGAGCGGAATGCCGAGAGCTGCGCCGCCGGCAGACTGGCGTGGAGCGGTGAGCCGCGCAGTCCTTCCTCGAGCGAGGCGGCCAGTTCATTGCGGCTTGCTTCCAGATCGAAGGCAAACTGTTTCATGGTTTCCATGATGTCCGCTTCGAGCCGGGCATCCGAGACCACGTGTTCGGCGAATTTTTCCTGCACGAGGGCAGCCGTCCATGAATGTTCCGGTTTGCGTTTCGCGGTTTCGACCCCCTTGCGGTAGAGAATGCGGAAGCGCATGCCCCAGCCGGTGAGGGACGAAGCGAATTTCGGGATGCCTTCCGCGTAGCGCGCGAAGTGGTCGTTGATCTGCTGGCGGGCGCGCTCGGCCGCCGCCTTGTCGCGGGCGTGGGCTGCCGACAGCAGCGGGGTGGCCGTTTGTTCGAGGAAGGCGCGGCGGGCGGCCGCATCGATTCCGCTGTCCTCAGCTGCCACCGGGGCATGTGCCGTCCGGCGGACTTCCGTGAAGATGATGGCAGCCACGGCCATGAGGACGAGCGAGGCCGCGATTCCCATGGGAACCGCCGCAGGCCGTCGGGTACGCGGATCGGGTGGCTTCATGATTGCTGGCGGGTCGCCTCGGGGCTAGGGGATCATAACATCCACAGGTGATGCCCCGCAAGCCGATGCTGACGAACCCGATTCCCTTTGCCGCCGCCCTGCTCGCGGGCGGTCGGTCCCTGCGGATGGGCCGGGACAAGGCAAGGCTTCCGTGGGGCGGGGAACCGTTGTGGCGTCATCAATGGCGGACGCTGGCTGCGCTGGAACCATCTTCCCTGTTCCTCTCTTGCCGGACCGTGGAAGATTTCCCCGACCTTTCCGGAGGACGGGCCGTCGCCGACGCGTGGCCCGAGGCTGGACCGGCGGGCGGGCTGGCTTCCTGTCTGGACGTCATGGAGGAACCTCTGTTGGTTGCGCTCGGCGTCGACATGCCCGCCATGCCGTCGGGCTTTCTCCGCGAACTCCTGTCCAGCGCCCGCGTCGGCCGGGGCGTCGCCGTCCGCCAGCGCGACAACACCGGACGGGCCCGCTGGGAACCACTCGCCGCCGTCTGGCCGCGTGAGATTCTCCCCCTCATGGAATCGTCCCTGCGGTCCGGCTGCGGAAGTCTTCAGAAAATCCTCAGCTCAGCGGAAGCAGGCGGCCTCATGATGGCATGGGATGATCCAGTGCCGGCCACATGGCTGGCCAATGCCAACACGCCAGATGACTGGGAAGACCTGCAGCGCGCGAAGCCCTGACACTTTTCGCGAGGCTCCTTTGGGATTGGGTGATTGACGCAGCTCCGGGAAATCCGGTATCCCTTGGCGATGAAAACAGTAGTCTGCCGGTTGATGACACTGGACCCGGAACGGGCGAAACTTGCGCTGCGGCGCAGTCTGGAACTGAACCCGGCTAATGCGGAAACCATTGAGACAGTGACAAGGACGCCCGTGGGCCGCCGGGGCGGTCCACGCCGCCTGACGGTCGTCACCGCGAACCGCTGGCCGGTGTGGCAGAAGCGGCTCACCGTGCAGTTCCTCGATACCAATTCCCGGGCACTGCGCCGCCGCATTCTGGCGCATATGAATGCGTGGAGTCCGTCAGTGAACATCCGTTTCGTGGAAACAAGGGGGACCGGCCAGGTCAGGATCACCCGCATCAACGACGGGCATTGGTCCTATGTCGGCACGGAAATCCTCGGAGTCGACGCCGGCCAGCCAACCATGAACCTCGATGGCTTCACGATGGAATCGCCAGAGGAAGAATACTGCCGCGTCGTGCGCCATGAGGCCGGGCATACGCTGGGATTCGATCATGAACACCTGCGGGAAGACATGGTGGGACGCATCGACGTGAAGAAAGCCATTGCATGGTACGACCGGACTCAGGGATGGACGGCCGCCGAAACAACCGCGCAGGTGCTCACCCCGCTCTCGAAACGGTCGGTCATGGGCACCCGCGAAGCCGACCCGCTGTCCATCATGTGCTATCAGGTCCCAGCCGAAATCACGACCGATGGAGTGGCCATTCCCGGCGGCCTCGACATCAGTAAACGCGACCGGTCGTATGCCCGGAGAATTTATCCGAAGCCGGTCAAACCCTGAGAGCCTGCTGAAAAACCGGGCCCCGCAGCGGATCCGCAATTGAGTGCTGGCGGGTTCCATTGCTCGCTGCTAGTGTGGCGTTTATGAAGAGGATTTCCCGCGGCCAGGATCAGGGTCCCGTGACCCTCGCAGAGGCGAAGGCCATGGTAGCGAAAGCGCCCGCGGTGGGCTCAAGGGCAGCGGGAGCAAAACGGCGGGCGGCCGTCCGGGGCGACGCGGAATTGCCGGAAGCGGCGTCTGCCGCATCGGTGGGCCGGGAACGGAAGAAGTTTGCACGGGAACGTCAGCGGGAACTCGCCGAGCGTGCCGATTCCTATGCGGCCGTCATGTCACTGATGGTGTCGCGTGGGGTCCGGGGATTGCCGGACGACGTGGTGGAGGAGGGTGAGCAGAAGGGAAGGGGTCGCCGCAGGGCGGCAGCCGCGCGGGCCACTGGATCGGGTCCGCTGCGCATCTTTGCCGAGGGGGATTCGTGGTTTGATTACCCTCCCTTTATGCTGAAGGGAGGCATCATTCCCCGACTGGAGCAGCGCCTTGGCGTTCCCATTCTCAATCTTGCCAAGGCCGGCGACGAAGTCCGCTACATGCTGGGCGTGGAACAGAGGAGACTGCTCGCCAAGCACTTACGGGAAGGTTGCCCTGCCGGCGGGCCATGGGACGTTCTGCTCTTCTCCGGCGGCGGCAATGACATTGTCGACAATCCGATGGCGCTCTGGGTGCGGGATTACGCCGCAGGCCGCGCCGCGGCTGAACTGGTCCACAAGGAACGCTTTGCCGCTGCCCTCGCTCTCGTGCGCGCCGGCTACGAAGACCTTGTGGCCATGCGGAATGCCATCAGCCCCTCCACCCGGTTGATCCTGCACGCCTACGATTTCGCCATCCCGGACGGCCGCGGCGTCTGTCACCTCGGGCCATGGATGAAACCGACCTTTGACGTCCGTGGCTTCCCAGAGGGATCCCCAAGGCGGTTCGAAGTGGTCAAGGTAATGCTGCAGCAGTTCGCCGGCATGCTGCAGTCGCTCGCGGTTTCGCATGCCAAAGTCACATTCATCAATGCCCAGGGCACACTGGCCGCATCGCCCGCGGCATGGCATAACGAACTCCACCCCGGACGGGACGGCTTTGACAAGTTTGCCGCGGTCTTTCACGGGAATATCCGGTCCCTGTTTCCTGGTCGGGTGCTGTGAGCAGGGACCAAAGGGACTAAAGGGACCAAAGGGACCAAAGGGACCAAAGGGACTAAAGGGACTAAAGAGGTGGAAGTGGTGGAAGAGGTGGGGGTTATTTCTGCTGTTGTTTGCGGGTGGCGAGGCGGGCGCGGGTCATGCGTTCGCGGAGGCCGCCATGTTTTAGGAAATCCTGTTCGAGGCGGCGGAGTTGGTGGTCGAGCAGGTAGTTGGTGAGCTTGATGAGGCCGATCATGACATTGGCGGCGATGACGGGGTCGGGATGTTCGATGGCTTTCTGGAAGGTGGCGTAGCTGGCGTTGGGTTGGCGGTTGAGTTCGCGGAGGCGGCGGGTGTGGGAATGTTCCCTGGGCCATTCGGCGAGGCCGCGCACGCGCAGGAAGTCGCGATAGTCTTCGAGCAATTCCTCGAGGCTGGCGCGGGCGACGTTGGTGAGCTTGATTTCGGTTTCCCGCGAGGTGCCGCTGGCCTTGCTGCCTTCGAGGATGTTTTGTTTTCCGGAGCGGGCGGCCTGCAGCATTTGGTCGTGGGTACGGGACCTGCGGTCGACAAAGCGCTCGCAGAATTTCACCGTGCCGTCGTACACGATCCGGGCCTTCTGGAAGGAAAGGAGTTCTTCATAGCCCCCGTGAGGCAGGATAAAGCCCTCGCTTTCAGGCAGTTCCGGCCCAGCCTCACGGCCCGCACTCCCCCTTTCGTCCCTTCCCGTCCCTTTGGTCCTTTGCGTCCCTTTATCGCAGTACTCACTCATGGCGACCGCCACCGATAGCCTGCTGCCACCAAGATGTCACCGGAAAATAAACACAGAGCCGCTTATGCGGGAATGCCAAAAGCCCCCGTGAGGCAGGATAAAGCCCTCGCTTTCAGACAGGTTGTCCTTTGCCTCTCGGCCCGGAATCGCCCTTTCGTCCCTTCCCGTCCCTTTGGTCCTTTGCGTCCCTTTATCGCAGTACTCACTCATGGCCACCGCCACCGATAGCCATGGAGCCGCCTGCGAGCTACTCTGATGAAATCTTCTGGTGGTGGGAAGATGGTGCGCGATACAGGGTTCGAACCTGTGACCCCCACCGTGTCAAGGTGGTGCTCTACCACTGAGCTAACCGCGCGTACTGGCCTGAGAGGCTGGGAGCGGAAGGCATACAGCAGAGGGGCGGTGGTGCAACTGGATTTTCAAATGGCTGAGCGGTCGCTTATTCCGTGTAGGCGAATTCGTTCGTGTTGAGGAGAATGCGGGCGAGTTCGGGGGCGAGGCGGCTTGCGGGGAGGCGGAGGGCGATGGCGGATTCTTCCGGGGAGGGGAGTCGCTGCAGGGTGAGCTGGAAGGCGCGGTTGATGAGGGCGGCGCGGTCGTTTCCGCATTCCGAGGCGAGGCGGCTGGCGAGGGCTTGGGCGGCGGTGGTGGCGAGGTCGCCATTGAGGAGGGTGAGGGCCTGGGGAGCGACCGTGGAGGACTGGCGGCGGTCACAGGCCGTGAAGTTGTCCGGTTGGTCGAAGGTTTCCATGAAGGGGAGGCGGACCGAGCGTTTCTGGACGAGGTAGATGCTGCGGACGGATTGCTGTTCCGGTGGGGATGGGTACCAGCCTTTGGTTTTCTCGGCATTGTCGTCGAGAAAGGCGGGATTTGCCTTGAGGATGTGGTCGGGCAGGGAAGGCCAGACGGGTGGCCCGCCTTGGGATTGCTGGAGGAGACCACTGACCGAGAGGAGGGCATCGCGGAGCATTTCCGCGGTGTGGCGGCGCGGAGAGAAGCGCCAGAGGAGGCGGTTGGCGCGGTCGCGGGCCATGGCTTCAGAGTGTCCCGGAGAGAAGGCCGAGGCTTGCTGCCATGTGGCTGAATCGATGATGAGAGCGATGGTGTGGCGGGTGGACCAGCCATGGGCCATGAAATCGCTGGCGAGCCAGTCGAGCAGTTCCGGATGGGATGGGGGAGAGCCGCTGTGACCGAAGTCGTGGCTTGTGGAGACGAGGCCGGTACCGAAGAGGTGCTGCCAGAGCCGGTTGACCGTGACGCGGGCCGTCAGCGGGTTCTGTGGAGACGTGAGCCAGCGGGCGAGGTCGGAGCGGGCCGAAGCCTTGCCGGCTTCGTACTGATGCGAAGCGAAGACTGTCGGAATGCCAGGGTTGGCCGGAGCGCCCGGGTGGTCGGGATCGCCCTGCGGCAGGGTGTGGATCGGGTCCGGCGAGGGATTTGATTTCGTGATGAGGCCGAACGTGAGGGGGGCGAGACGGGCGCGTTCCGTGGCGATGCGATCGTCGAGGGCAGCGATGCGTTTTTTGTCAGGATCCGATTTGGCATCGGCTGCCTTTTTCCGGAGCGATTCCTTTTCCTGTTCTGCCTTGGCGATGCGGGCCTCGATGGGAGCGTTGCGGGTGCGGATGGCGGCGAGGTCGTCGGCGAGGTTGAGCGGGAGGTCATCGGCGAAGGCGACCGAGGCGAAGTGGGCGCGGAAGCGGTAATGGTCTTCGAGGGTGAGTGGTTCCGTTTTGTGGTCGTGGCAGCGGCAGCAGGATATGGTCATGCCGAGGAAGACAGAGGCCGTGGTTTCCGTGAGGTCCGCCATGTGATTGGCGAGGGCCTTGTGCTGTTCGTTGAAGAGCTTCGCGGAATTGTCCCATGGACCGAGGCGCAGGTAGCCAGTGGCCGTGAGGGCGTCCTGTTCCGCCAACGTGGTGGGATTGCGGGGTACGAGTTCATCGCCCGCGAGTTGTTCGCGCAGGAATCGGTCGAAGGGTTTATCCTGTTCGAACGAGCGGACCACATAGTCGCGGAAGCGCCATGCCTGCGGGCGGAATTCATCCCAGTCGTAGCCATTGCTGTCGCTGTAGCGGACCGCATCAAGCCAGAGTCTGGCGAGGTGTTCCGCTGCGGCGCGGGAGGGCAGGAGGGCAGCGGCCGTTTCCTGCGGGGAAATGCGGATGGCTTCAGGCGACGGCGGGAGTCCCGTCAGGGAAAAGTGGAGGCGGCGGACGAGCGTGCGTTCGTCAGCCTGCGGGGAAGGCGACAGGTTTTCCTTCGCGAGCCGGTCCAGAATGAAGAGATCGATGGCATTGCGCGGCCATGAGGAATCCGACGGCGGTGGGTTGGGCGATTGGATCGGTTGGAGCGACCACAGATTTCTGCGGGAAGCGACCACGGCGGGCAGGTCATCCTCCGCGATCGCCGGCAGGGCAGCGAGCGAGGCGATGAGGAGCAGGAAGGCAGCGCGCATGGTGGCGGGGTGGGGTCAGGGAAAGGACGGGTCGGGGTTGCCGTATCTTACAGTCGTGCAGCACGGGAGAACGAGACGACAGATTCTGGCAGCAGCCGGCGGCGGGTTCGGCGGGCTGGCGCTGCGCAGCCTCGGCATGCCTTCGAATCCGTGGTCGGCGCGGCCCGGAGTGCGGCCCGCGCGGGCCAAGTCCGTGATCTTTCTGTTCATGGTGGGCGGACCGTCGCAGATTGATACCTTTGATTACAAGCCCCTGCTCGCGAAGCTGGACGGTCAGAAAGTGCCCGACAGTTTCCGGAAGGCAGTTGATGCGACGAGGTTCCGGAATGTCTTTCATGGATGCAAGGAAGAGATCATGGCGAGTCCGTGGCAATTCCGGCAGCATGGTCAGAGTGGCCTGTGGGTGAGCGAACTCTTTCCCGAGACCGCGCGGCATGCCGACCGCCTCTGCGTGATTCATTCGATGCAGGCCGACAGCAACAATCACGGACCAGCGAGCATTCAGCTGCACACGGGCGACATCAATGGAGGCAAAGCCAGTCTGGGTTCGTGGGTGACCTATGCGCTGGGCAGCGAGAACCGGAATCTCCCGGCGTACGTTCTGCTTTTCCAAGCCGGTCCGCTTGGTGGAGCGACCAATTACAGCAATGGATTCCTGCCGCCCGCCTATCAGGGAACGCGACTGCGCGACGACGGTGTGCCCGTGGCTGACCTGCTGCCGCCCGGCGAATTTGCGGAGGGACATGGCGACGCCCTGCGGGCCGTGGCCGAACTCAATGCGCTGCACGGACGCAATCGTCCCCTCGATGATGAACTGGCGGCGCGCACGGCATCGTATGAACTCGCTGGACGCATGCAGCTGGCGGCCATGGAAGTCGGCAATCTCGACAACGAGCCAGCGGCCCTGCGGGCTGCCTACGGCATCGATGACAAGGACGAAGCGAAGGCGGGATTCGGTCGGAAGTGCCTGCTGGCCCGTCGGCTGGTTGAGCGCGGCGTCCGTTTTGTGCAGGTGTACGACATGGCGGACAAGGACGGCTGGGATGGTCACAGCCAGCTCCGGAAGAATCATGAACGTCATGCCGGAGCCGTCGACCGCGGGGTGGCTGCCTTGCTCGATGACCTGTCGCAGCGTGGATTGCTCGACGAAACCCTTGTGATCTGGGCCAGCGAATTCGGTCGCACTCCCATGATGCAGGGCGACGCCGGACGGCAGCACAACTGTGCCGGATTCACCATCTGGATGGCCGGCGGCGGCGTGCAGCCCGGTCTGCGCTACGGAGCAACCGACGAAATCGGGCTCATGGCCATCGACCGCCCCGTGCCTTTCCGCGACCTGCATGCGACCATTCTGGAAGCGCTCGGGCTCGATCACGAAGCCCTTGCATGGGAAGTGAATGGACGGCTCGAGCGCCTCACTGGCGTGCAGAACATGGCGCAGGTGATTCCCGGGATTCTGACCTGAAGGGCCGGGTAGTTCAGCGCGGCGCGGAACCACCGACGATGGCACCGGCGATTGGCTGCGTGCGCGCTGCGCCGCGGAAATCCGTTTTGCCGAGGAACCTGGGATCAGCCTTGCGGAACGGAGCGTCGGCGGCTGGGCTGGCGTCGTGGCGCGAGCCATCCCATGCGATGCCGGGCAGGTCTTCCGCGAGGCTGCGGCCGCGCGCCGATCCCGCGTCCGGTCCGCTGCCGGCGATCACATTGCCTGTGATGGTGGCACCCTTGTGACCCGACGGAAAGAAGAGGGCGTTGCCATCGCGCGAATAGAGAACGTTGTTCGCGAGCACGAGATTGGCGCGGTCATTCCATGAGTTTCCGCGGAATGCATGGGTCGTGCTGACAATCGTATTGTGGACGACGGTGAGGTCTTTGGTTTTCCCCTGATGGTCTGTGCTCGCGAAGCCCGCATTTTCGCCACCGATGAGAACATTCGATCGCACGATGGCCTCGCCCTGGACCTGCATGACATTGTTGCGGCTGCGGTAGCAGAGATTGCGTTCGATGACGTTCGGCTTCCGGCCCGCCGTACCATAGACTGTGATGCAGGGATAGTTCGTGTCGTGGATGTGATTTTCCGCGATCAGATTGCCCCACGATCCCTGCTTCAGCTCAATGCCATCACCTTGGTCTCCAAAGCAGTCGTGCACATGATTGCGGGCGATCACGCTTTCCGACATGACGAATTTACCGTCGTTGGCCCCGAGGTACATGCCTTCCGCGTGTCCGGCTCCGTGGTGCAGGTGATTTCCCGTCAGGAAAATCCGGCTCGTGTCGTGACTGTTGGCGCTCAGGCAGACGTCGCTCGTGTGGTGAATGTGGCATTGGTCGATCCAGACATCCGAGGCCGCGCCGATGCGGAGTCCGTGGCTGCCATTGGTGATTTCCAGACCACGCAGGCACACGAAGGCGACGGGTTTTGATTGCCCGAGATTGACCGTGTTCTGACGGTCGTCGGATCGGGTGAGCACGACCGTGGCATCCTTCGCTGCGGAGATCGTGATGGGGAGAGCGCTCGTGCCCGAGACCGTGATGTCCCAGAATTGATCGATCTGGTAGCTTCCTGCGGCGATCGTGAGGTGGTCGCCCGGCTGGAGGGCTGCGACCGCACGGACAAGGGCCTTGGCGTCGCCCGAAAACGGGATCGTACGCTTCGCTGGAATGTCCGCCCATGCGGGACGGTAGGGATCAGGGCTTGGGGCGGCCAGAAGAATTGTCGCCGTGGCGAAGAGGGCAGGCAGGGCAAAACGCATGACGCAAGCAAAGCCGCGGTGTCCGCCGCTGTCGTCTCCGTTTTGCCGTAGGCCCGCTCAGGAACGTCCGCGGTAATTGAAGAGGTCGCTCATGACCGGTTCCGGCACCGCCTTGCTGCGGCAATGGGCCGCCACCGCAGACAGAATCTTCTTCTGCGCCCGGGCCGTGAGGGCGCGTCCCTTGCGGGCCTTGGCCACCACCTTGTGCGTGAGACCCGATCCGGCGGCCGCGGCCACGACATCGTGATTCGAAAAGCCGTGGCTGCTCAGAAAGGCATCGATCGGCTGCGGACCGGCGTCCATGTCCATGGTGGGGGTATCGGAAGAAGTCATGTGGGTAATCAGAGTGCCTTTGCCATCCGTGGCGCGATCGGCAAGCGTAGTCCGTGCCGATGTCGATGGAAGGAATCGTGGTGCGGGCCAGCCGCATGGGGATTGAATTGCCCGAAGCCGGGGTGTGGCTCGATGCCCACCGCGGGGTCGGCTGCTCCGTGGTTACGCATGCCCACAGCGACCACGTGGCCCGGCACGGGAAATCCATCTGTTCCGAGCCGACCGCGAGGCTCCTCCGCGACCGCTTTGGATTTGCGGGAGAAATTGTGCCGCTTCGCTGGGACGAAGGCTGGGAATGCGGCGGCCATCGCTTTGTTCTCGTGCCCGCGGGTCATGTGCTGGGCAGTGCCATGGTCCAGGTGACGAGGCTGCGCGACGGGGCCACGCTTCTGTACACGGGGGATTTCAAGCTGCGGGCGGGCCTGAGCTGCGAGGCGGCGCGACCGGTTCCTGCGGACGTCCTCATCATGGAATGCACGTTTGGTTTGCCCGCCTACTGTTTTCCGGATTTCGGGGTCGTGCGGCAGCAGATCATTGATTGGTGTGCGGGTGCGCTGGAACGTGGCGAGACGCCTGTGCTGATGGGCTATGCGCTGGGCAAGGCGCAGGAAATTCAGATGCTCCTCGGCGGGGCCGTGCCTGTGGCGGTCCATGCCACCGTGGCGGAGATGAACCGGAGTTATGAATCTCTCGGCTGGCAATTGCCGCCGTGGGAAGAAGTGAAGCCCGGCATGGAGGGCCGGGTCCTTGTGGTGCCGCCGTCGGCTGCCCGGGGACAATGGCTGCGGCGCCGCCGCCGTGTTGTCACCGCCATGGTGAGTGGCTGGGCCCTCCAGAGCGGCGCGCGCTTTCAGTACCAATGCGACGAAGTTTTCGCGCTGAGCGATCATGCCGATTACCCGGATCTGCTGAGGCTCGTGGAAATGGTGAAGCCGCAGAGGGTCTATGCGACGCATGGTCCCGCAGCCGAGTTTTCCCAATTGCTGCGCGGCATGGGCTGGGAGGCGTGGTCGCTTCAGGGAAGTGATCAGATGGAACTGTCGCTTGCGGATTCCGGCGGAGATGCGGAGGCGGAGGAGGTGCCGGCACCGGAGGCGGCTGGGGAATTTGCAGCCTTTGCCGATTGCTGTGATGAAGTCGCGGCGATGGCCGGACGGCACGAGAAGGCGGAGAGGATTGCTGCCTTGCTGCGCGGTCTGGCTGGCGATGAGGAATTGGCGATTGGCGTACGCTTTCTGGCCGGCCGGGCGGCCGAGACGCGCGCCGAGCTGGCGGAACTGCAGGCTGGGCCCGCCGTGATCCGTCAGGCCCTGCTCATGGCAACGGGACTTTCGCTGGCGGCGTACCGTGCGGTTTCGCGGGTGCAGAACGACGCCGGACGTACGGCGCGGATTGTGCTCGAAGGCCGGACGGTTCCGCGCGAGTGGACGCTGCGGGAAGTGCAGTTGTTCTTCGACCGTCTGCGCTGGGCTCCGGGCGTGGCCGGGAAGGTGGCGGTGCTTGCGGAAGCCTTCCGCGGCATGGCCCCGCGGGAAGCGCAGTGCATCGTGCGGATTCTCACGGGCGATACCCGACTCGGAATCCGCGAAGGATTGCTCGAAGATGCTGTGGCCGCCGCCTTCGCAGTCTCCGGCGCGGAACTGCGGGAAGCACACATGCAGAGCGGCGATCTCGCGCAGGTCGCCGTGCTCGCGCGCGCCGGACGCCTTGCGGAATGCGGCATGCGCGTCTTCCAGCCCATCCGCGTCATGCTCGCCAGCCCAGGGGAATCGGTCGATGCCGTCTGGGAGAAAATGGAGGCCGGATCCGATGGCCTCTGGCTCGAAGGCAAGTACGATGGCATCCGCGCACAGGTGCATGTGGCCTCCGGCCGCTGTGGAATTTATTCGCGCGACCTCCGCGAAGTGAGCGCACAGTTCCCTGAATTGCTCCGCGCCGCCACGGTGCTGGGCGACGAACTGGTTTTCGATGCCGAGATCATTGCGCCCGGGCTGACGGGTCGGGCGGATTTCGCTGCCCTCCAGAAGCGTCTCGGACGGAGTGGGCCCGACCTTTTTCTGGAGGAAGAAATCCCGGTGCGCTGCGTGGTTTTCGATCTGCTCCGGCATAATGGGGAATCGCTGCTGCGGGTGCCGCTGCGGCAACGGCGGGAGCTGCTTGCAGCCGTGCGGCTGCCGTCCCTGTTCAGTCTGATTCCCGTCTGGCGGGCCAGCGACCGCAGTGGCCTTGAGCGGGCGTTTCTGGAAGCGCGCGATGCCGGACTGGAAGGACTCATCATCAAGGATCCGAAAAGCCCGTATGCGGCCGGAACGCGCGGCAGAAGCTGGCTCAAGCTCAAGCGTTCGCCCCTCAGTCTCGATGTGGTCGTGACCGCCGTGCAGCAGGGCCATGGCAAACGCAGTCATCTGCTCAGCGATTTCACTTTTGCCGTGCGTGACGCCCACGGTGCCCTCCGCAATATCGGGAAGGCGTACAGCGGACTGACCGATGCCGAACTGGAGGAACTCACGGAGCATTTCACACGGCAGACCGTCAGCATCGACGGGCGCCTGAGGACGGTCGTTCCGGACACCGTCCTTGAAGTGACGTTCGATTCGATTCAGCCGAGTGGACGGCATGACAGTGGCTACGCGCTGCGCTTTCCCAGAATCCGGGCACTGCGCCGCGACAAGACGCCGGCGGAAATCGACACCATGGAGGAAGCGGCGAGGTTGGCCGATGTTTGCGCCATGGCGGGCCGCCAAGCCGGGAAAAGTACGGGCGGGAACGATCGTATGCTGGAGGCATGAGATCATTCCCTGCTGCGGGTGTCATTCTGCTGCTGCTGGCCGGACCGGTGTGTGCCGGGCTGCGGGCCGGAGCGGCGCGCGTTGTCATCAGTCCTCCGCCGGGAGCCGCCATGGCGGGCTACTATCATTTCCGCGCCTGCGATGGTGTCATCGATGACATCCATGCTTCCGCCCTCGTGCTGGACGACGGCGCGCAGCGGGCCGCCCTCGTGACGCTGGATCTGATCGATGCCCCGCGGGCCATCGTCGAGGATGTGCGCCGCAGGGTCGAGTCGGCAGGCCTGCTGCGCGGGGAACATGTCATGATCTCGGCGACGCATGCGCATACTGGCCCGGTGCCGGGACGATTGCTGCGGACGCCGGATGCGCCGGAACTGGGCAGCGATTCCGCGCACGGACAATACCTCGCGGGACTGCCGGAAAAGATCGTGGCCAGCGTACGCGCTGCGGTGGACCGTCTTGCTGCGGTGGTGGTTTCGGCGTCGTCGGGCGAATGCACCGACACGTCGTTCTGCCGCCGCTTCTACCTGCGGGATGGATCGGTGGGATGGAATCCTGGCAAGCTCAATCCAGCGGTCATGCTGCCCTGCGGCCCCATCGATCCGGAGGTGCAGGGCATCTTCTTCGAACCACCGCATGCGGAAGGCGACCATGTGGCAGCGCTGGCCGTGTATGCCAATTTCTCCATGCATCCCGATACAGTGGGAGGCACGAAGGTTTCCGCGGATTATCCGGGCGTCATCGCAAAGCTGCTCTCGGGCTATCATGGCAAAGACAGTGTCGTGCTCTACGGAAATGGAGCGTCGGGGAATCTCAATCACCTCGATGTCAGATGGGCCCGCAGACAAAGCGGAATCGAGGAAGCCAACCGGCTCGGCACGCTTATCGCGGCCGCCATGCTGCGCGCGGACAAGGACCGCCGCCCGGTCGCCGAAGGCCCGCTCCGGGTGAAGTCGCTGCGCGTCCCGCTGGCGGTTCCCGCCGTCAGCCCGGAAGCCGCTGAAATGGCAAGGCTCACCGTGAGCGGAAAGCGGCAGCCAGCCCCGGGATTCATGGACCTCGTGCGCGCCAACCGCCTGCTCGATCTCGAACCTCTCCACGGCGAACCGATTCCCGCCGAAGTTCAGGTGGTCACGCTGGGACGCGATGTCGCATGGGTAGCCCTGCCGGGCGAAATCTTCAGCGAACTCGGCCTCGCTCTCAAGAAGCGTTCGCCGTTCGCCCGTACCGTCATCACGACCCTTGCCAATGGCAGTGTGGGCTATGTGCCCGACCGCCGCAGTTATGCGGAAAAGGCCTATGAAGCGGAAAGCGCGCGGGTCGAGCCGGGCTCGGGTGAACAATTGGTGGAAGCCGCCGTGCAATTGCTCGCGGAACTGCACGGGGTAGCGGAATGAAGCCGTCCGCCGCGGACTGCATCTGCGGCTTTGACCATCGCAGCGGAATGATCATGATGCCTTTTTTTCGTATGCGTGGACGATTGCTGTGCTGCCTGCTGCTGCTGGGAAATCTTGCTTCGGCCCTCGGCCATCCCATTCTTCAGAATCCCATGTGGATCGAATTCACGGAGGCCGGACTCGAGGTGCGTGTCGACATGTCGGTCCGCGAACTCATCGTCGTTCAGGGCCTGCCGCAGGACAGCGACGGCAGCGTCGATTACGATCTCGCACTCGACCTCGCCCCGAAACACATGCCCTACCTGCTCGACCACCTCAGCTTCCGGGCCGATGGCGAACCGCTCAAGGGCACGATCGAATCGATCGATCCTCCCAAGGTCATCGGCAAAGGACTCGAGGGACCGGACCGCGCCCACTTCAATGTCCATGTGCGCTATCCATTCGCCGGACGGCCACGGACGGTCGCCGTGAGTCACCGCATGTGCGAGGAATTCCCATCGGCTCCCGGGGTCCCATGGGATTTCAGCTACGCCTACCGATTCGGTCCACAAGGTGCGGTTCCGCAGCTCGGCGCTCTCTACCGTGGCAAGGAAGTGGTTTTCTCCACCGGGTTCGGTCCTGTCATCGGGGAAGCCAGCGGTGCCGTGGAACGGATCGATGTCAATCCGCGGCGTGGAAGCGACTGGATGCTGCTGACGGTCCTGTGGGCTTTTCTGGCTGGCCTTGGCAGCGGTGTGCTGCCCGTGCGGCTGTACCAATGGGCGGCGCTCGCGTGGCTCGCTTCGTTTCTTGGCATGACCCTTTCCGGTTCGGTGCTCGCGCATCCGTTGCCGGCTTTTCTGTGCGGCGCAGCGGCTGCCTTGCTGGCCATGGACTTGCTTTATGCAGGCGGAGCGGGACCCTCCCGGCGCGGCATTCTGGTCGTCTGCGGAGCCGCCGCCTTCGGGGCCGCCCTCGCAGGCGTCGCCCCCGGCGAAGGAGGGAAACCATGGCTCGCCACCCTGCTCG
>JBDKER010000044.1:0-29866 GCA_039795165.1 Verrucomicrobiota bacterium | reverse complement strand
GTGAATGGGTGCGAATCGGCATGGCCGGGCGCGAGGACGAGGCCGCCGTGGTCTTTGCCGATGCTCAGGCCATCGGCTGGCTGCTGAAGGAGAGGGCCGGGATCTGCAGCGGCGGGGGACGATCCATCGATCGAGAGTTGGAGGATGCCATCCTTTGTCAGGGAAGCCTTCGCGGTGTGCTGCGGGCCAGTGATGGGGAGGGAAACCGTGGTGAGGCTGCCTTTGCGGCGGACCGAGAAGTGCAGAGTTCCGCTGGTGGAAAGGTGCAGGGCGTATCCATGGCTGCTGCCGCCGTGGGCCACGATGACGCCGGACGAGGTGCGGCTGCATGCGAACGAAGCCGACACCGTGAAGGGCCGCCTGCCGATGGACGGCGGCGGGAGGTTGGAAGTCGGCTCGCCTTCCTTCCAGTGGAGGGCTGAGGTTCCCTTTCGGGATGGGGCGGGAGATTTCCATGCGCCGAGGGGGAGGACGTCGCAGCGGGCGGCATAGCTGTCCCATGCGGCGGACAATTCCCCGACTTTCTCCGGGTGGGAGGAAGCGAGGTTGTGTTGTTCGCTGCGGTCCCGGGAGATGTCGTAGAGTTCCCATGGCTGCGACTCCTTGGCGACGAGTTTCCATGGGCCGGAGCGGACGGCGCGGTTTCCCTCGTGTTCCCAGAAAAGCGGGTTGGGGCGGGGCGTCGGCAGGCCCTTGAGAAGGGGCAGCAGGCTGATGCCCTCGAGAGGCTTGAGTTTCTGACCCTCGTGTGAATCCGGGTAGCTGGCTCCTGCGGCTGCGAGGCAGGTGGGCATTAGGTCGATGAGGTGGCCCGGGGTTGATTCCAGCTGTCCTCTGCGTTCCGGTGGGATGGCTGCAGGCCAGTGGATGATGAGAGGGGTGCTGATACCGCCCTCGTGGGTCCAGTGTTTGTATTCGCGGAAAGGGGTATTGGAGACGGCGGCCCATGCTTCGCCGTAGCCGATGTAGGTATCCGGGCCTCCGGCCATGACTCCCTTGCCCTGGCGGACCGGGTAGCCATCGCGGGTCTGCCGGGGAATCAGTTCGGTATTGAGGACCGACGGTGGAATTGAGGGATGGGTGGGTTGATCCGGGCGGGGTTTCCCGGTCTCCTGCCGCCCCATGCCTTCGGCGCAGCCGCCATTGTCCTGAAGGTAGCAGAGCAGCGTGTTTTCGAGGAGGTCACTGGAACGAAGCTGCGCGACGAGGCGGCTGATGCCGCGGTCCATGGCAGTGACCATGGCAGCGTAGACCTCCATATTGCGGCGGTCCCATGCTTCATGGGCCGTGCCGTTTTCGCCTTGTGGCGCCGGGGTGAGCGTGGTGTTTCCCGCGGAGACAATGCCGAGTTTCTGCATGCGTTCGTAGCGTGCTCTGCGGATGGCATCGTAACCTGCGTCGTAGCGGCCGCGTTGCGCGGCGATGTCTTCCCCGCGGGCGTGCATAGGCCAATGGGCGGCCGTGAAGGCCACATAGAGAAAGAATGGCTGGTCGGGGTGCTGCGCGGCATGATCCTGCAGAAAACGGACCGCATGATCTGCGATGGCGTCGGTGTAATAGTATGGTTGCGCTGGCTGGTAGGCGGGGTCGCTGAACGCAGAGACGGGTGTATTGTCGCGCGTCAGGAAGGCCGGATCCCAGAAGCTGCCGCCGCCGATGATGGTGCCGTAGAAGCGGTCGAATCCCCGCTGCAGCGGCCAGTTGCGTCGATCGTCGGGGGTTTCAGCCCGGAGGGCCTTGGTAACGTGCCACTTTCCGGCCATGCAGGTGCGGTAGCCACTCTTCCGGAGGGCTTCCGCCATCGTCAGGCACTGGCGGTTGAGATCGCCCCGGTATCCGTCGTGGCCGCGGTCGTCGGTCATGTGGCCAATGCCCGCCTGATGCGGATAGAGACCCGTGAGCAGGCTGGCCCGGGTTGGGCAGCAGCGGGCCGCATTGTAGAATTGAGTGAAGCGCAGACCATCCGCCGCGAGTTGGTCCAGCTGCGGCGTCGGGATTTCGCCCCCGTAGCACCCGAGGTCGGAGAATCCCATGTCGTCGCTAAGAATGACGACGATTCCGGGGCGGCCACCCGCGTGGCTTGTTCCGAGCAGGGCGGCAGCGATCAGGCAGAGAAAGCGGGGCATGGGACGCGTTTTCTAGCAGGCCGGCATCGGCAGCGGAAGTGCGGAAGTGCGGAAGTGCGGAAGTGCGGAAAGCCCCGCGGCCTGCCTGCGTAGCGATTAAGAGTACCAACTGGCCCCCCCCTGCCAGATGGGAGGACGCTGCTCTCCTGAATCATGAGTTTTCCATCGTGCCGTCATCGCCGGAAGTCCATTCATGCAGTACCCAGCGGGGAGCTGAACTGGCTGGCTGCCGAGCCATTCCGCGTCTTCTTTGTGCTGGGTGTGCTCTGGAGCATGGCCGGGGTGCTGCTGTGGCCGCTCTGGCATCTGGGAAAACTGACACTTTATCCTGGTCTGGTGCATGCGAGGCTGATGATCGAATGCTTTGGAGGGGCGTTTGTGGTGGGCTTTCTGGGAACTGCAGGACCGAGAATGGTTTCTGCGCCGAAGCTTCGGGTGGGCGAGTTCCTTGCTATGGCGGTGGCGCTGATGGCCTGCGGATCGGCTCATCTCGGATTGGCCATGAGGCTGGGCGATTCCTGTTTTCTGCTGCTGCTGGGTCTGCTCTCGGCTTCCCTGATCTTGCGCTGGCTGCGGTTCCGCAGTGAATCTCCGCCACCGCAGATGGTGCTGGCGCTGATGGGATTGCTGTGCGGCATGGCCGGGACGCTGATGTGGCTGCGGCCGGACTGGATGGGCTCGCCGGCGGCCTTCCGGCTGGCGGGGTTGCTGGTGCACGAGGGATTCCTGCTGCTTCCCGTTCTTGGGGTGGGTTCATTTCTCTTTCCCCGGGTGCTGGGCGGGGTGTTCGGCGAACCAACCGGTACACGGTCGCGGAGGTGGTCGCTGGTGCGCGCCGTGGCTGTGGCCGCTGCCGTGCTGGGAAGCTTTGCATGGGAGGCCCTCGGTCACGCAGGCTCTGCCTCGCTGCTGCGGGCGCTTGCCGCCGGGGCCTATCTCCTTTCCGAGGTTTCATGGCGGCTGCAGCCCGGTGCAGAGCCTCGGGGCACCCTCGCCCGGGGCCTGTTCTGGGCTCTTGGCTGCGGCTGGACCGGAATCGCCATGGCGGGCTCTTTCCCGGCATGGCGCATCGGCCTCTCCCACCTGCTCTACATCGGCGGATTCGGGCTTCTCATGCTCATCATCGCCAGCCGGGTCGTCTGCGGTCATAGTGGTCAGCTCAGCGTCCTTTCCCATCGTAGCCGCCTGCCGCAGGTGCTCGTTTTTGCTTCTCTGCTCGCAGCAACCACCCGCGCCAGCGCAGACATCTGGCCAAAGATCGCAAAATCCCATCACATCTACGCCGCCATTCTCTGGACTCTCGTCGCCATCCTCTGGCTCTCATGGCACCGCCGGCGGTTCCTGCACAAAGATCCAGAATAATGTCCCTTTGCCCCGTGGATCAAGGGGAGCCGCCGCACACATGAGATTTCCCGGGGAAACTCCCAGCTTACCCCCGCGCGCCCCACAAAGGCTTTCCCATGCAAATCCATCAGGATTCTGTGAGTTTATCGTAAAGCACTGATATTAAAAGAGTTTCGATAGTTGAAATCCCTCCCCGGAAACCACCGCAGGCCCGACCAAACCGATCCGGGCGCGGGTTGCAAATCCTACTAAAACGGTAAGATATAATTCGGAAATTGGGATTCCATGGCATCAGTTAATCCTGTAATCACCATAAAAAACCTTGTTCTAATCCCCGGTTTATTATAGTAAAAATAACGAAGAATATGTTGTGGCAACCCACGACCAACCCTAATCTACAGGTACTTATGACCTCCAACATAAAACCAACACTCGCTCTCGCAGCGCTCGCCCTCACCGGACTCATCAACACCGCTTCCGCCGGTGCCTGGATCCTCGACTTCGCTACCCCTTGGGCAATCACTTCGTACAGCCCATCAGCGGCTTCGTGGACGAAGACGTTCTCAAGCGTTCCGAATCCTGCCGGGGGCACCAGTATCAATACTATCTATGGATACTATGATCCTGCCACGAACACCCTTGATCGCGGTCCGGAGATGATTACAGCGACCATCACGACAACTGGCGTGAGCAATGGAGTTCTTGTGAACAGCACCTCTCCGCTTACCCTGGAAGGAATTCCGAGTTTGAATCCCTATGTCACTTATACCCTCACGCTTTCCAGTCCAGTTACTGGATTGTCGCTGTATGCGTGGGATATCGATTCGGACCCTTCATCATCGGGCCTGACCGACGTCTGGGGTTTCGGTAAAACCACTTCTCCCGTCATTGGGGTTTCAACTGGAAGCGAAATTGTATCTGCCGACCCTTTTGTCGCTGGGTTCACAACCTTCAAGACTACCGCGATTGGCACCAATGCTCTCGACAACAACACGACGCCTTGGATTCCTGAATCGGAGTTGGGTTTCACGGTAGCAACCCACCATGCGTCTTTCTCGACCGGAGAATTTGTGTGGGGTTTTCAGGGTACTGGCACGACATCGGTTACGCGGGGTCACAACCTTCTCGGAGTCATTGCTCCTGAGCCTGGTTCTGCGATGACGGCGTTTCTGACGGGAGCGGCGATGGTTGGACTGGTGAACCGCCGCAAGCGGCAGTCCTGATTGCTGCGGAACGAATTGCGAGACATGCTAGCAGCCTGAGAGGGCTGTGTCCGGGGCCCGGGGTCTTCATGACCCCGGGCCTTCTGCTTGTGGAAATCGGGGGGTAGTGCGACGGAATGGCTCGATGTCTGCGGCGTGGGCAATCGGTCAAGGTGAGACGAGAGAGGGGATGGGCTGGAAGGGGTCGGCGACTGTTTTGCTGGCGGTATTTGTCAGGAAGGGGGGCTGTGAGCGGGATTTGGGACCCGGAAGAGGTTTTTCTGGAGCACCTTACGTGAAAAATGAACTAACTTTCATTTGCTGGGGTTCCTAGCATTGTTAAGTAGGGTGTATGTCTCGCATTAAAGCAACACTCACGGCTGTGGCCCTTGGGCTCAGCGTCTCTGCCTCACAGGCAACTGTCATCGACCTCTTTTCGCCTTGGACTCCTGATAACAACGGGAATTGGTCGAAGCAGGTGTCCACTGGCGTCTGGGCCAAAATCGCCACTATCGGTAGTCCTGCTCCGTCACCTGCCTCGGTAAACAACGGCTCTAACGACCCTATGACTCTGACCGGGGTGGTCAACACGAGCCCCTACGTCCTTTTCTCGCTGAGCCTGTACTCGGATGCTGTACTCTCGACTCCGACCAGCCTCACGAACATTACGGTCACTGGGTACGACATTGACTCCCAGCCGGGGCGGAATATGAGTGACGTGTTTGGATTCAAGGACACCAACACTCCGAACAGCATCACTCTCGGCGCGGATCTTGAGGCCGGGACGACCAATGGCAGCGTCTCTGGTTACACTGTGTACCAGATGAAGTCGAGCCTCTGGGGAACCGCTGGCAGCAACGTGCAGGTTTCCGACATCCTCACTTCGCCGGGCAACGTGAATCAGGCGCCAGTCGCTGCGAGCCTGACCTTCAGCACCTTCTCCACCGGAGACTTCTACTGGGGCTTCACGGGTACGGACAGCGGCACTCCGATGGACCGCGGGCTGCTGCTGGCTGGGACGACGATTGACGTGCCTGAGCCGGGTTCTGCCACGGCTTCGGCGCTGGCTGGAGCTGGTCTGTTCGGACTGGTGACCCGCCGCCGTCGCCGCGCCTGAGTTTAGCTACGCCTGAGCGTAAACAAATCGACTGATCCGGGACCCAGAGTCATGCTGGGTTCCGGATCTTTTTTTGTCTGGGAAGGGCAGATCGTTCTGGAGGATCGGGGCCGGGTGATTTAGGAGGAAGCGATGAAGGAATATGAATCATTGGAGCGGCGTTTCCGCGAAGCGGCGACGGTCAGGAGCATTGCGGCGATGCTGGGGTGGGATCAGGAGACCTTTCTTCCTGGGAAGGGAGCGGTCTGGCGAGGGGAGCAGCTGGCGTGGCTGGCGGGGCGGCAGCATCGTCTGGTTACCGGCGAGGAGATCGGGCTGGCGCTGGAGGTTTGTGCTGGGAAATTTCCGGAAGAGGGAAGGGAGGCGGCCAACGTGCGGGGGTGGGCGAGGGATTTCCGGATGGCGTCGCGGATTCCGGTGGAGTATGTGGAGCGGATGGCTCGGCTGACGTCGGAGGCGACGCATGTGTGGGCGGGGGCGCGGAAGGCTGCGGATTTCTCGATGTACCGTCCGATTCTGGAGCAGCTGGTGGGAATGGCCCGGGAGAAGGCCGACCTGCTGGGCTGGGAGGGATGCCGGTACGATGCGCTGCTTGACGAATATGAGCCGGGCAGCACCGCAGCGGCCGTGGAGGAGTTGTTCGCGCGGCTGGCTCCGGAGATCGCGGCGATGGTGGGACCGGCCGTGGCGGCCGCTGCTGGTGACGGCGGATGGGAACCATCCGGACATTTTCCGGTGGCTGGGCAGCAGGCTTTCAACCGGGAGGTGGCGGAGGCGATCGGTTTTGATTTCGAGGCTGGGCGGATTGATGCGTCGAACCATCCGTTCTGCACCGGACTGGGACCGGGGGACACCCGTCTGACGACCCGGTATGATGAGACGAATTTCCTTTCTTCGCTGTATGGTGTGCTGCATGAGGCGGGCCATGGGATGTACGAGCAGGGGTTGGACGGGGGGCAGTGGGGCTTGCCGATGGGGGAAGCCTGTTCGCTGGGGATTCATGAGAGTCAGAGCCGGCTATGGGAGAATCACATCGGGGGGAGCGATCAATTCTGGGAGCATTGGCTTCCGCGGGCGGCCCATTATTTTCCGCAGCTGTCGGGTTGTTCACCGCATGCGGTGGCTGCGGCGGCGCGGCGGGTCAGTCCGGGTTTCATCCGGGTGGATGCGGATGAAGTTACGTACGATCTGCATGTCATTCTGCGGTTTGAGATCGAGCGCGGGCTGGTGGGTGGATCGCTGGCGGTGGCGGATGTGCCTGAGGCCTGGAATGCGCGATTCCGGGAGCTGACAGGGCTTGCGGTCCCCGATGATGCGCGGGGGTGCCTCCAGGATGTGCACTGGAGCTTCGGGGGATTCGGGTATTTTCCGACTTATACCATGGGGAATCTTCATGCGTCGCAGCTGATGGCTGCCGCCCGCGGGGCCATGGCCGGTCTGGATGGCGAGATTGCGGCTGGCGACTACAGTGGGTTGCGTGGCTGGCTGCGGGAGCAGGTGCATGTTCATGGGCGGCGCTGGTCACCGGAGGAACTGATGCGGCGGGCGACGGGTGAGGAACCGGGGGTGGCGGCGCATCTGGCGCACCTGCGGACGAGGTATCTGCGTTGATGCGTTGGCTCTTGCGTGTGCTTGTCGGTGGTGAGAAGGGCTGTCATGGTCACGAAGCTGCTTCATACTCGCTACCGGGTGCAGGATCTCGCGCGCACCGTCTCGTTCTACACGGAAGTGCTGGGGCTGGAGGAGGTGCGGAGGCACAAAAGCCCGCGGGGATCCGAGCTGGTTTTTCTCAAGGCACCGCAGTCTGATGAACTCATTGAAATCTGTCAGTTTGACGCCAGCGGCCCGGTGGTGGTGGGTCCGGATCTGACGCACCTTGCGTTCGAGGTTGAGGATCTGGCGGCTTTTGCGGCTCATGCGGGTGCCCGTGGTTATCCGCTTTCCGATGGACCAACCACGACTTCGACTGGGAGCACCTTTGCGTTCATCGATGCTCCGGAGGGGTATGAGATCGAACTGATCGAGCGGCGGTCCTGAACGCGCCGGCCACCTGCTGCTGCCATGGAATTCGACTGGCTCGACGTGACCTTTGACCTCAAGCGGATGACTCCGCGCGAGGTGGAGGAATCGTTCGAAGACCCCTTTTCCCTGCGGTTTCTGCCTGAGGGGGGGGGCGATCCGGCGGCGGCGCGGTATTTCAGTCTGGGGAAGACGATTGCGAGCCGCCCGGTTTTTTCTGTCTTCTGGACTGACGGAAAGAAGTACCGGGTGATTTTTGCGCGTGACATGACGCCGGATGAGCTTGCGTTTTATGAGCGGAGGAACCAGGAATTCGTGTCAGCATGAACCGCATCATTGACTGGAACCAGATCCCTGCCTTTGAGACCGAGGCCGAAGAGGCATCGTTCTGGTCGGTGCATCAGCTGGATGCGCGGCTCATGAATGCGGCCCTGCATCGTTCGGACGTGCGGGAAAGTGCCACCATCACCCTGCGTTTTGATCCCCGGATGCTGGCCCGCATCAAGCGTCTCGCGCGGAGCCGCTATCTGAATTATCAGAGCATGATCAAGCAGTGGCTGAGCGAGCGGCTGGAACAGGAGATGCAGAATGGCGGGGGGCGTTAGGGGATGGCTGCAGTGGTGGGGCAGCTGGGCGGCTGCGTGGCTGGCCTGGCTTGGATTGCTGACGTGGCTTTCTTCCCAGTCGCAGCCGGGTCCGGCGATTGCGATCCGCCACATCGACAAGCTGGAACATTTCGTTTATTTCGCGGTGGGAGGGCTGGCATTGGCGGGAGCCCTTGCGCTGCGGGGCCGGAAGAATCTCGCGGACGCTGCGGCATTCTACCGTCTGCGGCGCGAGGGAGTGCTGGTGCTGGTGCTGGGCTGCGCCGTGGGCTGGCTTGATGAATGGCATCAGAGTTTCGTGCCCGGGAGGGTCGGGCTCGATGTGGGCGACTGGCTGGCGGATGCCGGTGGCAGCCTGACGGCGGCCCTTGCGGCGGGCGCATTCCTGCGATTGGCCTCGAGGATACTCCGCTGAGGGAGGGTTTGGCAGGGGCGCTTGCGCAGCGGCTGGGGAATCAGTACGGCTGGCGCATGCGTTTTGCCATCTGCAATGAAACCTGGGGCGGCTGTGGAACTGATTTCGCAATGGTCTGTGACCGGATTGCGGAGGCTGGCTATACGGGGGTCGAGGTGGCACCGTTCACGCTGATGCCGAATCCGGAGGAACTGACGGAGGATCACGCTCTTAAGGCGGGAGACACTGCCCGTGCGGCCGGGCTGGAGGTTGTGGGGCTGCACTGGCTGCTGGTGCAGCCGCCGGGGTTTCATCTGACCACGGGCGATGCGGAGGTGCGGAGAAGGACCGCGGAATTCGGCTGTCATCTGGCGAGGATCTGTGCGGCCATGGGAGGAAAGGTCATGGTGTGGGGCAGTCCAAAGCAGCGGAATCTGGAGGCGGGTCTCGACTGGCAGGAAGCTGCGGAGCGGGCTGCCGGTGTCCTGCGCAGGATTGCGGAAACCGCTGGATCCCTTGGTGTGACGATTGCGATGGAGCCGCTGGGGCGGAAGGAGACGGATTTTCTCAACACGGCCGAGGAGACCTGCCGTCTGCTGCGGATGGTCGATCATCCAGCCTGCCGTCTGCATCTTGATGTGAAGGCCATGAGCGATGAGGAGACCGCCATTCCGGAGATCATCCGGGCGAACTGTGCGGACACCGTGCACTTTCATGCCAACGATCCGAATCTGCGGGGTCCCGGCATGGGGGATGTGCGGTACAAACCGATCGTGGAGGCTCTGCGGGAAACAGGCTACGGGGGATGGGTCAGTGTGGAGGTGTTTGACTACACTCCGGATGCCGACACCATTGCACGGGAAAGCCGCGAATATCTGCGGAGGGTCTTTGGCGAGTGACAGGGGATCGATTTCCGGTACGGTGACGCCACGCAAGATGAGGCCGCATTCGCTTCAGAACCGACTCCTGCTGGGAATTCTTCTCTGCATGGGGGTGCTGCTGCTTGGTGGCGGGGTGGTGGTCTACCGGGTGATTGGAAATCATCTGCGCAGCGAGGCGGATGCGCTCCTGGAGGACCGTCTCAATTTCTACCGGGCTACCCTGCGGCTGAAGGCCAATGGACTTCCTGCCTTTACGATGGCTCCGGCGGAATGGGCGCGGGTATCGGCAACGGCCAATCCTGACCTTGTGCAGATCTGGGTCGCGGAAAGCGGCAAGGAGATTCCGCTGCGGTCGCCGGCGCTGACCGGGCGGTCGCTGCCGAGGCCGGAATGTCCGGGCGACGCTCCGGTTTTCCTCAATCATTCGCTCTGGGACGGCCGGTCGGCCCGGCTCATCTCGCAGATCGTTTCCCCGCCGCGCGATGATCCTGCCATGGAGCCGGTGCGGATTCAGTTGGTGGTGGGCCGGGATCTGGTGGAGTTCGACCGGACGCTGGCGAGGGTGCGTGGGCTGCTGCTCAAGACTGGTGCGGGGCTTATCGGGGCCATGCTGCTGGCGGCGCGGTTCATCATCCGGCGCAGCGTGCGGCCGGTCAATGCCCTCGCGGAACAGATTGGAAGCATGGCGATTGACGATAGCAGCCGACGGTTCGGGCTGCCGGGTGCGCCGGATGAACTGCAGCCGGTGGTGGGGCGGCTCAATGCCCTTATGGACCGGGTGGGGGCGGCCATTGAGCATGAAAGGCAATTTGCTTCGCATGCTGCCCATGAACTGCGCAATCCGCTCGCGGCGATCCGCTGCAGTGTCGAAGTGGCACTGAGCCGGACGCGTCGGCCGGAGGAATACGAAGCGGCCCTTGAGAGCATCTGGCAGAGTCAGCAGGGCATGCAGCGGATGGTCGACAATCTCCTGCTGCTGGCCCGGCTCGAGAGCGGTCACCAGCGGACCGAGTTTCCGGTGGAGACTGTTTCGCTGGGGCGACTTCTCCGGCGGTCGTGGCGCGACTGCGTTGATCAGGCTGAGGAAAAGCAGCTGCGGGTCGCATGGCAAGTCGATGAGAGCGGAGGAGACACCATCAGGGTGCCTTCCTTGTTCGGGAATCTCGTCCGGAATCTCTTTGAGAATGCCGTCAACTACACGCCTGCGGGTGGCCAGATCGGCATTGAAGCGAAGGTATCCGGCGGGCAGTGCCTTTTCTGCGTGACCAACACGAATCCCGGTTTGACCGGCGCGCAGGTGGCGGAGTCATTTTCGCCTTTCTGGCGGGCTGATCCCAACGCGAGCGGTCACCGGGGGAATGCCGGCATCGGGCTCGCGTTGTGCCGCCGCATTGCGGAAACTCTCGGCGGCCGCATCCGTGGTTCGCTGACGCCGGAGGGCCTGGTCAGCTACTGTCTCGAGGTGCCGGTGATGCTGCCGCCCCCCGGTACGGAGGCACCGGCGACCCGCCGCTTCCGGGATTCGCATCCCGTGGCCTAGTGCAATCCGCTGAAGCGACATCCTCCCGTGGGCACTCGGATATGCGGGGAAATTCAGGGGGCGAGTGGGTAAGGGGCTGGGGATTCATCATCGGCGGTAAATTCGGCGGCATCACTTTTTCTCTGGCGTCTGTCCGATTCCGCACGCACGTTGTCGTTTTCATGCAGTGCGATGTCTGCAAACAGAAGAAGGCTACCGTGTTTCTGACCCAGATTGAGAAGGGTCAGATGCAGAAGGTGAACCTGTGCGAGGATTGCTCGCGGGAGAAGGGGGTGACCGATCCCAAGGGTTTTGCGCTTGCCGAGATGCTGCTTGGTTTCGGGCATGGCGAGAAGGTGGTGACGCAGCCGCAGGACCGCACCTGCCCATCCTGCGGGATGACGCAGACCACCTTCCGGAAGACTGGGCGTCTGGGTTGTTCGGCGTGCTATCAGACGTTCGGGGAGGGCATGGACCAGCTTCTCAAGGCGATGCACAAAGGGGTGCGTCACTGTGGGAAAAGTCCGGCATGGGCCCGGGAAGCGGACATCGATGCCGGTCGTCTTGATGCTCTCAAGGCGCGGCTGGACGAGGCTGTCTCCGGCGAGCGCTTTGAGGAGGCGGTACGTCTGCGGGATGAAATCCGGCGGCTGAGCAGCGGGGAGACCGCCTGCTGAACCGTGAGATGGCTGATCAATCTTACTGATGTGACTGCACTGCCATGATGAAGTTCACCACCCTTCTGCGCAAGCCCGCCGAGTGGATGCTGCTGGACGGTCCGCACCGGGACATTGTCATCACGAGCCGGGTGAGGCTGGCGCGCAATCTGGAGGGTCCGGCGTTTCCGGGTTTTGCCACCCGGGAGGGTCGGGCCGAAACCATGCAGAAGCTGCAGCCGGCTGTGGAGTCGCTTCCGGAGATGAAGGACGGGTTCAGCGAGGATCTTGGGAATCTCGATAGTATCCGCAAGCAGGTGCTCGTGGAGAAGCATCTCATTTCGCGGGAGCAGGCAGCCAAGTCGGCGGGCTCGGGAGCGGTCATCAACCGGGATCAGTCGCTTTCCATCATGATCAACGAGGAGGATCATCTGCGCATGCAGAGCATCCGTTCGGGTCTTGATCTGAGGGTGGCCTATGCTGCGCTCGACAAAGTGGATTCCGAGATGGAGGCTGCGGTGCGGTTTGCCTTCCATCCCCGCTTCGGCTATCTGACGGCCTGTCCCACGAATCTGGGTACGGGCATGCGCGCCAGTGCCATGCTGCATCTTCCGGGCCTTGTGCTCAGCGAGCAGATCAATCAGGTGATTTCCGCCGTGAACAAAATCGGACTCGCCGTCCGTGGTCTGTATGGTGAAGGCACGGAAGCGCTCGCCAATCTGTTCCAGATTTCCAATCAGCACACGCTTGGCGAGAAGGAACTGGACATCATAGCGCGGCTGGAACGCGTCATCGAGCAGATCATCAGTCACGAGCGTAACGCGCGCCGCAAGCTGGTCGAGGACAAGCCGCACAAGGTACTTGATCACATTGGGCGGGCGTATGCGACCCTGCGCTATGCGCACATTGTGGAGAGCAAGGAAGCGCTTACCAATCTTTCCATGCTCCGCATGGGATCGGATCTGGGGATTCTGCCGTCTGACCTTGGCCGGACCATTGACACGCTCCTGGTGGAGATTCAGCCGGCGCATCTGCAGATCACCTCGCAGCGGAAGCTCAGTCCGGATGAACGGGATGTTCTGCGCGCCGAAATTCTGCGGAAGCGTCTTGCGGGAGTTCCTGAGCCGGCCACTGCCAGTCTGCAGCCGCCTCCGGAACCGGAGGAGCCGATTCCCTGACGGGCGGGCAGTGGGCTTGATGGGCTGGGTGCCGTCCGGTTTTCAGTGTTGGTTCAGACTGCGGTGCGGTGATGTCCTGACGGAATGGATGGAGGTGCTCCCATGGCACGCGTGCTGCTTGGGATGGTGGCATGAATCATGGATTTCTGCTCGACATGGACGGCGTCATTTACCGGGGAAGCCGTCTTATTCCTGGCGCGGATGAATTTGTGGAGACGCTGCGTGCGGCGGGCATCCCCTTCCGTTTTCTGACGAACAATTCTCAGCGGACGAGGCGTGATGTGGCCATGAAGCTCTGCCGTCTTGGCATCCGTGCGGTGGCCGAGGATGTCTTTACCTGTGCCATGGCGACGGCGCGTTTTCTCGCGGCCCAGAAGCCTGGGGCCACGGCCTTTGTGATCGGTGAGAATGGCCTCGCGGCGGCGCTTCATCAGAATGGGATCACGGTGGTGGAGGACGATGCTGATTTCGTGGTTGTCGGGGAGGGCAGGGCCTTCAATTTCGAAATGATCGAGCGTGCCGTGCGGCTCATTGTGAAGGGGGCGCGGCTCATTGCGACGAATCTGGATGCGACTTGTCCGACCGAGGCGGGGATTCGTCCGGGTTGTGGTGCGATTGTGGCCATGCTTGAGAAGGCGACTGGCTGTGCTGCCTTTTCGGTGGGCAAGCCGAGCGGAGTGATGATGCGGATGGCGCAGAATGAACTGGGAACGCCGCCGCACCGGACGGTGATGGTGGGCGACACGATGGAGACCGATATCCTGGGTGGTGTGGGCATGGGGTACCGGACCGTGCTAGTTCTGAGCGGCCATACGACCCTGCAGCACCTTCGCCACTATGCGTACCGGCCCGATTTCATCATTCGTTCGGTCCGGGAGATGCCTGCGGAACTACTGGGGTCGGAAGTTCTGCTGGCCGCCGCTGTGTGAGGGGGATTGCGGATGAGGATTCCGCATTTCGGCCGCGACGTCCAGACGGCCTGAGGGAATGTCTGCCGGCATTTGGAAGGATGCGGCGGCGATTCCGGAGCGGAAGGAGAATCTGCATGGCGAAGCGGCTACCAATCCGTGAGGCGATTTCCGTTCAGAGATCGCGCCGGTGGAGAAGTGATGCGCCCAGGGCGAGGCAGGCGGCAGTAATGGTGAGGGCACCGGCGGTCGATTCCGGCAGGCCGGGGACGCTGGTGGCTTTGCGGGCGGGAGGGGAATTGGTGGCGAGGACTTCGGCGGCGGCGGCTTCCAGTCCGGATTTACCGGCGCGGATGCGGCGGAAGAGATCGCGGTACGGTCTGGCTGGGGTGGGGCAGCCGTGGCGTTCGGCCCATGAGAGGACGGGGGCGGGTCCGGGCAGAAGGGAAGCGGAGGCGTGCAGGAAGGTGTGGGCGAAGTGGGTGGCCCATGATTCGTCGTTGTCGTCGTCGTCGTCCGTGGCACCCGGTGCGGTGGCGGTGGCCTTGTGGGTGTCGGCCGCTTGGTGGAGTGTGGCGGCAGCTGCGCCGAAAAGGAGAGCGATGAGGAGGGCGGCGGTGGTGGAGCGGGTGAGGACACCCATGAGGGAAGCGACGGCGTGGAGCGGGGTATAGAGCAGCAGGGCGGCGGGAAGCGCGTACCAGAGGTCCCAGTTCCATGAACCGAGCCGCCAGCGGGCGGCGAGCATGAGGAGGGCGATGGAAAAGGATGTGAGGAGGAGGAAGTAGGAGAGCGCGCCGAGGAATCGACCCGTGAGGAGGACACTGCGGCGCCGGATCCTGGGGAGAAGGAGGGCAGCCTGCCCGGTTTCGAGTGATTCCGGGAGAATGGCGGCCGTGGCGAAGAGAGTGAGGATGACGCTGGCTCCGGCGATCCACCAGCGTACGGCGCGGGAGAGGACCCAGCAGTGAAGGGTTTGTTCCCATGGGGTGTTGTCGCGGAGCCAAGGGCTGGGCAGGGAGTGGAGACCGAACCCGAGGGACCAGCCCGATGCAGTGCCGGAGATGCTGGCGAACACGAGTGCGACGGCGAGACTGAGCCAGAGGTGCAGCCAGAAGAGGCGTCGCGCGCAAAGGGCGCGCAGGGTATCTGCGGCGAGGGCCAGGAGAGTGCTCATGGAAGATTGCCGCGGGAGGCAGTGATCGCTTCGAGAAAAAGATCCTCGAGGCTTTGTCTGGCGGGGGAAGCGCTGATGAGAAGGTGGCCGCGGCGGCGGATCTCGTCGATCACCGGCTGGATCAGATGCGGTCTCCGGGTCGGGATGGTGATGCGGGTGACACCCGCTTCCGGGTCGAGGGCCAGTTCACCGCCGAGATGGTGGACGACTGCGGTGAGCAGGCTGTCCGTGAGGGCGTTGCCGGCGATTTCGATGTCGTAGCGGAAGCTTTCGCGGGTCATCGATTCGAGGGTGCCCTGGCGGGCGAGGCGGCCCCGGCTGAGGATGCCGACGCTGTCGCACATGAGTTCGAGTTCGCCGAGGACATGACTGTTGATGAAGATGGTTTTTCCCTGAGCGCGGAGGCCCAGGATGATGTCGCGGAATTCCTTGCGGCCGACCGGATCGACTCCGTCGAGTGGTTCATCGAGGAAAATGAAGTCGGGGTTCCCCATGAGGGCCCATGCGAAGCCGAGGCGCTGGCGCATTCCCTTGCTGAAGACGGCGGGGCGGTCGTTTTCCCATGGGGTGAGTCCGGTAAGGGCGAGCAGTTCGTCGCATTGCTGGAGGCGGGTCCGGCGGCTGATGCCGCGGAGGGATCCGGCAAGGACAAGGATTTCGCGGGCCGTGAGGTGGGCAGGCCATGCAGCATTTTCCGGAAGGTACCCTGTGCGTTTGAGGGCTTTGGGGTGACCGATGCGGCTGCCGAGGAGGTGACCTTCGCAGGTGTCGGGCCGCACCAGCGTCATGAGGACTTTGACCAGGGTACTTTTCCCGGCACCGTTTGGTCCGAGGAGGCCGAAGACCGTGCCTTCTTCGACCGCCATGGTCAGTCCGTCGAGGGCCTGGACACCATTCGGATAGGTTTTGGAGACGTTTTCCAGGTCGAGGGCGAGACGGGCCATCGTGGGAAGGGTTTGGGGATGGGGAGGATGGGGTGGGAATCCGGAGGGCACAAGAGCGGTGCACAGTGGGAGGTGGATTCAGCCAGCCGTCATCGGGGTAGTTTCCTGGGGCGACGGGCGGTTGCGTTCCCGGGCCAGCGGCACACGGATCAGCCATGAGTTTTGCACGATTTTATGTGGAGCCATCGCAGTGCGATCCCGAGTTGCTGAGTCTGGACGAGTCCGAGAGCCGGCATTGTGTGGAAGTGCTGCGGCATCGGGAGGGAGATCGGGTAGTGATCTTTGATGGGGAGGGTCGGGAATGGGTGGCCGAGGTGGTGCGGGCGGACCGTCGGGACGTCGGGCTGCGGGTGGTTCAGGAGCACCGCACGGAGCCGCTGGCGGCGCGGATTGTGCTGGCGCAGGCGATTCCGAAGGGGAAGAACATGGAATTGATCATTCAGAAGGCCACGGAGTTGGGTGTGGCGGAGATTGTGCCACTGATCAGTGACCGGACCATTGTGCGGCTGAGTGCCGAGGAAAGTGCGCAGCGGCAGGAAAAGTGGCAGCGGGTGGCGATGGAGGCGTGCAAGCAATGTGGGCAGAACTGGCTGCCGAAAGTTCACGAACCCGTGACCCTTGAGCGGTTCTGTGCCGCCATGCCGGAAGCCGAACTGCGTCTGGTGGCGGCCATCGGGAATGAGGCAAGGTTGCTCAAGCAGATTCTGGCCGAGCGGGTTGCGGAAGCAGGCGGGTTGCCGCGGAGTGCTATGGTCATGATTGGTCCGGAGGGAGACTTTACGCCGGCAGAGTATCTGCTGACGAGATCGCGCGGAGTACTGCCGCTCGGTCTCGGGCCGATCATTCTCCGGAGCGAGACCGCGGCATTCTATGCGCTCAGTATTCTCTCACACGAATTGCGCTAAATGTCCGGAGCGATTGCCGTGGATGGGTCGCGCGTCAGCTGACGGTTCGGGTGTATCCGAGGCAGGTGGCTGCCGGTGGGGGCATTCTAGCGGACGGTCTGCGCAGCAGGACAAGAGAAAGGGCACCGGGGCTGGGTCCCTTGCGGCGGGAACGGGATGACTCGCAGAGCTGCGGAATCGATCAGGAAATGGATCAGGAAAAAGAAACAGCCTCTCCCGTTGCGGGGAGAGGCTGTCGAAGATTTTCAATCAGCAGAAGGATCAGGCTCCGGTCGACTGAGTGACCGGAGGTGGTTCCGGTGGGCGAACGGGTTTCGGGGGCTTGGTGCCACCGCCGGTGTTCACGTTCGGGTCATCCTTTTTGTTCGGATTCGGGTCGTAGGCATCGGGGATGCCGTCGCCGTCCTTGTCACCGGGGCGGGGTTCGCCGGGAGCGTATCCGATACCGGCACCGGGGGTGACGAGGTAGATTCCGCCGACGCCGGGCTGCATCAGACCGAAGTCCCATGAAAAGTCGTCTTCGGTGGAGGGTTCCACGGGGACCTTGCCTTTTCCGGTGGCGACGGTGTCTTTTCCGGAGGGAACGACTGCTTTACCGGCACCTGCGGTCTCGCTGGAGAAGCGGGTGGCGATGAGGGTAGCCGATTCCGGGGAAGTCTGGATGGCGCAGTTGATGATATTGGGGACTTCGCCGGGGGCCGACTCGGAAGCGGCGGTCACGATCTGGAGAACGAGGTCCTTATCGGCCTTGGAGGCAGTGATGGCGGACTTGACGATTTCGCAGGCGCAGTTGGGAGCGGCGGCGATGCGTTCGGCCACAACCTTGAGAATGGACTCTGGATCCGCATTGATGGCCTTGGCGGTTTGTTTGGATTCCGCACGGCAATTGGCTTCTTCGGCGCGGGAAACTCCTCCAACGGCGAGAGAGACCATGGCGGCGACGCCAGCGAGGCTCACAGTGAGTCTTGGATGATTCATTTGAGGATTGGGGTTGGAATAAAGTCTTGGGGAGAAGCGGAGCTTACCCGACTCTTCATCCTATTGATAAAGCCCATGGCGCCGATCGTCCAGCAGAAACTCGCATTTTTCCCGAGTTTTTTTTCATTTAGGGTTTCTGGCAGCTCGGGATTTTGCGGTGGCGGGGAGGGGGAGGTGGTGTGAGGGTGTTAGTCGGAGATGATTCCGCATTCATGAAAGTTGCCACTGGAATGTTGATGGTCAGGGGAAGAGGGTGGTGGCTGGGGTTGCTGGCTGGGGTGATGGGGGTTGGCGATGTGGTGGGGGGAGGGGTGGTGGTTCTGGGGGATAGTCTTTCGAAGGAGTATGCGGTGACGTTTCTGGGGATTGGGGGGAATCTGGCGGCGGGGCACATCCGGAACTGGAGTGAAATTCTCGAGGAGCGGCGTGGGGATGATTTTGGGATGGGGAGTTTCGGGGTATTTGCGGACTGGCGGCTGACGGGGCATGCGCAGAACTGGTCGATTCCTGGTTCGATGGCTTCCGAGTGGCGGGAACGGCTGGGGGATGCTGGAATGGTGCCGGCGGGGCTGGAGTCGCAGCTTCGTGGGGGAGCGGACCGTGTGGTCATCTGGCTGGGGGGGAACGACGTGCGGGTGAAGTATGGGGATTTGTATGACGGGCGGCCGTCCGGGGAATGGGCGGAGCGGCTGGTGGCCGATGTGGTTGCCGTGATGGAATTCGTGCGGGCGAGGAATCGGCTGATTCCGCTGGTGGTTTGCGGGGTGCCGCATGTGGGAGCGACGCCGAGCCGGAACGAGGCATATCCGTATGACCCGGTGAAGACGGGGCGGGCCACGGCGGTCCTGGACGGGGTGAATCTGCGGCTGCGGCGGGCGGCCGAGGGGATGGGGGCTGGGTATGCGGAGGTTTACGAAGTGACGAGGGAACTGGTGACGGCAGAGCGCTGGGTGTGTGGCGGCTGGAGGATCGAGAAGCGGTCGAGCAGTGGCGGGGAACCTGGTGCCTTGTTTCTGGGGGATGATTTCCATCCGAACTGGCCCGCGCAGGCGGTTTTTGCGCAGAGGATTGTCGATGCGTTCAATCGGCTCGAGGGCGGGCGGATTCCGCGGCTGACGAACCGGGAGATTGTCGCGGGCGTGCTGGGTCAGGATGCGGGATTGACTCTGAACCAGTGGGCCCGGGGGTATGGGATCGTGGACGGAGACCGTGGGTGGGGAGACGATCCGGATGGGGATGGCTTGAAGAACGTGGTCGAGTTCGCGTTCGATCTGGACCCCCTGCGGCACGATCGCGATCTCATGCCGGTGCCGTGGTGGGACGGGGACCGGCTGGCGCTGGCGTGGCAGCCGCGGGATCAGAGCAATGCCATGTGGGCGCGGATTACGGTGCAGGAATCCGCTGGCGGAGGAGAATGGAAAGCGGTGCCGTCGGGCTCCGTGCTCAATCCCGGTGGAGGGGTGAGGATGGTGCGGCGGACTGGCGGAACTGCGGGCCGGACGTGGCTGCGGTTTCAGGTGCAGCCGCTGCCCTGAGGCTTTGCCGCGAGGGTCGGCCGCGAGGCGGGGTGGAGCCGCGCGAACCTCAGACCGGCCCTGCCTTCATCGCTGGGCGGTCCGGAAAACCAGCGGCGTCGGCGGGCGTCGGCGAGAGTTTGCGGTGGCATGCTCCGCCGGCAACTCAGAGGAAGAACAGTTCGATGACGAGGATGGCGACGATATTGACCACCTTGATCATGGGGTTGATGGCGGGTCCGGCGGTATCTTTATAGGGATCGCCGACGGTGTCGCCGGTGACCGATGCCTTGTGGGCGTCGCTGTGTTTGCCGCCGTGGTTGCCTTCTTCGATGAACTTCTTGGCATTGTCCCATGCGCCGCCGGCTGAGGTCATGGAGATGCCGACGAAGAGACCGGTGACGATGGTGCCCATGAGGAAGCCGCCGAGGGCTTCGCGGCCGAGCTGCGGGATGGCTGCGACGGCGATGACGGCGACGACAGGCAGGAGGGCCGGAAGAATCATTTCGCGGAGGGCGGCGCGGGTCACGATGTCGACGCAGGCCGCGTATTCCGGCTTCTGTTCGCCCGTGAGGATACCGGGGAATTTGGCGATCTGGCGGCGAACTTCGACGACAACGGCTCCGGCGGCGCGGCCTACTGAGCTGATGCCCATGGCGCTGAAGAGGAACGGCAGAAGACCGCCGAGGAACATGCCGATGATGACGCGCGGGTCCTTGAGGGAGAAATCGACCGAGGCATCTGCGGCGAGCAGTCCGGCGGAACGCAGTTTGTCTTCCAGTTCGAGGTAGTAGGAACCGAAGAGGACGAGGGCCGCGAGACCGGCTGAGGCGATGGCGTAGCCTTTGGTGACTGCCTTCATGGTATTGCCGACGGCGTCGAGGGCGTCGGTGCGTTCGCGGACTTTTTCCGGGAGGCCGCTCATCACGGCGATGCCGCCGGCATTATCCGTGATGGGGCCGAAGGCGTCGAGGGAGATGATGATGCCTGCCATGCTGAGCATGCTCATGACAGCGGTGGCCACGCCGAAGAGGTCGCCCCATGCGTAGCTCAGCCAGATGGAGATGGCGATGAGGAGGACCGGGAGGGCCGTGGCCATGTTGCCCACGGCGATGCCGGCGATGATATTGGTGGCGTGACCGGTTTCCGAGGCCTTGGCGATGCTGCGGACCGGGTGGTACGCGGTCGACGTATAGTAATTGGTTATGAAGACAGCGCCGAAGGTCATGAGGAGGCCGACGAGGGCGCTCCCGTAGATGGACATCTGGGTGTAGGTGCGGCCGGCGATGGAAATGGTTTCCGGGATGAGCGCGGTGGTGGCTGGCCAGTAGAGAAGGGCGCTGAGGAGGCCCGAGACGATGACGCCTTCGATGAGGACACGCCCGGCATTTCCGGAAGCCGCGCGCAGGTTGACGTAGAGAACGCCGACGACTGCCGTGATGATGGAGATTCCGCCGATGGCGAAGGGGTAGATCAGCCCGCCTTCGATGCCTTTGAGCTGAAGAGCGCTGATGAGAAGGGCTCCGATGAGGCTGACGGCGTAGGTTTCGAAGACGTCCGCGGCCATGCCGGCGCAGTCGCCCACGTTGTCGCCGACATTGTCGGCAATGGTGGCTGGGTTGCGTGGGTCGTCCTCATTGAGGTTGGATTCCACCTTGCCGACGAGGTCGGCTCCGACATCCGCTGCTTTGGTATAGATGCCGCCGCCGAGTCGGGCGAAGACCGAGATGAGACTGGCACCGAGCGCAAGGCCGACGAGGCTGCTGACGGCTTCGCCGGTGCCGTGGGGCCGCATCACTGCGAAGAATCCACCGACGCTCAGCAGGGCGAGACCGACCACGAGAAGGCCGGTGACGGCCCCGCCATTGAAGGCCACGCGCATGGCGGTGGCTTCCGATTCGGTGGCGGCCTGGGTGGTGCGGACATTGGCGAGGACGGCAATGCGCATGCCGATGTATCCAGCAGCGAGGGAGCAGACGGCTCCGGTGAGGAAGCCGACGGGAAGCGGGGCCGAGCGCTTCCATGCAAAAAGGAGCACGGTAATGACCGCGGCGATGATGCCAACGGCAGCGACCTGGCGGTTAAGATAGGCGCGGGCTCCTTCCTGCACAGCGCTGGCGACTTCAATCATGCGGGCATTGCCCGGGGAAGCCGCCTTGATGCGGGCGATCAGCCAGACGGCGACAAGAAGACCGGCGGCTCCGAGTGCGAGCGCAATCGGAAGACCATTGGCGAGAAGGAAACTGGAAGCAGCGAAAAGTTGGGGCATACCGACGGACGGGGGTCCGGAAAAGGTTAAAATTCGGGGCAAAAGAGGGCGCGATTCTAGCGGTCGGGTCGGGGCCTGCAACTGTAGTTTTCCGTGCGAAACGCGGGTTTTCCCAACGGGGCTCCGAGGGTCTCGGCAGGACTGGAGGCCTGACGCTGCAGGGCGATCCGGGCCTTTGGGGGAGATCCTTCCCCCTACGAATTCCTGCCGTCCCGGTAGAGATCATTGCTTTGGTGGCTGGAGCCGAGGCGGCGCTGACGCACTATATTAATGGGGGCGGCACGGATGGGCCGACGCACCGCTGGCCCGGGAGCAGGTCGGCGAAGTGTGTGGACATCCGGATCAGGAAAGTACCGTGGCTGCAGGACCGGCTGCGCCGTCGCTTGGTGCATTTGCCCGCCCTCGCCCCGCCAGTCAGATGAAACCACGTGGATAGGCTGGCCTTCACGCACGCCAGGCGTTCCGGTTCAAGCCGCCCGCTTACCGCCCGCAGCCACGCGGTCCGACCCGCCGCCTCACATACGTCGGTCACAATTCCGACCGACCCCATTCATGCCATTCCCCCGCCGAGGAATCGCGCTGGGCTCCGCATCGATCATCAGTAAAACTAAAGCACCGCTGAGAACTCTCGCTGATTCCGGTGGTTCGGATGTTGTGAGGGCAGTGCCGTCGTATCTGTTGAAGTTCACATAGTTGGAAAACTACGCGCCCGGCCGAGCATCCGGGTTGCAAGTCGATAGTCCACCAGATATGGTAAGGTAATAGATTTTTCTGCAAAAACAACTCATGAGAAGGCTCGTAATCATCACAGACAAGGAACCCGGGGTTAAGCATCTCTGGAATTCGTGGGAAGTTGCATCTGGGCGCATCGAAGGAGAGACGCTGACCGTTAAGATGCGCAACAAGTCAACCTTGGTGGTCGAGGCGATTGATCCACAGATGGTAGCAGATATCGTCCTCTCCCATGATCCGACCTCGGAGATCGTCAAGGGTAAGCTCGGCATCACGAGTGTGTCATACACGGAGCATGTGGAAGACAAGTCCGACGCGAAGGAACAGCTAATCAAAGCTTTGAAGACGCTGCTCGACGAGATCGACGAATAATCCGAGCCGAACAAGCCGTCCCGTTTAACGCCTGACCCGCCTCCAGTTCCAGCCGCCATGACCTCCACAACCTGAACACGCAGTCGAAGCCTCGCCCATGGTCCGGCGTAGGAGGATTCGACGTTCGGCCAGCGAATAGAGTCCACCGCCATGAATACACTGAAACTACTACTTGCCAGTTTGCTTCTCAGCGCACCACTGATTGCCGCAGATGAGGTAATTGAGTTCCGTTTGGTTGTTCCCTCCGGAACGAAGGACGCCGTTGAAAAGAAGAATGATGAATCAACGCTATGGGTGGCTTCGAAGCCTTCTTTTGCCACCGCCGACATTAAGTCTTCATTTGTCAGACGGAGTTCAGATCATTGGGTCGTTTTCCTGTCATTCACAGATGACGCAGCCAAGAGATTTGGTGACTTTTCCAAGTCTCACATTGGAGATCGGATAGCGATATTGAGTCACGGGAAGCTGATTTCTGCGCCGACACTTCTGCAAGCGATTACCGGAGGCGCAGTTGAGATTTCGGGGAAATTTACTGAGGATACGGCCCGTGAATTGGGGGCGGCTATCGCTGCTGCGATACCGAAGACCAGCAAGCCATGAGTAGCCATCATCTACAACCAAGGCCGAACAAAACGGATGCAGGGAACGGGTCGAAAGCCGCCTGTGTCAGGATAGTTGTCCATGCTGCGCAGTTGTGATTCCAGATGGGGTGTGCTGCTGCCGCCGCAACGGGTTCTACCCCGAACAGACCGAGCGCTGGCGTCTTACCAGCGAGCAGGCCAACGGCACGGTGGCCGCCCTCAGCCTCTGCTCGATTGCTTAGTAGTCACTTCGGATTCGGGATGCCATCATCGGTAAACTGGACACCATGGACCACGTGAAGCTGTCGAGGCCTTCGGCGGTCTGCTCCTTTTTGCCTGCCTCATTCCTGGCGGTGGTCGCTAGCAGAAAGAAATCGTCGCAATTCGCAATGGCCTTGATCGGATTGGGGTGGGCAGGTCGCGAGAAAAGGAGGGCGGACATTCCAGTCCGCCTTCTGTTCCATGAGTTTGGTTGGAAAGCCCGCCATCCTCTCCTGACATCATCGTCTAATCGATATGGACCCACCGCTTCGTACAGTGGTACCATCACGAGCACCAGCACAGCTCCCTGCGCTTCGTGACGCCGGTTCAGAATTCACTTCACCCGTGGGAGATGCGGGTTGGGAAAGTGATTGACCTTGGGGGTGCTGGGATGTTTGCAGTGAGGTGTGAGCGATTGTTTTGCGGGAATTGATCTGGGAGGAACCATCATCAAGGCGGCGGTCTTTGGTGGGGGAGGGGAGCGGCTGGCGGAGCGTCAGGTTGCGACTGGGGATGGGGAGCGGGAGGGAGGGGTGGCGGTGTGGAAGGTGAGGGTGCGGGAATTGCTGTGCGGGCTGGAAGCAGAATGCGGGCGGGTGGCGGCGGTGGGGGTGAGTTCGCCTGGGTTGGTGGCTGGTGATGAGCGGAGCGTGCTGAGCATGCCTGGCCGGATGGATGGGTTGGAGGGATGGGAATGGTCCGGTTGGCTGGGTCGTGGCGAGGGCGTTCCGGTGGTGAATGATGCGCAGGCCGCGTTGCTGGGGGAAGTGTGGTGTGGGGCGGCGCGGGGGTGTCGGGATGCGGTCATGTTCACGCTGGGAACGGGAGTGGGCGGGGCCATTTGGAGTGGGGGGCGGCTGCTGCGCGGTCATCTTGGTCGGGCCGGGCATTTCGGGCATCTTTGTCTGGATTTGGATGGGGAGCCGACGATTGCGGGGATGCCTGGGGGGCTTGAGAATTTCGTGGGCAATTTCAGTGTGCGGGAGCGGAGTGGGGGGCGGTGGGAATCGACCCGGGCGCTGGTGGCGGCGGTGGCGGCTGGGGATGCGGTGGCGCGTCAGGTCTGGGAACGATCCGTGCGGGCCTTGGCCTGCGGGGTGGCCACGGTGATCAACATTGTCGATCCTGAGCGTGTGGTGATTGGGGGAGGGATCGCGGTGGCTGGGGAACAGTTGTTTCCGTTGCTGGAGCGGGAGTTGGCGGCCGTGGAGTGGCGGCCTGCGGGGATGGCAGTGCCGGTGGTGGCGGCCGAGCTGGGGGAATGGGCCGGAGCAGCGGGGGCGGCGTGGCGGGCCGCGCAGTGGATCGGGGCTTGCGGGTCAGGAGCAGAAGCGTGAGGAAGAGATTATGCTGGAAGGAAAAGTGATTGCGGTGATCGGGGGGACGACCGGGCTCGGCCTGTCCGCGGCGCGGGCCTTTGTGGCGGCGGGAGCGCGGGTTGTGGTAGTGGGGCGCAGTGAGACCAGTGTGGCGTCCGCTTTGGAACTGATGGGGGATCGGGCGCGGGCCCTGAGTGGCGATGCGGCCGTGAGTTCCACGTCCGAGCGGGCCGTGGAGCTGGCGGTGCGGGAATTCGGCCGACTTGATGGATTGTATCATGTGGCCGGCGGGAGTGGCCGTCGTTTTGGGGATGGTCCGCTGCATGAGGTGAGCGACGAAGGCGTGCGGGCGACGCTGTCGCTTAATCTGGACAGTGTGATTTTTTCGAATCGGGCGGCCTTGCGTGTTTTCCGGGAGCAGGGAGGGGGTGGGGTGATTCTGAACATGGCATCGGTGCTCGCGTGGTCGCCATCGCCTCGGTATTTTGCGACGCATGTGTATGCGGCGGCCAAGGCAGCGATCATTGGGCTGAGCCGGTCGGCGGCGGCGCATTATGCGGCCGAGGGCATCCGGGTGAATGTGCTGGCTCCGGCCCTTGTGGACACGCCGATGGCGCAGCGGGCGGCGGGGGATGAAGCGATTCAGTCCTTTATCCGGACCAAGCAGCCGCTGGATGGCGGTCGCATGGGGTTACCTGGGGATCTTGATGGGGCGGCTGTGTATCTGCTGAGTGATGCGGCGCGGTTCTGCACTGGGCAGGTGCTGGCCGTCGATGGTGGCTGGACGGTGAGTGAAGGGCAGTATGGCGAGCCTTGAATCCGAGAGCGGGGGCAGTGGAAGAGTCGTTGCGCGCGGGTGAGCTTCGTTCCATGGGGGGCGGCAGCATGTCATCCACACCCTTTGCCGATTCCTATCTGCAGCAGTGCCATGAGATCATTGAGACCGTGGCGGCGCAGAGTTCCCAGATTGCCGAGGCGGCCGACTGGTTCAGCCGGACCATACTGGCAGGGAGGATGGTGCATGTATTCGGGAGCGGGCACAGCCGGATCATGGTCGAGGAGATGTGGCCGCGTTATGGATCCTTTCCCGGGTTCAATCCGATCGTGGAGTTGTCGTTGACCTTTCACAATCTGGTGGTGGGGGCGAACGGTCAGCGTCAGGCCATGTTTCTGGAGAATGTGAGCGGGCTGGCCGACCGGATTCTGCGGAATTTCCGGCTGAGTGGCGACGACACCGCGCTGATCATTTCATCGAGTGGCTGCAATGTGGTGCCGGTGGAGATGGCCGAGGGATTCCGGGCCGCGGGCGTGCGGGTGGTGGGAGTGGTGAGCCGTCGCCATGCCGAGGCCAGCGTGAGCCGTCATCCGGCGGGGAAGCGGCTCGATCAGGTGGCGGATCTGGTGCTCGACACGGGAGCTCCGCTGGGTGATGCCATGGTGACTGTGCCTGGGCTGGAGACTCGGGTGGCACCGGGGTCGACGGTGGGTGGCTGTCTGCTCATCAACGCCTTGAAGGCAGAAACGGCGGCGCGTCTGGTGGCGGCGGGACAGCCGCCGAAGGTTCTCACGGCCGGGGCCGTGATTGGGGCCGAGCGGGCGACGGAACTCTTTGAATCCGCGTACGATGAACATGCGCGCCGGCTGGCACGCCTTTACGAGGACGCGGGTTTGCCCTGAAGCGCGGCGCGGATGAGCGGGACCAGTTCGCCTGGGCGGGCGTGGCGGTCCGTGGCGTATTTCGAGTAGACCGTGGTGTCATCGACTTTGACGTCGAAGATTCCTCTGCTGCCCTCGATGAGGGTGGTTTCGAGGTTGAGAGCTTCCCTGATTTCGGCCGCCGCACGGGTGGCCATGGGAAGGTAGTTTCACATGCCGCAGTATTCGATCGTGATCTTCATGGGTGGGGAATGGAAAAGCGGTGGCTGCGGGTGATCAGAGTCCAGGAAACCCTCGGCTGGCGAGGGCATCGCAGACGGCTGCGAAGGTTTCTTCCGGGTTGAGCGAGGAATTGTCGATGAGGGCGGCTCCGGGGGGAATGACGAGCGGGGCGCTGGGGCGGGACTGGTCGGCTTTGTCGCGCTGGCGGATGCTATCGGTTTCCCCCTGAGCGGCGCGGCGGGCGGCGCGGATATCCTCCGAGGCATCGATGTAGAGTTTCCATGGGGTTTCCGGGAACACGACACTGCCGATGTCGCGACCTTCCATGACGAGGGTTCCGTTTTCCGCCATGCTGCGGAGGATGCCTGTGAGCACGCGGCGGACTTCCGGGTAGGACGACACCGTGGAGACGTGTTCATTGACGAGGGAATCGCGCAGGAACGGCTGGGGATCCTGTCCATTGATGCGGAGTTCGAGGGAACCGCTGGAGGGATGCGTGGAAATGGGGAGGCGGAGGATGTGGGCGGTGACTGCTGTTTCGTCGCCGGGGTTGATGCCTGCGTTGAGGATCGACCATGTGGCGGCGCGGTAGAGTGACCCGCTGTTCACGTGGGTGCAGTGGAGTTGTTCGGCGAGGCGGCGGGCGACGCTGCTTTTTCCGGAGGCGGCAGGGCCATCGATGGCGATCACGGTCATGAGTATTGAAGCTATGGGCGGTGCGGGGAGCCGATGCAAGGAGGGTGTGGAGTCTGCTGCGTGGCTGTGGATGGTCAGGGCATATCGCGCCACTGGTGGCGAGGGTAGCGTCGTTCCATTTCCTTTTTGATGGCGGGGTAGTGATTTTTCCAGAATCCGGCGAGGTCGCGGGTGACCTGAATGGGGCGGTGGTTGGGAGCGAGGATGGAGAGCACGAGGGGAACGCGTCCGGCGGCGATGCGCGGGCTATCCTTCTGGGTGAAGAGTTGCTGGATGAAGACGCTGAGGCAGGGTTCCTCCGGGCGGGTGTAGTCGATGCGGACTTTTTTGCCCGAGTCGATTTCGATGCGTTCCGGGGCGTGCCGGTCGAGGGCGGCTGCCTGCGTGTGGCTGAGCCATGCGCGGAGGGCCGGGGTGGGGTCGAGGTCCTTGATGTCGCGGAAGCCGCGGGAACCGTGGAAGAGTTCCTCGAGGACGAGGCGGTGATCGTCTTCGGTGAAGGCCGGCAGTTCCAGTTCCGGCATGGCGGTGCGGAGGAAATTGAGGCGGGCGAGCCATGCGGGGACATTTTCCGTCCATTTGGCGAGCGGGAGGCGGCCGCGGAGGACTTCTTCCGCGAGGATGGCGGCGGCGGCGTTCGCATCCGGTTCACCGCTCTGGCGTTCCCGGATGACGAGGTCGCGGAAGCGGACCTGTTCGCGTTGGATGACGCGGCGCTGACTGGCGTCGAAGAACGGGGCTTTCTCGAGGGAGAAGTCTTCGGGGAAGGCATCGCCGAGCCAGTCTTCCTCGAGTTCCGTGAGGAGCTGGAGAGTGACCTGGATTTCGCGGCCCTGGACTTCGGTGATTTCGGCGGCGACGAGGAGTTCGTGGCCCCGGCAGACGGAATCCGGCGAGGCGTTGCCGCGGCGGCTGCCGGTGAGGTGGCAGCTGGCTCCGCCCGGGCTGGTGCGGCGGGCCACCTGGTCGCTGAATCCGGTGAGGATGATTCTGGCGAGGGTTTCGCCGTCTGGCGGGGTGGGTGGGGAGAAGCGGCGTTCGCCCGCGATGGCGGCGAGGCGTTCGGCGAGCCTGGTGGCTTCGGCGGCGGTGCGGCCATTGAGACCGATGGATCCGCAGGGTTCCGGGTGGAAGCTGCGTTCGGCGGCGAGTTGCCATGCGCGCAGGAGGGGTTGGAAATCGCTGGTGTCTTCGCGGTGCTGCCATGGGCCGGCTGTTCCGCGGGTAAAGATCGGGCGGCCCTGGAGCAAAGCGACGGCGAGGGCGATGGGAGCCACGCAGTCGTGCGAGCGGGCGGCTTCCATGAGTCTGGCGTGGCGGGGGTGGAGTGGGTAGCGGGTGAGGACCGAGCCGAGCGTGGTGATTTTCTGTTCCGGGTCGATGGCTCCCAGTTCGCGGAGGAGCTGGAGGCTGCGTTCCATGCTGCGTGGGTCCGGGTGTTCGAACCAGCGGAAGGAATCGAGGCACGGGACGCCGGCTGCTTTGAGGGTGAGGATGACTTCGGCGAGGTCGAGTCGGAGGATTTCGGGAATTTCGGCGGCGGGGCGGCGGCCGTGGGAATCCTCGCTCCAGAGGCGCCAGCAGGTCCCGGGGGCGGTGCGTCCGGCGCGTCCGGCGCGCTGGTCGGCGCTGGAGCGGGCGATGGGCTGGATGGTGAGGGTATTGATGCCGCGGTTGGGGTCCCATGCGGCGAGGCGGGCGAGGCCGGAATCGATGACCGTCTGGACGCCATCGATGGTGAGGGAGGTTTCGGCGACGTTGGTGGCGACGATAATGCGGCGTGGGCCGCCGGGGCGGACGGCGGCGTCCTGCTGGGCTGGGGAGAGTTCGCCGTGGAGGGGGAGGACATCGAAGTCGCGGGACCATCGTTCGCGGCTGAGGGCGTCGATGGTTTTGCGGATTTCGTAGGCACCCGGCATGAAGATGAGGGTGTGGCCGTCGCGGCGGGTGCTGATGGCATCGCCGCAGACTCTGGCGGCGTGGTCCCAGAGTTCGCCTTTCACCGTGATCTTTTTGGGGGCGTAGCGGATGTCGACTGGGAACGTGCGGCCGGTGGAGACGAGGTGGGTGGCGGCGGGACCGAGGTAGGCCCGCAGGGCATCGGTCTGGAGGGTGGCTGACATCACGAGGATGGCGAGGTCCGGACGCTGGGCTTCCTGGAGCGAGAGCGATCGGGCTAGCGAGATGTCGCCGTAGAGGTGGCGTTCGTGGAATTCGTCGAAGATGATGGCGGCGACGCCCTTGAGGGTGGGGTCGTCGACCATGCGGCGGAGCAGGATGCCTTCGGTGAC
>JBDKER010000043.1:0-31087 GCA_039795165.1 Verrucomicrobiota bacterium | reverse complement strand
GGCACGGCCACGAAGTCGTTCCCCGGCGATCCCAGACTGGCATTGACCACGGTCATGGCATTCCCCCGCCCTGCCTTGAGGACCGAACCTGCGCCGCCGGTCCCGCTGTTGAAGGTGATGGCATGCAGTTCGCCATGCACCTCGATGACGTCGATGCTGAAGATTCCGGAACGTGTCCCGAGGACACTGCCGTCGAGCAGCGACAGCGAAGTCAGGGCCTGCGCATTGACAGCCCCACCAACAGCCAGTTCGTTCCCATCCACAAACAATCCCATGGGCGCACTGAGCGATTCGCTCAGCCGGCCGTCGTAGGTGCCGTCGGCCCGGAACCGGTGGACCGGACGTCCCGAGGAATTGACGGCGGCCCGCGTGGAAACATAGCATTTTCCGTCCTTCCATGCGAGACCGATGGAATTGCTGAGGTCCCAGTCATCGGGGAATTCCCCTCCAATCCTCGGGATGAACTGACTGAAGCCACTGCCGTCGCGCCGCAGCCGGAAAACCCCTTCGCCCAGCGACGTCCCGAAGGCCGTCGTGAAATACAGCCAGCCATCAGGGCCCGATTCCATGTCGCGCGCGGAGGAATCGTTCCAGCCGGCCTGCCCGCGGCTCGCCAGCACCGTGCGCTCGCCTGTCTGAGGATCAATCCTCACCACATCACCACCCGCCACTCCATAATAGACGCCATCCGCGATCGTGACCGTGCTCAGCTCACCGGGCGAAACGCTCCGCTGCCATGTCCACATGTCCTTCTGCACAGTCCATTCGTCCAGTCCGGCATTGGTGGCGACCGCCACGAGAGCGACTTCATTCACGGTGGCCGGCGTGCTCCCGCGGCGCGTTGGATTCGACCCCGCCGAAAGCTCGGCGGCATTGGCCGCCCCATCGCCATCGAAATCAGCCGTCCCGGTCTCCGTGAGCCCGCCGAACCATTGACGCTCGGTCCCGTCGGGCATGCCATCGGCATCGCTGTCGGGTTGCGAGGCCGCCTCGGCGGCATTCGTGCCGGCCGCGTATTCCTCGCCATTCAACGAACCGTCACGGTCGAAATCCCCATCGGCGTTCTGGCCGAGATTGCCGAACGACGCCAGTTCCCAGACATCGGGCAGTCCATCGCTGTCGGAATCGTCCGGACGCGACCCCGGATCGAGCGGATTCGAGCCTGCCTGAAATTCCATCAGATTGCTGAAACTGTCGGCATCGGGGTCGCCGGCTGCGCCCTGACTGAGATCGGCAAAGTACAGGCGTTCCCATGTGTCGCCCAGTCCATCGGTGTCCGCGTCGGTCTCGGGCAAAGCCACCAGATCATTGGCCGTTCCCAATCCTCCGATGGCCACGGCCACGGAATTGTCGGCATTGAGCCGATGGATGACCCCGTTATTGTCAATCACATAGCGGACGCCTTCGATCACCTCGGCATCCATGAGATTCCGCCCGGCAATGGTGGCCACAGTCGTCACAGCGGCGGGCGCAGCGGCCGCCGGATCGAGCCGGAAAATCCGTCCGGCCGTATTGACGCCGGAGAGCACACCACTATCCACGAGAATGCCCTGGGGAGCCGTCACCCCGCTCGGTGTCAAGTTCTCCACCGTTTCCCGCACCCCATCGCCGTCGGCGTCGCGGAACCGGTAGATAGGACGGTTCGCTGTCGAAAATCCGGAACGCGAGGAAACCAGCAGATCGTTCCCATTCCACGCAAGGTCCCGCGCATTGTTCAAATCCCATGCACCGACCCCGACCCCACCCGTCCGCGTCAGCACCTGCGCAAATCCACTCCCGTCCGTTCCGAGCCGGAACACGCCTTCCCCCGCAGTCGAAAACGAAGTCGCAAAATACAGCTTCCCATCGGGCCCGAATTCCATGCCCTGGGGATCGGACGCCGCCCAGCCCGGCGTGTCGACCCCGCGCGTCGCCAGCACCACGCCATCGCCCGTCGCCACATTGAACTTGTGCACCGACGCCCCCGCCCCGGGAACAGTCGCATACAGATACCCTTCACGGTACACCAGGCTGTAAGGATGCGGACTGAGCGAAGCAAGGGGCCGCACGTACGACCACACTCCACGGCTGCTCACGTAATACTCGGAAATTCCCGGCGTGTGCGCCACCGCCACCGGCGTACCGGCGAAAACGGGAGCTCCCGCCGCCAGCAGCAGCAGTCCGGAAGAGAACGTAATCATCAGCAGTTTCATCATGGCGGGAAACGACGGCAGGTCGGGTGTTGGTTGCACCGCCATCGACGCAAATATATTCGCGTATGCAAGAAAATTCTTGCGGGAGTCAGGACTCGGGGAAACCCTGCGGTCCATCAATCCATGGCTACCACTTCTGTTCTTCCGCTGCACGGCATCATTCCTCCGGTCGTCACTCCGCTGGCAGCCCGCGACCAACTCGACACCGCATCGGTCGATGCGATGGTGCATCACCTGATGACAGGAGGAGTGCACGGAATTTTTGCACTTGGCAGCACGGGTGAAGGACCGGGGCTCAGTCATCGTCTCCGCGCGGACATGGTGCGTGCGACCATCGCCGCGGCGGCGGGCCGACTTCCGGTCATTGTCGGCATCACGGACACATCGTTCACGGAATCGCTCGAACTGGCGGCGGTGGCGGCCGATGCGGGTGCGGCGGCGGTGGTGGCGGCTCCTCCGTATTACTTCCCCATGACGCAGGACGAACTGGTCCGCTACTACCTTGATCTTGCGGACGCGCTGCCGCTGCCGCTTTTCCTCTACAACATGCCGGCCATGACGAAGGTTCCCATCAGCACGGAAACAGTGCGCCGCATCATGGATCATCCGCGCATCATCGGGATCAAGGACAGTTCGGGCGACATGCTCCAGGTGCATGCCCTGCTGCAGCTGGCGCGGCCGGGATGGCCGGTCCTGGTGGGACAGGAACAGATCACGGGCGAAGCCGTGCTGCTCGGAGCGAGCGGCGGCATCAATGCCGGAGCCAATCTCGAACCGGCCACCTACACGGCCCTGTACGAGGCGGCCCGCGCGGGCGACCTCGCCGCGCTGCGGAGGCACCACGGACGCATCCTCGCGATTTCCTCGGCCCTTTATGCGATCGGCAACCGTCCGTCCTCGCTCGTCCGCGGCATCAAGGCAGCCCTCGCTCTCATGGGGCTCTGTCCCGACCGCATGGCGGAACCCTTCCATGCCTTCACAAAGGAGGAAGCGGCGGAACTCCGCAGCCGTATGGAAGGCCTCGGCTTTCCCATCCGTTCCGCCTGAACGAATCTCACTGAGCCCATCCGCCCCCCTGCCATGCCGCGCCCCGTTCCCATCGCCATGGTCGCCAGCGGCGACCTGCGTCCGTCTGCCAACCTCGCCTGCTGGCCAGCGCAGCGGGCCATGGAGGAACAATTGACCGATGCCATCGCCGCCGCGGGACACACGGTCGTGCGCGCCCATCCCTTCAACCGGCGCAAGGGCCATGGCTTCATCGATTCCCAGCGCATGGGGCTCGATGTCATCGGCGGCCTCGATCCCCGCAGCCCTCTCGTGGTCGCAGAAGCGGTCTGGCAGTATTCCCATCACATTTTCCCGGGTCTCACCACCCATAAGGGCCCCATCCTCACGGCGGCCAACTGGAGCGGTCAGTGGCCGGGCCTCGTCGGCATGCTCAATCTCAATGGATCGCTCACCAAGGCAGGCATTCCGTACAGCACCATCTGGAGCGAGAACTTCGCCGATCCCTTTTTCCGCCGCGGCCTTTCCCAATGGCTGGGCACGGGCCGGATTGATCACGACTGCTCGCATGTGCATCTGGCAGGAAGTGTCCGCATTCCTGCGAAGTCCCGGAGGCTGGGGGAATCGCTCGCGGAATCCCTGCTGCGCAGCAAAGCCATCCTCGGGGTATTCGACGAGGGCTGCATGGGCATGTTCAATGCCATCATTCCGGACCACCTGCTGCACCGCTGCGGAGTCTTCAAGGAACGGCTCAGTCAGTCGGCGCTCTACCATGCCACCATGGCGGTGCCGGAAAACGAAGCGGCCGCGGTCCGTACGTGGCTCGACCGCCGCGGCATGACCTTCCACACGGGGAAGAATCCGGAGACCGACCTTACGGATGCACAGATTCTTCTTCAGTGCCGCATGTACATCGCAGCGGTCCGCATAGCGGATGAGTTCGTATGCGATGCCATCGGGATTCAGTACCAGCAGGGTCTCAAGGACCTCCTGCCGGCCTCGGACCTCGTCGAAGGCATGCTCAACAATGCAGATCGTCCGCCGGTCCGCCCGGCCCATGGACGACGCATCCTCTTCCGGGGCGAACCACTCCCGCATTTCAACGAAGTGGACGAGTGCTCCGGACTCGACGCTCTCCTCATTCACCGCACGCACCGTGCGCTCGGCGAGCCGGTCGAATCGACCCTGCACGACGTCCGCTGGGGCGCTCCATGGCAGGACGAATTCGTCTGGACGTTCCTGATTTCGGGGGCGGCCCCGCCGGCGCATTTCGCCCGCGGCTGGAAGGACGCCCACGGATTCCGCCAGCCTCCCATGTACTTCCCAGGCGGAGGTTCCACGCTCCACGGCGTTTCCAAGGAAGGCGAAATCATCTGGTCGCGCATCTACGTCGAGAAGGATGCGCTCCACATGGACATTGGACGCGGCAAGGCCCTCGCCCTTCCCACAGGGGAATCACGCCGCCGGCTCGAGGCCACGACCCCGCAATGGCCCATCATGCACGCGGTCACCTACGGTGTTTCCCGCGATCAGTTCATGGCCCGCCACAAGGCCAATCATGTGCAAGTGGCCTACGCCTCGTCTCCGGCTGCCGCCAATCTCTGCCTCTTCACCCGCGCTGCCTTCGCGCAAGCCCTCGGCATTTCCGTCCACTTCTGTGGATCTCTCGAACCCGCATGATAGCGCGCCTCATCGCCCTTCTCTGGCTGACCATCAGCGCGGCATCCGCTGCGGAAAAACCCCGGCTGGTCCTCTTCCTCGCGGCGGATGACCTCCGCTGCGACCTTGCCTGCTACGGTCACCCAGCAGCCCGCACCCCGAACTTCGACCGGCTCGCAAAACGCTCGGTCATCTTCCACCGGGCCTACTGCCAGCAGGCGCTCTGCAATCCCTCGCGGGCTTCCCTGCTCACCGGAAAACGCCCGGACGAACTCGGCATCTGGAACCTCCCCACGCACTTCCGTTCGTCGCATCCCAACGCCCTCACCATCCCGCAGCACTTCCGGAACCATGGCTGGTTCACCCGCAACCTCGGCAAGATCTTCCACAACTTCCATCACGATACCATGGGCGACCCCGCTTCATGGTCGGTACCAGCCGAATTCCACTGGGGCCAGCATTCCACCGACACCCCACAGCTGCCGGACCCGCTCCCCCCGAATCTTGCGTCGGACCCGAAATGCGAATGCCGCGACATCCCGGATGACACCCTCATCGACGGACGCATTGCGGCCGCCGCCGTCAGGGCGATCCACGACTCCGCCGTCAGAACGGAACCTACCTTCCTCGCAGTCGGCTTCTGGAAACCTCACGCTCCCTTCAATGCCCCGAAACGCTACTGGGACCTTTACAGACGTGACCACCTTCCGGAAATCCCGGCCCCCGCATGGCCGCAGCACGCCCCCGCCATCGCCCGCCACGGTTCCCAGGAAATCCTCGGCTGGCAGCAGCGCCGATACCTGTCGCCCGATGCCGCCCGCGAACTCCGCCATGGCTACCTCGCCGCCATCAGCTTCCTCGATGCCCAGCTCGGGCGCATCCTCGACGCACTCGATTCCTCGGGGCTCGCCAGCCAAACCATCATCGCACTCTGGTCGGATCACGGCTTCCACCTCGGCGAACACTCCCTCTGGGGCAAAACGTCGAACTTTGAACTCGATGCCCGCGTCCCCCTCCTCATCGCAGCACCAGGCATCCCTGCCGCCGGAAGCCATTCGCTCGCCGAACTGACTGACCTCTTTCCAACCCTGACGGAACTCTCCGGTCTACCCACGCCGGATGGCCTCGCCGGACGCAGTCTCGTGCCCGTGCTCCGGAATCCCGCCGCTCAGGTCCGCTCCGCCGCCCTCACGCAGCACCCCAGACCGGCCTATTACAACCTCTCCCCTTCCCGGTCGCCCACTTCCATGGGATACTCGCTGCGCACGGCACAGTTCCGCTACACGGAATGGCGCGACTGGACCACCGGCCGCACCAGCCACCGCGAACTCTACGACCATTCCTCGGATCCCCTCGAAACCATCAACCTTGCCGATTCTCCCCAGCACGCCGCCGAAGCCGACGCGGCGGCCGCTTCCCTCCTCACGTTCCTGCCTGCCGTGCATCAAGGCTGGACGCCTCCTCCCCCGCAGAAACCATGACGCTTCCCCGCCTCGCCCTCGCGGCCTGCCTCGCCCTCGCATCCACCGCGCCTGCCCTCGAACCGCTCGCCTACCACCACAAGGACCTCACGGCCGACCTCGGCGTCGGCCTCTGGGCATGGCCCGTTCCCTGCGACGCCGATGGCGATGGCGATTTCGACCTCATCGTCTCGTGCCCGGACAAGCCATCTAATGGGGTCTGGTTCTTCGAAAACTCTGGCCGTCCGTCCCGTCACCCGAAACTCCCCACCTTCAAGCCAGCCCGCCGCCTCAGCAGCACGGTCCACTACGTGACCCCGAGCTACCCGCATGGCCAGCTCCGCGTCCTCACCCCAGGCTCGGAATACCCGGAGTTCACCACCAAAGGACTCGCCACAAAAACGAAAGTTCCGGCCAATCCCGGATTCTACAAATCCTCGGGTGCCCGCAGCTCGATCTTCCGCATCCGCCATCACCAATGGAGCTACGCCGACTTCGATGGCGACCAGCGACCCGACCTCATCGCCGCCGTCGAAGACTGGTCGGATTACGGCTGGGACAATGCCTACAATGCCGACGGCCAATGGACCCATGGCCCGCTCCACGGTTTCCTCTTCGTCTTCCGCAACACAGGTTCCGCCACCACACCCGCCTACGCCGATCCCTTCCAGATCCGCATCGCCGACCATCCCCTCGAAACCTTCGGCTGCCCGTCCCCGAATTTCATCAACTGCGACGACGATGACGACCTCGACCTCATCTGCGGCGAATTCCTCGACGGCTTTTCCTACTTCGAAAATACCGGAACCTCATCCGAACCACGCTACGCCCCCGCCACCAGGCTCAAGGACCCCAATGGCCGCGAAATCCGCATGGACCTCCAGATGATCGTACCCGTCGCCTTCGACTGGGACCGCGATGGCGATCACGACCTCATCACCGGCGACGAAGACGGTCGCGTCGCCTTCATCGAAAATCTCGGCCTCGTCACTCAGGGGAAAGCTCCCGTCTTCCTCCCGCCGGTCTACTTCCAGCAGGAAGCAGATACGCTCAAATGCGGTGCCCTCGCCACGCCAGTGTGCACGGACTGGGACGGCGATGGCGATCTCGATATCCTCTCGGGCAATACCGCGGGATACATCGAGTTCTTCGAAAACCTCAGCGGCCCGCGCATCGCCCAGCCCACATGGGCCGCCCCGCGCAGACTCGCCGCCGACGGAAAAACCTTCCGCATCATGGCCGGACCTAACGGCAGCATCCAGGGACCCGCCGAAGCCAAATGGGGCTACACCACCTTCAGCGTCGCTGACTGGAACCTCGACGGACTCCCGGACATCGTCCTCAACAGCATCCTCGGCGATGTCGTCTGGCTCCGCAATGCCGGCACCCGGCAGTCCCCCGCCCTCGCCGCACCCCAACCCATCGAGGTCGCATGGTCCGCCCCCCAACCCCAGCTCGCATGGGGCTGGCGCAAACCCAAAGGCTCCGCCCTCCTCACCCAGTGGCGCACCACCCCAGTCGTGCACGACTTCAACCACGATGGCCTCTCCGACCTCGCCATGCTCGATCACGAGGGCTACCTCGCCTTCTTCGAACGGAAACGCTCGCCCACCGGCGAACTCTCCCTCGCCCACCCACGCCGCGCTTTCCTCAACAAGGACGGCTCCCCCCTCCGCCTCAATCCAAAATCCGCCGGGGCCTCAGGCCGCCGCAAACTCTGCGTCACTGACTGGGACGGCGATGGCCAATTCGACTTCCTCCTCAACTCAGCCAACGCCGACTTCCTCCGCCAGACGTCGTCCACGGAATCCACATGGACCTTCGAAAATGCCGGATCCCTCGCCCCACGCAGCATCGAAGGCCACGACGTGAGCCCCGCCACCACGGACTTCGATGGCAATGGAATCCCCGACTTCCTCGGCGGCGCAGAAGACGGCCGCTTCTACTTCCTCCCCAATCCCCGGAAATCCTGACCACCGCACTGCGCGCTCGACGGACCCCGGCCCCGGCCCGACGGTCCCCACGCCATGCGATGCTCCACCCTCGTCCTCCTCGCCGCCGCCGCCTGCCTCGCCCCCGCCAGCGCAGACGCCGCCTCGCGCCGGAAACCGGACCGCCGCACGCTCAAAGACGACGCCACCACCACCGGATACGTCTTCCGCAAATCCATCACGCTCCGCAAAGGCGACAAGCCACCCGCCGGTTCCCTCTCGGGCAATGTCTGGGACCTCAAGGGCCTCACCATCGACGGCCGCGACTCCGGCGATTGCTGCGACCGCGAAGGCGGCGCGAAAATCACCATCCGCTGGCCCGGCCTCACCATCCGCAATGGCAGCTTCATCAACTGGCCCGACGGCGTCGGCATCGCCGCCCCAGGCGTAACGTTCGAAAATGTCCACTTCGCCAACTGCGAAGATGCCCTCAATACCAATAAAGGAGCCCGCGACTGGACGATCCGTCATTGCTCGTTCCAGCCAGCCCCACGCAAGAAAACCCGGCAGAATGGCTACCCGGGCGACAAAGCCATCCAGGCCAATGTCACCGACGGCACCAACCTCATCGAAAACTGCTCGTTCGCCGGCTTCCGCAATGCCATCCGCTCAGGTTCCCAGAAATACCGCAAATCGGCCGGCACCGTGGTCTGCCGCAGCAACCAGTTCTCGTCAGTCGCCACCGCCATCCACGCCGTCGCAGGACACACGTTCACCGACCCCGCCATGGACCGATTCCAGAATGTCGACCAGCCCTTCCGCAGGGAAAATCCAGGGCAACTGCACACCGGTCCACTCCGCTGACCCACCCCGGGGAATCCGGGTGGACATCGCCTTCACGAAATCTTACTCTCTCGCCAGCTAGCCTTCCCCAATCCCCATGCCCCGCCGCCGTTCCGGTCTCCAGCCATCCCACCTCATCGGTGCCCTCGCCTTCCTCGCCGCCGCCGGCGGTGGCTTCTGGTTCTTCTCCCAATCCAAGGAAGAAGGCTTCACCGGCAACAAATTCTCCGCGGACCAGTACCAGCAGAATTACATCGGCCTCCGCGGGAACAAATACGTCGTCACCGGCACCATCACCAAACAACTCCGCTACGCCCCGGACAGCGCCCGGCTCTTCTCCCTCGCCGTCACAGAGGAAGGCATGTCGGAACCCCTCGACCTCGCTGTCCTCGTGCCTCCACAATTCAGCAGCATCAATATCCAGACCGGCCAGGAATTCCAGCTCCGCGTCCTCGTCGACAAGGACGGTCTCCTCCGCGTCGAGGACATCCGTAAATCCTAAGGCCCCCCGCAACCCACCAAGCCCCATGAAGCTCCGCCTGCTCTCCCTCACCTGCTTCCTCGCCGCCTCCACCTCCCACGCCCAGGTCTTCGATGGCGGTGACAGCGCCGCCCCAGGGTCCCCTGCCCCCACCAATACCGCCCCAGCCGCCCAGCCCGCCGCCCCCAAATCGTTCCTCGGCAACGACGTCCCCTTCGTCGATCCAGGCTCGGAAATGGCCCAGTGGGACGGCAAAATGTGGAACGTCTCCAATAACCGCCTCTTCCGCGCCCGCTTCGAGAAATACCTCGCCGCCCCGGAAGAAAGCACCGCCCGCGACCAGGAATACCGACAACTCCTCCTCGACGCCACCAAGGCCATGTCCCCCAGCCGTCCCGGCGGTCCCTCCGTCCCGGAAACCATGCGACTCCTCGTCAAGGCAGCCGACTTCCCCATCGATGCCAGATTGTGCGATTCCCTCGCCCAGGCAGTCTACGGCGTCGTCCTCCAGCGCAAGAATCAGGCGCTCCTCGCCAAAATGAACAAGGAACTGGAAAAGGAACGCCACAACCAGGGCTGGAACATGGAAGTCGCCGCCGGAGCCGCCGAAACCCGCGCCCGCATGAACCAACCCGCCCAGGGATCCGCCGGCAATCAGAACCAAACCCAGGGCCAGGGACAGAATCAGGCCCAGCCCCGCACCACGGAAGCCGTCGCCAACGAATACACCCGCGTCGGTACCTACATCCGCAAAATGGTCGAAATCGACGCCACCCGCGTCGCCAATGCCGCCAAAATGTCAGCCGGCGAACTGAAATCAAAGGTCGAATTCCAAGCCCTCATCGTCCAGTTCTTCCTCCAGCGCCGCTTCGAACACACCATCCTCGCCTGCCGCCTCTACCGCAATCTCTACGAGGACGGCGACAGCGAACTCAAACTCAAGGAAGGCTCGGATGTCGAAAAAATGTTCACCCGCACCACCGGCACCACCCCCACCGTGAGCGCCCTCGACGCCCTCGCCTCGGAATTCATCCGCGATGTCGATGAAGGCGTCGTCGCCTTCGAATACCTCGCCGATAAAGGAGAACTCGAAAGCGCTTCCAAACGCCTCAGCGAGGCCTTCGTGATCGGCGAATACCTGCCGCGCATGCGCACCCTCCCCAGATCCCAGAAGGAAAAGGCCCTCGCCTTCGTGCGCGATTCCAATCAGCTCATCTCGGCCATCGAAGTGAAGGATTATTCGCTCGCCGAGGAAATCGTGGAACGCCTCCGCAAGAACAGCCGCGACTTCGATTACTCCAAACCACGCGCCGCCATCGAAACAGCACGCGCCGCCAGCTCGCTCCACATCCAGAATGCCCGCAGCGCCGCCATCAAGAAGGATGACAAGGCAGTCGCCGAGGAAATCCAGAAGGCCGCCCTCATCTGGCCCACCAACCCGGACCTCAAGGCCTTCGCTACCCAGGTCGCCACCTACGGCGACATGAACAGCCGCGTCCTCAACGACCTCGATACCCTCCTCGCTCAGAAGAATTACCGCGAGATCGCCCGGGAACACGTCAAATACTCCGGAGCCGTCCTCGGCAAACCGGAATACGAACAGAAACTCAAGGCCGCCCTCGAAAAGGTCGCACCAGTCGACCGCGTCACCGCCCTCGCCGATGAAATGGTCAAGGCCGGCGACTCCGCAGGCGCATGGGAACGACTCGAGGAAGCAGCGAAGGATTACCCGGACGACAATGAACTGAACCGCCGCCGCGCGGAACTGGCCGGCCGCAATGCGGAATTCATCCACGCCATCAATGAAGCCCGCAAACACGAGGACTCCGGCCGCACCGGCGTCTCGCTCTCGTGGTTCCTCCGCGCCGAACGGCTCTACCCTAACAGCCTCATGGCCCGCAAGGGAATCGACCGCCTCGCCGACCGCATCCTCCCGGAATCGGCCACCGCTTCCAGTACCCAGGACAATCCGGTCTACGCAGCACCTCCCACCAGCACGGCATCGGACCCCTCCACGCCCCCAGCCAACCCGTTCCCGGGCGAATCCACGCAGAACTGATCCCCCTCCGCATGCAGAACCCTCCCGTCCGTCTCACGGCCATGGCGTCCTGCGCCGGCTGCGCCGCCAAATTGCCGCAGCAGGCCCTCGCCGATGTCCTCCGCGGCCTCCCGGGCATGCAAGACCCTCGCCTTCTTATCGGCGCAGCCACCTCGGACGACGCCGCTGTCTTCATCATCGATGAATCCCGGGCGCTCGTGCAGACGCTCGATTTCTTCACGCCAATCGTCGACGACCCGCTGACCTACGGTCGCATCGCAGCCACCAACAGTCTGTCGGATGTCTATGCCATGGGCGGCCGCCCCCTCACGGCCATGAACATCACGGGCATGCCGGAGGAACTCGACCTCTCCATCGTCAATACCATCCTCCGCGGCGGCGCGGAAAAAGTACTCGAAGCGAAGTGCGTCCTCGCCGGTGGCCACTCGATCCGCATCCCGGAACCTGTCTACGGCCTCAGCGTCACAGGCATCATCCACCCCAGCCACATCATCTCGAATGCAGGATCCAAGGCGGGCGATGTTCTCATCCTCACCAAACCGCTCGGCACAGGCATCGCCACCACCGCCATCAAACGCGACCGCTGCCCGGATGCCCTCCGCGACGCCGCCATCGCCAGCATGTCGACCCTCAATACCCCGGGCCCGGAACTCGCGGAAGCCGGACTCGTGCGCGCCGGAACCGATGTCACCGGCTTCGGCCTCCTCGGCCACCTCGGCTCGATGTGCCGCCAGAGCGCCGTCACCGCCGAAATCAATGCCTCGGCCCTCCCGTTGCTCGACCCCGCGGTCCCGGATCTCGCCGCCGACAACTGCTTCCCCGGAGGCTCGAAATCGAATGCTGCCTTCGCGGCCCCATGGACGGATTTCACAGACACCCCGCCGCCACTCCAACTGGTCGCCGCGGACGCCCAGACTTCCGGCGGCCTCCTCCTCAGCGTCCCGCCGGAACATGTGGACACGGTCCTCGCCACCTGCGCCCGGCTCGAAACGCTCTGCGCTGCCATCATCGGCCGCATGATCCCGGCCGTCCCAGGCTCGCACATCATCGTCCGCCGATCCCTCGGCCCAGCCTGATTCCGCCCGGCAGAAAACCCCACGGCAAGGCAGCCCCGCAAGGCCCCGCCAACCCAGCCTCGCCGACCCCGGGATCGGCTTGCACTGAACGCACCGTCGTTCATCATCCTGCCCTCTCTTTCCCCCATTCCTCCCCATGTCCCACGACCCCGCTCTCCTCGCTTCTCTCGCCGCACAGGTCGGCACGCCGTTCTGGATCTACGACGCCGCCCTCCTGCGCCAGCGCATCGCAGACATCAAGCACATCACCAGCCTCCCCAATGTCCAGGCCCGCTTCGCCATGAAGGCCTGCCCGGCCACCAAGGTCCTCCGCGAAATGGCCGCAGCCGGCATCTGGATCGATGCCGTCTCGGGCAACGAAGTCCTCCGCGCCCTCCACGCCGGACACGCCCCCGGCCAGAACCCTCCCGTCATCTGCTTCACCGCCGATGTCTTCCGCGACAATGCCCTCGATGTCATCCTCCAGCACGGTATCCTCCCGAATATCGGATCTCCCGGCATGATCGACGACCTCGCCCGCGCCGGATACCAAGGGAAGATCTCGCTCCGCATCAACCCGGGCTTCGGCCACGGCCACGTCAATTCCTGCGACACAGGCGGCCCCAGCTCGAAACACGGCATCTGGCACGAAGACGCCGCCGCCACCGCCCGCAAGGCAGCCGATGCCGGCTTCGCCATCACCATGCTCCACGCCCACATCGGCAGCGGGCCCCAGTTCCACGAACTCATCGAAAACCTCGACCGCCTCATCTCGGAATTCACCCGCCTCGCCCCGGCCTTCCCGGACCTCGAAGCCGTCAGCCTCGGCGGCGGCATCCCCCACAATTACCGCAACCCGGACGCCACCCTCCCACTCGACCAACTGCGCGACCTCTTCGCTTCGGCCCAGGAACGACTCAGCCACGCCACCGGCCGCTCCATCCGCATCGAAATCGAACCCGGTCGCTACTACGTCGCTCCCACCTGCACTCTCATCACCCGCGTCACCGACGTCAAACAGACGCGCTCGAACCTCAAAGGAAACGGTGCCACCTTCGCCATGGTCGATGCCGGCTTCGTCGACCTCGTCCGCCCTGCCATGTACGGTTCATGGCACGGCATCTCAGTGGTCGGCCGCCCCGCCTCGGAAGAAACCGAACCGGTCGTGGTGGCCGGACCGCTCTGCGAAAGCGGTGACGTCTTCACCCGCGACGAAGCGGAACTGATTCTCCCGCGTCCCCTCCCGAAAGTCCACGCCGGCGACCTCCTCGCCATCCGCGACGCCGGTGCCTACGGCTACGCCATGAGCAGCAACTACAATTCCATCGGCCGCGCCCCCCAGCTCTGGCTCGAATCAGACGGATCCGTCCACTGCATCTCCCGCCGCGAAACCATCGACGATATCCTCAAGGCGGAAACAGAAACTCCGCTCTGATCGGAGTACCGGTCCGCTCTCCATGCCCAGGTTCTCCACCAAGGATTGTTCAGCGGTCATCACCGGAGCCAGCTCTGGCCTCGGCGCGGAATTCGCCCGCCAGCTCGCCCCCCACGCCCGCGCCCTCGCCCTCGTGGCCAGGCGCGAACCGGAAATGGCAAACCTCGCGGCTTCCCTCGCCAAATCCCATCCAAACCTCCGCATCGCGGTAATCCCCTGCGATCTCGCGGACCCGGACGCCCGCAGCCAGCTGCCGGCTCACCTCGCCTCGCTCGGATTCCGCACGAACTTCCTCATCAATAATGCAGGTCTCGGCGACTACGGCGAGTTCGCTTCGGCCCCATGGCACCGCGTCCACGATATCCTCAAGGTGAATATCGAAACCCTCACGCACCTCAGCCACGCCTTCCTGCCGGACCTCGCCACCGCCGCTCCATCCGCCATCCTCAATGTCAGCTCGCTCGCCGGCGAACTCCCCATCCCGGACTTCGCCGTCTACGCCGCTTCGAAGGCCTATGTCTCAAGCTTCTCGGAAGCCCTCCGCATCGAACTCAAATCCCAGCGCATCACCGTCTCGGCCTTCGCCCCAGGCCCCATCCACACAAACTTCGGTCTGACCGCCCGCCGCACCGCCACGGAAAAACCAACGCAGCCGGAATGGTCGTACGTCCCCGCAGATAAAGCGGTCGCCTCAGCCCTCGCCGCCCTCCGCGCCGGACGCGCCCGCTGTACCCCGGGCTTCATCCCAGCCACCACCGCACGACTCATCAATTGTTTGCCCCGACCCTTGCTCCGTGCCATCCTGTCCCTGCGCCCGCGCCGCTCTCCCTGACAATTCCCTGACAACTTCCTCACTACCCTGACCCATGCAATACTCCGACTACTTTGTCTTCTTCGGCCTCGCCAGTCTCATCATGGGAATCCTCGGATTCGTCCGCGCCAAAAGCCGGGCCTCCCTCTTCGCCGGCGGCATCAGCGGCGTCCTCCTCGTCGTCGCAGGCATGATGGCTCTCAGGAACCCTCCCGTGGGATACATCACGGGAGCCGTCGTCTCGTTCCTCCTCCTCGGCCGCTTCCTCCCAGGCTTCCTCCGCACCAAAGCGCTCTATCCCGCAGGCATCATGGCCATCCTTTCGCTTCTCGGCGTGGCCGCCGGCATCGCCGGATACCTCAAACTCTGATCCACCCACCCACCATGGCCGATTCCCCCAGCATCCTCAGGCCGTGGGACCCGGGTCCCCCCAAGCCCCGCCGCCCACGCTGGCTTATCCCCGCTGCCCTCGCCGCTGCCGCCGCCCTCACCGTCTCCCTCCCACCCGTCAAACGCCGCATCGTCAACCTCGTCGACCGGCTCCGCAGGGAACGCGTCGTCATCAAAAAGGAAATCGTCGAGAAGATCGTCGAAAAACGGGTCGAAGTCCCCGTCCCAGCCCCACCACCACCACTTCCGGAAGGCCCATCGCTCGGCTCGAAACGCGATGCCGCCACCATGTTCTCGGGCCTCCAGATTGTCTCGAATGTCGAACCCACCAAGGGCCAGCGCGCCACCACGGAACGCGCCACCGCCGACAGCTACAAGGTCGAAGTCACCGTCCGCGTCCGCGTCCCGGAACCAGCCACTTCCTTCGAACACCTCTGCGGCATCAACCCCGCCCTCCCCCAGTTCTTTCCGTCGCTCCGCCCCCTCCTCGCCTCGGCCAAAGTCTCGGGCTTCTACCACCACATCTACAACCTCAAACAGCAGTCCATCAAATCCTCAGTCCTCCGGCTCGACCGACTCCTCAGCCGTCACAATTTCTACGACCTCGAAACCGCCCTCGAAATCGAAAACCCGGACACCAAACAGAAGGCCCTCTGGCTCCAAGGGGAAATGGACTGCGTAAGCGACGGCAGCGACGGCGACCGCATGGAATCATTCGACGACTACATCTTCAAAAGTCAGCACTTCCAGCCAACCACCAGCTACGGCTGGAACAAGGTCACGGACAAGGTCAATCCTCTCGTACCCAGACTCGAAGCAGAACTCGCCGACCTGAAGGCCAAACTCCCCAGCGCGTCAGCCTCGGAGAAAAAATCCGCAGAGGCCCGCATCGCGGAAATCCCCCGCATCGTCGCCGACCTCCGCAAACGATCGTACCTCATCGCCCAGGAAGACCCGTTCGTCGTCATCCCCATGTCCTTCCGCAACTACAAGGGCACCAATGCCTACACCCCAGGCATCGGCGACTACGCCGCCGTCATCTGCGGCGACCGCATCTTCCCAGCCATCGTCGGCGACTACGGTCCCTCGGAAAAATGCGGAGAAGCAAGCCTGCGCATCGCCCGCGAACTCGATCCCTCAGCCGGTCCGTATAAACGCCCCATCAGCGACCTCAAGGTTTCCTACCTCATCTTCCCGGACAGCGGCGAAAAACCAGCCCAACCGGACTACGACGCATGGCACGCCCGCTGCGCTGACCTCCTCGCAAAACTCGGGGGCGACCCGGCCAAACTCCACCGCTGGGAAAACCGCCTCGCTCCCAAGCCCGACCCAGCCACCACCACCAACCCTGACGGCACCGCCGCCACGCCGGCCCCGGACACCCCACCCCAGCCGGATGCCGACCTTCCCGCGTCCGATAAAGCCAACCCAGTCGATCCCGTCCGGCGGAAACCATGACGGCTCCCGCCACCAGCGGAATTCCCACCGTTCTCCGCTTCCGCTACGCCCTCGAATCGGCCGCACTCCGCTCGGCCGCATGGATCATCCCGAAACTCCCCCTCGGTCTCGTCCGCGCCGCCGCAGCCGCCCTCGGATCGCTCGCCTATGCGGTCGACTGGCGCGGCCGCCAGGCCGGCCACATGAACCTTGCCACGGTCTTCGGTGACGAACTTTCTCCGGCGGCGCGACGCCAGCTCCTGCGCCGCTGCTACCGCCGCTTCGCCACCACGTTCGCCGAATTCTTCTGGAGCCCGCGCCTTTCGACGGATCGCTGGGACGAATGGTTCGAGTTCGTCTGGGATTCACCGGAAGCCGCCCACGCCTGCCTCCACGGCGAATGCCTCTTCGCCACTGCCCACTTCGGGAATTTCGAATGGCTCTCCATCGGCCGGGCCCTCCGCAGCCAGCCCTGCATGATCATCGCCCAGGATTTCAAGAACCCTCCCCTCACCGACCTCTTCCGCCAGCTCCGCTCGCTCAACGACCGCCAGACCATCATCCCCCAGGAAGGAGCCATGCTCCGCCTCTTCAAACACCTCAAGAAGGGCGGTGCCGCCGCCGCCCTCGTGGACCTCAATGTCACCCCGGACCAATCCGCCGTCCCCATACGGGTCTTCGACCGCTTCGTCAGCGTCAGCATCCTCCACTGCGCCATCGCCGCCCGCACGGGCCGCCCCCTCGTCCCCGCCCTCGCCATTCCCGGCCCCGACGGCCGCTGGCAGCTCCGCTTCTTCCAGCCCTTCACCGTCGCTCCCACCGACTCACCTCAGGAGGTCGCCCAGCGCTGCTGGAATGTCTTCGAACCCATCGTCCGTCAGCACCCGGACTGCTGGATGTGGATGTACAAACACTGGCGCTACCTCCCGGAAAACACCCCCGCCCACACCTACCCGGCCTACGCCAACCGCTCGCGGAAATTCGACCGACTCCTCCGCAGCCACCACGCCACTCCCCCTCCTCCCTGAAGCCGCGGAATCAGCCCGAATCTTTTCCGTTGACATCAACGGATAACGCTTCCCCAGTCAACCCACAGCATCATGAGTGAATCGCCGCAAGGTGGTTCCGGCAACCTGGCAGAGACGCCAAGGTGCCATCCACGGAGCAATCCGCGGGATGTGGGAGCGGGACCAGACAAACCCGCCCAACGAAGGTCTCAACTGGATTTCCAGACGCCCGTCCTGATGCCTCAGGCCGGGCGTTTCTGTTTCCGGAACTCATGGTGCCCCCAACCCACCAACGCACCATCCCATGAGTTCCATCCCAGACACCGCCACCGAAACAACCACGTCCACACCCACGCCGACCGCCTCCCCGCGACTCCTTCCGGGTGGCTGGCTCCGCCAGCTCGGCGTCTACGGCTACGACCAATGCGAGGACATCATCCTCGCCGCCCTCATCACTGCCGACCCCCTCCTCCTCATCGGCAAGGCAGGCACCGGAAAAACCTTTCTCCTCAACTCGCTGAGCGAAGCCCTCCAGCTTACCCACCGGCACTACAACGCCAGCCTCATCAGCTTCGATGACCTCGCCGGCTTCCCCTACCCGGATCAGGACGGCACCACCATCCGCTACATCGAAACCCCCGCCACCATCTGGCAGGCCCAATCGGTCCTCGTGGACGAAATCAGCCGCTGCCGCCCGGAACACCAGAACCGCTTCTTCTCGCTGATCCACGAACGCCGCCTCCAGGGACTCGCCCTCCCCCATCTCGAGTTCCGCTGGGCAGCCATGAACCCATGCAGCGAGGAACCCACGGACGAACTCTACGAAGGCACCCACGCCCTCGACCAGGCCCTCGCCGACCGCTTCAGCTTCGTCATCACCGTGCCAGACTGGGACGGCCTCAGCAGCGAGGACCGGCTCCTCGTCGCCGACGCCCGCGGCATCGACGCCCCCTCACTCGACTCGGTCGGGCTCGCCACCGCCGTGGCCCATGGACGCGCACGCTTCACCGAGGCACCGCCCCACCTGCACGAGTTCGCCGCCCAGTACGCCTCGGCGGCCGCCACGCTCTTTCTCACGCCGGGAATCCGTCTCTCACCCCGCCGCGTCCGCATGCTCAGCCGCAATCTCATTGCCCTCACCGTTATCCATGGCGGCCAGCCTCAGCCGGAAGCTTTCCTCCATGCCCTGCGCACATCCCTGCCGCAGCCCGCATGGGGCAAATACCCGGACGACGCCGTCATCCGCAGCGTTCACGCCCGCTCATGGGATCTCGCCAGCAGCAGCACCACCAGCTTCTGGATCTCCACCATCCTCGAAGAACGCGACATCAGCCGACGCTGCCGCCAGATCATCCTCGACGCTCCATCGCCGGACACCGCCACCGTCGCCATCGCCCAGTCCCTCACACAGCTGCCACCCAGCCTCGCCGCAGTCTTCGCCCTCGCCATGACGCCGGCCATCCAGACCCAGGAACAGTTCTGCACGGAAGAAGGCCGCGCCCTCATCGCATCGCACGCCGCTCCCATCCTCGAAGTCGAGGGCAAGGTCGCATGGCGTCTCACCAGCCACCGCGATCCCGATACCAACCCGCACCCCACCCTCGGCGCCTGCGCCACCGTTCTCAGTACCCTCGGCCCAAAACGCAAAGCCCGCGCCCGCCAACTCTTCTACCACTGCATCGTTTCCGAAATCGATATCCCCGACCCCGCCGCACTCGAAGCCATCCTCGACAAGGCAATCTCCTCAGTCCGCAGCAGCCTCCGCTCCGCCAGACCATGACTGTTCTCCTTGCCTCCCTGCTCCACTTCCTCACAGAACAGCTCACCCGCTGGCTCCAGCCATGGCTTCCGGACATGGCACTCGTCACAGGCTACCCCGCTCCGGATTTCTACCCGGACCGTCCCGACAAGCCCACCCTTCATGCCGCAAACTCCGGCGTCCCCCCGTCCCGGCTCGTCTACACGCCCATCGTCAGCCGCAGTCTCTCGGAGGGATGCACGGAACTCGGCATATCCTGCGACAGGGAAAAATGGTCGCTGCAGGGCCTCGCATCCCCCTTCCGCATCCTCGCACTCCAGCTCCTCCGGAATGCAGGATTCCATTCCCCGGAAGAAGCATGGGAAGCCCACCGCGGCCAACTGCCATCGGAATCCTGCCTCGTCATCGATGCCGCAGATAAACCAGATCCCGGCACTCCATCGGGAGACCCCCTCCTCACGGCTCTCGTCCTCGGCCGCTGCTCGGGAAGCCTCTTCAGCCCAAGCCGACCCATCATCTGGTCGGAACGCCGCCTCGCCCGCTCCATCCACCTCGTCCACTGCCAACCCGAAACCTTCCTCGATGATGACCTCAGCTGAAACCGTCTTCACCGAGGACCACATCCGCGCTGTCCTCGCAGACCTCGCAGAGGAAAACGTCCTCGCCTGCAGCGGCCTCCTCTCGGTCGCCTCCGTGCAATTCACCACCGCCGCGGAAACCCTCGCCGTGACACTCGGCGAATCCACCCCGCGCCTCCTCATCAATCCGCACTTCGTCAGCGGACACCTCCATTCGGAGACCGACCTCCGCTCGGTTCTGCTGCACGAATTCCTCCACGTCCTGCTCGGACACACAAGGTTCTTCACGAGCTGCTCTCCTTTGCTCAACCTCGCCCTCGACGCGGTCATCAATCACTTCGTCCAGCGCGAACTCGGAGTCTGCCACGGTCAGTTCTTCCGGCGCTTCTACAAGCCCACCGGCAATGCCTGCCCGCTCTGGCTGCTCCGGCCTGACGCTCCGGGGGACATCGCTCCGGAGCCACCGGGCCATCCGCAGGCCGGGTCCGGAATCAATGTGCCACTGCAGGCATCCATCCACCGGATCCGCCGCAAACTCGGCTGCGGAGAAGCACTCGCAGACGACATTCTCGACCTCCTCAGGGATGCCGGCATCCCGGCCCCGGCAGGCGTCTGCTACCTCGGCAATCACGAGCCCCAGGAGGTGCATCCGGATAACAGGGATCGACTCGACCGAACGTTCCAGCAGCTCAATGGCTCGGGGCTTTTCCGGCGCGAGGGATGCCTCAGCCGCTTCCAGCGCAGCGCCTCGGAGGCGGAATTCACGGGGCATACACCGGAGCGACGGTGGAAGGAAATCACAGCACGGATGCTCCGTCGTCTCCTCACCCCTCACCCCATGGGTCCGCCCCGCCCAGACCCCTCGCAGCCAGCCCTCCTGCCCATACCGTCAGCAGGCGACCGCCGCGCCTTCCTCCGGTCGCTCTGGAATCCCCTCATCCCGGAATACCAATGGGAATCATCCCGCCGCCAGCAAGGCAGCCGCACCCGCATCTACCTCGATGTGAGCGGATCCATGAATCTCGAACTGCAGGCCCTCACCGGTCTCCTCTGGAAGCTCCGGAACTTCCTGCACCTCCCCTTCCATGCCTTCTCCGACGGCGTCGCTCCAGCCACCTTCCAAAACGGCAATCTCGTCACCACCACCTCCGGCGGCACCTGCTTCAATGCCGTCCTCAGCCACATCCTCGCCACCTCGCCCGGCAAAGCCCTCATCATCACCGATGGCTATGTCGAAACACCCGACCACTCCCTCGTCCGGCAACTCCGCGCCGCACGGCAGTCGGTCCACGTTCTCCTCAGCCACCGCAGTTCGCCTGAACTCATCGCTGCCGCGGGCTTTCCCTACGCCACCCTCCCACCCCTGCCCCTGAGACGCCCATCATGATCCGTTCCTCCGAAACCGTCCTCCGCGGCCATCCCGACAAGTTCAGCGACCAGATCGCCGACCGCATTCTCCACGAAACCCTCTCCGCAGAACCAGATGCCTACGGCCAGATCGAATGCGCCGTGTGGTCGGACGAAATCTTCCTCACCGGTGCCATCGTGACGCGGGAACCAACCTCCTTCCGCATCCCCGACATCGTCCGCACCGTCGGCCTCGACATCGGCTACACGCCCGGAAACTTCATCGACGCGAACCGCTACCGGATTCACGATCACATCTGCCGCCACCACCGCAACCCGCAGGAATGGACGCGCCATGTCAATGACCAGGCGGTCATCACGGGCTGGGCGGGCTACGATGCGAAGACCCGTTTCCTCCCGCCGGAACATTTCCTCGCACACTCGCTGCGCGAAACCATCGACCATGCCTGCAGCTACGGCGAGGCACTCGCCCATCAGGGCCCGGACGGAAAAATCCTCGTGGTCATAAACGAAACGGAAGGACGCCGTCCGTCCTCGGATCGCTGGCACATGGTCTCCATCCTCGTGGCCCTGCAGCACCAGCCCTCACTCCCGCTCGTCGATCTCCAGGAACGTCTGGCCGCCCTCATCTTCCAGCACCTGCGCTCCGTCGCAGTCGACGACCCCCGCTGGATCTTCGCACCGGATTCGCTCCGACTCCTCATCAATCCCAATGGACCGTTCACGGAGGGAGGGTCAAACAGCGACAATGGCCAGACGGGCCGCAAACTGGTCATGGATTTCTACGGCCCGCGCGTTCCCATCGGAGGCGGTGCCCTCAGCGGGAAGGACCCCAGCCACATCGACCGCACCACGGCCTACGCCGCCCGCAAGGCCTGCGTCGCGGCCGTCGCCGCCGGTGCCCGCGAGGCCTTCGTGCGCGTTTCATTCGCCCCGGGCCTCAGCGATCCCATCGATGTCACATGGTCGTTTCCCCACGGCGGCCGCCCGCCCGCAGACGCCGACCTCTCGTTCCACCCCACAGCCTTTCCCCATGGCTCGCTCTGCCAACTCGGCCGCGGCACGCACTTCTTCGATCCCTCCCTCCCATGGAATCAGCCGTGAGCAGAAGCCGGCATTACCGGGACGCAGGGCGACCGGTTTCGTCCAGCACGCGGCGCAGGGTCTGCCCGCCATCGCCGGACCAGTACAGGCCATCTCCATGCAGAAACCACCATTCCCTGCCTTCCCTGACATCCCCTGCCACCGCCAGCAGCCCACGCTCCGACACTTCACCCCGGCTCTCCAGCCACGACCACTCGAAGGCCCATCGCTCACTCACGGAATAACGACCGGGCCTGACGGGATCGAGCGCCTGCGCAAAACACCGCCCGAACTTCGCATCGCCCTGCGCCGCCGCGCCAAGGGCGGTCACGGGCCGCAGCCATTCGAGCGACTTCGCCCCCGCATACAAAGCCATCTGGCTCCCCGCAAACACCTGACTCTGCACCCCGTGCGATGTCGCATAGCGCATCTCATTCACGGACTGCAGGGCCTTGTCGAACATGACATGATAGAATCCCGTATCATCCCGTTCATCGGATACCACCAGACTCTTCCCGCCATCGGGCGACAGATACCCTCGCGAAACCTGATTCGCTGTCTGCACCAAGGGCTCACCCCGGCCCAGGAGCCGCATCCAGCGGTCGGGACAGGTGCACACACAGAGATGACTCCGGCCCTGCGCAGGTGCCGGATAATGTTCCTCCCATGGCCATACGACCACCGAAGTGATTCGCTCGCCGGCCTGACCCAGCCGCTGCCACGTCCGCCCGCTGTCTTCACTGCGGAAGAATCCGGCGGACTCGCAACCGGCATAGACAATGTCAGGATTGCGCAGGTCATGCGCCAGCACTTCACCGCAAAGCGCTGACGGCCCCCGGCCATCGAAGTCGCCCGGAAAATCGATCTGTTCCCAATGCCGACCCGCGTCTTCGCTCCGCCAGAGCGCACTCGCTTTGCCATCGCCCACGGCACAGAGCATGACACCTGCATCCCGGGGATGCACAGCCACACTGCGCACCCAGCGGCCCAGTGCACCCATGGGCCCGCTCAGGTCCTGCCAGCTCTCCCCAGCATCACCACTGCGCCAAAGTCCACGGCCTGCAGACCGCACCAACACGACACGCCGGTCGGATCGCGCCAGCACCACGCCAGTGAGTCGCTCGCCCCCGGTTCCCTGCGCCACCGGAGGATCGGGAATCGGGCAGTCCGGCGAAACGCCTTCCCGCAGCGCCAGTTGACTCACCCGGCAATGATAATGAGCCCGCGCATCCTGCGGCAGCGCACTCACAAACAATCCCGCTTCCATCTCCTCCGGCGCACGCCGGAACTGCAGCGCCCCCAGTTCCCATGACACCCCATCCACGGAAGTCCATGCAGTCCACACGTTCCCTGACCGCATCACCCGCAGCCACGGACGGCCTGCCGGCAAGGCATACGAACTGATCCGGCCGCCACCGAAGTCAGTGAAGTCGGCGGACGAACGCAGACCATCGTCCGCGGTCTGCACCAGATGAAAATCCGGTCCCCATTCCCAATTGCGCCGTTCGCCATGCGCACGCGCCGACAACCCGACCCATGCCCTCCGGTTCACGGGTTCGCCCCGCTTTCCATTGTAATCGTCAAGGCGGCACGTCAGCGTGAAGTCCCCGCGCACAGGCTTCGTGACCGCATGCATGCCATCGCCGAAGAATTGCCACGCTCCCGCACCAGCCGACCATAGCCCGGCCCTCGCACCGGCATCGCCCACATTGCGCACCGCCCAGCCTTCCGCTTCAGCGGGACCACTCACACTCACATCCCGCTCAGCTGAATCCACAGTCTTCCCTCCACCGAAGATGACACGGGCCCGCAGCCGGTTGAGCCCAGCCGCGAGCGGCCCGCGGTACTCAACCCCGGCACCGTCCGACCGCGCCAGTTCCCAGTCGTCCAGATACAAAACGGTCCGTTCCACCTTCGCCGCCGCTCCGGAACCGGCAAGGTTCACGGCGGCCCGCACCTCCGCCCCGCCCTGCCCGTCGGCCTGCGCTGCAACGGAAACCGCGGGCCAACTGCCATCGTCGGCACTCAGCAGATGCGCCACGGGCACCGCCTGCTCGGCCATCCCCGGACCTTCCCAGCGCACGGAAAAGTTCCGCCCGGCCAGCGCATCGTACACATGCTCGAGCACAATCTCATGATTCCCTGCCGCAAGGGCCGCCCAGCCACTCTGCTGCGCCGTGCCCCACTGACCGTCCCGCTCAATGATGACGGAACCTCCCACCGCCAGCCGGTACGCCCCGTCAATCGACGTCCGGAAATGATAGAGTCCCTCCACGGGAACGCGCAGCAGGCCGCGGAAAACGATGGCATAACCTTCCTCGCGTTCCTCCCGCACGCCCAAGTCAAATCCCTTCGCAAGGCCCGTCCGGACAACCTTCCCGGAGGTAAGTTCATCAAGCTTCACCCAGTAATGAGCTTCGTCGGGACGATGTTCCGGTGGATGAAAGTACGACAGCGGTCTCCGCCCGTCCTTCACCCGCAGTTCATAGTTCAATCCCTCGACCACAGGAGCCGCAGGCTGCGCCGGACGCACCGGAACGGTTTCCCACCGCACTTCCCGCGGTTCCGATTCGCCATCAAAGGTATCCACCATCGTCAGCCGCATGGAAACCGCTCCCGCAGGCACCGCGACCATCATCGACCGCATTCCGGGCCCGCTCCGCCGCACGGCTTCGCCCAGCAATTCACCACCCGACCCCAGCATCTCCAGCTTCACAGCCAGCTGCGGCGATGATCGCTCAGCGACCTCCCACGACACCACTCCGCTGCCGCCATGCACCACGGCGCGCAGCGACTTCAACTCTGCCCGGTCCAGCACGGGAACATCGGGCTGCCGCACCACGAACTCATGCTTCCGGTCGCCTGCCAGCACCGTTCCCTGCACTTCCCGCGGCAGCAGATCGGGCCGCTGCGCGTACTCAATCGCCACATATTCGTGCCCATCCTCGGGAACAATTCCCACCACCACATACTGCGTCCGGTCGATCGCAATCCGGTCGGACTTCTGCCACGTCCCATCCTTCCGGTAATATCCAAGGCGGCGATGCAGCGACCGCACGGCTTTCTCGCTCGTCAGTGGCTCGATGAATCCACTGTTCCCCGTGAAACCGGTCACGGCCAGCGGCAGCCGCGCGGTCCCGATCAGATGCCAGCGACCCTCCGCATTGTCCCGGATCCACCGGCCGACATGACCCACATCGGGTTCGGCCGGATCCCGCCAGACCCGCGCGAGCATCGTGTACCACCTCCGCAGGGTCACAAACCGCCATGGCTCGGCCCCAGTCGTCCCACTGCTCCCTTCTCCTCCATAATCATTCCGGATGAAAAGATTCGGAGCCGTATCCGTGAAACGCACCGGCCCCCGCACGGGATCACTGCCCCAGAAGGTCCATACCGATCCCGGCCGGAAGGTCCCCTGCAGACCTTCATCGGGATTCGGAAGCGATCCCCCGCCGTCTGCCAGCCAGCTCGTGAAGCCGGCATAGAAACTCAGATTGTTGGGCTTGGGCAGAAATCCGGAATTCCAGTTCGCATAGTACGTTCCCGATGGCCACCACGGCCAACGCAGGTCCATCATGATGATATCGGCTCCCTCGGCCACATTCTCGCTGTACCACGTCGCCCGGGCCGGACCCGCAGCTCCCGCCAGCACCATCAGCATCACAGCTACCATTCGCTTCGTCATGCATCCCAGTCGCACAGCATCCCACCCGACCGCAATCCCCTCGTTCCAATGACGCGGATTTCGCTGGCTTTCCTCCCCCGCCCCGGGCCACCATCCTCACATTCACCGTCCCCATGAAGCTTCCTGCCACCGTTGCTGCCTTCTTCCTGCTCGTCACCACTGCCTTTCCGGCGGCGTCCGTGGTTTCGGATACCGCGGCCTTCGGGTTCACGGACCTCCTCAGCTACCGCAATGCCACAAGCAAAGGCTGGAACTTCGGCAACTCGGCCGCCAATGCCCAGCTGGTCTCGCTCCTCGGCGTCACGTTCCGCGGCAACCTCGGCACGTCCGACACCGGCAACGGCCTCACCTTCACCACCGCCCCCAGCACCTACGCCATCAGCGGCTTCTCATGGATCGGCGCACCGGATCAGGCCGCCCGCGACCTGCTTTCCCGCGGCGGCCTCCACGGCGGAACCGGGAACTTCGCGATGCGCTTCACCACCACCCCCGGGAAAATCTACATCGTCGAAATCCTCGCGCTCGACGCTTCCGCTCCCTCGGGCCGCAGCATGGATGTCATCATCGACAACGTCACGGTCATCAATGACTGGTTCATTCCCGCCGGTGCTCCCTACAACCGGCTCGCTCGCCTGCAGGTGGCCGCGGACGACAATGGCATCGACCTCCGCATGGGCCGCGGCGGCCTCGCCGGAACAGATCAGAACCCGGCCATCTCAGCAGTCGCCATCACGGAGGAACTGGCGTCGCCCCCGGGCTTCGTCTCACCCCCATGCAGCCAATCCCACCCGGCGGGCGGTGCAGCCACGTTCTCGGTGGTACCCTCAGGAAATCCTCCGCCTTCGCTCCAGTGGCGCTTCAATGGTTCCCCCATCGCGGGACAAACGGCCCGCACCTTCACCATTCCCATCATCGACGCCTCGCACGCCGGTTCCTACGATGTCGTCGCCACTAACGAAAATGGCTCGGCCACCAGCACCCCGGCCATCCTCTCGCTGGTTCCACTGGTAACGCCGTCGCCTTTCAGCACGGGCCTCATGGGATACTGGAGGTTCGATGAAACCGCGGGCTGCACCGCCGCGGACGCTTCAGGCCAGCACCACAGCGGCAATCTCGTCAATTACCCGAACGGATCGGCCGCGCACTGGACCACCGGCCGCATCGGCGGAGCCCTCCGCTTCGGCGGCCCCTCGAGCTTTCAGCACGTCATCGTCAGTGATGTCCCCCGCCCGCCCACGGCAGCCTACTCGCTGGCCGCATGGGTCATGGCAGACGCCCGCCCCACATGGGCCACCATCGCCAAAAACTGGTTCGGCTTCATGCACTTCGGCCTCGACGCCAATGGCGGCCAGCTCAGCAATTACTTCGGCCTCTCCCCATCCGGTCAGATCCGCATCGCGGAATCGGAACCGTTCCCTCTCAATTCATGGCAGCATGTCGTCTGCACTGCGGAAAACGGCACGCTCCGGCTCTACCGCAATGGATCCCTCACCGCGACCCAGACGTTCTCGGGTTCCTCGTTCCCCACTCCCCCATCGCTCCTCGGCATCGGCGCGAAACTGACGGGGGCCGCCGCCGACCCAGGCACGCCTGGCTACTGGCAGGGCCTCATCGACGAAATGGCCCTCTGGCACCGCTCCCTCTCCCCCGCAGAAGTGGCCACGCTCTACGCCGCCGGTGTCCAGGGGCTCTCCCTCGATAACCCCAACCCGGAACCCCCAGCGCGATCCCTCGTCATCTCGGAATTCCTCGCCCGCAATAATGGCAGCGCCCTCGACGAGGATTACGATTCCCCGGACTGGATCGAACTCTTCAATGGCTCGCCCACCCCGGTCGATCTCAATGGCCACTTCCTCTCGGATGATCCCGCCAATCTCCGCAAATGGCGCTTCCCATCCATCACGCTCGCCCCAGGCCAGTACCTCGTGGTCTGGGCCAGCGGCAAGGACCGCCGCAACCCAGCCAAACCCCTCCACACAAACTTCCAGCTCTCCAGCAGCGGCGAAGACCTCGCACTCACCGCCCCGGACGGCACCACCATCCTCCACGCCTACACGTCTCCCCTCTCGGCACCGCAAGGCGACTGGTTTCCCCCGGAACCCAATGTCTCTCTCGGCCTCCAGGGCGGCCCGGATAAAATCGCCTACTTCCCCGTCCCCACCCCAGGCACGGTCAATGCCGCCCCCCTCCCGGCAGCAGGTCCGCTCATCGACCTCGTCCAGTCGTCGGATGCTTCCCCTGCAGCTGGTTCCCCGGTCACCATCACGGCCCGCATCCGACCCCAGAACGCCGGGGCCCAGCCGGATACGGTCGCTTCCGCTACCCTCGCATGGCGCGTCAATTTCGGCCCGGAAGCGTCGGCCACGCTGCGCGATGACGGCACGGAAGGCGATACCGCCGCCGGCGATGGCATCTTCACAGCCCGCTTCACACCGGCGGCCACCGCCGGACAGCTTCTCCGCTGGCGCCTCACCGCCACAGCCGCCAGCGGTGCCGCGCGCCGCTCGCCGCAGAACCTTCTGCCGGATTCCCCGGTCTACCACGGCCTCGTCTTCGCCGACCCCGCCATCGCCACGCCACTCCCGGTTCTGCACCGCTTCATCGCCCAGCCGAGCCTCGCCGACACAGAAGCCGGCACAACCTGCAGCATCTTTTTCAATGGCCAATTCCACGACAACTGCCGCATCCGCATCCGGGGCAATACCTCGCGCGGCTTCCCCAAGAAGAGTCACAAGATCGACCTCCCCACAGGATACCGCGTTCCACTCCGTCCGCCCACGCTCAATGATCCCACGCCCCCGGAAGTAAGCGAACTCAACATCAATACTACCTACACGGATAAAAGCTACCTCCGCGCCCTCATGGCCGCGGAAATGCACAGCCTCAGCGGCATCCCCACGCCCGAAATCTTTCATGTCCATCAGCGCGAAAACGCTGCCTTCTACAGCATCGCCCTCTGCGTCGAACAGGTGGACGATGCCTTCCTCGAACGCCAGGAGTGGGATTCCCACGGCGCCCTCTACAAGGCGGTCGGCGACAACGGAGCCTGCGACTTCACAACCGCCCCGGCCTTCGAAAAGAAGAACCGCTTCCCGGAAGGCTACGCCGACCTGCAGGCGGTCGTCACGAGCCTCGGCCTCACCGGCCAGTCCCTCGAAACATGGCTCTTCGACAACATCGATGTCGCCAACTGGGTCAATTGGCACGCGGGCACGGTCATCAGCCAGAACATCGATGCCTCAAACAAGAATTACTACATCTACCGCGACTCGCTCGGTTCCCGCGAATGGTCGGTCCTCCCATGGGATCTCGACCTCTCTTTCGGTCCCAATGCCCTCAATACCGATACCATCGTCTTCAATCAGAACAGTCCCTCAACCCCAGTCTGCACAAGCCACCCCCTCATCGGTGCCCGGCCATGGCAGCTCCACACGGACAAGTTCAACCGCATGATCGAAGCGATGGCGAAAACCCCACGCGTCCGCGAAATGATCGCCCGCCGCATCCGCTCGCTCAGCGATCAGTTTCTCGCCACTTCATGGTTCAGCACCCGCATGGACCAGCTGGTTCCAGTCATCACCCGGGACGTGGACGCCGACCACGCCCGCTGGGGCATCAATTCCCACTTCGCATGGTCGGGAGCCACCGCCTACTCCCTCGCACAGTCGGTCCAGCGCATCAAATCCAGCTACCTCGCGGGCCGCACGAATTATCTCACAGGCACGGGCGGCACAAACCACGGAAATCCCTTCTCGCTCAATTTTTCCAATGGCTCGGGCTCGCTCGGCGTCCCCGCTCCCCAGGATCCCATCCCCTCCCTGAGCTTCGGAAGCATCGTCGCGAATCCGCCCAGCGGAAACCAGGACGAGGAATTCATCGAAATCAGAAACACCAGCGCCACGGCCATCGACCTGAGCCGCTTCCAGCTCACGGGCGGCGTCTCGTTCACCTTCCCCGGCGGCACCATCGTCACCGCAGGATCAAGCATCTATGTCTCGCCCAGCCGCAGCGCCTTCCGCAGCCGCACCACTTCCCCCCGCGGAGGCGAACGGCTTTTCGTCACCGGTCCCTACCACGGTCACCTCGGGAACTTCGGCGAAACGCTCACTCTGCTCAATGACAAGGGCACAGCCGTGACGACGACCACACTGACTCCGCAGCCGAGCGACCCGCAGCGCTTCCTCGCCATCAGTGAAATCCATTACAATCCCCCGGGGACGCTCGACGACACGGAATTCCTCGAGTTCGTCAATGCTTCCACGGATACGACGCTCGACCTCACCGGCGTCTCCCTCACGGAAGGCCTCGCGGGCACAGACAATGCCGGCAATGCCACGCACTTCTCATTCCCGGACGGCTGGACGCTCGCCCCGGGTGCCCGCACCCTCGCGGTCCGCAACCGCCAGGCCTTCAAGGCGGCCTACCCGACTGTGCCGGACTCGATCATCGCCGGCGAATTCCCCGCCCTCACTGCCCTCGCCAACAATGGCGAATCCCTCCGGCTCGACGACCGCTCAGGCAGCACCATCGTCTCGTTCCGCTACAACGACCGCTTCCCATGGCCCCAGCTCCCGGACGGCAATGGCCACTCGCTCGTCCACATGAACCCCACGGCAGGCGACACCCATCACGCCAATCCCAGCAACTGGCGCGCCTCAGCCACCTCCGGAGGATCGCCAGGCACCAGTGACGAAATTCCCGCACCAGCCAACCCGGACGGCGACGACAATGGCAACGGCATTTCTAACCTGCTCGAATCCATCATGGGCCCGGATGCCCGCATCTGGTCGGAAGATGCCAATGGCAGCCCACTCGTCTCGTGGCACCAGCAACCAGGCGCTGACCACGG
>JBDKER010000042.1:0-31688 GCA_039795165.1 Verrucomicrobiota bacterium | reverse complement strand
TATGGCGGGTGTGTTTTTGAGTTCGTAGTCTTTCATGATGGTCTGGTTGTGGTTTGGGTTATCGCTTCGCAAAGCAGGAGGAGTCTGGCTGACTCTTCGCCCCCTGACCAGGCCATCATGGCGTCTAACGCCCCCCGCCTCGGTTCGGTCACGTCTTCTCTGCCGTCGGGAGTCGTTCGCTCGCCTCGCAGAGTCAGGCTCCTTCGTCGCGCTCCGCCCAGCCTGCGGTTACCGTCTCATCAATACACATCGGCGTGAGCGTGCGCGGGCGACTTTCCCGCTGATGATGGCTGCACGATTGAGTCCATGGTCTCCGAACGGTCAGCGCGTTGGCGCGGTTGCTGGCAAGGCAGAGTTCCTCGGGTTTGCGCATCGCCGCGTTCTGCCGGCGCGAGGAATCGAGGCCGTCACTCCGTTGCCATCGTCGCCGCTAGCCTCGGCTCGATCCCAAACCACTCGCGCGCCGTCTCCTCCGTCGTCAGTTCCCGGTAGTGGCGGAAGATGATGGCGGGGGAATTGCCGGCTTCGAGGGCGACCTGGTCGGCGCTCTTCACGATGGCGATGCGGTAGGAAATGAACGAGTGGCGCAGGACGTTGCGCGGCCACGGGATGCCGAGGGATTTGGCGAGGGCGGTGATTTCCTTGTGCTGGGTGCAGGAAGGAACGACCAGGCCGCGGCGGGGCAGCGGAGCCAGCCACGATGCGAGATTGTCCGTGATCGGGATGACACGGCGGGAGGCCGTTTTCGCCTGACCGGCCCGCACCTCGATGATCCGGCGGTCGAGGTCCACGGCGGACCAGTCGAGCCGGGCGATTTCCGCGCTCCGGATTCCGGCGAACGCGCTGATCGCAAGGAGGGGGATCAGGCGGTCCGGGGCGGCGTGGATGATCCGGGAGAACTCGTCTGGTGTGAAGATCCCGATTTCCGAATCAGGCACCTTCACCTTGCGGAGTTGGCTTGCGGCGGTGGGCTGGCCTGCGGGCAGGTAATTCTGTTCGAGGGCGAATGAGAAGAGGATGTTCACGGTGACGAGCATGGAATTCCGCGACATGGGGGACACCTTGAGGCTGCGGAGCCACGCGTCGATTTCCGCTGAGGTAACGTCGAGGATCGGGCCAGGGCAGGCGGAAGCGAAGCGGCGGAGGACAGAGCCGAGCTGGACGAGGTGACGACGGCCCGAGCCGTCCTGTTTGCGGGAGGCGATCAGTTGCTCGACCACCTCAGGCACGGTGGCCTGGCGGACGACTGAGCCGAAGTGCTTCGCGTACTGGGTGGCCATGGCTGCGAGCGATTCCGTGCCCGCCAGTTCCCGTGCGCGGAGGTAGTCTTCCATGGCGGGGACGAGCGGGAGACCGGCTCTGTCCGCGAGGTCACGGGCGGCGATGAAGGCGTCCCTCTCGTGCGGCTTGAGGTCGGTGAGGTACTGCATGCCCGCCTGAATCTGCCGCGCCACGACCAGGGCTTCCTTCTTCGCCGCCTCGATGGAGCGGAACACCTGACGCATGCGTTTGCCGTCGCGGTACCACGAGATGGCGAAGCGGGTGCGCGTGCCCGAAGTGATCCGGTAGATGGGGACTGAGGCGGAGCCATGCCGCACGGTGGCTGCGGGGCCGGCACTCTGTTTGCGGACCTTGGGTGAGGTGGGCGAATCGGATTCACCGGTGAGCAATTCGACTGTGCATCGCACAGACGTACCGGAATCGGGCGGGGCGGGATCGTTCATGATCCGGACGCCCGTGTCGAATCCGGAGGGTCCGGGAGAGCGGCGGGAGGAGGAGACGCAGAGGGTCGGGTGAGCGGCAACACGTTGATGCTTCATGGGTTCCGTAGGTTTCAGGCGGAAGGGAAACCGGAAGATGGCATCCGAAGCCGCGGACGGGAAACCGTTTGGACACCATTTTGCCGAGTGGTGGAACGGGGTGCCGGGAGGCAGGTCAGTGCGGGAAGCGGGCGGATTGCCTAGCAAGAAATGCCTTCGTGGCATTTTCGGGAACACAGTTTGTCACCAATTTGTCACCACGGGCATTTGTCAGGGCGGAAAACGGGGCGTCTTGAGCCAATTTTCTGACGCATAACCTTATGAATTAGAGGCGGTTATGCGATGGTGCGCGGAGAGGGATTCGAACCCCCGACCAACTGTGTGTAAGAAAGATGGTTGGCCGCAGAGATATGGTGCGGCTGCGATTTCCCTGGGCGGCGGGTGGTTTTTCCCGGGAGGCTTTGGGTGGGGTGCGATTGAGGGGGTCGGCCTTCTCGTTTGTTGTGCCTTGGCATGTGGTCGGATTCCGGGACATGCGACCAGATGGTGGTCTGCGGTAGGCACTTATGGTTGCTGGGGGTCTGGTGGGGGGAGTTCGCCATCGGCGATGCGGAGAAGGGTATCGCGGAATTCGGGATCCTTTTCGTAGAGCATCTGGTAGATGGCGTGGCGGAGGGGAGTTTCCTCGAGTTGGTCGAGTTGGTTGGGGATTTGGGCTTTGAATTCGTCAGGAGCGGCGTCGTACCATCGTTCGCAGACATCGGCGACGGTGGAGCTGCGGAGGGAGGGGTCTGAGAGGCTGGTGGCCCAGAGGAGGGCGTCGGTGGGGGCGAGGGGTGCGGCGGCGAGGCTGAAGAGGGCGATGGCGCTTTCCTTGGCTGGGCCGTCCGAGAGGTTATTGAGCCAGCGGGAGACGGCTCCTGGGTTGGATTCGGTCCAGTGGTGGACGACCGAGCCGGCAGCGGCGACGAGAGAGGGGTCGTTGGCCGGGGAGAGGGAAGAGAGCCATGCGGCGGCGGCGGCTGGGTTGGAGCGGGCCCATGAATCGGTGGCCGAGGTGATGGCTGGGGCGCGGTCCGGGCTGGGGAGAGAAGCGGCCCATGTGGCGGCGCTGGTGGGGTCGCTGGTGGCCCATGTGGTGGCGATGGCTGCGCGGGCGGCGGTGCGGTCGGTGGGATTGGGGAGGGAGGCGGCCCATGAGGCGGCTTTGGCTGGGTTGGAGGCGGCCCATGCGCCGGCGAAGACCGAGGCGGATTCCGGGTTGAGGAGATTGCTGGTGGGGAGCCATGCGGCGGCCTCGTCTGGGTTGAGTCGGGTCCATGCGAGGAGGAGTTCGCTGGTGGCGTCCGAGCGGAAGTCGCCTGCGGGGAGGGCCTGGGTCCATGCGGAGGCGTCGGCTGGGCTGGCGGCGAGCCATTCTGCGAGGAGTGGGGCGATGGCAGCGAGCCGGTCGTCGCCGGTGAGTGTGCCCATGGCTTCGTTGATGAGGCTGCGGAGGACGGGGGAAGGCCGTGGCGATCCGGGGATAGTTTCCGTGGCGGGAGTGCGGAGTGGCGGGCCGGATCCGGTTGGGTCCGGGGCCATGGGGTTGGTTCCTGAGGTCGAGGGCGCGGTGGTTCCCATGGCAAGCGGCTCGGGCGAGCGGCGTGGCTGGGAAGGGGGGACGCGATTGAGGGCGAAGAGGACGGCTGCGACCGCGAGGAGGGCGGACAGGGGGATCCCGGCGACCCGGCGTCGGATCACGTGAGGGAGGTTCATGGAGGCGAGGGCGCTGGGGGGCTGGGGTCAGCTGCCCTTGCGGAAGCGGCGGCCGACGATGTCGCCTTCGCCGCGGTAGATATCGACGGCGCGGATGTAGATGCGGCGGCCGTACGAGCCATTGATTTTGACTTCGAAGAAGAAGGTGGTTTCAGCGGCGTTGGGGAGGGCGAGGGTGGCCTTGCGCCATTTGGTATCGCCTTCGAACTGCCAGAGGACTTCGCGGACGCCTGCGGTGGTGGCGGTGCCGCCGGTGCCGCCTGTACCTGAGCCGGAGTCCTTGGCGGTGCCGCTGATGATGCCCTTGCCTCCGGGGATGGCTGCTGGGGTGGTGAGGGTGACGACGGGGCCGACGTCTGTGGTATTGGCGATGGGAGGATTGATGATCTGGGCCGAGGCTGTGGTGGCGGCGGCGGCGACGATGGCGAGCGAGGCGGAAAGTTTCATGGGAAGGGCGGGTGAGGAGTGGAGATGGAGGAGAGAGGCTGGGAAAAGACTTCCGTGGGGGGAAGGTATCGGACGGAGTATCGTTCAATCTTTCCGGAATGCAAACAGGCGGAACGGGGTGCACCGTTCCGCCTGCGCGGGAGGGAATGGATATTCCCGGGAGTGATTACTTGGCTGGCGGGAGGATGACGGAGTCGATCACGTGGATGACGCCGTTGCTGCCGACGATGTCGGTTTTGACGACTTTGGCACCGGCGATGGTGACGCCGCCTTCCGTGGCGATCTTGGCCGAAGCTCCGTTGACCGTTTTCACGTCACCGGCCTTGACGTCCTTGGCGAGGACATTGCCGGCGACGACGTGGTAGGTGAGAATGGCGGCGAGCTTTGCTTTGTTCTCGGGTTTGAGGAGTTCTTCGACGGTGCCTTTCGGGAGCTTGGCGAAGGCGTCGTTGGTGGGGGCGAAGACCGTGAATGGGCCTTTGCCCGAGAGGGTTTCGGCGAGTCCGGCGGCCTTCACGGCGGCGACGAGCGTGGAGAAGTCCTTATTGCCGGCGGCGATTTCGACCACGGTCTGGGTGGCGGCCTTGTCTTCGGCGGTCGAGGTGATTGGGGCGAAGCTGAAGCCTGCGGCGATGGCGGAGAGGAGGAGGAATTTTTTCATGGTATGCTTTTGGTATTATTTGTTAGGCTATTTTGTGTCTACGCTTATGGTCCACCCGATTTTCAGGCGGGCGGAAGCGGTGAAGCAACGGTGGGTGGGCAGGAGTGGTTGCGTGGGATACGTGTTATGTGAAAACTATTCCCTGCATCCGGTTTCCGGTGTTTATCGTTGGCGGGGTCCTGGGAGTCCGCGGGTGCGGTGGTGGGGGCTGGTGCGGCCCTTGACGGCGAGGGAAGCGGGGTGAGGGTGTGGGTGATGACAAGTCGATGGAGACTGCTGGTGATGGTAGTGGGGGCGAGCGGGGCAGGGGCGCAGGCCTCTGGTCCGGTGCTGCCTGTACTTGGTTTTGAGGAATTTGCCGGCGGCACGGGAGGGTCGGTGCAGGAAATTGTGGAGGGCGAGCTGAAGCGGTCCGGCCGTTTCCGGTTGGGTGGTGGTGGGGCGCAGTGGGTGGTGCGGGCTTATTCGTCTGCGGGCCGGATTACCGGGGCGCTGCTGTCGGCTGACGGGAAGGTGGCGTTCAACCATCAGTATGATCAGCTGGATCTGCGGGACAATGCGCATGCGTTTGCGGACGACATTGTGGCGGCGGTGACGGGGGAACCCGGGATTGCGCTGAGCCGGATTGCCTTTGTGAGTGACCGTGGCGGGGTGCGGGAAGTGTATGTTTGTGACAGTGATGGGCAGCGGATTGAGCAGGTTACGAGAGACGGCGGGGTTTGTGCGGCTCCGTCGCTGAGTCCCGGGGCGGTATTTCTTTCGTACACGGGTTATGCGTCAGGGTTTGCGGATGTGTGGGTGGTGGATTTGTCAGAGGGGCAGCGGAGGAAAGTGATCAGTGCGCCTGGGACGAACAGCGGGGCTGTTTTTTCGCCTGATGGGACGAGGCTGGCCTTGACGATGAGTCACGGGGGGAATCCTGACATCTGTGTGGCGCTGCCGGGGGGTGGGACGTACAGCCGGGTGGTGGCTTCGCGGGCTGTGGAGAGTTCGCCATCGTGGGCACCGGGCGGGCAGCATCTGGTATTTGTGTCCGATGCGACCGGGCAGCCGCAGTTGTATGTCTGTTCGCGGCGCAAGGGCGAGCCTGAGCGGCTGGCGACTGGGTGGGCGAAGTGCACGGGGCCTGACTGGTCGCCGGATGGTCAGCGCATTGCATTTACGGGGTGGCGGGGTGACCGGCGCAGTGTGGTCATTTATGATATGGAGACGGCGGTGGTGAGAGAAGTGCTGGGTGGGGCTGAGGATCCGTCGTGGGCACCGGATGGTCGGCATCTGGTGGCCGTGCAGGGTGGGCAGAACCTTGTCAGTCTGAACACGGCGACAGGTGAGAAGACGCGCCTTGTGAGCGGGATGGGACGGTTGAGCGAGCCGTCGTGGTCGCGTTGAATCAGCTTGAAGCTTGTTGAAGAACCCGGGCTGGTGACGCGGCGGGGCGATTCCGGATGTGGGTGGGAAGTCCGTTCCGGGGCATTCCGTGAGGAAGCTCAGGGAGCGGATTCTCCGCTGGGAGGAGGTGTGGGGAGGTCGCGGAGGAGGACGCGGGAATTGCGGCCGCTGCGGAGGAGTTTTTCGCGGCGGGCTGGGGGGAGGCGGTCTGGGGAGACGGTTTGGTATCCGAGTTTCTGTTCGAAGAAATTGTAGGCCTGGGTACTGAGGGCGAAGACTGTGCGGAAGCCGAGTTCGGCGGCGCGGCGTTCGGCGAACTGGACGAGGGTACGGCCGAAGCCCATGCCTTCGTGGCTTTTGCGGACGTAGAGGCAGCTGATTTCGGCCATGGCGTGGTCGGGCCATGGGTTGACGGCGACGACGCCGACGACGGTGCCATCGACTTCGATGACGTGGTAGCTATCGATGCTGGTGCGGATTTCCTGGCGGCTGCGGGCGACGAGTTCGTCGTCATCGACGGCGGTGCGGACCATGCGGACGATGGTATCGATATCGCTGCGGCGGGCAGGGCGGATTTGCTGGTAGGCGTCGCGGTAGACCATGGTGCCGACGCCTTCGAGGCTGAAGAGTTCGCCGAGGAGGGCGTCGTCAGTGCGGCCGTCGAGGAAGTGGACGCGCTGGACGCCGCCTTCGCAGGCGCGGGCGGCGTGGCGGAGGAGGAGGACCTGACTGCTTTCCGATTCGGCGGGCTGGCTGGATTTGGCTGACATGGCCTTGGCTTCTTCGACGGAGAGCTGGCGGATGCGTTGACCGCTGGGGGATTCGACGACGCCTGCGCCGACGAAGAGGAGTTTGGCGGCTTGGAGGGCGACGGCGACTTCGACGGCGACGGCGGCTGAGTTCAGCCGCAGGGTACGGCCGGGGCGTTCGCCGCCGCTGGGAGGGACGAGAGGGATGATGCCCTGATCGATGAGGAGCTGGAGCATCTGGGTATCGATGCGGTCGATGGTGCCGGTGTAGCCGAGGTCGCGTCCGCGGATGACGCCGGCTGGGTGGACTGAGATGGCATTGGAGATGGCGGTGCGGAGGCCGACGCTGTTGAGGTGCTGGAGCATGACCGTGCTGAGACGGCTGATGGCGTCGATGGAGGCGTCGAGGGTGGCTTCGTCGGTGACGCCGGTGGCGTCTGGGCTGGTGAGGGGGATGCCGCGGCGGGTGGCGAGATTGAGGATCTGCTGACGGGCTCCGAAGGCGACGACGACGCGGATGCTGAGTGAGTGGAGGACAGCGAGGTCGAGGAGGACGTTCCCGAGGTTTTCGTGATCGATGAGAGCGCTGTCGATGAGCACGACGAAGGTTTGACCGCGGAACTGCGGGACGTAGCGGAGGATGCCGCGGATGTCGTCGTATTTCATGGCAGGGCTGAGAGGGAGGCGAGTGTGGGGCTGGGGCTGGGAAAATCAACCCGGATTGGTGTGCGGGGCTGGTGGCGGTGGACAGCGGGTGAAAACGGGGGAAGGTGCGGTGGTATGTCCATGATGTCCTCGCAAGCCCGGTTGAGTCGCTGGATCGCACTGCTGGGGGTGACGATGCTGACCTTGTATCTTTCGTGGAAAGTGCTGGAGCCCTTTGTGGGGGTGCTGCTGCTTGGGGTGGCGCTGGCGGCGATATTCCGGCCGTGGCATCTGCGGTTTCTGAGGCTGACGGGGAAGCCGGTAGTGGCGGCGGGTTTATCGACGGTTTTCACGATTGTTGTGCTGCTGGTGCCGATGGCATTTGTTTCGCTGACGCTGGTGAAGGAAGTGCCTGGGGCGATCCGGTCGCTGCAGAGCGGGGTGGAGAGGGTGCAGGTGAAGTGGGCGGCGCTGGAGGAAGCGGATTCGTGGCTGGCGTCGGTGCGGCGGGATTGGCAGTTGGATGATGCGATGTCGCCTGAGAAGCTGAGGGAGTACGGTGGTGAGATTTCGGGTGCGGTGGTGAAGAATGCGGTGAATGTGGTTGGTGGGGTGCTGGGGTTCTTTCTGAACTCTGTGTTTCTGGTATTTGTGCTGTTCTTTCTGTATCGTGACGGGGGGAAGCTGGGGGCGCGGTTTGTGGACTTGGTGCCATTGCCGCGGGATCAGACCCTGCAGTTGGCGGGGCGGACCGAGGAAGTGCTGCATGCCTGTGTGTATGGGGTGATCATGGTGGCGAGCGTGCAGGGATTTCTTGGTGGGGTGACCTTCTGGGCGCTGGGTTTGCCGTCGCCTGTGACGTGGGGTGTGGTCATGACCCTGCTGTGCACGCTGCCGATTGTGGGGGCGTGGCTGGTGTGGCTGCCGGCTGCGCTTGGGCTGGCGATTCAGGGTGACTACATGCGTGCGGCCATCCTTGTGGTGGTCGGGCAGTTTGTGATCAGCAGCATTGATGGGTTTCTGCGACCTGTGCTGGTGGGGCAGCGAGCCAAGCTGCATGAGCTGGTGATTTTCTTCGCGGTGCTGGGGGGCCTGCGGTATTTTGGCCTGCTGGGGATTCTGCTGGGGCCGGTGATCATGTCACTGGCGTACGGCCTGCTTGGGGTCCTGTGGAAGGCGCAGCAGGTTGATGACCGGGTTGGCGAAGTGGTCTGAGAGGTCTGAGATCAGCGGTCATTCTGCGGCTGCGAGCATTTCCGGCGTGGCGGGAGATGCGCTGCGGATGGCGAGGGTACCGGCGAGTGATTCCATGAAGAGGATGAGTTCGCCGATGGCCTGCTGCTGGGCTGGGGTGAGGGAATCCGGGGAACCGACGAGGCAGATGGTGAGTTCGCTGTTCTGGGGATCGTTGAGCCAGCGTTGGGTGGTTTCGATGGAGCCGTCCGGTGAGCGGTGGCCATTGCCGATGACGAAGTGCCATGGGGCACCGTTGCTGGTGTCCCTGCAGCGGGACTGGAAATCGTCGAACTGGGCGGCATTGCCGCGTGGGGTGCCTGAGAAGCGGACGGCGATGGAAGCGAGAGGTGCGGGCAGTCGGGAGGAGATGGCCGAGCGGAGATTGGGGGAGAGGAACTGCCAGCCGCTGCGGGTGGCGGCGTCTGCGGTGGCGCGTCGGGCAAAATCCGGGGCAGGGGCGGCGGTTGTCTGCGTGGTGGCGTTGGTGGCCAAGGAGGCTGGGTTGAGCTGGATATCCGGATGGAACGATCCTCCCTGGGAAGCTGCGCGCAGTTGTTCCATGAGGCTGCTTTTGCGCTCGCCGGGCTCCATCTTCTGGCTGATGGTGACTGCGATGGCAGAAACCATGAAGAAACCGATCATGAGCCGCACCTGTACGAGTGGGTCGTTCCACCTGAGCTTGGGCTGGGTAGTTGGGGTATGACCGCAGGAGTCCGGGAAAGAGGGAGATGAAGCTACGGTATCCATAGGAATTCTGGAAAATACCTTAACAAGCACGAAATATCAAGCTCATTGCCCCATCAATGATTATGACAGATAAAGTTGCTCCTGTGGTTATTCTGACCGCATCTTTTGGAGAGGGGCACAATTCGGCGGCGCGGAATGTGGCGGCGGCGCTGGGGGAGTTGGGGGTTGGGGTGGAGGTGTATGATCCTGTGGTGTTGGCGTCACCGGTGCTAGCGGGGATGGCGGCGAAGATGTATGGGGAAGTGACGACGAAGTTTCCGGCTGGGTGGGAATGGTTTTTCGAGGTGACGCGAGGTGGGCCGTTTGGGCCGGTGTGGTGGGATCGGCTGGTGGGGGTGGGGTCGTGGCTGGAGGGGATGCTGCGGGAGCGGCGGCCACGGGCGGTGGTTTCGACCTTTCCGCTGTATCCGCATTTTCTGGGGGAATTGGGGCGGCGGGTGGGGTGGTCTGGTGGAGTGTGGACGGTGGTGACGGATTCGCTGACGATTCATCCGGTGTGGATGAGTCTTGGGGTGACGGGGTGGTTTGTGACTGATGAATTTACGGCTGAGGTGCTGGCGTGTGCTGGGGTGGATGCTGGGCGTGTGGAGGTCAGTGGGTTTCCGGTGCCGCTGGTTTTTGGTGGGTTGGGGCGTGGGGAGGGGCGGGCAGCGGGTGGGTTGAGGGTATTGTATCTGGCGACGACGGGTCGGCGGCATGCGCGGGAGACGCTGGGGTCGTTGCTGAGGGAATTGCCTGGCGGGTCGGAATTGAGTGTGGTGATGGGGCGGTCTGGGGAGCGGTTGCGTGGGGAGTTGGGGCCGTTGGTGGAGAGGTTGGGTGGTCGTTTGCGGGTGGAGCTGCTGGGGTGGTGCGGGGATATTCCTGAGAGGATGCGGTGGGCGGATGTGGTGGTGACGAAGGCCGGAGGGGCGACCGTGCATGAGTGTCTGGCGGCAGGGGTGCCTGCGGTGGTGAACTATGTGATTCCTGGTCAGGAAGAAGGAAACATGGTGCTGCTGGAGAGGCTGGGAGCGGGGTGCCGAGCTCCGCGGGAGGCGTCGGATTGCGGGGCCTTTGTGAGGTCGCTTGCGGAGAGTGGGAGACTGGTCCTGATGCGTGAGGCGGCGCAGCGTCATGGTCGGTCCGACGGGGCCATGGTGGTGGCGCGGCGAATTTTCAACTCAATGGAACTGAAGCATGATCCGGGCGTTTCTCTTTGATATTGGCAATGTGCTGGTGCGGTTTGACTATGGCCGGGTGTTCCGGGCCCTTGCGGCGGAGGTGGGGGACGAGCGGGTGCGGTTGCTGGAGCCCGGGATTCGTGCGCTTGGTCAGGAGATGGAGCGGGGCGCGGTGAGCAGCGATGAGTTTGTGGAGCGGGTGGTGGGACAGTTGGGTGGAAGGATGGGGGCCGGGGAATTCCGTCGGGTCTTCAACGATATTTTCTGGTTGAACGAGCCGATGGAGTCCGTGGTGGCGCGGCTGCGGGGTCGGGTGCCGCTTTATCTGTTTTCGAACACGAGTGAGCTGCATGAGCGGCATCTCTTTGCGAGCTATCCGGTGTTCCGGCAGTTTGACGGTGGGTTTTACTCGTGGAGTGCGGGCTGCATGAAGCCCGACGAGTCATTTTATCACGGTGCCCTTGCGGAACTGGGGCTGGCTCCGTCGGAGATTGCGTATGTCGACGATTTGCCTGACAACATAGCGACCGGGCGCAGGATCGGGCTGGTGAGTCATGCGTACGACCATGGGCGGCATAAGGAATTCGAGGCCTTTGTGGAGGCCCTTGCGCTGCCCTGAGTCTGCGGGATGGCGTGGTTCAGCGGGAGCGGTCGTGCTGCAGGATGGTGAGGATGGCCTTCTGGGCGTGGAGGCGGTTTTCCGCTTCCGAGAAGATGGTATCGGCGTGGTCCTCGAGGACTTCGGCGGAGATTTCCTTTTCGCGGTAGGCTGGGAGGCAGTGCATGACGACAGCTTTTCTGCCGGCTTTGGCGACGAGGCTGCGGTTGATCTGCCAGTCGCCGAGGTCGGCCATGCGTTTTGCGGATTCCTCTTCCTGGCCCATGCTGACCCAGACGTCGGTGTAGAGGACGTCGGCGTTGCGGACGGCTTTGATGGGATTCTCTTCGATGGAGACGTTGCCGCTGCGGAATTTCCGGAGGAAGGCAGCGGGGGGTTGGTAGCCTTTGGGGGCGCTGATGACGAACTGGAAGCCGAGTTTTTCTGCGGCCCACATCCATGAGCGGGCTACGTTGTTATCGCCGTCGCCGAGGAAGACGACCTTGCGGCCCTCGTAGCCGCCGCATTTTTCGATCATGGTTTGGAGGTCGGCGAGGATCTGGCAGGGATGTTCGGCGTCGGTGAGGGCGTTGATGGTGGGGATGCCCGAGAAGCTGGCGAACTCTGTGACATCGGACTGAGCGAAGGTGCGGATGATGGCACCGTGGACCATGCGGCCGAGGACGCGGGCGGTATCGCAGAGTGGTTCGCCGCGGCCGAGTTGGGTATCGCGTGGGCTTAGGTAGAGGACGCGGCCGCCGAGTTCCTGGACGCCGACTTCGAAGCTCACGCGGGTCCGTGTGGAGGCCTTGGTGAAGATCATGGCCCATGACTGGCCTTCGAGGGGGCGGAAGGAGAGGTTGGCCCGGTCGCGTTTCAGTTGAACGGCGAGTTCGAGGGTCCGGCGCATATCGCGTGCGGAGGTGGCCTGCAGGGACAGAAGGTGCTTCATGAAGGAAGCGGCTGGGGATAGCACCGATGGAGCGGGGTGGAAAGGGCAGAAATCGCTCCGGGTCTGCGGGGGGGCGTGCGCTTGTGGTGAGGGAGCCTGGTTGCGATGTTAGAATGTGAAGACTTCCGTTTTGCGCGAAGAGCATGCCTGCCGTCTGGTGCGGGTGCAGCTGGCATGAAATTCAGGAGGATCATGACGATGCTGGGCTGGTTTCTGCTTCTGCTGGTGGTGTTGGGTGGCGTGTTATGGTGGCTGGCGGGGGAGGGTCGGGGTGTGGGGTGGGCGCAGCGGGTGGTGCGGGATCGGTTTCCGGATGTGCCGGTGGTGACGGTGGGGGAACTGGCAGGCTGGCTGCGGGAGGGTGGTGGGCGGATTCCGGTGATTCTCGATGCGAGGACTGGGGAAGAGCAGTCGGTTTCGATGTTGCCTGGGGCGGTGGCGGTGGATCCTGATGCCGGGGCTGGGGAGGTGCTGGGCGGGCGCGATCCAGGGCGGACCGTGGTGGTTTATTGTGCGGCTGGGTACCGTGGGGCGCGGCTGGCGCGGAGGCTGCGGCAGGCTGGCTGGGAGGACGTGCGCAATCTAGACGGGGGGATTTTTGCGTGGGGCAACGCAGGTTTGCCCCTGGAGCGATCGGGTCGGCCCGTGGGGGATGTGCATCCGCATTCGTCTTTGTTTGCGAGGATGCTGCGGAACCCGTGGGTGCGGAGGGCGAAGCAATGATCTTCCGTTAGGATTGATATTCACCCTGTTCTGATGTTTGACATCTGGAAGGAAATCGGGCATGAGCGGGTCATGCTGATGGATCGAAGCAACGTGAGGGGGCTTTTGGCGGGCCTTGGGGTGGTGGCTGTGCTGGCTGGCTGCCGGGAGGCGGTGGTGGCACCGGTGGCTGGGCCTCCGGTGGTTGCGGTGGCGGCGGCGCTGCAGGGGGATGTGCCTGTGGTGGTTGAGCTGATTGGTCAGACGGAGGCGACGGCGAATGTGGAGATCCGGCCGCGGATTGATGGGACGGTGGAGCGGATAGAATTTGCGGAGGGGAGCGAGGTGAAGGCCGGTGACTTGCTGTTTGTGCTCGACCGGAAGCCATTGGAGGAAAAGCTGGCGGCGGCGCGCGGGGATGTGGGGCAGCTGAAGGCGGCGCTGGGGCGGGCGCGTCAGGATGTGGAGCGGTTTGCGCCGCTGGCGGCGCGCGGGGCGGTACCGCAGAAGGATTTGGACACGGCGAAGGCGGTTGAGCAGCAGGCCTTGGCGGCATTGTCATCTGGCGAGGCCAAGGAACGGGCGGCTGCGTTGGATCTGGGGTATGCGGAGATTACGGCACCGGTGCCTGGCATTATCGGGGCCAAGGGGGTGGATGTGGGTTCCGTGGTGGCGCGGGCGGGCAATGGTCCGGCCATGGCGGTCATTTCGCCATTTGATCCGATTTGGGTGAACATAGAGATCAGCGAAGTGGCCTATCTGAACAATGCGGAGTTTTTCCGTGGGCAGGAATTGGTCTCGCCGGTGTTTTCGCTGATTCTGGCGAATGGGAAGGTGCATCGGGAGACTGGGCGGCTGTCGTTTGTGGATCGGGCGGTGAATCCGGCGACGGGGACACTGCGGGTGCGGGTGGAGTTTCCGAATCCGGGGAAGATCATCCGGCCGGGTCAGTTCTGCCGGGTACGGGCGCAGGGGAAGCCTGTGCGGGGGGCTTTGCTGCTGCCGCAGCGGGCGGTGCAGGAACTGCAGGGGCGGCACAGTGTGATGGTGGCCGATGCGGGAGGGAAAATCGGATTCCGGCCGGTGAAGACTGGGCAGAGGGTGGGGTCGCTCTGGGTGATTGAGTCTGGGCTGCAGCCTGGCGAGACGGTGGTGATTGAGGGGATGCAGAAGGTGAGGGATGGGGCGGTGGCGAAGCTGGAAGCGGCGGTGATTGATGACAGTCCGCTGCGGGAGCTTGCGGCGGGGTTGCCGGGGGCCGTGAAGTCATCGGAAGCGGGAGGGGAACCGCGCTGAGCGCCGGCACGCCATGGCAGAATTCTTCATCCGTCGGCCGATTGTGGCCATGGTTCTGTCGATCCTGATGATCATCATTGGGTCGTTTGTGCTGATGCGGCTGCCGGTTTCCGAGTATCCGGAAGTGAGTCCATCTGTGGTGAATGTGACGGCGAATTTCCGTGGGGCTGATGCTGAGGCGGTGGAGGGATCGGTGGCCACGCCTTTGGAGGCGCAGATCAACGGGGTGGAGAACATGCTGTACATGAAGTCGACCAACGGGGCGGACGGGTCGATGACCCTGAGTGCCACCTTTGATCTGGGGACGAGTGTGAATCTCAATCAGGTCAACGTGCAGAACCGGGCGTCGCTGGCGTTTCCGCGGCTGCCCGAGTCGGTGACGCGCGATGGGGTCAGTGTGAAGCGGTCGAGTCCGGACATTCTGCTGGCGGTGGGATTGTATTCGCCTGGGGGGACGTATGATTCCGTGTTTCTGTCGAACTATGCGGCGATCAACGTGATTGATGCGCTGGCGCGGGTGCCGGGGGTTGGGGATGTGAAGAATTTCAGTGCGCAGGATTATTCCATGCGGTTGTGGGTGAATCCCGAGCGGCTGGCGTCGCTGGGGTTGACGCCTGCGGATGTGATTGGGGCCGTGCGGGAGCAGAACGTGCAGGCGGCGGCTGGATTGATTGGGGCGGAGCCGGCGAAGGCCGGGCAGGAGTATCAGTATAATGTGCGGGCGAGTGGATTGCTGCAGGAACCGGAGGAATTCGGGGAGATCATTGTGCGGTCGAATTCCGATGGGTCGCAGGTGAAGCTGCGGGATGTGGCGCGGATTGAGATGGGTGCGCAGACGTATGCGGCATCGGCGCGGACCAATGGTTTGCCAGCCTGCGGGCTGGGGATTTATCTTGCGCCTGGGGCGAATGCGCTGGCGACGGCGGCGGCGGTGCGGGCGCAGTTGGAGGCGGCGGCCTTGAGGTTTCCGCCGGACATGGCGTATGAAGTGACGCTGGATGCGACGCTGCCGATTACGGCGTCGATGGAGGAGATTGTGCACACGCTGGTGGAGGCGGTGGTGCTGGTGATTCTGGTGGTGTTTGTGTTTCTGCAGAGTTTCCGGGCGACTTTGATTCCGATGATCACGGTGCCGGTGGCGCTGCTGGGAACCTTCATGGTGTTTCCGCTGCTGGGGTTCACGGTGAATACGCTCACGCTGTTCGGGCTGGTGCTGGCGATTGGGATAGTGGTCGACGATGCCATTGTGGTGGTGGAGGCGGTCATGCATCATCTGGAGCATGGGATGTCGCCGGTGGAGGCGACGAAGCAGGCGATGAAGGAAGTGACAGGTCCGGTGGTGGCGATTGCGTTGATTCTCTGTGCGGTGTTTGTGCCGGTGGCGTTCATGCCTGGGCTGACTGGGACGCTGTATCAGCAGTTTGCGATTACGATTGCGGCCAGCGTGATTTTTTCGGCGGTGAATGCGCTGACGCTGAGTCCGGCGCTGGCGGCGAAGCTGCTGCGGCCGCCGCAGCCTGCGCGTGGTCCGCTGGGATGGTTCTTCCGGGCGTTCAACCGGGTCTTTGATGCGGTCACGGCGCGGTATACTGGGGTGGTGGGATTTCTGGTGCGGCGTTCGGCGCGGGCCATGCTGATACTGGTGGCTGCGGTGGTGGGGATATTTGTGATTGGGAAGCGGGTGCCGGGCGGGTTCATTCCTGATGAGGACAAGGGGTATTTCTTTGTGGCGGCGCAGCTGCCTGATGCGGCTTCGCTGCAGCGGACGCTGGCGGTTTGTGGGAAGGTGGAGGAAGCGCTGCGGAAGACCGAGGGAGTGCGGTCGACGATTACGATTGGGGGATTCAACATTCTGAGTGGGGTGAATGCGCCCAATGCGGCGACGTTTTTTGTGGGCTTGCGGGATTGGAAAGAGCGGTCGTCGCCAGAGCAGCATGTGAAGCGGCTGATGGCGCGGCTGGGTGGTCAGCTGGCGCAGTTTCCGGAGGCGAGGGTTCTGGTGTTTGGTCCGCCGTCGCTGCCTGGATATGGTAGTGCGTCCGGCTTTACCTTTGAGCTGCAGGACCGGGCGGGCGGGAGTGTGGGTGAACTGGCGGCGATGACGCAGAAATTTCTTGGCGAGGCGGCGCGGCGGCCTGAGCTGAGCCGGCTGTTTACGGGATTCCAGCCGGTGGTGCCGCAGACGCGCGTGGATCTGGACCGGGAGAAGTGCCGCAAGCTGGGGGTGCAGGTGAGCGACGTCTACAGTGCGCTGCAGGCGTATCTGGGCGGGGCGTATGTGAATGATTTCAATCGGTTCGGGCGGGTTTACCGTGTCTTTCTACAGGCCGATCCTGAGTTCACGGGGAAGCCTGAGGACATTGGGAAATTCCGGGTACGGAACCGGGAGGGAGGGATGGTGCCGTTGGACACGCTGGTGAAGGTATCGCAGACGAGCGGTCCGGCGTTTACGAACCGCTACAATCTGTACCGTGCGGCGGAGATCACGGGGGCACCGGCTCCGGGTTACAGTTCGGCGCAGGCGGTGGCGGCGATGGAGGAAGTGGCGGCGGCGGTTCTGCCTGCTGGGTATGGCTATGAATGGACTGGGCTGACGTATCAGGAGAAGAAGGCCGAGGGTCAGGCCGGGGTGATTTTCGGGCTGGCGATCATTTTTGTGTTTCTGCTGCTGGCGGCGCAGTACGAGAGTTGGTCATTGCCGTTTGCGGTGCTGCTGGCGACGCCGCTGGTGGTGCTGGGTACCTTTCTCGGGCTGCTGGCGAGGCAGTTTGACAACAACATTTATGCGCAGATCGGGATGATCATGCTGATTGGTCTGGCGGCCAAGAATGCGATTCTGATCGTGGAATTTGCGAAGATGGAGCATGAGAAGGGGAAGCCATTCATGGAAGCGGCCATTGAGGGAGCGCGGCTGCGGCTGCGGCCGATTCTGATGACATCGTTTGCCTTCATTCTGGGTGCGGTGCCGCTGGCGGTGGCGGCGGGATCGGGAGCGGAATCGCGCAAGGTGATGGGGACGGCGGTGGTGGCGGGGATGACGGTGGCGACGGTGGTGGGGGTGTTTGTGATTCCGGCCTGTTATGCCTTTGTGATGTGGCTGGCGGGGGCGGGCCGCCGTGGGGCGGTGGCGGGGCCGGCTATGGAATCTCGAACTGAAAGCTGAACTGACATGAATCGCCGCGGGATGCTGATGCTGAGTTTTGGGGTGGCTGTGCCGGCCGGGTGCCGGCTGGGTCCGGACTATGAGCGCCCGGGGGTTCCGGTGGGATTCCGTTTTGGGAAGCGGGAGAGCGGAGTGCTGTCGCTGGGTGATCTGGATTGGCGTTCGGTGTTTACGGATCCGGTGCTGCGTGACTTGATTGGAGCGGCGCTGGGGGCGAGTCCGGATCTTGCCGAGGCGGCGGCGAGGGTATTGCGGGCGCAGGCCAACGTGACGGCGGTGCGGTCGCAGTTTTATCCATCGTTCGGGGCTGGTCTTTCGCTGGACCGGCGGCGGGTGGATCAGGATCTGCAGATCGGGCCGCTGACGGTGCCGGATGCGTTTGATTCCGATCAATTCACGGCAGGGTTGACGCTGATGCAGTATGAGGTGGATTTCTGGGGGAGGATCCGGCGGGCGACTGAGGTGGCGCGGGCGCAGATGGTGGCGACTGAGGAAGGGCGGAGGCTGGTGGAGTCCGGGTTGGTGGCGGCGGTGGCGACTGCCTATTTCACCCTGCGCGAGCAGGATCATGAACTGGAGATTGCCGAGCGGACCCTGAAGTCGCGCCGGGATTCACTTGAGTTGATCACGGTGAGGCAGCAGGGTGGTCAGGGGGCGCTGACCGATGTGCGGCAGGCGGAAGTGCTGGTGGCCGAGGCGGAAGCAGCCATCAAGGCGATTGAGCGGCAGGTAGCGAAGCTGGAGCATGAGATCAGTTACCTGTGCGGGCGGGTTCCGGCGGAGGTGCGGAGGGGGCGGCCGTTTGTGGAATTGAGCAGTATGGTGACGGCACCGGCGGGTTTGCCGTCTGATCTGCTGAACCGGAGGCCGGACATCCGGAGGGCCGAGCAGAATCTGGTGGCGGCGACGGCGGCGGTGGGGGAAGCCGAGGCGAGGCGGTATCCTGCGTTTGCGCTGACGGCGGGGGCGGGGCTGCGGAGTGATGAGTTTTCGGGGCTGCTGAGTGATCCCGTGAAGTTCTGGCAGGTGGGACCGGCGCTGACGGTGCCGGTATTCACTGGTGGGCGGCTGCGGGCGGGGGTGGCTGGGGCGAAGGCTGGGCGGGACGAGGCAGAGGCGGCGTACCGGCGGACCGTGCTGCAGGGCATGCGGGAAGTTTCCGACGCACTTGTGGCAGTGGAGAAGAATGCCGGGCTGCGGGAAGCGCAGGGGAAGGTGGTGGCGGCGCGGACCGCGGCGGCTGGATTGATCCGTGACCGCTGGGACAATGGGGTCGCCAGCTATCTTGAAGTTCTCTATAACGACCAGGAATTGTTCCAGGCCGAGTTGAATCATGCGCGGGCGCGGCTCGAGGAATTGACCGCGGGGATTTCGCTTTACCGGGCCCTTGGGGGTGGCTGGGGCCGGGAATGAGGAGAGTTGGATTTTCCTGTCAGGCTTCCTGTGTCAGGGGACTCTTGAGCGGACGCGGAAGAAGCGTGGTGTGGAGGGTCCGGGTGGGGCGCTCATGTTCCATGTGAGGCGGTCGGTGGCCGAGCCGTCGTACAGCCGGACTGTGGGTGCGAGGATCCAGCCTGGGCCGGGATTGGCCCATGAGGTCATGGCGAGGGAAGTCTGGGCGGTCAGGGTGAGGCCGTTGAGCGTTCCGCGGCGGCGCCGGTAGGTGACTGAGAGGACATCGGCACCGTCGTCGCGGATGGTGGAGGCTTTCGGCTGGAAATTCTGATCCGGCTGATTGGGATTGGGGGTGCCCAGCTGGTAGTGGAGGTGGAGCGGCTGGCCGTCCGGCATGAGGCTGGCTGGGGATCGCGAGAGGTCGCTGAAGTGCAGGATTTCCCAGTAATCCGGGAGGCGGTCGCTGTCGCTGTCTGCGGGGGTGGCGGTGGAGGCGAGGAGGGCTTTGAGGGCGGCCTTGTTTTCTGCGATGGAGAGATTGAACGTGGTCACGTTGAAGGTGGCCACCTTCTGATTGAGGGCGTCGACGATGACGACATCGCGGTAGCGGGCGTCGAGTTTGGTCTGCACGAGGGCCGTGGACGAGTCACGGATCCACGAGAGGGGTTTCCCGTAGAACATGAAGTCGTCGGAGGGCTGGAAGACCTCGTTCACGCCGACGATGTCGACGGGAAGCTGGGTGGTTCCGAGGAGTTCGTTGTAGATATCGTTGAGGACGCCAAACTGGGTCTTGCAGTACCCTCAGGTTTCGTGGCCGAAGTACCATGCGGTGACCTGGTGCAGGTAGTCGCGCGGGGTGACTGGGTTGGTGGCCTTGTGGGTGGCGACGCGGAGGGACGAGGAATTGACGTCCGGGGCGGCGAAGGTGGCGACCTGCTGGGAGAGGGCCGGGGTGGCGCTCAAGGCGAGAGCGAGGAAGAGGCGCTTCATGTGAGGAAGGTAGCGGAGGCTGTGGTCATTGTCCACCGTGTGCTGGGGTGGGTATGAAAATCAGAGAGTGCCTGCGAGTTTGATGTCGAGGTAGAGGTTGGCGAGGGCGATGGGGAGTTGCTGGGCGGTGGTGTGGAGGGTGAGGATGCGGTGCTGCTGGAGGGAGGCGAGGGCGAGGTTACGGGCTTCGATGGTCTGGTGGGTGTGGGCGAGGGTGGTGGCGTCGTGCAGGGAGGCGACGGGGAGTCCGGGGATCCTGGCGACTTCGTTTTCGAGGAGGCTGGCGACGACGACGAGGTGGCGCTGGCGGAGGAGTTTCAGGGGAGGGAGGATGGCCGGGAGGTCTTCGCTGCGGAGGTTTGTGCAGAAGACGATGAGGGCGCGGCGGGGCTGGCGCTGGAGGATGCGGTGGGCGGCTTCCGGGAAGTCGCCTGGAGCCATGGTGCTCTGGTAGGAATTGAGGTGGTCGAGGAGGAGCGGCATGGCATGGGGGCCGCTTACGGGTGGGAGCCAGCGGTCGTCGCCGCCGAAGGCCATGGAACCGACACGGTCGCCTTTGCGGAGGGCGATGCTGCAGAGGAGTAGCATGGCATTGAGCGTGTGGTCGAACTGGGAGAGTTGGCCATCGAGGGCGCGGAGGCGGCGGCTGCAGTCGGCCATGAGGATGATGGTCTGGTTCCGTTGTTCCTCGAATTCGCGGCTGGTGAGAGAGTTTCTGCGGGCGGTGGCTTTCCAGTCGACGGTATTGAGTGGGTCGCCTTGCTGGTAGTCGCGGAGCTGGCGGAATTCGCGGCTTTGGCCGTGGCGGGGGCGGCGGACGATGCCCATCTGGGCTTCGCGGTGCTGCACAGCGAGGAGGGCGAAGCGGAGTACGGGTTCGTAGTCCGGGTAGACGGTGAGCGACGAGGCTGGGCCTGTGCGGTAGCGCCGGATCCAGAGGCTGAGCGGAGATTCCTCCTCGAGGTAGGGAGGGTCGATGGTGAGAGGCCCGCGTGAGGTCGGTGTGACTGTGGCTGTGATGGAGGTCTGGGATTGGGGCGGCAGAGAGCCCTGCCATGGCCAGTCCGGTGAAGTGAGTGCATCGGGCAGACCGTCGGTGAGGCGGATGCGCGCGCGGTGATTGGTTTTGTTGGAGAGGGATAGGGATAGTTCTGTGGCTGAGCCGAGGGCGAGACGGCGTGGGGCCGATCTGGAAGCGTTGATTTTCGGGCGCAGGGAGAGGAGGAAGGCGTCGGTTAGGGCGAGGGCGGCGGCGGTGATGGCAGCGGCGATGAAGGCGGTGGTGAGAGCTGGCGCGAGCGAAGCGGCGACGGCCATGGCGAGCATCGCGGCGAGGAGCGGGAGCAGGCGGGGGCCGGGGAGCATGGGGGTGGGGCGCGGCGGGGGGCCGTGTTCAGCGGGGAGCGGGAACTGAGCGGAGCAGGCTGGTGAGCACCGAGTCCGCGTCCTGTCCGCTGATCTGGAGTTCCGGGGCGAGGGCGACGCGGTGCCGGAGCACTGGCAGGGCGGCTGCTTTGACATCGTCCGGAAGAGTCCATGAACGGCCCGCGAGAAGGGCCATGGCCTTGGCGGTGCGGACGAGGCTGATGGCACCGCGGGTGCCTGCTCCGAGGCTGAGGCCCTGCTGGGTGCGGGTGGCGCGGGTGATGCGGACCGCGTAGGCTGTGACTTCCGGCTGGCAGGTGATGCGGGCGGCGGCCTGCTGGAGGGCGAGGATGTCCTCGATGCTGCAGAGGGTGGGGACGGAGTGCGGGTCGAGGGAACCTGAACCCGTGCCGGTGGTGACGGCTGCCACGATTTGTTCCTCTTCCTCCTGCGATGGGTAATCGAGGATGATTTTCATGAGGAAGCGGTCGAGCTGGGCTTCCGGGAGGGCGTAGGTGCCTTCCTGTTCGATGGGGTTCTGGGTGGCGAGTGTCATGAAGGGAGGCGGCAGGGGAACGGTGTCGCCGTCGATGGTGACCTGGGATTCCTGCATGACTTCGAGGAGGGCCGCCTGGGTTTTGGCTGGGGCGCGGTTGATTTCGTCGGCGAGGAGGAGGTTTGTGAAGACCGGGCCGCGGCGGAGGCGGAATTCCTGACGGGCCATATCGTAGAGCGAGTGTCCGGTGACATCGCTGGGGAGCAGGTCGGGAGTGAACTGGATGCGGCGGAACGAGCCGCCGAAGGTGCGGGCGAGAGCGAGGACGAGGTGAGTTTTGCCGAGGCCTGGTTTGCCTTCGAGGAGGACGTGGCCGCCGCTCAGGAAGGCTGCGAGGACGTGATCGATGACCGTGGGGTGTCCGAGGAAGACCGACGCGATGGCTGTGCGGATGCGGCTGATGAGGTCGGCGTGGGCGTCCGGGGATTCCGCCGGATGTTCGTGTGGCAGTTCCGGAGGAAGGGTCGGGGAGGCATCATTCATGACGTGGAGAAGCGGAGGATTGGCTGCAGGAATGGAGGATCAGTTGGAGGTCAGCGACGGCGGCAGTGAACAGGCGTGGGTTGGACAGGTTGCTGGCGTGGAGGGCGTGAGTGACGCGGGGTTCCGGGATTCCGGAGAGGGTGGCGAGCAGGCTGGTGGCATCCGGGGCATCTGTGGGGATGCCGTGTCTGGCGGCGGCCATGGAAACCGCGCGGCGGAGCGACGCTGTGAGGACAGTGGGATCCGGGAGACGGCGCCAGAGGAAGGCTGCTTCGTCCGCGAGTTGGGAGGCCGTGTGGCGGGCCGCCGAGGTGTCCGGCGTCTGGGCGCGGCCGAAGCGCGGCAGGTTCTTCCAGAGCCATGCGGCGGTGAGGGCGGCGAGGCAGGCCAGCGGGAGGTGAGCGTAGGTGATCAGCATCTGCCAGAACGAGAGCCGGCTGCTGTTGAGGAAGATGGCATGGGTGGTGGGGGCGAGGGCCGCGACCCCTTCGAGGAGGGCGGCGTGGTCGAGTTCACCGATCCAGCGGTTGCGCCATGGGCGGGCGCTGGGGACGATGGTGATGCGTCCCGCTCCGCGTGGGAAGCTGACGAGGGCCGCCTTGTTTTCCGGGCCCGCGATGACATCGGCGGGGAGCAGCGAGGCATCCGTGGCCATGCCATCGTCTGTGGTGAACGAGAGGGTTTGGCCATCGATTTCGCAGGTGACGGGATTGGGGAGACCGGAGTTTTCTTCGATGGTGATTTTCAGTTCGCGGAGGAGGGGTTCGCCCTGGCCTGGTGGGGAGGCAGCGTCGGTGATCCAGTCATTGCGGAAGCGGTCTGTGGCTGCGGCGAGGACGACGAGGTGATTACCGTTGCTGGTCCAGTCGAGCAGGCTGCGGGCTTCTCCGGTCGAGCGGATGGCACTGATGGGGAGGAAGAGGAGAGTTTCCGATTCCGGGAGGCCTGCCTGGTTGGAGCGGAATTCGACGGTGTGGGAGGATTCGAGCAGGCGGGAAGCGGCCAGCCATGGCTGGAGCCGGGCGGCACCGCGGTAGCCTACGGTGACCTCCTCGTATTCCGCCTTGCCCGGCTGGCAGGATGGGAAGCAGCAGGCAAGGAGTGCTATAGAAGTGAGGGCAGCGGTTCTGGTGATGATGGGGGCTTTGGGGTGGGGGCTCGTGGGTGGAGGGAATGGCCATGACGAGAAGAGAGAGCTGGCGGTATCGTGAGGGGGCAGCTGGCCGGCGTAGGCGGCGGCCGTCCAGATTGCGGTGAGGGCGGCGAAGTATTGTCCTTCCCTGGTGCTGGTGAGCGGGGTGGCGTGGGCGAGGCAGTCTGTTTCCGTATCGCTTTCCGCGATGGGAAGGCGTGCGGACGACACCATCCATGCGAGCGAGCCCCGGTAGAGGAGCCGGATGGCTTCGAGCGGTTGGCCGTTGGTCCAGAGATGGCGGGCGGCTTCTGGGATGTTGGCGGGAAGGGAATCGCTGCTGAGGTCCATGCCCATGACCACGCGCGGGGAGGGTTGGGCGGAAGGAGGCAGTGGCAGCCGGCGCGGTGGCTGGAGGCGGCCGCGGAGGATGATCAGAAGAACCGCGACGATGGCTGCGGCGATGAAGAGGTAGCCGATCCAGCGGAAGGCGTCCGGGTTGACGGAGAGGCGCAGGGATTCGTTTTCGTCTGGAGGGGGGATGCGGCGCCGGCGGATATCGCGGGCGAAGTCCGGGCTTTCGAGGATCGCATTGATGCGGGACGAAGGGGAATCGCCATCCGGTTCGGTGGTGGTCTCCGGTACTGCTGGGGATGAGGCGGCAGGCGGGTTCGGGTTGCTGGCTGCGAGCGAGGGTGATGGGAAAGCGATGGCGAGGGCGGCAGCGGCGAGAGCGGCAAGGGGAGCGATGCAGCGGGAGCGCAGTCGGTCGTTCATGCGGCGGAAGGCGACTTCGATGTCCCAGCCTTCGAGGTGGGTACGGCTATTGATGTAGAGTGAGAATCCGGCGGCGGCGTAGATTGGTTCGATAAGGGCGATGGCGGCAGCGTAGCAGAGGTTGCCCAGCTGGAGGGTGAAGTTTGGAATTTCCGAGAAGGCGAAGGTGCCGGCTTCGGCGGCATCGGAGAGCGTCGTGAGGGGGCTTTCCGGGAGGAAGGTTTCGGCTGTGAAGAAGAGGGCGAGGCTGACCGCCATTTCGAGTTTGACGGCGACCCATGTGAGGGCCCATGCGCTGCCACCGTCGTGGAGGGAGAGGAGGTGGCAGCGATCCGAGCGGAGTTTGCCGGAGAGGCCTTCGAGGATGGGAACGGGGAGCCGGAACGAGCGTGCTCCCGAGAGTCTTCGCCATGTGAGGGACGGGAGCAGGCCGAGCCAGAGCGAGCGGGGTCGGTCGTTCCAGAATTCGCGGAGGGAAGGAGTGGAGCCGAAGAGCGAGCGGCTCAGGAAGTGGATGGGTTGTCTGGTGAGGATAGGTTTGGACCACCAGAGGACGAGGGCGGTCCAGCCTGGGTGATTCCAGAGGAGAGAGAAGGTGAGGAGCCAGAGTGGCAGGGCGATGGTCAGCCAGCCCTTCATGAGGCTGGGCCAGTGGGAGCGGGCCATGGCGCAGCCGAGATCGATGGTTTCCCATGCCGAGCGGGGCCGGAGGACGGCGGTAGCCTCGTCGAGTTTCATGGGGATGGCGTGGCCGTGCGGGTTCGGCCGGCGAAAGCGAGGTAGGCAGCGAGGAGGCACCAGTTGGCGATGCCGATGATGTACTTGGTGGTGGGCGGGGCGGGGGAAGCCGACCAGAAGCCTTCGATGAAGGCCGCGAAGAACACGAGGAAGCTGCCGCCGTAGATGAGCGGGAGGGCGCGTTGTCCTGCGGCGGCGAGGGCGGCGGGTCTGGAGAGCGTGCCGGGTTTGAGGACAGCTCTGCCGAGAATGAGGCCGGCTGTTCCGCAGATGACGATGCCGCCGAGTTCGAAGGCAGCGTGGCCCGAGACGAAGGCGTAGAATTTTTCCGTATCGCCGGCGTAGTGCACGTATCCCTGCATGGCACCGATGACGACGCCCTGGTAGGCGAGCATGAAGAGAGCGCCGACCATGGCGAGGACGCCCGAGCCTGCCATGCGGAGGGCGATGGTGACATTATTCCAGATGTAGTGGCCGAACATGGCGAAGTCTGAGCCGAAGGTTTCGCGGAGGAATTCGCGGGTTTCCTCGCCGCGGCCGTACATGCCATCCATCATTTCCATTTCATCCGGTCCGAGGACCGAGAAGATCCAGCGCGGGTCGAAGCGGGCGGCGGCGACCATGCCTGCCATGGGGCCGAAGAAGAGGAGTGCCGAGAGGGCGAGCAGTCGCCATTCGCGGCGGGCGGTGGCGGGAAAATCGGTCGTGAAGAGTCGGGCAAAGCGGCTGGTGGCGCTGCCTTCTTCGCGGGTGAGGAGGTTGCGGCAGCGGATCATGAGAGCGTTGAGGTCGCTGCAGAGAGATTCGCTGTAGAGGCGGTGCTGGGCGAGGGCGTAGTCTGCGCAGAGCTGGCGGTAGAGAGAGGGAAGCTGGAGGGCGAGGGGGGAACGGGGAGATTTTTCCAGAGAACCGAGCAGCCTGCGGGTTTCCTCCCAGCGCGGGGAATTCTGTGTGGTGAAGGTCAGCTGCGTCATGGGGCGGATCAGGAATCGCGCAGCCAGCGGCCGAAGGCGAGGAGTCGTGAGGTGCCGGCTGGGCCGTTTGATCCGGTGAGTGTGGCGGCGTGGTTGGCGAGTTCCGTGCGGCGGGCGTCCGACCATGTGGGCGCTCGTTCGAGGAAGCGGACGATGGCGTGGCGTTCTTCGCGGCTGAGGGTAACTGGGGGAGGTTCGCTGCTGGATGGGGTGGCGACTTGGTCCGCTGGCGGGTCCGGGACGGGATGGCGGCGGTCGTAGACGACGAGGGTGTGGGCGACGAGGTCGCCGAGGCGCTGGAAGCGCTGGGTGAAGAGACAGGAGAGGAGGCCAGCGAGGTAGCCCCAGGGGAGGAAGTCGGCAGGGCGCACGGTATTGCGGAGGATGATGGCAGCGAGTGTGGGTGGCCCGCCGTGATCCGAGACCACGCGGAGTCCCATACGTCGTTTGCCTGGGGTGGCTCCATGAACTCCGGCTTCGTAGGCGACGTGATAGCCCCAGTAGAGGAGGAAGAGGAAGATATTCATGGAGCCTGTGGCGATGCCGGCTCCGACGATGCCGATGAAGGCGAAGGAGAGCAGTTGGAGCAGGATGGCTGCGGCGATGAAGATGGCGAGGTCGATGGAGAAGGCGACGGCGCGGGCCATGGGGCCGGCTGGGCGCAATTCCACGTCGACGCCTTCCGCGAGTTCGATGCGGTGGATGGTATCGAGTGGTGGGGAGGCGGCGGTACCCATGGGAAGGCTCAGCGGCTGGCTGCTTTCGGGAGGTCGGCGGGGCGGAGGCGGTAGCGGAAGCCGGCTTCGTTGCCGCCGGGCCAGATGATGCGGTAGGCTGTCGGGCGGAGGCTGCAGCGTTTCTCGAAGAGGTCGGCGACTGCTTTTTCGTAGTCTGTGTTGGCGCGCATTTCCCGGCTGGAGGGACCGGGTTTGCCTTCGCCGCGGAGCCAATCCGTGGTGGGGGCAGCTGCGATGGAATCCCAGCGGGTGCTTGTTCCGAAGAGCAGCTGGACGCCTGTGGTGGCTGCGGCTGCGAAGTAGGCTGGACCCTCGCGGTTGCGGACGTGGAAGCCGAGGGTGTCGCCTGGGGCAGCCGTGACGGAAAGCCGGATGATGGCTCCGGGGGTGTGGGCGGCTCCGACGAGGTATTCGCCTTCGATTTCCTCGCCATTGAGGAAGATGGAGACGCCGTCGTCGGCGAGGACGTGGAGGTCGAAGGTACGGGTTTCCGCGGGGTTGGGCGCTGGCGGCGTTGAGGGAGAGGCTGCGGTTGGTTCCGGGTTGCTGGCCGTGGGGTTGCTGGTGGCCGGGGAACTGGGTGACGAGTTGGAGGTGGCCGCGGTGGTTTCGCGGTTTTTGTAGGCGAGGTAGACCGTGCGGAGTTTCTGGAGAGTGGGGGGCAGGTCTGCGAGGGCGGTGAATGGGGTACTGCTGCTGCGGACGCTTTCTGTTTCAGCGAGCCATGCGGGGTGTTCTGTTTCCGGGGCTTTGCGCATGCCGCGGGCGAGGGCTGCGAGGTATTGCCGGTCGAGGGCGGGAAGGTCGGTGGGGGCGGCGGCCGGGTCGTCGGTTGCTGGCGCTGGTGCGGACGGTTGGCCCGCGAGGGCGGCTTCGAAGATGCTGATGTCTTCGGAGGTGAGTTCCGGTTCCGGCGAAGCTGGGATTGGTTGGGTGGAGGACACGGGGTTCGCCGCGGGTGCTGGATCTTCCGTGGCGGGCTTCAGGTAGGCTGAGGCGGCCGGGTCATCCGGTGCTGGTTCAGCCGGTGGTGCGGCGAGGCTGGCTTCAGGCGTTACCGTGGAATCGTCGGTGGCTGGCGGTGGGGAGGCATGCTGTGAACCGAAGTATGATCCGAGGGCGGCGGCTGAGGCGACGGCGGCGATGGTTATGCCCCATGGAAACGGCTGGCGGGGCTTGCGGCGGGCGGGCCGGGAGGGACGCCGCGCGGGTTCGGGCTGAGGGTAGGCGGAGGGATCGTCTTCCATGGCTGCGTTTTCCGGAGCATTCGTCATTCCGGCTGGGCGTGCAAGTTCCATCAGAGACGTGGAAAATCAGGGCTGCTGGTGCTGGATATTTGACGCCGTGGCTGGATGCCGCGTATAATTGGCAAAGCCATGAAGCGATTCCCCTTTTTCCGCCCGGCCGTTCTGTTAGCGAGTGTCCTTGTGCTGCCGTCGCTGGCGCGGGCGGCACCTTTGATTACCGAGTTCATGGCAAGCAATCAGTCCGGCCTTCTGGATGAAGATGGGGATCGGCCGGATTGGATTGAGCTGCACAATCCCGATCTGGTTCCGCTGGATCTGGGTGGGTATGGATTGACGGATGACGCGGCGCGACCGGGGCGGTGGAGGATTCCGGCGGGAACCGTGCTGCCGCCGGGTGGGTATCTGGTGATTTTTGCGAGCAACAAGAACCGGGCGGTGGCGGGGCAGCCGCTGCACACGAATTTCAGTCTGTCGGCAGGTGGGGAGTATCTGGGGCTGACGGCACCGGGGGGAGGGGCGGCCTTGAGCGAATGGAATCCGTATCCTCCGCAGAGCGGGGATGTATCGTATGGACTGCTGTCGCCGACCGTGGGGGCTGCGAGTGTCTTCTTTGCGGTGCCGACGCCGGGGGCGGCCAATGATGCCGGTGGGGCGCAGGCCGACCGGGTGGTTTTCACCCCGCCGAGCAGTACCTTTGCGAATGGGACGCCGGTGAATGTGGCGCTGAGCATTCCGTCCGCCACGGGTATCATCCGTTATACGGTGAACCGGTCGCGTCCCATTGATGTGAATGGGGTGGCGGGGACGTTTTCGGCGAATGCGGCGACCGATGTTTGCACGTGGGTTGGGCATCCTCTGGCTGCCAATGATCAGGTGAAGGTGAGTGGACCGGTTCCGCTGACGGTGACCGGTAATTATTTTGTGACCCTGCTGGGGCCTGACACTTTCAAGCTGAGCATGGAGCCGGGCGGGCCGCCGATTGATCTGACTGGGAATGGATCGTTCACGGTGCGCCGCGATGCGGTCATTGCGACGGGATCGACCACCGACCTTTTCTCGACGACGTTGGCCCATGGGTTCTTCAATGGAGATACGGTGCAGATGGTCAGTACCGGGACGATTCCTGGCGGTGTGCAGGCCGACACGACTTATTTTGTTTCCGTGAGCAGCCCCACCGGTTTCCGGATCTCGACTTCGCCGACCCTGACGCCGATTGTCGATATCACGGCGGCATCGACGGGAGTGATGACAGTGTTCCGGACACCATCTACGGTGTACACTAGTCCGATTCCTGTGAGTGTGAACACGAGGATCCGGGCGCGGGCATTTGAGGAAGGGCGAAAGCCGGGGCCGCCGGGAAGCGGGATGTATTTTGCGCTCGATGCCAATGCGCGGAATCTGACTTCGCCATTGCCGCTGGTGGTGACGCACAGCTGGAACACGGCATTGGCCGACAATTTGGTGGTGGAGGGTCAGGTCATGGTCTTCGAGCCAAAGGCACCCGGTAATCTGGCGCGGCTGACGAATCCACCTGATCTGTCATCGCCGTGCAGTCTGGAGCGCCGGGGGTCGTCGACGGCGGGGGATCCCAAGTATTCCATGGCGGTGGAATTGCAGGACGAGTTCGGGATTGACCGGAATCTGTCGCCCTTGGGGCTGCCGTCGCATTCCGACTGGATCATGCATGCGCCGTACCATTTCGATCGTTCCATGATGCACAACGATCTGATCTACCGACTGAGCAACGACATCGGGCGGTATGCGCCGCGGACGAAGTTCGTGGAGCATTTCCACAACACGCAGACGCTGACGAATTCGATTGAGGGAGCCTTCAGTGGAGCGACCGATTACTTTGGGGTGTATAGTTTCATGGAGAAGATTTCGCGTGGGCAGGACCGTGTGGATGTGGAGAATCTGACGCTGGCGGACAATGCTGTGCCGGAGGTGCAGGGTGGGTATATGTTCAAGGTCGACCGGTTGGATGCGGGGGAATCCGGGATTCGTCCGCTCACGGGACAGAGTTTCGGGAATGTGGGCATGATGGGGCCGGGGAACAATCTGATGGCGTGGGTGAATCCTCGGGAGATTTCGCCTGATCCGTTCAAGCGGGTGACGGTTGCGCAGAGCAACTGGCTGCGAGGGCATATTGGATCGGCGTGGGCGGCCCTTAGTCCGGTGGCGACCTTCATGGATCCGGTGAATGGCTATGCGAAGTTCTGGGATGTGGGGGCGATGGTTGACCATCATATTCTGAACACATCGACGAAGAACGCGGATGCCATGCGGTTGAGTGCGTACTGGCACAAGCCACGGTATGGGAAGATCACGGCGGGACCGGTCTGGGATTTTGACCGGGCCCAGGGGTCGATGGACGGACGGGATCTCAACTGGGGAACGTGGCGTGGGGACACGGGCGACCTCGGGACTGATTTCTTCCATTACCCATGGTATAATGAGATGTTCCGGGATCCGAATTTCTGGCAGCAGTGGATTGACCGTTATCATCAGATCCGGCAGGGAGCGTTCAGTACTGCGGCGATCCATGCGCGGATTGATGAATTTGCGAATCAGCTCAATCCTGGGAATGCGGCGGGGACGCCAGCGAAGCGGAACGTGACCCGCTGGACGGCAATTCCGCCGCGCGCTTCCGGGAGCAACACGACGATTACGAACAACACATTCAATGGTCAGTATACTGGTGAAGTGGCTTGGCTGAAGTATTGGTGGCAGAAGCGGCTTGAATTCATGGACAATCAGTTCATGCGGCCGCCGGTGGCGAGTCTGGCATCGGGTGTGCTGCCTGTCGGTTCCGTGGTTTCGCTCAGTTCACCGAGCACGGTGACGCCTGGGGTGAAGATTTATTACACGACGGACGGTAGTGATCCGAGGCCGCGGTCGACGACCGTGCTTCCGGCGGCGGGTAGTTTCATCACGGCGGACACGTTTCTTGCGGAAGTGAGTCCCGTGCGGGCGATTGTGCCGACGTCTGCGGCGACGGGTGGCGCGTCGAATCAGTGGCGTGGGGCTGACTTGAATGGCAATGGGGACCATGGAGATGACTTTGATGATTCCGGGTGGTTTGCGAATGCGCCGGGAACGATCAATGGGGTGGGATATGACGATACCGTGGCGACAGGAGCGGTCAATTTTCAGCCGTTCTTCAATGTGCGCTGGAATACGGCGGTTGGTTTCGAGGGAAATGTCACGCCGCCCGGGGTGAGTCCGGTGTCGGCGTCGAATGTCATGCGGGCCGGCAGCATCAATGGGGTGGATTATGCGGGGAATCAGAGTTGCTATGTGCGGTTTCCGTTCACTTTGACAGCGGCGCAGATGGCGTTGGTGAAGGCGGGGAACCGGGTGCAACTGCAGGTGCGGTCGGACGATGGATTTGTGGCGTGGCTTAATGGCACGGAGCTGACAGGAGCGCGGAGGAACGCTCCATCCACTTCTTTACTGACGCACACGTCGGCGGCCACGGCGGCGACGGCGGATGCGACGGGTGCGGCCTATGCAAATTTCGACATTACTGCGCAGATGGGGCTGCTGCATGAGGGACGGAACGTCCTTGCGGTGCATGGGCTCAACAGTGGGCTGGCTGGTGACGACTTCCTGATCGGGGCGCGCATCATTGTGCAGACGTCCTCGATTCCGTACAATCCGGCCATCAGTCCGGTCGCTGTGGAATATAAGGGACCGATCGCGGTTTCCGGCCCGCTGGCATTGGTGGCGCGGACGCTGACACCGGCCCGGCCGAGCGATCCACCGACGCAGTCGGGTGGTGGGACGGGGACGGTGCCGAACGGGTCGAGTTGGAGTGCGCCGACTGTGCACCATTATTTCCCCGGGGCGGTGCTGCCGGGGGTGGCCAGTCTTAAAATCACGGAAGTGATGTATCATCCGGCGAGTCCGACGGAGGCCGAGGTGGCGGCGGGTTTCACGAATTCGAACGACTTTGAATTCATCCGGCTGACGAATGTGGGGACCGAGCCGCTGGATCTGACGGGGATTTATTTCTCGAATGGCGTCCA
>JBDKER010000041.1:0-32466 GCA_039795165.1 Verrucomicrobiota bacterium | reverse complement strand
ATGCCCACGGACCTTGGTCCACGGTGCCGGAAAGAAGGTAGGCCAGCATTTCCATGCGTCAGAATTCGGGGGAATCTCAGTTTTGACCCCTACCACCCTCCCGTAAAGCGCAGATGCCACCACCCGGCCCAGCCCTCCACTCCCCCTCCTTTCAGCAGATTCACGGATGATTTCCACCATCGACGGATGCGCCGGCACCCGGAAATTCAGAATAGATTGCCATGACCGCCCGGCTCCTCTCCGCCCTCGTCTGTCTCGCGGCCCTCTCCGCCACCACAGCCAGCGAGTCACCCACGCCGCCACCATCCAGTCCACCAATGCCCGGCTCCACCGCCCCCGCATGGCTGGAAACATGGATCGTCGTCCCGGATGACATGGCCGACCCTGCAGGCTACCCGCTGTGGCGCGACTCCATGACGCTCACTCTCCCGGCGGGCATGGGCAAGGCCACGGTCCTCATCAATGGCAAATCCATCCACAACGGGCTTGCGGTGCCGCCAGACCGCCCGCTCCGCTGCAAGATCCCGCGCGATTCCTTCCAAAAGGGCCTCGCCAATAGTCTCGTGCTCGGTGTCGCGCCCGCCAAAAATTCCGCTCAGCCAACCCAGGCATGGCTCAAGGAACATCCCCCAGTCCTCGCAGGATACTTCGACGAATTGTCCCTCCAGCGATGGTCCAGCCGCACAGCGGCCCCGGAGCCTTCCCAGCTCGCAGCAGCAGATCCCTCCAGCCGCAGAGAACACTACCCCGCAGCCGAATTCCGCCCGGCCACCACGGTCATGCAGGCCAGCCCAGTGCTCGAACGCGGCACCTTCGTGCCCCCGGATCAGGCCCTCGCCCTCCTCAAACCCCACCCCGACTTCACCGTCGAATCTCTCCTCCACGAACCTCTCGTCGCTCAACCCACCCACCTCAGCTACGACGAACGAGGACGCCTCTGGGTCGCCCAGTACCGCCAGTACCCCTACCCAGCAGGCGTCCGCATGATCAGCCGCGACAAGTACTACCGCTCGAAATACGACCGCATCCCACCTCCCCCGCCAAACCACGACAAAGGAGCCGACCGCATCACGGTCCACGAAGATACCGACGGTGATGGATCGTTCGACCTCCACCGCACCGTCCTCGACGGCCTCAATATGGCCAATGCCGCCCTCCGCGGTGCCGGCGGCCTCTGGGTCATGCAGACTCCCTACCTCGTCTTCTGGCCCGACCCCGACGGCGATGACAAGTTCGATGGCCCACCGGAAATCCGACTCAGCGGCTTCGGCCTCGAAGACACCCACAGCGTCGCCAATGGCCTCGCATGGGGACCCGATGGCTGGCTCTACGGCGGCCAGGGCAGCACCACCACCTGCCGCATCATCCGCCCCGGCACCGACCCTCCCGATACCAAAGGTGTCTACATCGAGGGCTGCATGGTCTGGCGCTACCACCCCGTCAGCCGATCCTTCGAAATCTTCGCCGACGGCGGAGGCAACACGTTCGGCGTCTCATTCGACGCCGAAGGCCGCCTCTACACCGGACACAATGGCGGCGATACCCGCGGCTGGCATCACATCCAGGACGGACTCTACCTCAAACAAGGCAAAGACCCCGGCAAATTCGGACCGCCAGCCAATCCCTTCGCCTTCGGTGAACTCCCCATGATGGCCAGTTCCCAACCCATCCCCAGATTCTCCCACATGATCGTCATGGCCGAAGGCACCGCCATCCCGGAACCATGGCGCGGCACATTCTTCGCAGCCGACCCACTCCACCACTCCATCATCGCCGCCGAACGCATCCCCGCAGGATCAACCTTCCGAACCACCGACCGCGGCACCCCCCTCAGCACGGACGACCGCACCTTCCGCCCGGTTTTCCTAACCCCAGCACCCGACGGCTCCATCACCATCGCCGACTTCCGCGAGGAATACATCGCCCACGGCCAGAATTACCAAAGTCAGATCGATCCCGATTCCGGCCGCATCTACCGGCTGCGCGGAAGGAATTCTCCCCCTGGCAAGGCGACCAGTCTCGCTGGCCTTCCCCCGGCGGAACTGATCGGCTTCCTCCGCCACCCCAATCCATGGCAGCGCCAGACCACGGTCCGCCTCCTCTCGGAACAAGGCGACCGCTCCACTGCGCCCCAGCTACGCTCCCTGCTGGCAGATCCTCAGACGCACCCTGCCCTTGAGGCCTTCTGGGTGCTCCACCGCACCCAGCCATCGGACGAACTGACGCTCTCAGCCATGCAGCATCCCGCCGCGCCAGTCCGATCATGGGCCATCCGCATGGCCGGCGATGCCCGCAGCCTTTCCCCTGCCGTCCTCACAGCAGCCGTGGCGATGGCTCAGCAGGACACCTCACCGGAAGTCCGCTGCCAGCTCGCAGCCACCGCCCGCCGCCTCCCGGCTTCCCAGGCTCTCGCGCTCGTCTCCGCCCTCGCCAGCCGCGCCGACGATGCCTCCGACGCCTTCCTCCCCCTCATGATCTGGTTCGTCATCGAATCGCACTGCGCTCAGAACCAACCGGAAGTCCTCGCCCTCTTCCAGTCGCCCGCATTCCAGAATTCATCCCTCACCCGCCAACACCTCGTTCCACGCATCATGCGGCGCTTCGCCGCCCCTGCCACCCGCAGCAGCCTACTCGCCTGCGCCACTCTGCTCAAGTCAGCCCCGGACACCGCATGGCGCGATGCCCTGCTCCACGGTTTCGAAGAAGCCTTCGCCGGCCAGGCGATCCCCCACCTTCCCGACGAACTCCTCGAAGCCCTCGCAGCCTCGGGTAAACTCTCCCTCACCCTCCGCGTGCGCCAGGGAAATCCAGACGCCATCAGGGACGCCCTCAAGGCGGCCGCCGACCCCAACGCCCCCGCAGACAACAGACTCCAGGCCATCCGCGTCTTCGGCGAAGTTCCCCAACCGCCCGCCGAACCCATCCTGCTCTCCATCGTCACAGGCAAAAACCCGGACGATCTCCGCTCGTCCGCCGCCACGGCCCTCCAGCGCTACACTTCCCCGGAAACCGCTTCGTCCCTCATCGCCGCATGGCCTTCCCTCCCACCCTCCGTGCAGTCAGCAATCCTAGGCACTCTCACCAGCCGCCCTGCATGGACCACCCCCCTCCTCAAGGCAGTCAGTACAGGCACCATTCCGGCCTCGGCCTTCTCACGCGATGCCATCAGCCGCATCCGCGCCCAGCATGATCCACAGACCCGCGCCGCCGCCGACGCCGCCTTCCCGCCTCCCCCCGCCCGCGCCAGCCTCCAGCCCGCCATCGCCAGCCTCCGCCAGACCATCGGCTCCGCGCCAGGCGACCCCTACCGCGGCGAACCTCTCTTCCAGTCACTCTGCGGTTCCTGCCACACTCTCTTCCACAAGGGCGGCCACATCGGACCAGACCTCACTCCCTACCAACGCGATGACCTCGGCACCCTCCTCGTCAGCATCGTCGACCCCGATGCCGAAATCCGCGAGGGCTTCGAAAATGTCATCGTCGCCACCACGGACGGACGCACCATCGGCGGATTCCTCACCGACCAGAATGCCGCCACCATCGCCCTCCGCGGCTTCGACGGTGCCGAAATCTCCCTGCGCCGCAGCGAAATCACGTCGCTCACCCCCACCGGCCACAGCCTCATGCCTCCAGGCATCCTCGACCCTCTCTCCCCACAGCAGATCCGCGACCTCTTCGCTTACCTCCGCCAGTCCCAACCCATCGCCCGCTGATCTCCGCACAGGGACCCTGACAGGGCAACCGAGCGCCGAACGCACTGGTTTTGCGCTCGCCTCCCGCCCGCCACGGAGCCATGCTCGGAAGCATGAATCACAAGCGATGCTGCCTTGTGGCGGCCACCGTCCTTCAGCTGACCGCCGCCGTCCGCACCCGGGCGGAATTGCCGCCGATTCCGGAAAAAGCTGAACGCGCCCTCGCCGCCCTTTCCCGGCGACCCGCCCCCGGACCCCTCTTCGACCGATTCCTCGACGCATGGCTGGAATCATCGGATCTCGCCGCTCTGGAATCCCTGCTGCGCACCCGCCTCGCCACGGACGGCACGCCCGCCAGCGATCTTCTGCTCGGCATCTTCCTCCTCCGCGATGGCCGGGACGAAGACGCACTGGGCCACCTCCGCAGCGCCACGGAAAAAGCACCGGACCTCACCGAGGCATGGCTCTCCCGCGCCACCGCAGAGCAGCGGCTGCGCAACCCAGACGCCGCCATCACCAGCCTCACCAAAGCCCGCAGCTCCACCACAGCCGATTCCCCTCAGGCTCTCCGCGCAGGCGAATTGCTGGGACGACTCCTCTGCCGCACCGGCCGCACAGACGAAGCCATCGCGCTCTGGAAGGAACTGACTGCCCAGCGGCCCGACGACACCGCCCTGCTCGAAGACCTCGCCGAACTCCAGACGGACGAGGGCCTCTTCAACGAAGCCCTCGCCACCGCGTCCCAGCTCCAGGCGCGCCTCACCGAGCCGTATCCCCAGCTGCGCAACCAGCTCCGCATCGGCGACATCCACGCCAAGGCCGGCGAAACCGACAAGGCCGTCGCCACATGGCTGCAATGCCTCGGCGAAACAGCCGCCTCCTCATGGCTGGAAAAGGAAATCCTTTCCCAGATCAGCCAGCACTTCCGCCGACAGAACAATCTCGCCGGTCTCCGCCAGCTGCTCGCCAGCAAACTCGCAGACCGGCCCCTGCGGCCCGCTCTGCACCGGGCCTGCGCGGCCATCATGGCGGAATCCGGCGACCGCGACGAGGCCATCGCCACCCTGCGCCAGCTCGCGGATCTCATGCCGGGCGACCTCACGGTCCGCGAAGAATGCGCCGCCCTCCTCCGCGATGCCGGACGCCCCGCCGAAGCCCTCGCCCTCATCGATTCCCTCCGCACCCAGCAACCCGACAATCCGGAACTCACCATCCGCCTCGCTCAACTCCGCCGCGAAACCGGCGACGACTCCGGTTTCCGTGCCCTCCTCGACGAATTCGTCAGCCGCAGCAGCAAGGCGGAATCAGCCCTGCTCCGGCGCGCCCATCTTCTCGCCGAAGCCGGCGACCCCGCCGCCGCAGCCGATTCCCTCGCCGCCGCCGCCGCCACGACCTCGCCCGATGCTCCCCTCGCCCTCGCCCGCGCCGACCACCTTGCCAAAGCCAAACGCGTTCCGGAAGCCCTCGCTCTCTGGAAACTGGCCGCCGTCAGCGCTTCCCCGGTACTCACCCTCCAGATCGCCAACAAGGTCACGGCCACCGCGGGCATGACGGAAGCCTTCGCTCTGCTGACCGATACCATCTCCCGCCAGCCCAAGCCGGATTTCATCCTCCTGCAGCGGCTCGCCGAGATCGCACCATCCGCCAACCGCAGCCGCGAGGCTCTTCCGTTTCTGCGTCCCCTCCTCGCATCGGCCCGCACCACCGCCGAACAACTGAAGGCCATCGACCATGCTCTCGTCGTCGTCCGCTCCGCTCAAGCCACGGAATCTCTGCGCAGCGCACTCGCCGCCCCCGATGCCTCCACAGCAGAGCAATGCCTCCTCGCCAGACTGCTCGAAGCAGATGGGCAAACCGACGCCGCGGAACAGACGCTCCGCGCTCTGCCCCGGGAATCCGCAGCCCCCTTCCTCGTCGCCCTCCTCACCCGCCAGGAACGCTGGAACGAGGCCGCCACCGTTCAGGAATCGATCGCCTCACTGCCCGGGCCACCAAGGGCCGAAGACGCCCGGCTCCTCACCCAACTCCTCCTGCGGGCCGGTCAGATCGAGAAAGCGGAAACCGCCGCCCGGCGCTGGGCTCAGCTCGCCCCCACCTCGCCGCAGCCAGTACTCGCCCTCGCCGACATCCTCAGCAGCAGAAACGATTCCGCCGCCGCACTCCAGATCCTCCGGACCGCAGCGGGCCGCTTCAAGGACCATGAGGAAATCCGCATCCGCCTCGCCACCGCAGCCTCGCGCAGCGGCAACCTGCCCGAAGCCCTCCGGCATTACCAATCACTCTACGACAGCGCCCGCGACAGTCCGGCACGCTCGCGCTGGCTGACCGCATGGGCCCAGACGGCCGTCACCCACGGATCGCTCCCGGAACTGACGGACGAATTCCGCGACCGCCGCCGACGATCCGAGGACCCAGTCGACGACCTCCTCGCGCTCGCAGAACTCCACCGCCTCGCCGCCAATTTCGAAGGCCGCCGCGCCGCCCTCATCGAAGCCGCCGGGCTCGCCGGGGACCGACCCGAAACTGCGCTCGCCATTGCCGAACTCCACCTCCGCGAGAACAACCGCGACGCCGCCATCGCTGCCCTCGAACCAGCCCTCGCCCACGATGCCGCTGGCCTCGTCCGCGAGAAACTGGCGCGGCTCTTCCTTGATTCCGGCCGCCGGGACGATGGCCTCGCCCTGCTGCGCGCCTCCGCCGCCGAAGCAGATCCCGCCGCTCTCGAACAGTTTGCCATGGCCCTGCTCCGCAGCCGCCGCGCCGCAGAAGCACTCGCTGTCCTGCAGTCGCGTCCGGACGCCACGGCCTCGGACTACCGTCTCGGATTCCTCTCGGCCCTCCTGCTCATCGAAACCGGGCAGCCCACGGAAGCAGCCGCCCTGTTCACGTCCCTCACCACCACCACCACGGAACTCCCAGAGGAACGCCGACGGCGCATCGCCACGAAATTTCAGCCGCCCACCGCCGCAGACGAACTCAACGGCCTGCTCGCAGCACGCTTCCCGGGCAAGGGCGCCGACCTCTTCACCACCCTCAGCATCCGCGATGCCCTGCTCGAACCGGAAGGCCAGTCCACCAATGCCTCGTTCCCTCTGCCATCATCGCTCGACGACCTCCACGCCGCCGCCCTCGCCGGTGCCTGCCTCTCCCTTGCCCGCGAACCATCGGAACCAAAACGCGCCCAACTCATCACCTCACTCGCCTCGGCTGGATACCCATGGATCGCCACCGCTAGCCTCATCCCGCGCATCGATTACCCAGTGGCCGGAGCGCCACCCATCGACTGGGCCGCCCTCGCGGCCACGGATCAGCAGAACCTCGACCTGCTCGCCATCGCCGCCGCCGCCGCTGCCTTCGACCAGACCAAACCCCCCAGTGCCGCACTGGCCGCACGGGCATGGGAAACCTTCCACGCCTCCCATCCGGATTTCGCTCTCGCCGTCTCCCTGCCTGCCATCGCCACCCCCGCGGAACCAGCCTCATGGGAAACCGAAGTCCTCGCCGCCGCCGCCGCCGTCGAGTCTCCGGACGCCCTCCTTGTCTACGCCGCGACCCGCCGCCGCACGCCCGCCAACCGCGCCGCAGCCATCACGGAACAATTCGAGGACATCCTCTTCGCATGGCAGCAGCACCTCAAACTGCCTCCCGCCATCCACGACGAACTCAATGATGACTTCCTGTCCGCACTGGTCTGGTCGGCAGTCCGCCGCAACGACCCCGCCCGCATGGCCGCCATCCTCGCACGCGAATTCTCTCCCCGTGGCCTGCCGCAGACCTACCACGCTCCTTCCCTCACCGTACCGCTCGTCTTCCCTCCGGAACAATTGCCGGGCGTGCCCCCAAGCGTGCTCTTCCTCTGCTCGGAACCAGCCGGATTCTTCCCGGATGGCCCAGCCATCCGCCCGGAATTCCTCGCCGCCGCAGCCGGCCACACCACGCTCCCCATCCTGCGCGCCCTGCTCCATCTGCCGCTGCGCGACGACAACGCCCAGCAGCAGGCCTTCGATCAATTGTACAAGGCGGCCGGATCGGACCCCGCTGCCCTCCTGCTCGCCGCCGCATGGTACGGGGAACGCAACGATCGCCCAAGGGAGGCGGATTGCCTCCAGCGGACGCTCGACCTCACTCTGCCCCCGGAGTTCCGCACCACTGCAAATGCCGCCCTCGCTTCGCTCGGCGCACAGCAGGATGCCCCCGCCGACCTCCGCAAGGCCGCGCAGGAAGCTGCCCTCCAGCTCCGCAGCAGTGCGCGTTCACCCGCCCAGCGCGACGAACTCGCCAACCTCCTCGCCTCGCTCGATCTCAACGAAGAGGCCGCCAGACTCAGCCCTCGCACCGCCAGAATCCGGCAGATCCAGTTGGCCAGCCCGGGACACATCGATGTTCTCATGAGCGCAGGAAAACGCCCGGAAGCGGTCGCGGCCATCTCGGCCATCGGACTGTCCCTGACCGCTGGATCCACGGCTCCCAATTCATGGTACCCACTCTGGAATTCCGTGGCGCCATGGATCGATTCCATATCCCGCCACGACATCCGCAGGGAAGTGGCCGACGCCATTGCCAAGGCCCCGGATCACGCGCCGGTCTCACGGGGATTCCTCCTCTTCCTCCTTGGCTTCCGCGAAGAAGCAGCCCCGTGGCTCGCCCAGGTTCCCCCAGGAGATACTCCGGAATCCATCGCCGCCCGCGCCGCTTCCTTCTGGATCGCCCTGCAGCAGCAGCAGGCATCACAGGCAGTCGAACTCTTCCAATCCCTGCCAGCCGCGGCCCAGCAGGGAGCATGGAGTTTCCCGCTCGCCTCCGATGCCAGCATCAAATCTACCCTGCGCGAGGTGTTCTCCTCCCTGCTCGCAGCATGGCCGCTCCACGAGCCAGCCCCATGGTTCGAAAACTACCTCGCGGTCCTCTTTCAGGAAATGCCGCCCGGCCCGCAGAAGGCGGAACTGGTCGCCCTGGCCAGCCGCGTTCCCAACCTCGCCGCCGGATCGCTTTCCTTGCTGCTCCGTCTCCCGCCGCAGGACCGCGACCCCTTCCTCCGTACCGCTGCCATCAATGCCTGCCTCGCCATCACCCACGCACCCACCACACACCGCCCGCCACTCACTGACTGGACCGACTCCGCACTCGAGATCACCGAATCATGCTACCACACCGAATCACCGGCCTTCATCGCCATCCGCGAATCATGGCGCTCCGGATCGCTCGGCGAACTCGGCAAGGCACTGACCAGTCAGCTCACGGACCCACCCACGGCGGCCACCGCCGCATCCCTCATTCAGCTCTATTCATCCCCGGCAGATTCGTTCGCGGACGCCTGCCGGCAATTCCTCGCCACGGCCGCCGACCCGGAATCGGCATGGAGCCAGATCGCCATCGCCTCAGCCGACCGCCAGCTGACCCCGGACCTCTCCGCCGCCCTCGACGCCGCCCTCGCTCCCTTGCAGGAACCAGTCACGGAATGGCCCGCCCTCTACTCGGCCAGCGCCGCCCTCGCTGCTTCCGCCGCCCTGCAAGGCATGGCTCATGGCCCGGACGCCGTAACCGCTTTCCTCCGCCGCATGGCAGACCGCTGCCTCGGACCGGAAGACGGCCGCAGCAACCGCCTCGCCTCTCTCCCGCTGCACTCGGTGCCTCCCTCCAGCCTCCGCCTGACACCCCATGAAGCCGGCCCGCTCGCCTTCATCTCCGCCGTCCGCCTCTGCTGCGCCTCTTCTCCACCCTGCGTGATTCCCGCCCTCACGGTCCTGCAGGATACTCTGGCAGCCCCTCCAGCGGCTACCGAGGAAGCCTGCCTGTTCGCCAAGCGCTGCCTCACCGGCAAATCCTACCAGACCTTCCCTGCCGCCATCATCCTCGGACGGCTGCGCCGCGCCGGGCTCCTCGGAAATGAATTGGTCCGGCCGCTCGGTCCCTTCGGCGGAATCTGGAATCTCCCGCCCGCATCCGATCTCCCCTTCAGCGCAAGCCCATGGCCCGCTCTCGCCAACGCACTCGCCGCAGAACCTCCCTCGTACGGACGCGACCTCCTGCTCGCCTTCCTCCACGAACCTTCCACCGCCACCACGGAAATCATCAACACGGTAGGCTCACTGACCCGGCAGTTCCCAGCCATCACCACGGAATGGTCGCGGTCGCTCGCCACCATGACCCCGGAATCTGCCACCCCTGCCCTCTCGAACGACGGCAAGGCTTTCCTCGCGGCCATCGCCGCAGACCAATCAGCAGAAGCGCAGCGCCTCTTCACCGAGGCCCGCACGGCCCTCTCCGCCTTCGTCGCCGATCCCACGAAGCCACCCGGCGGCGATCCCACGAAGCCACCCGGCGGCGATCCCGAGGCCCTGCTGCGGAACATTCTTCACGTCCCCTCGGACGCCCCCCCGGAATCCCGCAGGGAATCGCTCGCCCTAATCCTCGCCACGGCCGCCATAACTCCCGGCGAACCCTTGCTCAACGATGCCTTCGCCCCCCTCTTCCCGCACCCTGCCAACCCGGAGTCGGCCTTCGCAATCCTCCAGCCGTGCGCCGAACTCGCAGCCACCCCTGGTCCACACTTTCCACTCCAGTTGCCACCGGGATTTGTGACCGCCACCCTCACGTCGCGCTCAACCGACCCCGCGACCCGGCTCCGCTGGAATTTCCCTCTGCCACCGGAAATCGAAGCCATGACCAGCAAGGGGGCCCGCCTCGCCCTGCTGCCCGGTGCCCTCGCCTTCGTAATCCCTCCCCCGGAACGGGATGCCTTCCGCTCGTGGTTCACGGGCGGTCTCCCTTGGGAAGACGTACTCGGCGACCCATCCATCAGCTCAGCCTGCCGCCTCTCGGCTGCCCTCGCCCTCTGCTCGTCGCCGTTCGCCTCGGATTCCCTCGCCGCCACGGCCCGCACCCTCTTCCTCTCGCACGCGAAGAACCCGGAAGGAAATCGTCCGCTCCTCCCGGAAGATGCCCTTTCCCTGCTCGCCCTCGGCTCCCGCTTTCCCATCCCGGAAACCACCGCCCGGGAACTGCTGCCTGTCCTCACCAACATCGTCGCAGATGAAGGCCACGGCTCAGAAAACCATTTTCCTTTCCTCACCCAGCTCGCCATCGCCGCCGGAGAATCGGGCCGCGCCCTCGCGCTGATCCGCAAGGCCCAGCCGGAATACAAGGCCTTCCACATCGCCATGGCCGTCGCTGCCCGGCACAAAGACCTCCTGACCGCGGCCACCGCCTCCCGCATGTCCCTCCGTGCTCCCGCAGATGCCGTCCCCGACCTCCCGGCCGACCTCCTGTCTCCAGCCTCCCTCGCATGGCTCGCTACTCACCTTCCGGACCCGGCCGTCCGCTGGAATCTCACCGCCCTCTGGGCCGCCGCCGCCCTCCGCAGCAACCACCCCGGAGCAGGCGAAATCCTCGTCAGCCTCGCCACATCATGGCCACAGGCCGATCCCCTGTATCTCGGAGACCCGCCCATCGCCCTCGCCCTCCTCGCCGAATGGCCACCAGCCCTCGCCGCCCTCCCACCGCACGCTCTCCCCTCGCGCCCCCCAACCCCATGGAAGGAAATCGACCACGAGAGTCTCTCCAGCCACCTCACCGACATCGCTCACCACCTCGCCCTCATCACCCGCGGCCAATCACCACTCGGCAGCATCACGACCGAATGCATGGCTTACCTCAGCCCTTCCAGAACCCTCGCCGATCCTTCCCTCCCCATCCTGCGCACCATCGTCTACTCGTTCCCTTCCCTCCCCCACAACGAACAGAAGGAATTCCTCCAGAAATGGCAGTCGGTCGCCAGCAGCGAATACCCCATCCTCGCCACCGCTACTTCGCTGCTCGAACTGCTGCACCATCCCGCTGAACCCCCAGCACCCCTCCCCGCAGCCAGCTTCTCGCCCACCCCATTCCCCTTCCCCCTCCCCGCCGAAACCGACCGCAACACTTTCCTCCGCAATCTGTCCCTGCTTCTCCAGCACCAGGATCCATCCCTGACCAACCCGTGGAGCGAATCCATCTCCACCGCGGCACCAGCAAAACCACCGGACACAGGCAAACCGGACGCCGTCAGCCCATCCGCCCGCTGAAACCGAATTCTCCTTCATTCTGACTGGACGATCTTGCCCGCAGGCACGTCTGCCTCCAGGTCAGACAGACAATCCCCGATCCCTGCAATCCGAACGCTCATGCGGCTTTCCTGTTTTTCTCCTGCCGAAATGCGCACACATCGTTCCGGCCTTGCGGATGTAACCACCGCGGGCCTCTGATTTCCGTGCCCGCCGACCCACATCAGCCATTTCCCGAACATGGAAATCCACCCATGCAGCCATGGCGGTGGCTGCTGCCATACCTCGCCCTCGCCGTGCCGGCATGGCAGGCATGGCACGCCACCTGCCGCATCCCGTGGGCGGATCACTGGAGCGTACTCGTGCACCCATGGATGAAACTCCAGCAGGGAGGTTCATGGTGGGAATTCATCCACGCCCCCAACAACGACAGCCGTCACGACCTCCCCAGACTCATCCACGCTGCCCTCATGCAGTGGACCGGATGGAACCTGCGCATCGAATCGTTCGTCTGCGTCCTGCTCACGGCCGTCGCCATCTGGTTGAGCAACCGCTGCTGGCGACGCCATCCCTCTGCAGCCCGGCTGTCCCTCGCCTGCGGCAGCGCCCTTCTCATCGCCTCGCCCATGCAGTGGATGAACTGGTCGTGGGGCATCCAGATCTGCTGCCTTATGGCCGTCGCAGGCGGACTCGCCACCATCGAAATCCTCTGCCATGGCCAAGGATCCCTCACCCGCAGAACCGCATGGGCCGCCGCTGCAGCCACCGCTGCCGTCTTCAGCTTCGCCAGCGGCTGGCTCGCATGGATCGTCGGCACCGCAGCCCTCGCCATGGTTCCGGCCAGCAGCCGCCGCGACCGCATCCGCGCCGCCATTCTCTGGACAGCCGCCCTCGGCCTCACACTCGCCGCTTTCCTGCCCGGCATGGAATCGGCAGGCCATGGCGTCCACCCGGACCATACCCCGCCAGCCGTCGACGGCATTCTTTCCCATCCACTCCGGGCAGTCTCGTTCTTTACCCAGGTTGCCGGAGCCCCCTTCAGCGAAGTCTGGTTCTGGAACGCCCGCAGCCAGCGGGTCGCCGCCGGAGCCATCGCCGCCACCATCACCACGGTCACGGGACTCACCCTCCTCGCCATCATGGCGCGTCATTGGTGGCAGCAACGCCACCACGCCCCATGGCCAGCGCTCGTCCCATGGGCCCTCCTCGTCCTCTACGGACTCGGCAACAGCGCCGCCATCAGCCTGGCCAGATTCCAGTTCCCCGACTACAGCCCGTTCCAGTCGCGCTACCCCAGCTATACCCTCTGGTGGATCATCGGAACCATCGGACTCCTCTGCGCCATGCCTGCCCAGCACCCCATGCGGCGCAGTTCCCGTTTCCTCCTGCCTCTGACCGCATGGTGCTGGCTCTGCGGCGCATGGCAAGGATGGGCCGACTGCGAACGCATCGCATGGCACTCCCGCAATGCCGAAGCCGCCACCACCCTCCGGCACGTCGCCCCGGAACCACAACTGCTCCACCGCATCTTCCCCAACGCACCCGCAACGGTGCCTCCGTCCCTCGATGCCCTCGCCACCGCAGGCCTCCTCAATGTCGCCACCTTCCAGAACCCGGACGTCACCGCCGCCCCGCGCCTCCCCGATGGCTCCACGGACGGTCAGATCCTGTCAGGGGAATGGAAAAACGGTTACCCCATCCTCCGCGGCTGGGCCATCAGCCTGCCATCACGCCGCGAAGCCCGCTCCATCATCACTTCGTTCCAAACGGAAAACGGCCCGGAACATTGGCTCGGCGTCGCCACTCATCGACCCCGCGAACCAAAACACGCACAGCGTCGCCACGCCCGCGCCCTCGAAGACCGCATCGGCTGGCGCTTCGATCCATCGGAACTCCCCACACCGGAAGGCATCCCACATACATGGCAGCGCCGCACCCCACCCCCCGGAAAGGTCCGCTTCCGCGCATGGGTCCTCGACGCCATCAGCGGCCGCGTCGCCCCGCTCCGCGGCGAGGTCGTCCTCGATGTTCCTAACAACCCACAGCCCGGCAGCAACTGACCTAAGGCCGGCCATCCCCACGCGACCGAACGTGCCATGCTCCCTCAGGAATACCAGACGATGCGCACAGTCGAAGATTCCTACTGGTGGTACCGCACGCTCCGATCCCATGTCGTCCGCGAACTCGCCAAACGCCTCCTCCCAGATGCCCATGTGCTCGACGCAGGATGCGGAACCGGCGGCATGCTCGATTCCCTCCGCCGCCATCCCGCCCACTGGCAACTCTCCGGACTCGACCTCTCACCCGATGCCGTCAGACTCACCAAGGACCGCGGCTTCGACTCGATCACGGAAGGCAGCATCTCTTCCATGCCCATGGCAGCAGAACAATGCGACGCGGTCGTCTGCCTCGATGTCCTCTACCACAAGGCCGTCGATGAGACCGCAGCCCTCCACGAACTTCACCGCATCCTGAAACCCGGAGGCTGGCTCCTCCTCAATCTTCCGGCATGGGACTCGCTCGCAGGCGAACACGACCGCGCCGTCCATGGAGCGAGACGCTACACACCCGAACGGATCCGCTCGCTGCTCGCCCCGCCACTCTGGCAGATCGAATCACTCCACGGCTGGAACGCTCTGCTTTTCCCGGCCGTCTGGACCTCCCGCCAGCTCAGCCGACTACGGAACCACGCAGCGACAGAGCCCGCCCAGTCCGACCTCAAGCCGCTGCCATCACCCATAAATCAGCTGCTCGCCTCCATCTCAGCCGCCGACCTCGCAGTCTGCCGCTCCTTCCAGATCCCCATCGGCACTTCCCTCTTCGCGATTGCACGCCGCCCGTTCCCCCCAACTTCCTGAATTCATGTCTGCCTCCCCGCGCCCCCGGGTCAGCTTCGTCGTCCCGCTCTACAATACGGGCAACGCCCTCTCCAGCCTCATCGAATCGTTCCGCAGCCTCACCATCCCGGGCGGATTCGAACTCATCCTCGTCAACGACGGCAGCCCGGATGGCACCGGCCACCGCGTTCCGCCCCTTCTCGCCAGCCTCCCCTTCCCAGTCACATTCGTCGACCTCGCCCGCAACTTCGGTGAACATGCCGCCGTCATGGAAGGCTTCCGCCACTGCCGCGGCACCAGCATCATCAACCTCGACGACGACCTCCAGAACCCTCTCAGCGAAGCAGTCCGCCTCCTCGAACACCTCGAATCCTCAGGTGCCGAAGTCGTCTACGCCCGCTACGCCCGCAAGGAACATCACCCGCTCCGCAACCTCGGCAGCCGCTTCAATGACTGGGCCGCCACCCTCGTGCTCGGCAAACCCAAGGGCCTCTACCTCTGCAGCTTCCGCGCCCACCGCCACGACCTCATCCAGCGCGTGCTCCGCTACGAGGGCCCCTACCCCTACATCGATGGCCTCATCCTCGGTTCCACCGACCGCATCGAAACCCTCGAAGTCGCCCACGCCGCCCGCACGGACGGCCAAAGCGGCTACACCCTGCGCCGCCTCGTCCGCCTCTGGATGAACATGTTCTTCAACTTCAGCATCATGCCCCTCCGCGTAGCCTCGATCCTCGGTCTCCTTCTCTGCGCCTGCGGTGCCATCGGCGTCCTCATCGTGATCGCCGAATGGTTCTCCGCCTCCCGCACCGTCCCCGGCTGGGCCTCCCTCATCACCGCCATCTCCCTGTTCTCAGGCTGCCAACTCCTCATGCTCGGCGTCATCGGCGAATACCTCGGCCGTACCTACCTCACCGTTTCCTCCAAACCACAGTCCCTCGTCCGCAGCATCACGTCGCACCAACCGAAGGAACAATAGCCCTCGGCGGTGCAGACATGACGCTCGGACGGACGGGATGACGCGCCCAGACGGGCAAGTCCAGCCCGGAACCTCAGTCAAAAAACGTCTTCGCCGCCGGAGCCGGGATCTTCTTGAACCGCCGCGTAAGGTCGATGAGCGATTGCTCAACACCCATCCGCTCCAGACTCGACGCCCCCACAAAACCAACACAGCCAGTCCGTTCATTGACCTGCGCCGCGTCCTCGGGCGAACAGATCGGTCCCCCATGACTCAGGAAAATGATGTCGCGCCGGCCCGACTGCTTCGCTCCCGCAATGATCGCATTGGTCCGCTCCACCGCATCGTCCATGGAGCATACCGCCCCCTGCACCCCGATCGATCCACCAATCGTCGTGCCCACATGCGCAATGATCGCATCCGCCCCGGCTTCAGCCATCGCCTTCGCCTCCTCCGCCGCGCCCACGTAAACCACACTGAACAAGTCCATGCGGCGCGCCAGTTTCACCATCTCATATTCCTTCTGCACACTCATCCCGGTTTCCTCAAGCACCCCACGGAAATGACCGTCCACAATGGTGTGCGTCGGGAAATTATTCACTCCCGAGAAACCCATATCCTTCACCTGCAGCAGCCAATGCCACATGCGCCGCCGCGGATCGGTCGCATGCACCCCGCAGATCACCGGACACTCCTCCACAATCGGCAGCACCTCGTACTCGCCAATCTCCATGGCAATGGCATTGGCATCCCCATACGCCATCATCCCACACGTCGATCCATGCCCCATCATCCGGAAACGCCCGGAATTGTAGATGATGATCAGATCCGCACCGCCCTTTTCAATGAACTTCGCACTGATCCCCGTGCCCGCTCCCGCCGCAATCACCGGTTCTCCCTTCCGGATCGTCTCATGAAGACGTTCAATGACCTCGGCGCGTGTATAGGGATTTCCTTTTCCAGTCCAGGGATTCGGCATGTTGTGCAGTTCGTTTTGGGTTGATGAAAATGTCTGGGGAATTGCCCCGGGTGCTCTGCTCTACGGTTTTCAGCCCACGGGCGGATACTCAATGGGCGTGAAATGAGAAACCCATGGTTCCTCCCGGAAACAGTCCACCACCATCGGCTCAGGCCCCCGGATGTTATTCAGGATCGCCAGAAACTTGAGGGTGGCCGGCCCCCGGTTGAATGTCATGTGCGGAACCCCCGCGGGTATCAACGCCATCTCCCCCGCCCGCAGCATCCTCTTTTCCTCACCCACCCACTGCTCGGCTTCCCCCTCCAGCACAAAGATGATCTCTTCTCTCCCCGGATGAAAATGAAACAGATGCGCCTCACCCGGCGGAAAGGTCGCCCGGCATAGATACAGTTCCTGCGAACCCGCATTGCCCGGCGACACAAATTCCTCCACATGACACCACGGAAGATCAATGTGGCGGGCATCCGCAGCAGTAAGATGACTTTTGAAGAGTTCCGGATTCATGGCGCAGTCCGCAACGGAAGCCCCAGCGTCCGCCCCCGCGCAAGAGGACATCACACCGCAGCCGCGAAACGCTCCAGCATCTCACGGAATTCATCCACACTGAATGGCTTCGGCAGAAATCCGGCAAACCCCATCGCTTCATACCGGCTCAACTCGGCATCGGAATACTGCCCGCTCGTCGCTAGCACCGTCGCCCCGCGGTCCAGCCTCCGCAGTTCCCGAAACACTTCCTCGCCGCCCATCCCCTTGAGATTGATGTCGAGAATCACCATGTCATGCGCCCGACCACTCCGGTGCCGCTCACGATACCGCTGAATCGCCTCTTCCCCGGACGACACCACCTCCACCGGACACCCCAGCCGCGCCGCAATCGCCCCCAGCGAAAACCGGATCCCTTCCTCATCATCCACCACGAGCAACGATGGCATGGCCCGTCCACCCGAACCCTTCGCCACCGCCAATCCACGCCCAACCCCCTCCGCCACTTCCGTTCCCTCGGTGCCTTCCGCAACACCCGCCAGCGCAGCAGTCTCAAGAGCCGGCAGCACAACATGAAACACCGTTCCCACCTGCGGGCGGCTCTGCACAAAAATCTCCCCACCATGATCCCGCGCAATCTGATGGCAGATCGCAAGGCCACACCCATTCCCATCCTCCTTCGTCGTAAAACGGCTGTTAAACAGATGCGGAAGGTAATCCTGCGGAATCCCAGGTCCCCAGTCGCGCACGGAAATCGCCACATGCGGCCCCGGTCGCAATCCCTGCCCGGATGTCACCTCATGGTTCACCGCCGTCACCAGCAGCCGCCCACCCCCAGGCATCGCCTGACATGCGTTCCGCACCAGATTCAATACCAATCGCTCAATCTGCCCGGCATCAACCAGCACATCCCGCAGATCCCCATCCGCCTCGAACGACCAATCCACATTCTGCGCACAGGTCGCCATCCGCAAGGCCCGGCGCAGCAGCGGCTCCAGCCGGCACCGCACCCGCTCCGGCTCGCGCGGCCGGAAACAATCCAGAAAATCCTTCGCCAGATCAGCCGCCCGCCGCGCCGATTCATACGTCACCTGCAGCTTGCCATGAAGATCACTCCCCGCCGGCAACTGCCCGATCACCATCTCCACAGGCAGCAGAATCGCCGTCAGCGCATTGTTGAACTCATGCGCCACATACCGCGCCGAATCAGTCACCATGTCCACCACATCCTGCTTCCATTCCCCAGCCTGCGGCGGCGCACCCTCGTACTTCCGTACCATGCCCCCGCCACTGCTCCGCTCCGACACCGTCAGAATGTAACTCAGCACCCCGCCATCAGCTTCCGTCACCGGCACCCCGCGCCACTGGCACAACCGCCCCACGCGACCTCCCCCGCCCAGCAGCGCCGCCTCCACCTCCCTGCCCTTTCCTTCCCCCTCCAAACCCAGCCCAGCCAGCAATCCGCGCGCATCCTCGACCAACCGGTCCAGCCGCATCCCGCTCAGCTGCGCCACGGAAACCCCAGCCATCTCCGCCATCGCCCGGTTCCCATACAGCACCGCAGGCACTCCTCCCGACCTGCCCGCCCGCTCCACCACCAGCACCCCCTCCCGCACCGCATCCAGCGCCACCTTCAGGTGATGATTCACCGCCATGATGCGTTGCATCGGCTTCTCGGCAGCGGGAACGGCGGACACAGGAAACTTCAGAGATGGTTCAATTCAGGGAAGCTTTCCTGCTAATGCATCCTAAGAATCTCGGCGAGCAGTTTTTCGCCCGACTTTCCATAGTCTCTCATGGAAACCAGGTCCGTTCGCCATTGCAAGCATCCCTCCCCCATATCAGTATCCGTCTGCTGCGGTGCATGGAATGCGGTGAAATCCCGCGACAGTGTGCGCTGCTGTAACCGGCTACAAACCTCCAGGAATGACGGCGGGTCCACCAACCCGCCACTTTCCGCAAACCAATCGATCCCCACCGGCTTGCCCCGGGAAAGGATCGGTGAAGGCGGAGGCAAGGCCTGAAGCCGGGAGTCAGAATACTTCGCTGCAGCAAGCTCACCGCGACGGCCAAACCGCAAGGCAAGGCCGCCGCCCTTATCGTCAACAATAAGCGTGAATCCCCATGACCCATCCCCGCGCGGCTGCCCGCAGCCGCATCCGACCCCTCGTGCCGGCCCTCATCCTGCTGGCCATCTCCACGGCAAAGGCCGCCCTCTCCTTCACGGACGTCCGGCTCTGGGCCGGTGACCCCGCCGGACCCGCCAGCAGCGAAGCCGCCCTCGTCATCGACTGGCACGATGGCTCGCAGCCCGTCGTCTGGGGCTACCGCTGGCCCAGCACCGAATCCCGCACGGGCCTCGATATGCTAAACGCCATTCTCGGAGCCGATCCCGCCCTCGCTGTCGACAGCTCCTTCTACCCGAATTCCATTTCACTCGGATCCCGTAGCCGAACCTACGATGACCTCGGTACCCCATCGTACCTCGACGACCTCTACTGGAACTACTGGGTAAATAACGAGGTCTTCTCGCACCCAACCGACTTCCGTCTCAATGGCCACATCGTACCCCCGGCCAGCACGGTCGTGCCCCTTGGCAATCCCTACCTCACAGGACGCTGGGTCGAAAGCAGTACCGGCACCGCCGACCGACCCCTCGTTCATGGCTCATGGGACGGTCTCGCCTTCGGTTCCTACGGCACACTGCCATCGAATCCAGCCGGCATCCCGGAAACTCACACGGCCACCCTCGCCCTCGCAGGCTTCGCCGCCGCATTCCTCCGCCGCTGCCGCCGCCTCGCCCCAGCGGCATGCCTCGCCGCCACCACGGTTTCCTCTTCAGCCGGACCCTACCCACCCGGCCCAGGCCTCCCGGGCTCCGACGCCATCGCCGCAGACAACCCCGCCATCCGCTCATGGGCCCATTCCGTGACATCGTTCTTTCCCGGACCCCAGCGCAAAGGAGCCGCCAGTACCACCACCGCCAATTACGGAAGCCTCGCCAGCATCCTCGGCCCCACGTCAGTCACCGGAACAGACGCCGACTACCCCCCAGCCTCATCCAGCGGAACCCCAGCCGCCCCCGTCCTCAGCCTCGGCGACGGCGGCAGCGTCACCGTCACTTTCCCAAAACCCATCCGCAACGGCCCAGGCCCGGACTTCGCCGTCTTCGAAAACGGTTTCTCCACAGGCTCCGCCGTCTTCGCAGAACTCGCCTTCGTCGAAGTCAGTTCCAATGGCTCCAACTTCGTCCGCTTCCCAGCCGTCTCCCTGACACCCACCACCCTCCAGAACGGAGCCTACAGCACCATCGACCCCACCAACGTCCGCAACCTCGCCGGGAAATACCCGGCAGGCTGGGGTACGCCGTTCGACCTCGCCGACCTCACCCCATCCACCTCCCTCGACCCCAACCGCATCACCCACGTCCGCCTCGTCGACGTGGTCGGCTCCATCACCCCATCCCTCGGATCGACCGATTCCCTCGGCAATCTCGTCAACGATCCGTTTCCTACCCAGTTCCTCACCAGCGGTTTCGACGCCGATGCCATCGCAGTGCTCCACGAAGCCGCCGACCCATGGGCGGATTGGCAGGCCACCAACTTCTCCCCACAAGAATCCGCCAATCCCGCCATCAGCGGCCCCAGCGCCGACCCGGACCATGATGGTCTCCCCAACCTCGCGGAATACGCCCTCGCCAGCCACCCGCTCCAAAGCAGCCCCATCCCTCCCCTGCGCATCTCCCGGGGATCGCTGGCCATCCAGCTGAACTTCACCCGACCCTCCGCCCGCAGCGATGTCCGCTACACCATCGAAACATCAACGGATGGCACCACGTGGCTCCCCCTCGCCTCCAGCTCCAATGGCAATCCTCTCACGTCCATCCCCAATGCCCTGCCCGCTCCAGGCTCCATCAGCGAATCCCCACCGCCCGCCATCGAGACATTCCTGTCCTTCCCGCCGGATAATCCGCGCCGCTTCTTCCGCCTGAGCTTTTCAAGGCCATGAAACCAAGGGCCTCACAGCAGCATAAAGGGTTCACCCTCCTCGAAATCCTCCTGACCGTGGCCATCTCAGCCGCCGCCACGGCTTCCGCCGCCGCCGTCTACCAATGGTCGCGCCTCCGCGCCGACATCGCCCTCTCCAGCCGCAACCTCCGCCAACTAGCCACCGCCAACCTCAACTACGCCCAGGACCACAACGGCCACTTCTGCCCAGCGCAGGACCAGTCGAATCTCCGTCGCTGGCACGGCGGCCGCAAACGCTTCGACGCCCCCTTCTCCCCGGATGGCGGCTTCCTCACCCCGTACTTCGGCCGCGACGTCCAGCTCGAAACCTGCCCGCTCCTCCGCCGCATCGTCGACGCCTCCGTCAGCTTCGAAGAAGGAGCCGGCGGCTACGGCTACAACTCAGCCTACATCGGCGGATCACCCGGCGACTGCTTCTCGCCTGCATCCCTCCTCGAAGTCGAATTCCCCGGCCGTACCGTCATGTTCGCCACCACCGCCCTCGCCCGCGCCGAAGGCATGCAGGAATACCCCTTCGCCGAACCGTTCTTCTGGCCCCTCGAAGATGGATCGGACGGCGGCGAACTCCAGCCGTCCGTCCACTTCCGCGCCCATGGCTGCGCCATCGTCGCATGGTGCGATGGCCGCGTCACCCTCGAAAAACCCAGCACCTTCAAACCACTCAACTTCTACGGCGGCGACAACGAGAAATCCCTCATCGGCTGGTTCGGCCCGGAAAAGGAAAATGGCTTCTGGAACCCGAAATCCCCAGCCGCCCGATTCGGAACCGGCGATCAACCCACCCCCAGCACACCCCAGCCCAGCGGCTCATCCAGCCACAAGGACAAACCCTCCGGACCCGTCACCCTCGAACCCCCGCAGCCCGCTGACTGACGCCCCCCAGCCCGCCCAAATCCGCAACTTCCTGCGAAAAGCATTTTTCTTCCGCCAACCCCGCGTTATGATCGCAGCCGATCCATGGAGTGCGAGACCGCCAGCATCACCGACGAACTTCTCGCTTCCTACCGCGAACTCGGCGGCATCAACCACCTCGACGGTGCCAACCTCCCGTCGAAATGCGCAGTCTCCGCCCTCTGCAGCGACCTCCTCAAAATCCTCTTCCCTGGCTTCTTTGAAGCGGAGGCCGTCCAGACCGAAGACGTTGCCGACCTGACCAAACGCCGGGTCTCGGATGTCATGCAGCGGCTCCGCCATGAGGTCCTCCCCAGCCTCGCCTCCCAGCCATCCCCGCCAGACGATCCCGCCTCCATGGCCGACTGCCTCGTCTGCAGCTTCATGCACCAGATCCCCGCCATCCGCGCCCTCCTCCACAAGGATGTCAGGGCCGCCTTCGATGGCGACCCGGCCGCCAGCAGCCGCGACGAAGTCATTCTCGCCTACCCCGGCCTCGAAGCCATCGCCACCCAGCGCATGGCCCACGTCCTCTACCAGATGGGTCTCCCCCTCATCCCACGCATGATGACGGAATGGGCCCACTCCCGCACCGGCATCGACATCCACCCAGGCGCAGTCATCGGCGAATACTTCTTCATCGACCACGGCACCGGTGTCGTCATCGGCGAAACCGCCCGCATCGGCCATCACGTCAAACTCTATCAGGGAGTCGGCCTCGTCGCCCGCTCCCTCGCCGCCGGACAACGCCTCCGCGGCCGCCGCCGCCACCCCACCCTCGAAGACCACGTCACGCTCTACGCCTCGGCCACCATCGTGGGCGATATCACCATCGGCCGCGGCAGCACCATCGGAGCCAATGTGTTCGTCACCGAATCCGTACCGCCGGATTCCGTCGTGGCCCTCGGCGACCAGCGCCACGAAATCAGAAAGCGTCCCCAACCCGTCCCCGTCACCTGAAACTCCTGACCTTTTTCCTTTCAGCCATGGCTGCTTACGGAAAACTCCCCACCCTCCCGCGCCGCGCTCCGGCCCGGCTTCCCTGTCGCCCCTCTGATACACTCCCCCCACCCGGCACACCAGGTGCCCACCCCCCACCCGGCACACTAGGCACCCTCCCCCCACCCGGCACACTAGGCACCCTCCCCCCACCCGGCACACCAAGTGCCCTCCCCCCATCCGAACCCGCCCTCGCAGGCCCGGACCCCTGCCTCGCCTCCATCGCCGCCACATGGCTCGCCCACGCCGGTGCCACCCCAGTCGCCCAACGCCTTTCCGTAATCTGGAACCCCCGGCTCCAAACCACCGCAGGCACCGCCTGCGCCCGCACCTCGGTCATTGAACTGAATCCGAGGCTCGACGCCATCAGCCATTCCCAGGTCCTCCGCACGCTCCGCCACGAGGCGGCCCACCTCCTCGCCCACTGGCGCGCCGGCCGCCGCCGCATCAAAGTCCATGGCCCCGAATGGCGCCAGGCCTGCGCCGATCTCGGCATCCCCGGCGAACCCGCCTGCCACGACCTCCCCCTCCCCAGACGCAAGGTCACCCGCAAGTACACCTATCAGTGCCCAGCCTGCTGCTTCGTCGCACACCGCGTCCGGCCCTTCTCCCGCTACACCGCCTGCTACCGCTGCTGCCAGCGCCATAACAACGGCCGCTACGACCACCGCTTCCGCTTCGTTCTCACCAGCGAACCAGTCCGACCAGCCTGAACCCGGTCCTGAGAACACCTCAGCCAGGCCACTGCGGTGCCTCACGCGACGGCAAGGACCGGAACCATACCGTCTCCGGACCGCTTCCCGCATACCGCACAACCATGCCTTCGGCGAAAACCGTTTCCACCGAAGGATACTCCCCGCTAGTCGCTGCCATGATCCCCTGTCCACGCTCGGGCACCGCCAGATAAAGAACTTCAGGCCCACCCGATGCTCCAGTCCGCACGAGCAGAAAGTTCCGGCACGGTCCACAGTCGTTCGGAATGTCTTCCTCTATGACCAGTACTTCCCCGGCTTTGTCCACGACCAGCCGAATGTGACTCCGCGGATCCCCATCCACCACACTCGCAAATCCCTGCGCACTGTGTGCACTGACCGCTTCCACCGCTTCCCGCACGCCACCCATTCCACGATGGCAGATCCGGTAGACCGACGGCTCGTACCCCTCAGCCACCGGAGTACCAGTACCCAGCCGGAATTCGACCGCATAGTTCCCCGCAACCCACGCGACAGCGTTACCCGCCTCTTCTTTCGCCACCCGCGGACCCCGGCAGCCCGCCAGCAACACAGCAACTGCCCACAGCAAGCCCATCACCCGCCGCCCACGGCTCATTTGAACGACTTCGCAAAGTCATCACTGCTGATGGCCCGGGCCACCGGCGGCTTCTTCACATGCGTCGACGTCGCAATCCGGTGCTGCAGTTCGGCTTCATATTCCCCGGCATCCATCGGCAGCACCACCGTGCGCTGCTTCCAGGTCGACAGCAGAATCGCATTGGCCAGCTCAATCGAATGCATCCCCTCGGCCGCAGGCGCAATGAGCGGCTCCCCCTTGCGGATCGCATCGGCGAAATTCTGCAGCACCACGTTGTGACTCGCCCCGCCCTCCGGAACCGGAACCTCCACCTGCCAGCACTCGGGCTTCGCAAATCCCGCAGCCGTCTCCGCCGAAAACTGGGACATGGGCACACGGTTGCGCAGAAACTTCAGACTTCTTCCCTCCACCGTCAGCACCCCACGCTCTCCCGTCACCTGCAGCAGATTCCGCCCGGGTGCCTCTCCCGTGCTCGTGATGAAAGTCGCATGACGCCCGTCCGCATAACGGAAGTACGCCGTCACATCATCCTCCACTTCAATGTCATGATACCGCCCGAACTGACAGAATCCCGTCACTTCCTGCGGCATCCCGAACAGCCACTGATAAAGATCCAGGTTGTGCGGACACTGATTGAGCAGGACCCCGCCTCCCTCGCCCTTCCACGTCGCCCGCCACCCGCCTGACGCATAGTACGTCTCCGTCCGGAACCAATCGGTGCAGTCCCACAGCACCCTCCGGATCTCCCCCAACTCCCCTCCCGTAATCAGACTCCGGATCTGCTGATACAATGGATCCGTCCGCAGCTGAAACATCGCTCCGAAAACCTGCGACCCACCCCGGTGCGCCGCCACCAGCCTCTCGCAGTCAGCCTTGTGCACCGACAAGGGCTTCTCCACCATCACATGCAGCCCAGCCTCCAGCGCCTCAATCCCCATCGTCGTGTGAAAGTAATGCGGCGTCGCAATCAGCACCGCATCAATCTCTCCAGACCGCAGCATCACCCCGAATTCCGTGAACTGAGCCTCCCCCTCCACCGGTTCCGGCAAGGCTTCGGCACGATCACAGATCGCCGTCAGCTGCAATCCTTCCACCCGTCCAGCCCGCAGGCTGGCCCGATGCGCCTTCCCCATGTTGCCCAATCCCACCAGTCCAATGCGTACAGTTTTCATGGGGGCGGAGCATGAACCACGACACCCCTCTGTCAAGATCCCGCTCACCCATGCACATCCATGGGAATCACCTGCCCAAACGGAACTTCACGGCAATCCCCCTCCGGCATGATCCAGCACACCGGAATGCATGGCTCTTCCTCCGGAAAATCCCCATAGCCATCCGTGAAGAAAACCAGCACATCAGGCACCGGACCGTCCATTCCCGCCAACCGCTCCTCCAGCCACACAAACACCGGCACAAATGACGTCCCCCCGCGGCCCCGCAGCTCGAAAGCTTCAAAATCAATCGGCTCAAAGGCCTCATACACCCTAACATTCTGCACCTCCGCATCACAGTCGATCACCGTCAACTGACTGATCCAACGCCTCCTCAGCCCGTCAATCTCCGCCAGAATCCTCCGCAGCAGCCCCGCACTCATCGAGCCAGACGTATCAATCGCCACCACCACATGGGACGGACCGCTCACTGCCAGCGACGGCAGCACCAGCCCACGCCAGAGATGCCGCTTCGCCGGCGGAAACCAACGGTAATCATTGCGCTGCAGCCCCGTCAGAAAGGACGCCAGCAGCTGCTCCCACGGAACCCGCGACCGACCCGACCTCCCCAGCTCCACCTTGCCATTCCCCCTCTCCCATCCCCGGTGCACCCCCTGCGACGCCTGCACCACCCGGCCCCGGATCACCGCAAGCTCTTCCCCCGACGGGGCATCGTCCTGACGGAAACGCGACAGCTTCGCGCCGTCCCCATCCACGCCCGCATGCCCATCCGCCAGCCGCGACGCCCTGCGCTCACTGAGCCACTTCCGCACCCGCTCCGCGCCCAGCCGCTCCGACATCTGCTGAATCAGCCGATCATAGACCTCTTCCGCCGTCAGTTCCCCTACCGAAAGGCCCTGCCCATCCCGCAGCGCTCCGGCCGGCACAGTGAATCCACATTCCTCCAGCATCCGGTTCACGACCAGATCCACCGCCACATTCCATAGCTCCGCATCCCGCGTGCCCATCCGCACCATGTGATCCAGCAGACAATGCATCAGTTCATGCGCCACACAGAACTGCAGCTCCGCCAAAGTCAGCGACGCACAGAATCCAGGCTCGTAGTAAATCGCCCGGCCATCAGTCGCCAGCGTCGGCACCAGCACCGCATCCGCCACCTCCACGAGCGGGAGACGCAGCAGCGCCGTCGCCAGCCATGGATGGTCCAGCAGCAGCGCCAGACGTGCGTCAGCCACCGTGCTCATGCCTTGCCGGAAAGCAGCCGCCCATGCCGCGCACAGAAATCCTGGACGGGTTTCTCCATCACAAAACCAGGATGCGATATCAGCGCCCCTCGCACCAGCAGCACCCCGAACTCAGGCGGCAGCCTCGGCAGCAGCACCGCCGCCGCCTTACGCACCTCGGACTTGCCCAGCCTCGCCGTGAGATGACTCACCAGCGCATACAGCGGCCCCAGCTTGTCCGGAATCTCCACGCCCCCCGGGTTCCGCAATGCCTCCGCCACCAATTCCATCGCATCAGTATCCGAGGCATAAGCGAGAAACTCACTGGCGGGCCCGCCACCCACCACCCCGGCCAGCACATCGCGCAGCGCCGCCGCCACCTCCTGCTCACCCAGCAGATCGGAAACCATCTCCCACGTCCGCGGCGTCGCAAACGCCTGCTCCCCCGCCGCCTTCTTCACCATCAACAGCGCGGGACGGAAACTCAGAAAGCCAGTCACCAATGGATGCACCCCACCGCGGATCGCCCACTCCAGCCAATCCTCGAAATCCACCTCCATCTCCACATGCACAAACCGGTTCGCCAGCGCAGACGGCATCCGGAACGTCACACTGCCATCCCCCTCACGGTTCCCCGCAGCCACAATCTGCCACTTCTCCGGCAGTTCATACTCCCCAATCCTCCGGTCCAGCATCAGCTGATAAAGACTCGCCTGCACCATCGGAGGAGCCGCATTCAGCTCATCGAAGAACAACAAACCCTTCGACCGCTTGTCGTGCGGCAGAAACGACGGCGGACACCACACCGCCCGACCACCCTCCACCGCCGGAATCCCCCGCAGATCCGTCGGATCCAGCAACCCCGCACGCACATCCGTCACCGGCAGCCGCAGCGCTCCCGCCACCGCCCGCACCACGGAACTCTTCCCGATCCCCGGAGGACCCCACAGAAAAACAGGCCAGCGCGTGCGCAGGACCTGACCGAGAACTTCAATGACTCTGGATGGCTTCATAATGAAAAACCGGGCTATGCCGCCGCTCCGCAGACTGCGGCAGATAACTGCGCAGGGCCTCCCTCATCCACGGCTCCTCCCGAATCCCCCGCCAGCCCGCAGGGGCTTCCAGCCACGGCAGATCCTGCCAGACCGGACTCGTGATGAGCGCCGCCAGGGCCACAGGCTCAGGTCCAGGCGGTGCCAACTGCACCTGCACCGTCCATTCCTGCTCGTGCACCGTCAGCTCGTCCCGCTCCATCAGACACCCCATGAACCGCAGGGCCGCTTCCGGCGACCCCGGCCACACCGCGAAGGTATCCGCCCGCAGCCGCCGGATCCGGAACCCCAGCCGCTCCACATCCCGCATCTGCCCAATCGACACCTTCCACTGCGGCATCCCCGCCACCGGAATCCCCATGCCCAGCCGCACCGTCACCCGAACCCCACTCATATCCCCCACCAGCCGCGCCGAAACAGGCACCCCCTGCTCCCGGCCTTCCCCAAGACCCTGACCCGCCCGGAACCGCCACACATGCCGCCACGGATCTTCCCAGATATGATCCTCCAGCGAAGACGAACCCTCCCAGAAATGATGATGCCGCACGGTCAGATCCGGCCGAATCTCAAGACCCGACGCCGCCAGCGTAACCCTGCCGGACCCAATCACCACCGGAGCCGGCTTCCCGCGCCGCGAAAACGCCAGCCGCACCAGCAGCACCGCCAGTTCCTCCTGCCGCTCATCAAGCGAAAACGGTTCCAGAGGCGTCCCGCGCTCCCGCCTCAACAAAGCCCGCACCACCCCATCCTCAGGCGCACACCTCCCGCCCTCCGCAATCTGCGACTCCACCCAGTCACGGCACCGGACCCGGTTCCCCTCATCGGAATTGTAGATAGCCGAAGCCAGCAGCAGCATTGAGTTCATGAAATAGTCAGTGAGCATGTGAAGCCGACCGCGACAGCTCCTGCCGGCACACCTCCGCATACCGGGGATCCACCTCGCAGGCCACCACCCGACGCCCCAGCCGCTGCCCCTCCAGCAGCAGTCCAGCCGCCCCGGCAAACGGATCGAGCACCACGTCGCCCGGCCGCGAATACAGCAAAATCAGCCTCCGCCCAGCCTCCCGCGGCATCTGATGAGGATGCTTCCGGCCCGCCCCCGGCGACGGCAGATCCCACAGCGGCTCCATCAGGGAAACCACTTCCTCCTCACTAACCCCGCACCTCACCGTCCGCTTCCGTCCCACCGGCTCGCCATCCCCGTAAACCATCACATCCTCCACCGCCACAGGCACCGCCGCCCCTCCCCTTACAAAATCGCCAGCCCGCTGCCGCGGCGACCTCCTGCCATACTTGCGCAGAAAATACCGCGCCTCCACCACCATCCCCTCGCGCTCCACCAGACCGCGGAACCACTCGGTCACCGGAATCTGCTCACCTCCAGCCGCCAGATACCGCGTGATCAGTACCAGCTTGCCCCCGGGGCGCAGCACCCTGCGGATTTCCCCGAATACCGGAGCCAACCCTTCCACAAATCCACGCACCGTACCTCTCAGCACCCGCCGGTCACGCACCGCACCCGACCGCAGCTCCGCCTCCACCCCCTCCGGAAAATACGGAGGACTGCTCAGCACCAGCCCGCACGATGCCGTACCCACCGGACGCATGTCCCGCGAGTCCAGACAATGCACATCCCACCCGCCACGCCCAGTCATGCCGCACCCCCCCGCGCTGCCCGGAATTCCTCCATCAGCCCAGCCACCTGCTCCGGATGAATCTGATGCCACCACCCCAGCGCCCCGCGCACGGCCTCGAGACTCACCGGCCGCCCATGCCAGACAGGCTCCCGCCCCACCGTCACCGCATGCACCACCGCACGGATCCTCCTCCGCACCTGCCGCGGCAGATTCACCCGCTCGTTTACCACCAAACCCGTCACCACCTGCCTCCTCCCACGCCGGAAGATATTGATCTTCTTCGGATCCAATTCATACCCCAGCCCTCCCAGCACCTTCTCCGCAAACCGGATCATCCCCACCGCGCCGTCCCCGCCGGAAAACGTCAGATCATCCGCATACCGCGTATACTGCAATCCCGCAGCCGCCGCCACCCTCGCCAACGCCTTGTCCGCCCCAGCCATCACCACATTCGCCAGCCAAGGACTCGTCGGAGCCCCCGTCGGCAGCGCCCCGCCATAGGCACAGATGTCCGCCAGCAGATACACCACCGGAATGCTCAGCCGTTCCCCCACCGCCCTCCGCACCGCCCGCTGAATCAACCGCAGCGGCGTCGACGGGAAAAACCCCCGGATATCCAGATTCACCACCACCGCCTGACCCGCATGCGGCTGTGCATTCGTCAGCGTCGACCGACCCGGCACAAACCCATGCGCACTCGCCTCCGGTTGCCCCGCAGCTTCCCGCTCCAATTGCCGCAGAATGTCCCGCTGCAGCGCCCGCAGGGTCTTCCGCGGGGCCGTGATCACACGCTTCCCGCCACTCCGCTTCGGACGCTCAAACGTCTGATAGTACCCGTCACACATATGACCCGGCACACCTCCGGAACGATGATGCGACACCCGCGCCACCGCCAGCCGGATCAGAAATGGATACCACCGCAGCCCCACCCAGAGCGACAACTCAAGGGCCTGCCAGACCGCAGGACGTTCCGGAGCCAGCACCGCCGCCACCGGCAGCATCTCCCGCAGCTTCTCCCGATCCAGTTCCGACAGAACCATCACATCCAAACGTCCCAGCCGCGCCAGCGCCGCCAGCGCCGCCGGACCACACCGCTGCGGATCCCCCAGCAGTCCCGCCCGCCGCTCCAACTCCACTTCCTCCCGCCGCAGCCCAGCGAGCACCCCCCTCAGCACCGCATCGCTTTCCCCATCACCAATGACCATGCCACCAGGCCGACCCGTGCGCTCCAGACTCTCCGCATGCTCCACGACCGCCAGCCCATGCCGCTCAACCGCCGCCGCCCGGTAAGGCCGATGACTCAGCCACGCCAGCATCACCTGACAAGGATCTTCCCAGGCCAGCAGCGATACCAGCTTCTCCTGCTCGGAAACCCGGATCCGCGGCGACGCCGCAAAGAGGTCGGACACCGGCCAGACCCCGGCTCCGGCACTCCGCCACTCCCGACCCCAGCCACCCGCTTCCAGCTGCGCCACCGTCAGTCCGCGGAGCAGCAGCAGCATCTCCGCCGCCCGCCCCGCCACGATCCGCTGGCTCTCCTCCGGAAACACCCGGGCATACGCCACTCCCAGATCAGCCACCCATCCCCTCCAGGCCACCCGCTCCAGATGCTCCCGCACCACCTTCCGCTTCACCACGGAAAACGACCGCAGCAGTTCCTCCGTTCCGCAGGACTCACCGCCCTTCTTCACCATCCACTGCAGCCCCCATATCAGCATTTCCTCCAGCGACGCCACCTCACGACCCGGCAGACGCCGCAGCGCCACCGCCAGCGCTTCCTCCAGAAACGCAGCACGATTCAGCAATCTCCGCCGCGACTCGCCACGGTACAATCCCACCCACCGCAGCAACTCTCCCGGCCGCTCCCCCGCCATCGCCAGAAACGCAGGGGCCACCGCCATCGGCAGCACCACCGGCGGCCCATCCTCCACCCGGCCCACCGGAGCCACCAGCCCGCACATCCATTCCCATGCCGCATCCCTCACCTCAACAGCAACGGCCTTCCCCATCCACTTCCCCTCCACCCACGACGCTTCCTCAAGAAACACCCCGTCCCAGTCGCACCGCCGCGTCAGCCCAAGCATCCTCCGCTGAAACGCCACGCCGCCCGACCACAGCTTCCGCCGCCTCACGTCCTCCCGCGATTCCACAAACCACAGCGCTTCTTCCAATTCCTCCACCCCCGGCTCAGGCCCTCCCCCCGGAACACTCCCCACCAGCGCCTCCAGGCCCAACCGACGCAACTCAGCACAGTCAAGATAACGCGACCATGGCAGCGCGCGGCCCATCCAGTCGACCCGCTGCCGCTCCCGGACCTGCGCAAGCGCCGCTCCCACATCCACAAACCGATCGCCATCCACCCGCACCCAGCGCCCCTGCAGACACTGCGTGGCTCCCGCAAAGCGCTCCCGGTCAGCCTCCCGCATCAGCCTTCCCCACAGCCGATGCGACTCCATCACCCGCGCCGCAAAGCCATCGCCCAGCAACCGCAGTTCATCCCACCCGAACTTCGGCTTACTCCGCATCGTCAGAATTGTCCCCAGCTGCCCAAGGATCGATTCATCACTCTTCTCAGGCCCCCGCAGCCCTTCCGGAACCTCGCCCTCTGCCAACCCGCCCCAGCCAGTTCCCCGCAACTCAAGCACCCACAGCAGAAACGCCGCTTCCGGAGCCAGTTCCCGCAGAGACCGGAATTCCTCCACGGAAATCTCACGCAACTCCTCCCGGAGCAGCCACTCCCACGGCCCCGCCACACTGCCTTCCCATTCCCCCAGCCAATTCACCAGCGCCACCACCTCCGCCTCCCCAGCTTCCCGGGGACGCCAGCCCACCACCGCACGCGCCACCACCCCAGCCCAGCACCGGTAAGGCCCCGGCGTCATCCACAGCACATCCCGCAACGCCCCCGCCAACCCACCCTCACCCCCAACCTTCCCCATCACATCCCCCACCGCCACACGCACCGCATCACGCAGAATCTCACCCATCCCACGCCCACGCTGCTTCGGAGTCACCCGCCGCATGTACTCACCCCTCCATCCGTTCACTCCCAACGCCCCCACCGCCACTCCCACCCACCCCGCCCCCCCCCGCCCCCCCCCCCCACCCCCCCCCCCCCCCCCCCCCCCCCCCCCCCAACCCATTTTTTTGAATTACCCAGTG
>JBDKER010000040.1:0-37660 GCA_039795165.1 Verrucomicrobiota bacterium | reverse complement strand
GAGGCTTGCCAAGGGCGTCCCGATCTCCGATCATCCAGCCGAGAATCCAACTCAACCCAAACCCGAAGAACCGAACCCAAACCCAAAACTCTCATAAGTAGTGGATCAACTTCGGGGGGCACTCCAGTTCTTCTTCATCTTATAGTAGAGAACTTTTCAGATCATTTGCGGGTTGGCACGTTGCAGGGTGATTACTCATTCCGCCGTAGCACTGTTGCAAAGCTCTGCAATCAAGCTTGAGGGAATGCGCACTTCAGCCAAAAACTTGCCTTCCTGTTCCAGCAATCGCACAGTCGAATGCTCCACAAACCTGGCAGCGGCCCCCTTAATGAATTGAACACCCTCCGCGACGCTTTTGAAGACTGCCCCCTGCTCTCCTGCTCGGCTCAGTTCCAAATCTAGCGTTTCAATCTCTTGGCAGAGATGTCGGACCGTTTCGGGAACATCCGCCAAAAGTCGCAACTTCTGCAGTTCCAGCCAACAAGCCTGCGTGTCACCTGTGAGTGTGCTCAGACTCTCCAAAATCACAAGCGCTGCGGCTTGCTCTCGATTAACATTCTCACCTCGAAGTTCGGCAACGACCTGACTTATCAAATGCGCGATTTCTTCAGTGGGACAATCGGGTTCCAATGTCGCCAGTTTAACAAGACTCGACGAAGTTGCACCCATCTCCAAGGCTCGCAGCGCCCAGTCCGAATAGAAGCTAGCTTGCTCCAGTTGAAAGTGAGGGGCTGCCAAGATCAGATTTGTTCCGGGCTCACTCGTGAGTTTGTCAATGTCGTTCATATCAAGGCACAGGAATCAAATTGCGGGCGGGTATCAGGCGAGATCCTTCCGAAAAGATAAGGGAGACCACCAAGGCGGCACCAGTGAGTCCTGTGGCTTCTTCCCAGTATTCCCAATCGGTGACTCCCAAGCCACTGCTGGCAGGAGCTGGCGCCGGCATTGGCATTGGAACCCACGGCCCAGTGTCAGTTAGCTCGTTAACCCGTCGCTGATATTCAGGAAAACGGGCGAGTTCCGGCGGCCTTGGTGTGCATTGGCCCGAAGCTATTTGGTGGAGAATAATTCCGACACATTTAGAAGCGTTCAGCCAAGCATTGATGAACTGACTTCGATGGTTTTTCCATGATTGCTCCGTGCCGTTTTGCCTCCAGTGATCAGTAAAGTCACTGTTTCGTCTTCTCGATGCTGCCTCGACCCATTGATAAAGACGTCGAAGGTTTTCCACACAGCATTGCCTCAAAGAACAGGCTTTGACAGTTGGACGCTTACCATCAAATGGATCGCCTGGCTGCCAAGGACGCCCGTAAGGATTCAATTCCCATCCCGTCAGCCCAAGCTTGTCATGTTGATTCAGCGGATCATTGCTAACAAACAGATATGACGGTCTCAGGGATTCTTGCGCCATCCGACGACGCTCGTGAGCCGAAACGCCTTTTGAAACTTGAGCAAGGAACACTGCATCTCCCAAGGGGTCTCTGGATAGCCACACTCCGAGGTTCGGGTGGTAGTAGCGGAACCGCATCTGGTAGAGCCCCGTGTCTGCGTCACGGTAGTGCCCGTGGAAGAGCAGGTTCCAGCCGGCGGCATTGCTGCCCGCGGCGAAGGCGCTGGCCAGGAATCGGACGGCACCAAACGCGTCGTAGGCCATGCGCTGAGTGACGATGCCGCTTGAATTCACGAGGGCGACGACGTTCATCGTCTCGCGCAGAGCGTAGAGATCATCCTGGACGGTGGTCCCGGAGGAGTATCGCTGCCTCCGCGCGATGTCGTTGATGTCGCGCAGCCCATACCAGTAGCGCATCTCCGGATTCACGACGCTGCCGAGATACTCCTCGAGGATCTGCCACTGCTCGCTGTAGTAGAAGCGGCGCGTGGTGCCGGAAACCGTCCTGGTCACGCGCCGGAAGAGGGCGTCGTAGCTGTACTCGGCGATGGTGCTGCTGCCCTCGCTGACCTTTACCAGCTGATTCCATGCATCCCACTTTAAAGTCTGCGCGGTGGTCCAATTGCCCACTGCGGGCATCGTGGTCATGTTCCCGACGGGGTCGTAGAGCGGCGTGATCACCCCGGAAGGGCCAGTGATGCTGGTGATTTGCCGGCATCGGCGACGCCGCCCGATGCCGCCCTGCGGGCGCGTCACCGACGCGGCGGTCTCGGCGCCTTCTCTCCGGCGCCTCGGCTCGTTGACCTTGTTGAACTGCCGGGTCTGGTTCAAGGCACCACTCTGAAAGCCCAGCCAGTTGCCCATGGCGTCGTAGTTCCAGTCCTGATTCTGAGCCACGGGCGTGATGCCCGAAAAGTTCGGATAGCTGCCGGAAAGCGTGCCGCGCTGGAACTCGCCCACCTCGTAGAGCCCGTCGTATTCGTACCACTGGTCTTCCGTGGTCACGCCCGCCGCGTGAGCGGCAGCATCGCGCCGCCACTGGCGGTTGCTGCTGCGGTCGTAGCGGTACTGCGCATGCACAAGCGCCGGGCTGCCGTCCTTAAGCCACGGTACGCTGATAGGGCGGCCGAAGCGGTCAAGGCCTGCGTAGTGGTCGGCAGCGGTGCCATACCACAGGTGAGTCGCGGGAACGTTGTAATTGATGTCCACGGGATTGCCGACGCCAAGCCACTTGTAGCTGATTATATCCGTGCCGCCGTCTCGGATGGCGCTCACCCGACTCAATTCGTTCGCGTGGGTTCCGGTGTAGATGTGATTCAGTACCGGCGCGCTGCTCTGCCCGGAAGGATACGTCATACTGGTCCGGCGGATGGTGTTCGCCGCTCCGGTGGCATACCCATAAACGATGGTTCGAGGGGTACCACCTTCGTGACTCTGGGTCTCCTCGGCCAGCTGCCGCCAGCCGTTGTGCTGGAAGGTCACGCTGTTCACGGGCGTGGCCGAGGCGCCGAAGCTCCGGGCCGCGGCCACTAGTCCCCGGGCGTCATAGCCCGCCGTTAGCTGCTTGATGGTCTGATCCACCGTCGAGGATCCCCACGAGGTCACTTCATCAGCGATCTGACGGCCCGGAAGCAATTCCTTCAGGTGCCGGGAGCAGGGTGAAGGTGATGCTGACATGGCTGCTGCAGCGGACTGTTTCCAGTGCTGCAGAGAGATTACGCACGAAGGGACATCCTGTCACGATCTTTCCCCACCGAAGTCCGGCAGGATTCCGGGGGTGCCTCCACGGGAGACTTGCTCAATAGCGAGGTCTGCGCCCAAAGTGAACCTAACCACCTAACACCGATCGTCATGCCGGCACAACGAGACCCTCAGCCTCGGCGAGTCTCTTCTGATTGGCATCGAAGGTCAGGAACTCCGTGCCTCCGCCGAGGTCCGGGCCGCGCACGTGCTGCACCGTGGCTGCTGGCGGAACCGTCCACACCGATCCCTCCGCCGCTGTGACCGTGTATTCCGCCGGCCTGTCACCGCAGTCACTCCGCGCCACCGCCAATCCACCCGGAAACCACAACGCCAACGGCCCACCATCCTCCAATCCAGCCACCTCCTCGGCTTCCCGAACCATTCCCAGCGTAGCTCCCGGAAAACTCGCACACTCCTTTTCTACCGTCTCCACCCTCCCAACCCTCTCGCTCACAACCGCCCGCCCCGTCACCACAACCGCCCGCGCCTCACCACCCATCAAGGCAGCAAGGATCACGAACAGCATCAGCACCCAGCGCATCCCCACACCATGCCCACCTGGCGCAGCGTTGTCACCCGCAACCTCGCCAGCGGAACCTCGCCAACCACATCAGCCATCCATGCGGCGATCCCTTAAAGTTGTCTCGAGCCGCAATTTTGCTTGCCGCCGCATCCCATCACCCTATCCTCCTCGCACCCCCATGCCCGACGAGGATACCTTCCACGCCCACGACCGACTCTTCCGCGCTGGCCTATCGAACCCTGCTGCCGCCGCCGCTTTTCTGATCGACCGACTCCCACCGGAAGTCGCCGCCCGCATCGACTGGAGCACCCTCAAACTCGAACCCGGCTCCTTCGTCGACCCCGATCTCCGCCTCTCCGAGTCCGACCTCCTTTTCTCGGCCAAGGCTGATGGCCGCGACATTGGCATCTATGTCCTCTTCGAGCATCAATCCACCCGTGATCCCTGCCTGCCCATGCGGCTTCTGCGCTACATGGTCCGCATCTGGCACCGCTGGGAACAGAATCCCGCCAACCGTCCGCCCTATCCACAGATCATCTCCTGCGTCGTCGCTCAGAACGGAAGTGTCTGGGACGTCGATCCGACCCTTTCCTCGCTCTTCAGCTTCACCGGGCCGGACGACCCCATGCGACGCTATCTCCCCGACTTCCTCTATGAACTCATCCAGCTTGCTGCCATTCCGTTCGACGCCATCCGCAGCACACCCGACGGCGTTCTCACCCTCCGTGTCCTCAAGGCCGAACGTTCCGGCGAACTCCTCAGCGACCCGATCTGGGACGACGAACTCCTCGCCATGGTTCTCATCGACACCTTCCACCTCATCGTCAGCTACCTGTACAGCCGCGACTCCGTTGACAATGACGCCCTCCTCCATAAAATCAAATCCATCGGTTCTGAACCCCACCGCACCGCCGCCATGACCCTCGCGCAGAAGCTTCGCCAAGATGGCCGCATCGAAGGACGCCAAGATGGAATTCAGGAAGGCTTCGCCACCGGTGAACTCAGAGGCCGCCAGGAAGGCACCCTTTCCGCCAGCCGCCAATCCGTCCTCGAAGCCCTCGATCTCCGCTTCGGTCCCATCCCCGACGGACTCCGCGACTCCCTCGAAGCCATCGCCGATCCCGAAAAACTCCGCGCCCTCCACCGCGCCGCGATCATCTCCGATTCCATCGAAGCCTTTACCGCATCGCTCTGATCTGCTTCAAGGGGCCTGCTGCAGAACTAGGCTGGCAGCGCGGCGGGCGTCGCTGTAGGGCAGACCTGCTGGAGGTGTAGCGGGAAAGACCGCAGAAGTCACCCACCCTGCGCCACGGAAGCACGCTGGAACTCCAGGCTAAACCCCGGCAGTTTCCTTGATCCAGCGCCGGGCCTTGAATTCAAACCTCGGCAGAGTCCCCTGAGCCACCACCTGAACGGGCACCCGGATCTGCAGGGCATCCCGCAGGGCCGCACTGATGCGGTCGCCCAGCTCGGAATCCCGCAGTCCGGGCTTCACTTCCACCACGAGCCGCAGATCGAGCAGCGCTCCTGTGCGCGACTCCCGAACCTGGTATTCCCCGACTTCCGGAAACTGCCGCAGCAAGGCATCGACCGCAGAAGGATACACATTCACGCCACGCACACAGACCATGTCATCGTACCGCCCCAGAATTCCCCCATCCAGACACAGGGCCCCTGTGTCATCGGCATAAACCTTCCGGACGAGGTCACCGGTCCGGTACCGCAGCATGGGACAGCCCAATCGCTGCAGCGTCGTGATCACCAGTTCGCCCTCACCTCCCTCCAGCACCTCCCGCCCCGTCGCGGGATCAAGGATCTCGGCAAAATGCAGATCCTCCAGCACCTCCAGCCGGCTCGCACTGCCCGCCGCCTGAAAACTCACTGGTCCCGTCTCGGTGAGCCCGTGATGATCAAATACCTTCACCCCGGGCCACTCCGCTTCCAGTCGGCTCCGCAGGGCCGGCTGACTCCCTCCGGGTTCGCCTGCGACAATGATCAGGCGCAGCGGAAACGCCATCCCGCGGAGGGCGGCGGACGATTCCCTGACTTCCGCGAGGTGCAGGGCATACGTCGGCGTCGTTGCCAGCACCGTCACCCGGTGATCCGCCATCAACTGCAGCCTCGCCTGACTGCTCATCCCACCGCCGGGAATCACCATGCAGCCAAGGCGGCTCGCCGCCTCGAAGGCTGTCCAGAAGCCAAGGAAGGGACCAAACGAAAACGGAAAGAACAAGCGGTCCTCGCCAGGCTCCAGCTTCGCATGATCATAGATCGCCTGCCATGCGCCCAGCATGCTGTTCCAGTCGTCCCGGCTGTCCAGCCACGTCAGCGGCGGCCCAGTGGTCCCGCTCGTCTGACAGAACCTCGTGTAGTTCTCGATCGGATAGGTCTGATTCGTCCCGTACGGCGGATTGGCCTCGCGGTCGGCCACAATCATCCGCTTCGTCATGAGCGGACAGCGCTGCGTGAAGTCATCCAGGGTTTCCAGAGTCAGATGACCAATCCGCTTCCGGTGAAACGGATTCGTGATCAGCATCGTGTCTAGCAGGGCCCGCAGTCGTTCCCACTGGGCCGACCGGATTTCCCCGCGCCGTGACTGAATGCGTTCGTGGCGCATGAATTCAGCAGAAGCTTCCGGCCGGATTTCTCCTCACGAGACCCAGTACCGACGCGTCGTCACATCCGCAAAACCTTCGCCAATCACCGGAGCTGGACGCGCTGCCATGACTGGACGCGCAGGCACCGCGGAAGCCGGAGCCGCCGCCCGCACGGCCGGAACCGCTCCCGTCTTCTTCTCGGGAGCTGGACCATGCCCACCGCTCGGCTTGTAGGCCATCACGAGTCCCGCACCCACCGCTGCCAGCACCAGGCCGATGAAGAACTGCGGCGGCGTATGACCCCACATCTTTTCCTTGGTCACGCTGACCATCGCATTCACCAGCGGAGCACCGGCAAAGACGAGCGTCGGCACCAGCGCGATGAGCTGCTTGTTCTCCGCAGGACTGCGCCCGCTGCTCAGCGCCATGAGCAGACAGAAGGCTCCGACCGCTCCCAGCAGGCCCGCAATGAGACTGTTCATGGATGCCGCCGCCGGCATCTGCGTGACCACCGCCCCCCGCAGCTTGAGCACAATCAGCGGCCCCACCACGGCCACCAGAAAATACGCAATTCCCACCCACAGAAATGCTTTCATGCGGTTCGCCGTCGGATCGGGCTTCACTCCCTCGACCTTCATGCCGAGACTCCCCATGTGCAGGAAGACGCTGTAGAGACCCCAGCAGATAATGACGCCGAGGACCCAGGAAATTGCGGTGCTGTTCATTTTGTTGTTCACAGGAATGCTGGTTGAAATCAAATCATGCGCGCTTCGCCACCGGAAGCTCCAGGGCTTCCGCAGGCACTGACTCGATACGTTCGCGGAAGGCTTCCGGTATCGGTACCGACTTCATTTCCCGCGTCCCCGGAAGGGCCCGCACCGCCACCACCACGAATTCTCCCGCCGCCGCCAGTTCCCGCGCCGCAGACTGATCCGGCGACTTCCAGATCCGGAAGGCCAGCCGCAGCGCCTTCGTCCGCATCTCGGCCACCAGCACTTCCACCTCGGCTTCTTCCTCGAACTGCAGCGGCCGGAAATACTCGGCACTCACCCGCACCCGCGGCCAGCCAGTCTCGGTATCCGGAAACCCATGCTGCACCGGATGCACACTGAGCCCCAGCGACCGGTAGAACGCATGCTCCGCTTCCTCCATCCAGCGGAGGAAATTCGAGAAATGCATGATGCCCGCCAGATCGGTCTCGGCAAAGGTCACCCGTCGGCGGTACAGAAATCGGGATGCCTTCATGATTGCCAGCGTCCGTCATGGCTCCCGCCGCCGCCCGCAAGAGCGCGTCCACGGGATCCCGCCCTGCTCCACTTCACAGCCTCCTCCGGTCCCGCCGGTCAGCCACCGCATCCGCCAGCTGCGCAAAAACCGACCGGGTATCCTCCCAGCCAATGCACGCATCTGTGATGCTCTGGCCATAGACCAGTTCCTTCCCGGCCACCACGTCCTGACGTCCTTCCACCAGATGACTCTCAATCATCACCCCGGTGATCGCGCGGCAGCCTGCCCGGATCTGACTCGCCACATCGCCCGCCACGGCCGGCTGATTCCGGTGATCCTTGTTCGAATTCCCGTGTGAACAGTCAATCATGATGCTCGCAACCAGCCCGGCCTTCTCCAGTTGGCCACTGACATCAGCCACGGTCGCCGCATCGTAGTTCGCTCCGGTCTTCCCACCCCGCAGAATGATGTGGCAGGTCGGATTCCCGGTCGTGTGAATGATCGCCGCCACTCCCTGCTTGGTCACACTCAGAAACCGGTGCGGACAGGCCGCCGCCCGGATCGCATCAATGGCAATCCCGATGCCGCCGCCGGTCCCGTTCTTGAAGCCCACGGGCATGCTCAGGCCGCTGGCCAGTTCCCGGTGCACCTGACTTTCCACCGTGCGCGCCCCGATGGCTCCCCACGTGACGAGGTCGGCCACATACTGCGGGCTGATGGTATCGAGGAATTCCGTGCCGCAGGCGATCTCCATCTGGCTGAGTTTGGCAAGCAGGGTCCGCGCCAACCGCAGCCCGTGGTTGATGTCGAAGCTCTCGTCGAGCCCGGGGTCGTTGATATAGCCCTTCCAGCCCACCGTCGTGCGGGGCTTCTCGAAATAGACCCGCATGACAATGCACAGGTCCTTCGCGTGCTTCTTCGCTTCTTCCCGGATGAGCGTCGCATACTCGAGCGCTGCCTTCTCGTCGTGAATGGAACACGGACCAGTCACCACAAGGAGCCGGTCATCCCGCTGCTGCAGCACGGCCTCGGCCGCCCGCCGGCTGTGCGCCACAAATTCATACGCCTTCTCCCCGGGATCAATGTCGTGCATGATGATCTCGGGCGAAATCAGGCTGTGAATGTCAGCAATGCGGACATCATCGGTGATATTGCGGTGCGGCATGACGGCGGAAAAGGAAATTCTCCGGCACCCGCTCATCAGGCCGCCAGAGGGATTGGCAGCGTTGCGGCTCCAGCCTCCGGTTTCAACTGAAAACCCCGCTCTCCCGCACAGCTCACTTCACAAGGCGCAGCTTCGCAGGATACCGCCGCTCGGCATTCCATTCCCCCACATAAATGTCGCCGGCCGCATCCACATACAGATCATGACAATGCCGGAAAACCGGCTGGGCCTGCACCATCGGCTGCAGCTTCCCATCCACATAGACAGGCTCACTCCCCCCGGGCGCACTGATCACCCGCCGCGTGGCCCGGTCGAGCACGAGCACAAACCCGGAATTCGGCAGCCGCTCGCCCGTGCCTTTCTCCCGGCTCCAGCAGACCGCCGTGTAGATCCGGTCGCCCCGGAATACCAGTTGGCCAGCATACGCCCCGGGCAACTCGAGGGTGTCCACATGCTTCCCTTCCAGCGTGAAGGCCTTCACTTTGTTCTCGTCACGCGACGGCACCCACACGAGCGGACCCCGCGGGTCGTCGGCATCGATGGAAATCCCATGCGCATTCCGCAAGCCACCAGCCTCCCCACCCGGACCACCCCACTCGCGCACCAGTTCCCCCTTCAGCGTGAATTCATAAATGCGGTCACTGGCATAGCCATCCGCGATGAGCAGGTTCCCGCTAGGCGTACGCGCCACATCGCAGGGCATGAATTTGGTGACCGTCCCGCTCAGCTCGGACGGCGTCGGAAACTTCCTCACCACTTCCCCTTCGGTCGTCAGCAGGGTCACCCGGCCCTGACCCGCCGATGGCTGCCAGCCCTCGGCCTTGAAATGCCAGCCGCAGTCGATGTGCACCAGATATTCCTTTCCGTCCGCTTCAAAAATCTCCAGCCCATGCCCGCCCCCGAGACCGGCACTGATCGACCGCACGTACCGGCCGTCCTTCTCGAAAACAAGGAAGTCATTCTGAGGATGATCGGTCACCAGATAAATGCGCCCGTCCCGGCCCTCGGCCATGGCATGCGCATTGATCACCGGTGCAATCTTCGGATCAGCCTTCGCCCAGTCGGGCTGCAGCCGGTACCGCACCGCTCCATGGCCCAGCACTTCTCCTTCTTCAGCCCGGCCTGCCCCTCCCATGCCCAGCACCATCGTGATCAGCAGCATCCCCGGAAGCAGTCGTTTCGTTTTCATGTGTCTGACGCCAGACCTACCAGATGCGCCGCACCCAGCGCAATGCCGATGACATCCAGCCAGCCGCTCTTGCATCGCAAGCCGCCGCATACCACATCCCCCGCCACATGAACGACGGTCCCGCCCCGGGAACGACGGCAGCCCCCCACGGGCCAGCCGGCCGGGACCTGTGCGCCCACACCGCGGCTGTCAGCGACTTCGCACGCGTTCTGCGCATCCCCAAAACGACAGCGGCACGCCGCAAACGCAAGCCGGCCGCCCTCGAGCACGTCCACCCCGCGGCCCATGCCTTCGCCACAGGCGTCGTGCTGGCCTCGCTCGATCCCGCCGAATCCCGCCGCGTCTGGATTCTCACTCACGACCTCCGCGCCCAAGAAGCCCTTTCGCACGACCTCGCCACATGGTGGGGCCCCTCGCTCTTCTTCCCGGAAGCCGAGGAACAGCGCAGCGAAGGATCCCTCCCGGACGAGGAAACTTCCTCGGAACGCCTCGCCCTCCTCTCCCGGCTCAGTTCTCCACCGCAGGGCATCGAACCCATCGTCCTCAATGCCTCGTCCCTCTCGGAACAGGTCCCCCTCCCCCGCCACCTCTCAGCCCAGACCCTCACCCTCCAGACCGGTTCCTCCATCGCCATGGAGGAAGTCTGCCGCCAACTCGAAGCAGCTGGCTACGAACGCAGCAGCCAAGCCTCGGAACGCGGCCACTTCGCCGTCCGCGGCGGCATCATCGATGTCTATTCATGGCAGGCCGACCTCCCCCTCCGCATCGAATGGTTCGGCGAGGAAATCGAAAGCCTCCGCCGCTTCGACCCGGATACCCAGCTGAGCGTCGGCCGCGAAACGGAAGGCTCTCTCCTCCTGCACCAGGCCACCGACGACCAACCACTCTGCGAACTTTCCTCCTGCATCGGCCCGCACGACCTCGTCATCGCCGTCGGCATCGAAGACGCTCCCCGGGCCGACTTCTGGATCGGAGAAGGCACCGCCCCGGATTCCTCCGCCACCACCGAGGACTTCCGCACGGCCTGCCACGGCGAACCCGCAGGCACCTTCGACGCCGGCGACTTCGTCATGCTCGAAGCCAGACGGCGCGACTTCGCCGACCGCCTCGTCCGCTGGCACGCCGACGGCTGGCGCGTCGTCATGTTCTTCAATAACGAAGGCGAAATCGAACGCTTCCGCGAACTGACCCGCGCCGAAGGCATCGAAGACGCGCACCTCGACTGCGCGCTCGGCCACCTCACGAGCGGATTCACCGTCCCCGAGGCCCGCCTCGCGGTCCTCTGCGATGCCGAAATCTTCGGTCGCTACCAGCACTCCCGCGCCCGCCGCCTCGTCACTGCCCAGCGCCGCCAGCGCCAGCAGCGCATCCCCCTCGACCTCTCGGGCATCACCGAAGGCGAATACGTCGTCCACCAGGAATATGGCATCGGTCGCTACCGCGGGCTCATCCGCCGTGCCACCGGATCCGATGGAGCCGAGGAAGATGTCGTCGTCATCGAATACGCCAACGATGCCAAACTCTACGTGCCCCTCCCGCAGGCATGGCTCATCGGCCGCTACGTCGGACTCGGCAAGAAAACCCCGGATCTCAATACCCTCGGCGACGGACGCTGGGCCAAAACCCGCAAGCAGGCGGAACGCTCAATCTTCGAATACGCTGAGAAACTCCTCGAAATCAATGCCGCCCGCCAGACCGCAGCAGGCTTCGCCCACCCACCCGACAACCGCTGGCAGCACGAATTCGAAAGCTCGTTCCTCTACCGCGAAACCCCGGACCAGCTCCGCGCCATCGCCGACACCAAGCAGGACATGGAATCCAACCAACCCATGGACCGCCTCATCTGCGGCGACGTCGGCTTCGGCAAAACCGAGGTCGCCATCCGCGCAGCCTTCAAGGCGGTCATGTCCGGTAAACAGGTCGCCATCCTCGCCCCCACCACGGTTCTCTCCCAGCAGCATTACCACAACTTCCGGGAACGCATGTCGGATTACCCCGTGCGCGTCGATGTCCTCAACCGCTTCCGCACCGCGGCCGAAAGCCGCAAGGTCTGCGAACAACTGGCCAATGGCAGCGTCGACATCGTCGTCGGCACCCACCGCCTCATCTCGAAGGACGTCAGCTTCAAGGACCTCGGCCTCGTCATCATCGACGAGGAACAGCGCTTCGGCGTCAAGCACAAGGACCGCTTCAAGGACCTCTTCCGCAGCGTCGATGTCCTCACCCTCAGCGCCACCCCCATCCCGCGCACACTCTACATGGCTCTCATGGGGGCCCGCGACATGTCCACCATCGATACCCCACCACCCAACCGCAGCCCCGTCGAAACCATCATCTGCGCCTACGACGAACGCATCATCAAAAAAGCCATCGACCGCGAACTGAAACGCAAAGGCCAGGTCTTCTTCCTCCACAACCGCGTCGGCAGCATCGAACGCATGGCCGATAAACTCCGCGGCCTCAGCCCACCCGGCACCCGCATCGAAGCAGGTCACGGCCAGATGGAGGAAGGCCAGCTCGAAGAAGTCATGAACCGCTTCGTCTCAGGCCAGACCGATATCCTCGTCTGCACCACCATCATCGAAAGCGGCATCGATATCCCCAACGCCAATACCATCATCATCGACCGGGCCGACCGCTTCGGCCTCGCCGACCTCTACCAACTCCGCGGCCGCGTCGGCCGCGCAGGACACAAGGCCTACGCCTACCTCATGATCCCACGGAGCGAAATGACCGGCGGCGATGCACGCAAACGCATCAATGCCATGAAACAATACACCGCCCTCGGCAGCGGCTTCCGCATCGCCATGCGCGACCTCGAAATCCGCGGAGCCGGCAACCTCCTCGGCACCCAGCAGAGCGGTCACATGGCCGCCATCGGATTCGAAATGTACTGCCGCATGCTCAAGGCAAGCGTCGCCCGCCTCCAGGGCAAACGCGTCCCGGGCCGCATCGAGACTTCGCTCACGGTCGACTTCGCTGCCTTCAGCGAAGCGGAATTCCGCCAGGCCGCCGGACGCAAAATCCCAGCCTTCCTCCCGGAATCATGGATCCCCGGAGCCAGTGAACGCATCCCAGCCTACCGCCAGCTCGCCGAAGTCACTTCTCTGCGCGAACTCTCGGCCCTCATCAGCGAATGGAAGGACCGCTTCGGCCCGCCCCCGGAGGCCGTCGATACCCTCTGGCGCTGCACGGAAATCCGCCTCCAGGCCCATCGCGCCGGCTGCTCCGCCGTCGAAATCCGGGGCGACCGTCTCATGCTGACCAGAAATGGCGACTTCCTCCTCATCGGCGGCAAGTTCCCCCGGCTCAATGCCAAGGCTTCTCCCTCGGACCGCCTCCGCGAAGCCGTCGCTCTCCTCCGCCAACTCTGATCACGGACATTCCTCCGTCGCAGAAGAGCCGCATCACAGCAGTCCCTGCCGCCGCATCGCTTCTTCCATGGCCCGTTCCACAAGGATCGCCGCAAGTGGTTCGGTGACCGCATCCAGCTGACGGTTGGCTTCCTTGAGCGCGGCCAGCTCGCGCCGCTCCAGCGCATCCCGGACGGCCTGCGCAGCCGTCTCGACCCTGCTCCGTTCCGCTGGATCGAGCGCGTCGCCCGCCAGTGGCAGGGCCGCCGCCACCCCATCCAGCAATTCCTTCGCCTTCAGCCCGGCCTCCGTCCACTGCCGTTCGTTCATGTCGGCCCACGCATGCTCCACCGACTCGCTGAGCATCGCTTCCACCCTCGCATCATCCACATCAATGGCCGCACTGTCAATTTCCAGAACCCTGTCCTGCCCAGTTGCGGTGTCGCGCGCCAGTACCTGAAGAATGCCATCGGCATCGATCGCAAACTGCACCCCCACCCGCGCACTGCCCCGCGGCCCGGGCGCAAATTCGATCCCGAATTTCCCGAGTTCCCAATTGTCCCGAGCCATCTCCCGCTCGCCCTGCAGCACCCGGATCAGCATCGATGGCTGATTGGCCACCGCATTCGTGAACATCTCGCCGGCCTTCGCCGGAATCGTCGTGTTGCGCGGCAGAATCACATTCATGAGCCCCCCGAAAGTCTCAATCCCCAGCGACAGCGGCGTCACATCCAGCAGAGTCATCTTCCGCAGCGCGCCAGACAGCATGCCGCCCTGAATCACCGCCCCCAGCGCCACGGCCTCGTCCGGATGCTGCGATGTATCCGGATCGCGTCCGAAAATCTCCGCCGCCAGCCGCCTCACCATCGGAATCCGCGTGCTTCCACCCACAAGGACCACAGCCTGCAGATCCACAGGCTCCAGCCGCGCATCGGCAAGCGCCTGACGGCAATGCGCCCGCACCCGCTCAAGAATCGGCCGCGCCAGTTCCTCGAATTCCCCGCGGCGCACCACACACACAAAACTGTCGCCCCCACGCAGAAACGGAAGACTCACTTCCGTTTCCTCCACGGACGAAAGCGCATGCTTGGCAGCCACGGCCGCTTCATGGAGCCGCGCCGCTTCTTCCGCACTGATCTCCCCGCCCGACGGAAACGCCCGCGCACACAGCCAGCCAGCCAGCGCCCGGTCCAGATCGTCGCCTCCCAGCGCCGTATCCCCATGTGTCGACAGCACCTGAAACACCCCATCGCTGATCTCCAGCACGGAAATGTCAAAGGTCCCCCCGCCAAGATCGAAAACCGCTACCTTCGCCCGTTCCCCCAGACGGTCGAACCCAAAGGCAAGCGCCGCCGCCGTCGGCTCGTTCAGAATCCGTTCCACCTGAAATCCGGCCAGTTCACCAGCCCGCCGCGTCGCCGTCCGCTGCGCATCATTGAAGTACGCAGGCACCGTGATGACCGCCCGGCTCACCGACCGCTCCAGCGCCCGCTCCGCCACCACCTTCAGATGCCGCAGAATCTCGGCAGAAACCTCCACGGGAGAAATGAGCCGGCCATCCAGCGCCACGGAAGTCTGCCCAGCCGCATCACGTCCCACCGCATACGCCGGAATGTGCTCGAGTTCCCCAGGCCGCCGCCCGATGAGCCTCTTCACACTCGTCACCGTCCGACCCGGGGCCGCCACCCTCCTCCGCTGCGCCGCCGCCCCCACCTCGGGCGTCCCTCCGCCAGCCGGATAGAAAACCACCGAAGGCGTCAGCCGCGACCCGGCGGCATCGGCGAGCAGAATCGGAAATCCCGCTTCGACCACGCCAATCAGCGAATTCGTGGTCCCCAGATCAATGCCGACAATGTCTTCTCCCATCCTCCCTGCCCTGCACGGAAATCCAGCCGGCAGCAAGCGTCCACCACACCCTCACTCACCCGCCGCCGCTTCCTCCCCACCCGTGCTCACCAGCCCGAACACCACCCCATCGACACTCACCGGTCCGTCCTCCCCATAGCTCACCGTCACAATCCTCCCCGCAGGTACCCCGCGGTCAATCAGCAGATCCCGCACCGCCGCCGCACGCATCTCGCCCAACTGTCGCGAATACTCCAGAGCCCCGGTCTTCGCCCCGCCCGCCACCACGACCCGCTCAGGATGACCCTTCAGCCACACCGCAACCTCCTTCACCCTGGCCACTTCCCCTCGGCTCAGTTCATGCGACTCACCCGCAAATCGGATCTGCGGAAATGGCGCGGGCCGCACCCGCCGGCTCTGCGGCCCCGTAAACGCCGGCCACTCGGCCCGCCGCGGCGTCGATACCATGCTCTCGGAATCATCCGCCGCCACCGGCACTTCCTCTTTCCCGCTCACCACATTCTTCACTACCCGGTACGCCCGGCAGCCACTCAGCGGCACCACCACCATCACCGCAAGAACCGGAAAAACACGGAGGGCACAGCGCAGTCTCATCGATCGCATCTGTGCCCTCCGCTTCCAGTTTTGGCAAATCCCCGCTCGCGGGAATCTGCGGACGTCCTCAGAACTTCACGGCCATCCCCGCACTCAGCAGGAGGTCGTTCTTTTCGTTCCCATTCGCCGGCGTGTTATCGTAGATGCTGTTCACACTGGTCCGGAAGGTAAGGTCTTCCGTCACATCGAAATCGAGCGCCGCCGCCGCAATGAGCAGGAAGTTCTCCCAGTCCTCAGCTTCCGTATTGAAGGTGACACTCTGCGTCAGCGCAATGCCGTCAGCCAGCTTCCACGTCAGCTTCTCAGCCGCCTGAATCGCAAAGTAGCTGTCGCTCACACCGCCCACATCTTCCCACACATACGAAGGACCCGCTTCCACACTCAGCGTGGCCGCGTCGTTCTTCACAAGGTAGTAGCCAGCCGTGGCCGCAGGCGAGAGACGGTAGTCGACTTCCGCAATGTCGTCATACAGGAAACCAATCCCCAGACCGCCGAAGCAGCGCTCGCTGAAGAGCCGGTTGTACTGAGCCGCCGCACGCAGCAGCTGCGTCGAGGTGGCGGAATCGGTTTCCCCATAGCCACCAAAGACGTTGAAGAGAGCTTCGTTCCCCGTGCTCCGGAAAGCCGCATCATAGGCACCCGTCACCAGCATGTTGTCGGAATTGCCGGAGTTCAGAGCAAAGCCAATCGCCGCCGTGTTCGTCCAGCCCATGGCCGCGGCCGCTGCCGGAGCCGCCTTCTTTTCCTTGAGGGACTTGCGGCCAGCCGCCGCCGGAGCGTCATCGGCCAACCCTCGGAGCGCATACGAAATCGTCGCCATCACCGCAAGGTCGTTGCTTTCCTGCCCAGCCGCCGGCGTGTTGTCATGCAGGTTCCGCACAAAGGTGTTGAACGACCAGTGCCGGTTCACCCGGAAGTTCAGACCAGCTTCGGCCACAAGGTACCAGTTGTCCCAGTCCTCGGCCTCGGTCACGAAGGAAACCGATTCCACAAACTTTACCCGATCATTCAGCTTGTGGCTGAACCGCTGTCCGAAACGGACGGTGAAATAGTCGTCCTTCACGCCACCCTGCTTTTCCCAGAGATACCCGGGACTCACTTCAAAGGCGAGGGTCGTCGTGTCATTCTTGATCGCATAAATGCCAAAGTTCGGTCCGACATTGAGACGATAGTCGAGATCAGCCACGCTGTCGTACCATGCATCTGCCATCAGACCGGCATAGAATGGTCCACCCACGGTGTGATTCCACGTGCTGTATGCATGCACGTTGTCCGCTGCCTTCACGCTGTCCGTCTCGCCATAGATGTAGTCGACACCGAAGTAGGCTTCGTCGGCAGGCGTGATGTAGCTCGCCAGAAAACGCGCCGTCAGATTCAGGTTGTCGGAATTCCCCGACGTCATGCCGTAACCAACCGCTCCCGTCAGTTCCCACGGACTCACCGGGGCAACGGAAAGAGGAGCAGCAGCGCCGCCAGCAGCCGCCGCAGAAGTTCCCGCAGCCGCGGGCAGAGAATGAAGCAGGCCAGGAAGCACGGTCACGAGTGCCGCACGGCGCAGTCGGGGATTCAGGGTCATGGTAACAGTCAATGGTTGGGGTTCTGCTTTCCGCCGCAGCTGCGTGCGGAAAGGGCGGATTGAATTCCCAATGTCAGGACTTGTCACCTGGAAATTTGCCTACCGCACTCGCGGATGAAAACCCGCAGGATTAGCCGGGAATCGCTCTGGCAGCCATGCGCTCCGCAGAGCATCTTCCACCTCATGCTCCCCCGCCCTGTCAGCGCTGCCGCCCTCGCCACTCTCGCGGCGGCCGCCGGATTCGCCGCCGGCCGATTCCCGCGTCCCGCCAGCCCATCCACCGCGCCCCCGGCGGAAGCCTCCGCAGCCCCCAGCACACCGGCAGCCACCTCCACCTCCGCCGACGCATCAGTTTCCTTCTCAGGCTCGGTAGCCGACCTCCTCCGGATCGCCCGCGAATCCCGCACCGCCGCCCGGGCCACGCTTCCTCTCCTCAAGATAGCCGATCCTCTGCCGGCTGCGGCCATCGCCAAACTCACCGCGGAACTGAAATGGCGACCGAACCTGACATGGTTCGAAACCGCTGTTCTCGATGTCCTCATCGATGAATGGGCGGAAAAGGACGCCGCCGGAGCGCTCGCATGGAGCGCGACCCTCTCGCCTCCCTACCGTCTCCAGCAAACCCGGGGCGAGATCCTCGCAGCGGTCGCCGCCGCAGACCCGGACCGCGCCCTCGCCCTCGCCGCGAAAATTCAAGGCGACGACGACCGGCGCTCCGCCATCTGCACCATCGCGGAAACCATCGCGGCCACCGACCCCAGACGCGGCCTCGCCCTCGTCCACGCCCAGGGCGGATTCTCCAAAGCCTATCACGCCCACCAGATCCTCTCGGCATGGGCCAGCACCGAACCAGCCGCCGCATGGGCCGCCGCCCTCGCATGGCCCCAGGCAGGCAGCCGCGACCAGGCCTGCCTCTCGGTCATCTCCACATGGGCCTCGCAGGACCGCGACGCCGCCCTCTCGGCCATCCTCCAGCTGCCCAACGGCAACCGCAAACGCATGGCCATGGAAGCTTTCTACAGCTCATGGTCCGCCGAATCCCCAAAGGACGCCTACGCCGCCGTCATGGCTCTGCCATCGGGCCCGGAACGCTCCCGCGCCCTCGCCTCGGCCATCTCGGGCTGGGCCCAGCACGACCCCCGCGGAGCCGCCGCCGCCCTCGACCAACTGCCCCACAACCAGCAGCGCATCCAGCTCATGCACCAGGTCTTCGGTCAATGGGCTCAGCAGGACCCGCTCGCCGCCTCGGCCGCCGCCGGCAATCTCCCCCCGCGCCAGCGCCAGGAAGCCATCACCGCCATCGCGGGCACATGGTCATGGAAAGATCCCAAAAGCGCCCTCACATGGGCCAAATCCCTCACGGATCCACACTCGGCCAATCTGGCCATCTCCGCGGTCTTTCCCGCCCTCGTCCGCGAGGACGCCGAATCAGCCGCCGCCACATGGCGCACGCTCACCCCACGCCAGCAAAGAGACCAACTCCCGGAACTCATGCAGAACTGGGCCTACCAGGACAAGGACGCCGCCCTCGCCTTCGCTCGCTCGCTCTCCAAACCCCAGGAACGCGCCAGCGCCCTCGGTGCCGCCGCCGCCGGCATGGGCCTCGACAACCCCACCGCCCTCAATTCCCTCCTCTCGGAAATCCCGGACGGCCCGCTCCGCATCGAAGCCATGCAGCGCATCGCCCAGCAGCAGGCCCACAGCGACCCCGAAGGCCTCGCCTCATGGCTCCAGTCAGTCCCGGAAGCCGCCCGTACCCGCGTGCTCGTCGAAAACGGATACTGGATCGGCAACTTCGACCCGAAACTCGCCATCGCCCTCCTCGACAGTACACCGGACGCCACCACGGAAGCCACCCACCTGCTCTCCTCCGTAGCCCAGAACTACGCCAGCGAAGACCCCGCCGCCGCCCTCGCATGGGCCCGCAGCATCCCATCACCGGAAGGCCGCTCGGCAGCCCTCAGCCAAACCCTTCGCGCCCTCGCCGAACAGGACCCCGCCACCGCCGCCCAGCAGGCCGCCGCTCTCGATCCCAAAGCCCTCGACGGAGTCATCGATGTCTGGAGCGAACGCGACCCCGACGCCCTCCTCGCATGGGCCGCCTCCGCCCCGCCGGATAAACAGGAACTCGCCATGCTCAAAGCCTCCATGGCCAAATCCGGAAATGATCCAGCCGCCGGTGCCGAAATCGTCTCGCGCATGGCAGCGTCTTCCCAGACCCCGAACAGTTCGCTCTTCTCGGCCACCACCGAAGTCGCCAGTGCCTACTTCCGCGACAGCGTCACGGACTCGGCCACATGGGCCGGAAGCCTCCCGGAAGGCACCGCCCGCAATGCCGCCATCCAGACCATCACAGAACAATGGACGCGACTCGACCCGGTCGCCGCCAGCGAATGGGTCCAGCAGATGCCCGCCGGGGAAGGACGCGACACCGCCGCGGAACGCCTCAGCACCGGCATCTCTCAGTCAGACCCGGAAAGCGCCCTCATCTGGGCCAGCAGCATCGGCAAGGATTCCCAGCGCGACGAAACGGTGCGCTCCATCTATGAACAATGGAAGTCGCGCGACGCCGAAGCAGCCCGCGCCGGACTCGAAGCCTCCACTTCCATCAGCGATTCCCTGCGCCGCTCGCTCCTCGACGAAAACCGCTGAACGGTTCCGCAATCTCTGTCTCCCCGCCGCGCCACCCCACGCTCCATGCCCAGCGAGCCCAACGCCGCCAGCTCCCGCGATGACCATCACGATGGCTTCCAGTGGCTCCCGCTCGCCCAGCATCTCCGCGGAACGGACCGCCGCAGCCGACTGCGCGACGCCGCCGCCGGACTGAACGTGGCCCTCCTCGCCATTCCCCAGGGCATGGCCTTCGCCATGATCGCTGGACTGGCCCACCAGGCATCAGGCATCCTTGCATCAGCTACCGCCGCCATCATCGGGGCTCTGTTCGGATCGTCCCGCTTCACCATTCTCGGCCCCACCAATGCCACGGCCCTCATGCTCTTCTCGGCCTCGGCAGCCTACGGTGCCGCCGGCGCCCCGGTTCCCCTCCTCGTCCTCCTCGCTGGCCTCATCCTCGCCGCCGCTGCCCTCCTCCGCCTGGCCGACCTCATCCAATACGTCAGCCGCAGCGTCGTGGTCGGCTACGTGGCAGCCGCCGCTCTCCTCATCGCCGCAGGCCAACTCCGCGACGCCCTCGGCATCCCCCCGGGCACCCGCAGTTCTTCCTTCTTCGTTTCCCTCGGACGCACGCTCCAAGCGATCCCCGCCGCCTCACCCCACGCCATCGCCATCAGCGCCGCAGCCATGGCCAGCTACGCTCTGCTGCGGAGGTTCCGACCGCAGTGGCCGGCCTTCGCTCTCGTCCTCACCGCCATCTCGGCGGCCACCGCCTTCCTGCCGCAGATCCATGAGCACGTCCACTTCCTCGATCGCTTCCAGCCGAACGAGCTTCTGCCGGACTGGTCGAAATTCTCATGGAGCCGCCTCCCGCTCTGGCTCGGCCCCCTCACAGGCCCCGCCTGCGCCATCGCCTTCATCGCCGCACTCGAAACCTCAGTCATGGGCAAATCCCTCTCGGGCCGCGCCGGCCGCCGCGCCAATCCCCACCAGGACCTGCTCGCCTGCGGCCTGGCCAATGTCGCCTGCGCCTTCTCCGGTGGCATGCCGGCCAGCGGCAGCCTCACGCGGTCGACCCTCAATTTCTCGAGCGGCGCACGCACCCCGCTGAGCGCTCTCGTCTGCGGCCTTGTCTGCCTCGCGGCCGCGCTTCTCCTCGGAAACCTCACTCCGCACATTCCACGGGCCGCCCTCGCCGCTCTGGTGATCTGCGTCACCCCCGCCCTCTTCAGCATCCGCCACCTGCGCATCTGCTGGAAAGCAACCCGCAGCGACGCCATCACACTGGCCACCACCTTCTTCGCTACCCTCCTCCTCCCGCTCCACACTGCCCTCTTCATCGGTGTCGCCGCCAGCATCGCTCTCTACCTCCGCAAGGCCTCGCGCCCCGTCCTCGTGGAATACGAATTCAATGAAGAAGGCACCCTCCGGGAACGCCCGGAAGGCTCGGGCCGCCAGCACCCCAGAATCTCCATCGTCCACGTGGAGGGCGAACTCTTCTTCGGAGCCGCCGAACTCTTCCGCACGCAGATCCAGCGCACCGCCCTCGACCCCAGCCTACGCATCATCATCCTCCGCATGCGCAATGCCCGCCACCTCGACGCCACCAGCGTCATGGCCCTCGAAGACCTCATCCGCTTCCTCAACGCCGACGGCCGACACCTCCTCCTCAGCGGCCTCAGCAAGGACGTCTACCGCGTCCTCCTCCGCAGCGACATGGTCGATACCATCGGACGCGACAACATCTTCATCGGCAGCGCCAGCAATCCCAACCTCTCCACCCGCCACGCCCTCAAACGCGCCCAGCAACTCCTCGGCACCAGCGACGCTGAAATCCAGATCCTCTACAACCCAGAGGCACGGACCTGAATTTCCTCAACTCTGCCACCCCGCCTGCAAGGCTGCCACCACACCACACGTTTCCCTCGACCCGACATGAAGCTGGAAAAGAAACAGGAAATCGGCCTCCCCACAGGCATCCTCGGCATGGCCTGCCAACCCGGCGGCCCCACCGTCTATGCCGCCTGCATGGACGGATCCATCTTCGCCGTCATTCCCGGATCGGAACCCATCCCCTTCCCGGGCCGTCACGAAAGCTATGCCTCGGGCTGCGTCCTCACCCCGGACGGCAAAACGCTCATCTCGGCAGGATACGACGGCTGCCTCCTCTGGCACGATACCACCACCCGCCAGTGCTTCCGCCGCATCAAAGCCCACCAGTTCTGGTCGTGGCAGCTCGCCCTCTCCCCAGACGGATCCATGGTCGCCTCGGCCACCGGTCAGTACCTCGCGGGCGGCGAAAAGTATGAACCGGCCCCGGAAACCGAACCCTCCATCCGCGTTTTCCATACCCACAGCGGCGACCTCGCCCACTCGTTCTCCCACCAACCCCCGGTCCTCAGCACCACCTTCAGCCCGGATGGCCAGTTCCTCGCCGCAGCCAATCTCCTCGGCGAAATCCGCATCTGGAACCTCCGCGAACCACAGGCCCCACCCATCAGCATCTCCTCAAAGGACTTCACCAGTTGGGGCAGCATCAAAAGCCATCACTTCTCAGGCGGCATCTACGGTCTCGCCTTCTCCCCGGACGGCTCCACCCTCGCTGCCTGCGGCATGGGCCCCATGACCGACCCCATGGCGGGCAACGGAAAAATGACATGGCAGCGCTGGGCATGGCAGGAATCCCCTCCCCGGATGCTCGGACAGATCCGCGACGGAGAACACGGCTCCGGCCTCATGGAATCCCTCGCATGGCACCCGTCAGGTTCCCATTTCGTGATGGCCGGACGCCAGGCCCAGGGCACATGGAACGCCGCTCTCTTCGACGCCGCAGAAGGCCGCCTCGTCTCGTCTCTCGATACCAAAAACCGCATCACCCGCGCCGCCTTCCTGCCCGATGGCACACTCTGGCTCGCCGCCTGCAACGGTCAGCCCGGTCCCAAAGACGGACGCTGGCCATCCTTCGGCCGACTCATCCGCTGCTCCCTGAGCTGACCCGCTCCACAGGCACCGGCCCCGCTGCATCACATGTCTGCGCCACAGGCCATCAAAGACCAGCACCTTCGGCCCCGCCAGCCCGCAGCCCCAGATACCAGCCCAGGATCTTCTGCCCGCTGAACAGCCAGAGCACGGCGCCAGCCGCAAGATACGGCCCAAAGGGCACCCGACCGGCCCACTCGCGGCGCCGCAGCGCCACAAGGCTGAGCGAAATCACTGACCCGAAAACGGCCCCGGCAAAAATCGTGAACAGCACAGCCTTCCAGCCAAAGAAGGCTCCCACACACGCCATCCAGTTGGCATCACCCAACCCCATGGCCTCGCGCGGCTGCTCCACGGACGTGCACTTGCCGCGCATGCCCTTCACCGCCTCCAGCTTCACTTCCTCGGCTTCCCCGCCGCCCGCTGCCGCAATCGTCAGCCGATCCTCCATCACCGTCAGCTGCACCTGCTCCCAGCGCCGTCCGTCAATCTCCAGTTCCGTGGCCGCCATGAGAAGACGGTCGCTCTCGCGTCCGAAAATATCCCCCCACGCCGTCTCTTCTCCGTTCACCGAAAACACCGGTTCTTCCGCCCCCTCGGGCTGCGTCACCGACCACTCCTCGGGCTCCGCAAACTGCATGCGGATCCTCCCGAAGGCAGCCTTCCCAAGCTGCACAATCAGATAGATCAATCCATAGCCCAGCACCGCCCCGCCCAGCGCATGCAGCAGATTCAACCCGCGGCCGCCATCGACTATCAGCCCCGGCACCAGCGCCGCCGCCGCCAACCCAGCCACAGCCCCACCCCACGTGATCTCATGCGGAAGAATCTGGTGATCGATATCAATGTACGACCCCGCCACCGCGAGAGCCAGAAAGGTCCACGCCGCCAGCACCTTCCAGTCGAATCCCAGATGCCATAGCGCCGCCACGAAAAGCAACCCGGTGAGAAACTCGACCACCAGATACCGCGGCGAAATGCGCGCACGGCAGTTCGCACAGCGACCCAGCAGCACCAGCCACGAAAACACAGGGATATTGTGCCACAGCGGAATCTGATAGCGGCAGGCCGGACAGAACGACCTCCGCGGCTCGGATGTCTTCATCCCCAGCGGTAACCGGTAGATCACCACGTTCAGATAGGATCCCACACAGCAGCCGAACGCGAACGCAAAAAACGTCAGCGGCCACAGCACCTGCGGCGGTATCCCATAGCTCCCAGTCATGCTGCTTCCCTTCCATCGTCCCCGCCACCGCGGCAAGAGTCGAAAAACTCAACGGCCCGCCCGCCCGGCCGCCTTCGCCTTCCGCGCCCCCAGCACCGACGGCAGCAAGGCCCGCAGCTTCGCCAGCACCTCCGCCTGCCCAGGCGACTCAGCCAGATTGACCATTTCCCCAGGGTCGGACTCGAGGTCAAACAACTGCACCTTCCCCGCCACCGGATACTCGATGCATTTCCAGCGCCCATCCGTCACGGCCCGCTGCACATCGCGGTAATTCAGCGTGATATATTCCCGCCCGGCATTGCTCTCGCCCCGCAGCACCGCACTCAGATCCCGGCCCTTGCTGCCCTCCGGCCCCACGACACCAGCCATCGCCCCCAGCGTCGGAAAAATATCCAGCAGATAGCAAAGCGACGCCACCCGCTGACCCGACTTCACCCCGGGACCAGCCACAATGAGCGGCGACCGCATGGAATGCTCATACAGATTCTGCTTCCCAAACAACCCATGGCTCCCAATCGCCAGCCCATGGTCGCTCGCAAAGACAATCAGCGTGTTCTCCCGCTGCCCCGCCGGAATCGCCGCCACCACCCGCCCAATCTGATCGTCCATGAAGGCTATGGCCGCATGATAGTCGGCCAGATGCCGCCGCACTTCGCCTTCACTGCGCGGAAAAGACGCCAGCTTCTCATCCCGCACCGCCAGTTCCCCATTATCAAAAGGATGCTGCGGCAGGAAGTTCGCAGGCACTTCCATGTCTTCCGGACGGAACTTCGCATGCCACTCGGGCGGGGCCCGCCGGGGATCGTGCGGCGCATTGAAGGAAACATAGCACAGCCACGGTTCCCCATCCCGCGCCGACCCCAGAAACGAAACAGCTTCGTCCGCAAACTGCTCGACACAATGCCTAGTCACCCGCCGCGGATCCGTCAGCTTCCCGCCATCCGCGAAATCCACCACCTTCGCCTCATAAGGATCCACCATGCCTCCCAGAAAAACCGAACGTCCTTCCCGGAAACACCGCCGCACGGATTCCCCGCCATTGTGCCACTTGCCAGTCGCAAAGGTACGGTAACCCGCCTCCCCAAAGGCCTCCGGCCACGTCGGCGCCTTCAGCGTCTCGTCAATCCCACGCAGCGTCCGACCCGTCATCAGCATGGCCCGCGAGGGCATGCACACCGCCCCATGATTCGACCCCATGCAGTACGCCTTCGTGAAAACCGTCCCGCGCGCCACGAGGGCATCCAGCGACGGTGTCCGCGCCACCCGGTTCCCCAGCGCCCCAATGCTGTCAGCCCGCTGATCATCGCTGAAAAAAAACAACACGTTCGGCCGGGCCCCGGCCGCCGCAGCAGCCGAACTCATCAGCACCATCCCCAGCAGCAGTCGCAGAAACACATTTCTCATCACACCCACACTCTCTCCCAGCCAATCCGCGACCCACAGCCCGCTTTCACGTAGCCAGCACCCCGCAGGCACAACCCGGAAAACAGAAACCTCCCGGCAGCCACTGTGGCCACCGGGAGGTTCCTCGGTCATTGTCCACATCCCCCTCAGTACCTCGTCTGCACCCGCCAGAACCGCGTCGGCTCAATCCCCTCAGCCATGAACTCAATCAGCGGAATGGCAGGATCCCCGAACCTCGACTCCACATCCGTCCAAGTCTTCATGTCCTCGCTCGTCTGCAGCCGGTACACCCGCAGATCGGCTCCCGTCAGACTCACATTGACCCGCTGAATCGGCGTCGCCCCGGACACCGACGTCACCGTCTGCGTCAGCCGGAACACGGATGCCGCACTGGCCGGATCCGTGCCGTAGAAGTCCTCCACCCCATTGAGCGCCCCATCCCCATCCCCATCCGCCATCGGATCCAACCCCGCCTGCATCGACAGTTCATCCAACAGAATGAACTCGGAACCGGACAGCCCCACATTCAGCGGCTGCGAGACCCGGAAACGCGCAAACTGATGCCCGGCCGGAACCGGAAGCGCCTTCCGCCCGAATTGATAGTACGACGGACCCGCATTAAGCGTGCCATCATCAAAGACCCAGCCGAAGCTCCCCAGCAAGGCACCGGGACCAGTCGCAAAATTCTCGCTGTAGAGCGTCGCCGCCCCAGCCGTCACCTTGACCGCATTGATCTCCCAGTTCGGATTGCTCGCCACCACGGCTTCATCCCAGCCCCCGAGGAACTGCACGGTCACCGTGTCCCCGGCCAGCACATCCGGAATCGTCAGCACCGACGTGATCATGTCCCCGGACGCGTAGCCCGGCGAATTGTCATTGAAGGCCTCGAAGCCGTTGAGCACAGTATTGCCGGTCAGTAAACCAATGTAGCCATTCTGCGTGAACGAGGTCCCCGGTACATGCGTGAATGGCCCGCCATTCACCGACACCATGACCGCCCCGCCATCCCAGCGCCTCGTGCCATCATACTCGAAACTGTAGCGATGCGTAAATTCAAGCCGCACGGGAGCCCCGCCAGCGGGCACCGTGAAGGGCGGCAGATCCAGATTCTCCTGAAGCGGACCACCACCAGCGCCCGCAGCCGACCAGCCACGGCGCGATTTGAGAGGCGGGGTCCCCGGTGCTCCCGGGCCAGCCGCCGTCAGCAACTGGTCAATCCCCCCAAGGTCAATGTTCGTGCCAATCATCTGCGGAAGCACGCTGCCCGCATCGGACCAAGCCACTCCATCCGGACTGGTTTCGACACTCACCCGCAGCGAATCATCCAGCTCAAATCCCGTTCCGCTGTTCGTGTACGTGCGGATCTTCAGGCCGGCCTGCAATCCCTTCACCGCCGGATCAATCTTCACTGCCTCGGTCGTCAGCGTGCCCAGCACACCCGCAAACTGCAACATCTTCGATCCCGTCCCGTTGGCGAGCGCATCATTGATGACGGCACCGCTGGACGTGAACCCAAGCTCGGTATTGAAGTAACTCCGCTGGAAACTGCCCTGACCCAGCCCGGCTTCCTCGAAACCAGCAACCACCGGCGCTCCCGCCGGAGTAACCACCAATGGCTCGGTCGCCAGCGCCGCCGGTGCCGTCACCACCACCGTCGCCTTGAACGCAGGATTGCCGACGTCCGCAAACTCAATCGTCGCCGTGGTCAGCGTCCCGCTGTTCACCTGGGCCGGATAGGTGAAAGTATACGTGGCAGGCGCATAACTTCCGCTCACGGGACCATTCGCCGCCGCATTCGAACTGGTCCAGCCAGTCGCCCCAGGAAGATTGAGCGGAGTCACCCGCACATCGAAGGTAAACGTATCATCCGCAAATCCCGGCCCGTTGAGCTGTCGCTGCACGTTGCTCGCCTCAGCCGAAATCCCGGAATCATTCGCCAGCATCTGCAGCCCCAGACCAAGATCGGAACTCGTGTTCGCATTGTTCCGCACAGAAACGGCAAGGGTATGCTGACCCGCCGCCAGGGTCGGCACGGGCACCACCACAAACGAATCCGCCTGCGGTGCCGTCCCGGGCGTTGCGAGCGAAAACCGCTGCACCACCAGCTCGTTATTGGCCGACGCTCCAGTCTCGTTGGCAGTCGCCGCCGTGTCGGTCGCATACGAGGTATACCCTTCCACATTGTCTGCCTTGTTCACCCGCGCCACCAGCACACCATCAAGATACACTAGCGCCCCGTCATCAAGCACCATCCGGATCACAGGCGTCGTGTACGTCTGCGTCAGATTGAAGGTGGTCCGGAAATACGCCGCATACCGGTTTCCACTGTTGGGAACCGTCAGGGTCGTGCCCAGCGCCGTGAATTCCGCCCCGGCCGAATTGAAGTAATCCAACGCCGCATACCCCAGCGGCCCGGGCCCGCTCCCCTTGTCGAAACTCGCCGTGTTGGCCGCACTGCCCACTACCCGCGTCCCGCCAAACACAGGACCATTGTAATTGACCGCAAAATCCGCAGCCTTCTGAAACCACGTAGTGTTGAAGTCAGGATCCACCGTCACCGGATCCCTCCCCATCGGATGATGGAAATCCCAGGTCTGATCCCAGGGAACAATGACCACTTCATTGGCACTGACGCGCTCCACTAGGGATACAGCTGTCAGCAACGGCGCGAATAACAAAGTCAGGGATTTCATTTGCACCTCATTATCACAGCAGCCGGAAAGCCATGTCACTACCCGATTCACGTATGGATCGCGGAATGCCCAGGCACTCTCCACCACACCCTCACGGACCGCAGTTCCGCAGCGCCCGCTTCACAATCCATGCCGTCGCTGCCGTGGCACTGGACAACCGCCAGGCGGCACAGACCGACCGAACCCAGCCGGGACGCGCACGCGCAGCATCGTTGAGCCAGTTGCCCACGGAATTCTGCACGTAGCGCGAAGGATCGCTCCGCAGCGGCTCCAGCAATGGCAGACCAATCTCCGGATGCTCCCGCAGCTTCGCAATGTGCGCACACCAGACCCCACAGGGCCGCGTGACCTCGCTCGCAAACCGCCGCACGCCTTCTTCCGCATCCGCCGTCCAAGGCTCCAGCAGACGCACCGCCCCCTCGGGATCCCCTGCCACCTCAGCCCGCACCGACATCCACGCACATTCCCGCACCCCCATGTTGCGGTCGGCCGCCGCCCCCCGCAACCGCTCCAGCCGCTCGGCCAGCCGGAAGGAGGGATGCTTTCCCACCAGTCCCGCCGCCCACGACCGCGCCGTGTCGGACGGCTGCCCCATCAGACCAGCCCACAACGCGTCAGCTTCCTCCACGCCCGCACATCCAGCCGCCAGAGCCCCGGCCACGGCCACGAGCCGCTTCGGAGCAGTACTCACCCCCGGATCCGCCAGCGCGGCCCGCACGGGCTTCACCAAATCCCGCCGCCCCACAGACGGCAGCACATGCCCAGCCAGTTCCCCATGATCAATCACCAGCCACTCGGAAAGATTGACGGCTTCAATCCGGCCTTCGTTGAGCAGCACCCTCACTTCACGGGGCACCAACGCCGTGCTGCGCGCCCCGCGACGCATCAGAATTTCCGGTGGAATCACTTTCATCCGTCTCTCCCTATGACAGCAACGCCCGTTTGCACGGAAAGATTACCCGGCCACACCCGATACCACCCCCCCATGTCCCGCTTCCGACCCTGCATCGACCTCCACAACGGCCGCGTCAAACAGATCGTCGGCGGATCCCTCAAGGACGATGGCTCCACCCCAGCCACCAATTTCGTCAGCGATCACCCAGCCGAATTCTACGCGGAACTCTACCGCAACGATCACCTCACCGGCGGTCACGTCATCATGCTCGGCAAAGGCAATGAAACCCCGGCCCGCGCCGCCCTCGCCGCATGGCCCGGCGGCCTCCAGCTCGGCGGCGGCATCAACGCAGAAAACGCCCACGCATGGCTCGCCGCCGGCGCTTCCCACGTCATCGTGACCTCATGGCTCTTCGATGCCAATGGATCGTTCCTGCCGGAACGCCTCGCCACCCTCAGCCGCATCACAGGCGCAGACTCGCTCGTCATCGACCTCTCCTGCCGCCGCGAACCGGACGGCGGCTGGCGCGTCTTCATGAACCGATGGCAGACACCCACCAGCCTCGCTGTCACTCACGAATCACTCAGCAGACTCGCCCCCTTCTGCGCCGAATTCCTCATCCACGCCGCCGACGTGGAAGGAAAATGCGCGGGCATGGACGAGGAATTGCTCGCCTTCCTCGGAACATGGCACGGCCGCCCGATCACCTACGCCGGAGGGGCCCGCTCCATGGCCGACCTCCAGCGCGCTCACGACCTCAGTCACGGGCGCATCGACGTCACCATCGGCAGCGCCCTCGACATCTTCGGCGGCTCCGGCGTCCGTTACGCGGACTGCCTCGCATGGAACCAGCGGCACCCGTGAATCGATAAGCCACACCCGGCAGCCGCAGGAATTTCCCGCCGTTCCGCCATCCGCAGCAAACTCACTGCCCGCTGCTCTCAAAGACTCCGCCCTGCAGCAAAGCCAGCGCTTCCCCGCAGAGATAGAGGGATCCGCAGATCAGCACCCGCCGCCCTGTCGACCGCGCCGCCGCAAGGGCACCCCCCAGCGATCCATGCTCCCGCACCGGGGCTCCCGCCGGAATCACCGCCACCACCTCGCCCGCCGCCATGGCCCGCGGCGAATCGGGAGCCACGCATTCCCACGAACCGGCCAGCGGAGCCAGCAGGGCCGTGGTCTCCCGCACGTCCCGCGGAGCCACCGCCCCATAAACCAACGCCGCCTTCTCATCCCCGTACTCCCGCTGCCAGGCCGCCACGAGCGCCGCCAGCCCATGCGCATTGTGCGCCCCATCGACGATCACCCGCCCACCCTCAAGCTTCTGAAACCTCGCAGGCCACTCGGTCGCCGCCAAACCCTCCCGCACTGCCTCGTCAGTCAGCCGGACCCCGGCTGCCCGCAGCGCCGCCACCGCCAGCGCCGCATTCCAAGCCTGATGCTCCCCCGGCAAGGGCAGCACCCCCCGCCACGGCTCCCTCACAAATTCCAGCACCGTACCCACCCGCTCCGCCGCCGCCACCAGCACCGCCGCAGCCTCAGGCTCCTGCGGCGCACTCACCGCCGGCACTCCCGCCTTGATGATCCCCGCCTTCTCCCCGGCTATTTCTGCAAGCGTCCCCCCCAGCCATTGCTGATGATCCATCCCAATCGGAGTAATCACGGAAACCACCGGCCGCAGCACATTGGTCGCATCAAGCCTACCTCCCATCCCCGTCTCCAGCACCACAGACTCCACCCCGCTCCGCTCAAACCAGTCCAGCCCCAGCATCAACGCCAACTCGAAGAATGTCGGATGCGGATCCCATCCGGATACCACCAGCCGCAGCGACTCAATGCCCCGGCACAGCTCGTCCACCGGAATCATCTTTCCCTGACACCGGATCCGCTCGCCAAACTGCACCAGATGCGGCGACGTGAACAGGCCCGTCCGTTCCCCGCCCGCCCGCAGCACACTCTCCAGAAAGGCACAAGTCGACCCCTTCCCGTTCGTGCCAGCCACATGGAAAAACCGCTGGCGCTCCCACGGCAACTGCAGCTCACGCAGCAGCTTCCGCGTGTTCTCCAGCCCGGGCTTCACCCCAAACTGCTGCACGGAATACAGCCATTCCAACGCAGCCGGCATCTTCGCTTTCATCACCATTTCCTCCCTCAGCGCTTCTTGCCCCGCCCAGCCGCCAGCACGCCCCGCAGAAACGGTGCCGTGCGGCTCTCCTTCGACTTCACCACCTCCTCGGGCGTCCCGCTCGCCACCACCCGACCACCCTCGGCTCCCGCCTCAGGCCCCATGTCCACTATACAGTCAGCCTCAGCCATCACATCAAGATTATGCTCAATCACCACCACCGTATGACCATCATCCACCAGCCGATGCAGCACATCGAGCAGCTTCGCCACATCACTCGGATGCAGCCCAATGGTCGGTTCCTCGATAAGATAAAGATTCCCCTTCGGCTCCCGGTTGCGCCGCAGCCGCGCATGCTCGCTGCGCGCCACCCCGCGGCTCAGCTCGGCCACCAGCTTGAGCCGCTGCGCTTCCCCACCGGACAGCGTCGGACTGGGCTGACCCACCCGCAGATACCCAGTCCCCGTATCCACCAGCAACCGCAGGGTCCGAGCAATCTTCGGATGCGCAGCAAAGAAATCCGCCGCCTCCGCAATCGTCATGTCCATGACCTGACCAATGCTGCAGCCCCCGAACTCAATCTCCAGCGTGGCCCGGTTGTACCGCTGCCCGCCGCACTCGGTGCACACGACATGACTCACCGGCAGAAATGCCATCTCATGCCGGATCACCCCATTGCCCCCGCACGCCTCGCACCGCCCTCCCTCGGTATTGAAGGAAAACCGCCCAGCCGCATACCCACGCAGCCTCGCCGCAGGCACCGCCGCAAACAAGGCCCGGATCTCATCAAAGACCTTCAGATACGTCCCCGGTGTGCTCCGGCTCGTCTTCCCAATCGGTGACTGATCCACTTCATACACGGCCTCAATCCGCTCCACCCCCAGCACGGCATCGCAGCCAGTCAGCTTGACCGACCCAGCCCGCTTCGCCCCCAGCACAGCACTCACGGACGGCTGCAGCACCCCGCGCATGAAGCTGCTCTTCCCGCTTCCACTGATCCCCGTGATCACACTGAGCCGCCCCAGCGGAATCGCCACGTCGACATTCTGCAGATTGTTGGCCCGCGCCCCCCTCACCCGCAGCCAGCCAGCCTCATCGTCAGCCAATGGCAAGGCCCGGCGCGACCCACGCAGCGGATGCCGCATCGGCTTCCCAAGGGTCCTGCCAGTCACCGACGCCGGATTCGCCGCCAGTTCGGCCACCGTCCCCTGTGCCATCAACTCGCCTCCAAACTTGCCTGCCCCAGGTCCCAGATCAATGATGCAGTCGCTCCGCCGCATCGTCTCTTCATCATGCTCCACCACCAGCAGCGAATTCCCTTTGTCCCGCAACGCCGTCAGCGTGTTCAGCAGAGCTTCGTTGTCCCGCGGATGCAGCCCAATGGTCGGCTCGTCGAGCACATACAGAACCCCGCTCAGATTCGATCCCAGCTGCGCCGCCAGCCGGATGCGCTGACTCTCCCCGCCACTCAGCGTGGTCGCACTGCGCCCAAGCTGCAGATAGCCAAGCCCAACTTCCTCGAGAAACCGCAGACGCTGCCCGATCTCGCTCATGATGTCGCGCGCAATCAGCGCCTGCGTCCCGCTGAAACGGTACGATGCCAGCTGCCGCAGCACACCGGCAACCGGCAGGGCCGTCAGCTCGGCAAGTGTCTGTCCCTGCACCCGCACATGCAGCGCTTCACGGTTGAGCCGCCCACCGCGGCAGCAAGGACAGGTGCGCAGATCCTCGGGCCGGTCGGACTCGCGCCGCGCTTCCTCCAGCAACTCAGCCTCCATCACGGACGCCGCCCGCGTCGTATCCAGCTCGATCCCTTCCCGCAGCGTCCCATACCCACGGCAATCCGGACACCAACCATGAGGACTATTGAAGGAAAACAGCCGGGGATCAAGATCATCAAAGGATTCCCCACACTCCGGACAGCAGCGCCGCGCATTAAGCACGGTCGCCTCGCCTCCCTTCTCCAGAATCCTCACCACCCCACGCCCAACCTCGAGCGCCCGCCGCACCTGGCCATCCAGCTCGGCCATCGATGGCTTGCCCGTCACATGCGCCACCACCACATCAATGCTGTGTTCCTTGAAACGCTCAAGCTTCTCGAACCCGTCCACGGACACTAGCTTGCCATCCACCACCAGTTCCGTAAATCCCTGCCTCCCTGCAGCCTCGGCCACCGCCGTATGATAGCCTTTCCGACCGCGGACCACCGGCGCACAGATCCTCACCGGCCCACGCCGCAGCGCCCCGCGCACCGCTTCCGCAATCGCTCCCGCACTCTGCTGCTGCACCGCCACCAGACACCGCGGACATTCCTGCTCCCCGCACTTCGCATACAGCAGCCGCAGGAAATGATAAACCTCAGTCACCGTCGCCACCGTGCTCTTCCCTCCCCCTCGGCTGATCCTCTGCTCAATCGCCACAGTCGGCGGCAACCCACTCACATGATCCACCTCGGGCCGCTCCATCTGCTCCACAAACTGCCGCGCATACGCCGACATGCTATCAAGAAACCTCCGCTGCCCCTCCGCAAAGACAATGTCAAACGCCAGCGTGCTCTTCCCAGACCCGGACAACCCAGTCACCACCACAAACTGATCCCGCGGAATCTCCACATTCAGATTCTTCAGATTGTGCTCCCGCGCCCCACGGATGCTGATCCCCCGCGGCACCGCCACCGAGAGCCCTGACCCGCCTCCTTCGTCCGACACCGCAGCCGGACGCTTTCCACCCAGCACTTCCGCCAGAAACCGCCCGGTGTGCGATCCCTCCACGCGCGCCACTTCCTCAGGCGTTCCCTCGGCCACAAGCAGCCCTCCAGCCGCGCCCGCCTCCGGCCCCAGATCAATCAGCCAGTCGGCACACTTCAGCACATCTACATTGTGCTCGATCACCAGCAGGGAATGCCCCTCCCGCACCAGCCGCTGAAACAGCTTCAGCAGCATCGCAATGTCATCCGCATGCAGCCCAGTCGTCGGTTCATCAAGGATGAACAGCGTGTGCCCAACACCACTCTCCAGCAGATGACCCACCAGCTTGAGTCGCTGACTCTCCCCGCCCGACAGCGTGTTGAGCGGCTGCCCCAGCCTCAGATAGCCCAGGCCCACATCCTCCAGGATCCGCAGCGCCTCGGCTGCCTTACGCGCCAGCACGGATTCATCCCGGCCCAGAAATGCCAGCGCCGCCGTCACCGTCATCTCCAGCACCTCATGCACGCTGCACCCCTGCCACCGGATCTTCAGCGTCTCAGCACGGAACCGCTTCCCATCACACTCAGGACACTTCACAAACAAATCACTGAGAAACTGCATCTCCACTTTCTCATATCCAGCACCCTGACACCGCCCGCAGCGCCCCGGCCCGCTATTGAACGAAAAATGCCCGGGCTTCACGTTCTGCTCAACCCCATCGGGCGACTCGGCAAACAACTGCCGCAGATGCTCCCACGCCCCGCAGTATACAGCCGGTGTGCTCCGCGGCGTCCGACTCGGTGGCGATTGATCAACCATCACCACCTGCCGGATCTTCGCCGACCCCAGAATGTCCCGGCAGCGCCCAGGCTCGTTCTCCGTCGCCACACCATGCTTCCGCAGCAGATTCTCATACAGTACTTCATGCACCAGCGTGCTCTTCCCACTCCCGCTCACCCCACTCACACAGCAGAACAACCCCAGCGGCACCACCACATCAATCCCCCGCAGATTGTTCTGACTCGCCCGCTGAATCCTGATCTCATGACCCCTCCGCCGCGGCCTCCGCTTCGCAGGCACCGCAATCTCCTTCCTCCCAAGCAGATAGTCGCCTGTCAGCGACCGCGGTGCCGACGCCAGCCCGCTCAGCGGCCCCGCATACACCAGCTCTCCCCCCTCTTCCCCACGGCCAGGCCCAATCTCAATCAGATGATCGGCCGCCCGCATGACACTCTCCTCATGCTCCACCACCAGCAGCGTATTCCCTTTGTCCCGTAACCGCCGCATCACCCCAATCAGCCTCCCCGTATCCCGCGGATGCAAACCCACACTCGGCTCGTCCAGCACAAACAGCGTGTTCACCAATGACGCCCCCAGACAGGTCGTCAGATTCACCCGCATCACTTCCCCTCCACTCAGGGTCCGACTCGCACGGTCCAGATTCAGATACCCCAGCCCAGTCTCGGACAAATACCGCAGCCGACCCGCAATCTCCGCCCGCACCAGCTCTGCCGTATGATCACCCGACGGCAATCCCACAGCTTCCACCAGCGGCAGCAGTTCATCCACGGGCAACCGCCACCAGTCTGGCAGCCGCAGCCCACCTACCCGGAAAGTAAGCGCCTCAGGCTGCAGCCGCGCACCACGGCACGCCCGGCACTCGGTATAGCTGCGGTAACGACTCAGAAAAACCCGTACATGCATCTTGTACGCCTTCTTCTCAAAGTAATCAAAGAATCCCTGCACCCCATACCAGCGCCGACCCTCCCACGCCGCCTCAGGATCGTCCGCATACTCCGGATCCCCACGCAGCACCCACTCCCGGTCGGACTCGCTCAGTTCATCAAAGGCCACATCCAAAGGCACTCCTCGCTCCCGCGCACACCGCAGCAGATCCCGCTGGCTCTCCCCATACGTCTCGCCCTGAAACGCCTTCACCACCCCACCAGCAATGCTCAGCGATTTGTCCGGCAAGGCCCGCTCCAGATCAATCCCAATGGTTCGCCCAAACCCACGGCACACCGGACAAGCCCCCACCGGATTGTTGAACGTAAACAAGGCCGGCGTCGGCGGCCGGATCTCAAGATCGCACGCCGCACAATGCCACCCACGCGAAAACGCCAACTCCTTCCCGCCTACCCCGGACTCTACCACGCTCAGCTTCCCCTTCCCCAGCCGGAAAGCCTGCTCCACCGCCTCCGCCAGCCGCCCACGGTCGCCCGACCCCACCCGATCCTGAATCACCTGCACCACCGCAGGCAAAGTGGCCCGACCATACGCCGCCGGTTCATCGGTCCGCACCACTTCCCCATAAACCAGCAGCCGCACATACCCCTGCTGCTGCAGAAAGGCAAAGAATTCACCTGGATCGGTCTTCGCCGGCACCGGCACCGGAAAACACACCAACACCGTCTTCCCTGACATCTCACGACCCACAGCCACTACCGCCGCCTCCACCGTGTCAGGCCGCACCACCCCACCACAGCCACCACAAACCGCCTCCGCTACCCTCGGCCACAGCAGCTTCAGATAGTCATTGATCTCAGTCATCGTCCCCACCGTCGACCGCGTCGTCCTCACCGCATTGCTCTGCTGTATCGCAATCGCCGGCGGTATCCCGCGGATCTCATCCGCCTGCGGCTTGTCCATCCGCTCGAAAAATTGCCGCGTGTACGGGGAAAATGTCTCCACGTACCTCCGCTGACCCTCCGCATATATCGTCTGAAAGGCCAGCGATGACTTCCCGCTCCCACTCGGCCCGGTAATCACATTGAGCTTCCCCAGCGGCAGATCCAGATCAATCCCCTTCAGATTGTTCGTCCGCACACCCCGGATGATTACACTACATCCCCCACTCCCCACCCCCACAGGCGTCCCTCCCGCCTGCTGTTCCACGGACTGTTTCCCCGACGTTTTCCTGCTCGACCTTGAAGCCATACGTTCCCAACGCTGCCCAGCACCCCCGCGGACGCAAGCAGCCCCTTCCCGATTTCCACACCCCCTGCCACTAATCGAAAACAACCCGCAAACCACGAACCGGCAAAAACCCCGTCCTCCGATCATCACCCCCATCCAGGCACCTCATTCCCCAGCCTTCCCACCCAATCACAGCAGGCCACCTGCCTCACCCACACAGCCCCTCAGGATCTCCAACTGCAGCCGATGAGCAAGCCAATGGTCATACCACAGCGACCAACCGGCAATCCCTCCGGCTAGCCTCATCCTACCCAACCCACGAGGAACAGCCGACAAGCGGACAAAGCCGACAGGTGGACAAGCCGACAGGTGGACAAGCCGACAGGTGAAGCCGACAGGTGAAGCCGACAGGTGGACAGACCTTCTGGCTGGTGTTTTCAGCAAGCCGACAGGTGGACAGACCTTTTCCACGCACAAGCCGACAAGATCTAGAAAAGCGGACAGACCTTCTGGCTCGGAGGGAAGCCGACAGGTGGACAGACCTTTTCCACGCACAAGCCGACAAGGGTAGCCGACAGGTGGACAGACCTTTTCCACGCACAAGCCGACAAGATCTAGACAAGCGGACAGACCTTCTGGCTGGAGTTTTTTCCACGCACAAGCCGACAAGATCTAGACAAGCGGACAGACCTTCTGGCTCGGAGGGAAGCCGACAGGTGGACAGACCTTTTCCACGCACAAGCCGACAAGATCTAGACAAGCGGAGCGACAAGCGGACAGACCTTCTGGCTGGAGTTTTTTCCACGCACAAGCCGACAAGATCTAGACAAGCGGAGCGACAATCGGACAGACCTTCTGGCTGGAGTTTTCAGCGGACGCGCATTTGAGGTTTGACTTTAT
>JBDKER010000039.1:0-44436 GCA_039795165.1 Verrucomicrobiota bacterium | reverse complement strand
GCTGGGGCGGCAGCGGGCGGCGCGGCTGCATGAGGCGGCGGTGGGGTCGCTGCGGACGTGGCTGCTGGTGCATGGGGTGCTGGTCGTGCCTGCGCTGGCGGGTTTGCGGAGGCACTGGCGGAAGCGGTCCCGTGTGCATCCTGCGGGTGGGGTCTGAGGACTTTGCGGGGGGTGGGAGTTTTCCTTTTGCCAGCGGAGGCAGGGGCGGCATGGTGGGCGGCTTTCCTCTGAAACTGAATCCATGAGCCAGCCAGCCACATCCAAGACGACGACCGCCATTTCACCGCAGCGCAGCGTGGATTTTCCGGAATGGTATCAGCAGGTGATCCGGGCGGCGGACATGGCGGAGAATTCCGAGGTGCGGGGCTGCATGGTGATCAAGCCCTGGGGGTATGGGATCTGGGAGAACATTCAGCAGCAGCTTGACCGGATGTTCAAGGAGACCGGGCATGTGAATGCGTACTTTCCGCTGCTGATTCCGCTGAGTTATCTGGAGAAGGAAGCGGCGCATGTGGAAGGTTTTGCGAAGGAATGCGCGGTGGTGACGCATCACCGTCTGGAGTCGCAGAAGCAGCCGGATGGGAGCATGAAGATGGTGCCGACGGGGGAGTTGAGTGAGCCGTATGTGATCCGGCCGACGTCCGAGACGATCATTGGGGCGGCCTTTGCGCGCTGGGTGGAGAGTTACCGGGATTTGCCGTTGCTGATCAATCAGTGGGCGAACGTGATGCGGTGGGAGATGCGGCCGCGGATTTTCCTACGGACCGCGGAATTTCTGTGGCAGGAGGGACATACGGCGCATGAGACGAAGGAGGAGGCGCTGGAGGAGACCGAGCGGATGCTGAACGTGTATGAGACCTTTGTGCGGGATCATCTGGCGATTCCGGTGATCCGTGGGGAGAAGAGCGAGCGGGAGAGGTTTCCGGGAGCTGACATTACCTTGTGCATTGAGGCGATGGTGCAGGACCGGAAGGCGATTCAGGCAGGGACCAGTCATTTTCTGGGTCAGCATTTCAGTCGGGCGGCGGGTATTCAGTTTACGGGGCGCGGGGGTGGACGGGAGTATGCGTGGACGACGAGCTGGGGGGTGAGCACGCGGCTGATCGGGACCCTGATCATGGCGCACAGTGACGATGATGGTCTGGTGCTGCCGCCGCGGGTGGCACCGGTGCAGGTGGTGATTCTGCCGGTGACGCCGAAGGAAGAGACGAAGCAGGCCGTGCTGGAGGCGTGTCAGGCACTGGCGGCGGAGCTGCGGTCGCGGACGTGGGGAGGCGAGGCGCTGCGGGTGCAGGTGGATGCGCGGGATCTGCCTGGGGGCACGAAGAACTGGGAATGGGTAAAGAAGGGAGTGCCCGTGCGGGTGGAGATCGGGCCGCGGGATCTTGAGAAGGGGACGCTGGCGGTGGCGCGGCGGGATCGGGGCATGAAGGAGAAGGAATTTCCGGAGCATGCCGTCTTTGTGTCTGGTGCGGTGGCGCTGCTGCAGTCGGTGCAGGATGGGTTGCTGGAGCGGGCCACGGCCTTCCGTGATGCGAACATGGTGCGGATTGACAGCCAGGAGGCGTTCGAGGCCTTTTTCACGGCGGCGAATTCCGACAAGCCCGAGATTCATGGAGGCTTTGCGCTTTGTCACTGGGCGGGGTCCGCTGGTGACGAGGAACGGATTCAGAAGCAGTTCGGGGTGACCATGCGGTGTGTTCCGTTCGGGGACGAGTACCTTGAAGAAGGCGTGTGTTTTCTGACCGGAAAGCCGTCATCGCGGCGGGTGATTTTTGCGAAAGCCTACTGATCCTTACATGAGCGAGCCGGAAGACGATGATGGGGCCGAGGGCCCGTCGGACATTGAGGTGCGGAGTTACTTTGTGCGGAAGCGCAATGCCCTGCTGGTGCGTGGGATTTTCAGTGATCTGTTCATGGATTATTATCTGCACAGTGCCGAGCTGAAGCTGCAGCTGGCTCCGCAGATTGACGGGATGATGAAGGATGCGCTGGTGGCCTTCACGCTGCATCTGGCGGCGTGTCCGTGGAATGAGCGGCATGCGTGGACTGTGAATTTCCAGAAGCCGCTCGCGAATTTCTTTGTGACGGGGGACAATGGGCGGTCGTCGGTGGTGGGTCGGTGTTTCACGGAGAACGTGAAGGTTGGGCCGACGGGGATGTTTCATGCGCTGGTGCAGAAGGCGAGTCAGCCGGTGCGGCAGAGTGCGATTGATTTTTCCGGCGGGAATTTCTTTGCGGCGGTCGAGGAATTCTATGCGCGCAGCGAGCAGCGGCGCGGGAGGTTTTTCGAGCACAGTGATGAGGACTATGTTTTTGTGTCGGCGCAGCCGCAGTGTGATCTGGGGTGGCTGGAGGGACTGACGCAGGACGATGTGCGGAAGCTTGACCGTCAGGAAGAACTCAGTCTGCTGGAGACCCGGAGGTATCATTGGGAATGTGGTTGTGCGCCTGACCGGCTTTATGCGGCGCTGCAGACGCAGGCGACCCTTGGATTGGATCATCTCTTTGAGGGGGCCGAGGTGCTGCGGGCGATGTGTCCGCGGTGCGGTCGTCGCTACAACATCGACCGCGAGCAATTCGAGGCGTGGCTGGCCGAGCAGGCCTGAGGAGGAAGCGCATGGAATTCGATCTGACGGGACCGCTGGCTGAGGAAGCGTACACGATTCTGGCGGGGTTGGTGGTGCCGCGGCCGATTGCGCTGGTGACGACTGTGGATGGGGAGGGGAGGGTCAATGCGGCTCCGTTCAGTTTCTTCAATGTGATGGGCTGTGATCCTCCGGTGGTGGTGCTGGCTCCCGGGGACCGGGCTCCGGGCGTGCCGAAAGACACGGCGCGGAACATCCGGCTGACCGGGGAATTTGTGGTGCATCTGGTTGATGAACCCCTTGCCGGGGCCATGAATGCGTGTGCTGCGTCGCTGCCGGCTGGGCAGAGTGAAGTCGAGGCTGCCGGTCTGGTGACGGTGGCGTCGCGGGTGGTGCGGCCTCCGCGGTTGGTGGCGGCACCGGCGGCGCTGGAGTGCCGGGAATGGAGTACGCTGGAATTTGGCGGCAACCGTCTTGTGATTGGGCAGGTGCTGCATGTTCATGTGAGGGATGGGTTGATGGATCCGGAGACCTTTGCGATGCACCCCGGGAAGTATCAGCCGATCGGGAGGATGCAGAGTCCTGCGTGGTATTGCCGGACTGACGACATGTTTGTGATGCGGCGGCCAGATTGAGCCGGGTGGTGCCGCTACGGGGTCGCGGGTCCAGACAGCGGGCGGTTTCCGGGGAATATGAGGGGATGACGCGAATGATCCTGCACCGTCTTGGGCTGATGGCATGGATGGTGGGAATGGCGGCGGAACCGCTGCGGGCTGAGGATCTTGCCGGGGCACGGGAGTTTGTGGGGCAGTACTGTGTGAAGTGTCATGGTGCCGAGGAAGCGAAGGGCGACATTTCGCTGGAAGCTTTCCGCGGTGGGGGATCGCTTCTTGATGACCGGGCGGTATGGGAAAAGGCGATCAAGGTGGTGGCGTCCGGCGAGATGCCGCCCGACCGGAAGGGGGTGCCGCGTCCCGGGGCTGCCGAGGCCGAGCGATTCAGTAGTGAGGTGTCGGGATTTCTGGAGGAGCACGACCGCAAGGCCCCGCCTGATCCGGGTCGGGTGACGATGCGGCGGCTCAATCGTTTTGAGTACCGGAATACGGTTCGTGATCTGACCGGGGTGGATTTCGATGCGGCGTCCGTGCTGCCGTCCGATGACATTGGTTATGGTTTTGACAGCATTGGGGATGTGCTGAGTCTGTCGCCGCTGCTGATGGAGCGGTATCTGGCGGCGGCTGAAACGATCATGGAGCAGGCCATCATTCCTGATCCCCCGGCACCCGTGCAGCGGCAGTTGGCGTCGCGGTTTACGGAACCATCCTCGGCCGATGTGGCCACGAAGGTGATGGAAGGGGAATGGCGGAGAGTGAGCAGCGATGGGGCGACGGCGATCGAGGTGGGGGCGATTCATACCCCGTATCAATGGGAGCCGGGGGGCGACTATGTTTTCCGGGCGAAGGTATACGGGAAGAGTGCGGACGGAGGGCCGCTGCGGGTGGGGATTCTGCTGACTGGGCCGAGTCTTGCGAAGGTGTCATCGGATGAGGAACTGGCGAAGTTTTCCGGGAATGTGCTCAAGCCTGCGCGGCTGCTGGCGACCTTTCCGGTGAAGGCGGATTCTGCGGAGCTGGCGGAGGTGCTTGAAGTGAAGCTGCCGGCTGAGGCTGGACGGGAACGGGTCATGCTGGCGATGGAGAAGCCCGCGGCGGGAACGTCGCGGCTGTGGATTGAGTACTTTGCGCTGGAAGGTCCGCTGGACAGCCGGCCGGCGAGTCAGCGCCTGCTTCTGGAGACCGGCGGGAGCGATGCGTCGGCGAAGTTGCGCGACGTGCTGGGCCGTTTTGCGCGGCGGGCGTTCCGGCGGCCGCTGGAGCCAGGGGAACTGGAAGCACTGCTCAAGCTGGCCGGGCGGGAAATGGAGGCGGGAGCGCGCTGGGAGGCGGCGGCGCGGCTTGCCATGCAGGCCGTGCTGTGTTCGCCCAAGTTTCTGTTCCGGGTGGAACTTGATGACCGGGCTGCCGAGCCGGGGGCACAGGAACTGAGCGAGCATCAGGTGGCTTCGCGTCTTTCCTATTTTCTGTGGTCGAGCATGCCTGATGCCGAGCTGATGGGGCTGGCTGACCGAGGGGAACTGAGGGGTCAGCTGGAGCTGCAGGTGCGCAGGATGCTGAAGGATCCGCGGGCCCTGACTTTGGTGACGAATTTTGCGATGCAGTGGCTGCAGCTGCGGAGGATTGATTTCGTGGGGCCTGACGGGAAGCTTTTTCCGGCGTTCAACGATCAGCTGCGGGCTTCGATGCTACGGGAGACCGAGCGATTTGTGGCCAGTGTTTTCTTTGGCGGGCGGAATCTGCTGGAACTGATCGATGCTGAGTTCACGTGGGTGAACGAGCCACTGGCGAGGCATTATGGATTGCCGTACGATGCGGCCAAGGCGGCACCCGATGGGTTTCAGATGGTGGTTTTGAAGGACCGGACGCGTGGTGGTCTGCTGACGCAGGCCAGCGTGCTCACGGTGACGTCGAATCCGACGCGGACATCGCCTGTGAAGCGCGGGAAGTGGGTGCTGGAGCAATTGCTGGGGACGCCACCGCCGCCGCCGCCGCCGAATGTACCGGAACTCGAGAAGGCCGGCGGGGGATTGGGAGAAGAAGTTTCGCTGCGTGAGCGCATGGAGGAACACCGGAAGAATGCGGCCTGTGCGGGGTGTCATGCGCGCATGGACGGGCTGGGATTTGCGCTGGAGAACTTCGATGCGGTCGGGGCCTTCCGGGAGAAGGATGGCAGGCATCCGGTCGATGCGCGCGGGACGCTGGGCCGCACTGAATTTGCCGGACCGGCTGGGGTCAAGGACCTGCTGCTTGAGCGGAGGGAAGAGTTTCTGCGGTGTCTGGCCGAGAAGCTGATGACGTATGCGCTGGGCCGCGGGGTGCAGAGTGCGGACCGGCCGGTGCTGGCGTCGGTGGTGCGGGAAACCGAAGCGGGGGCCAACCGGTTTTCTGCGCTGGTGACGGCGATTGTGCGGAGCGAAGCATTTCTGAAGCGCCGGGGGTACCGGCCTGAGTGATCCGGGAAGCAACCAGTGAAAGGACAAAACCTATGAACCTGCTGAAACGAGAGACACTGTCGCGACGGACCCTGCTGCGGGGATTGGGAACAGCGCTGTCCGTGCCGTGGCTTGAAGCCATGGGGCCGGTGACCGCGTGGTCTGCCGAGGCCAAGGCCGGGACTGTGGCCCCCTGCCGCATGGCCTTTTTGTATGTGCCCAATGGAGTGAACATGGCGGATTGGACGCCTGCGGAGGACGGGCCGCTGCGGTCGCTCCCACCGACCCTTGAACCACTGGCGGCGCTGCGTGAGGAAATCCTTGTGCTGAGCGGGTTGACGGCTGATGGGGCGCGGGCTCATGGTGATGGTGGGGGAGACCATGCACGGGCCCTTTCGTCCTTTCTGACCGGGGCGCATCCGCACAAGACTGACGGCCTGCAGATCCGGAATGGGATCTCCGTGGATCAGGTGGCGGCAGCCCAGGTGGGGAACCGGACGCGGCTGAGTTCGCTGGAAATTGGCGGCGAAGCCGGGGCCATGGCCGGGAACTGCGACAGTGGCTACAGCTGTGTGTATTCCTCCACGATGGCGTGGCGTTCCGCGACGCAGCCCCTGCCCAAGGAAGTGAATCCGAAGCTCGTGTTCGAGCGGTTGTTCGGGTCGGGTCAGAGTGCCGAGAAGGGCCGGCGCGAGGCCATGCGGCGGAGCATTCTGGATTATGTGCGGGAAGATGCGCAGGATCTGACGCGGAGGCTGGGGGCTGGGGATGCGCGGAAGCTGGACGAGTACTTCACGGCTGTGCGGGAGATCGAGTTGAGGATCGAGCAGGCGGCCAAGTTGCCGCCGGTGACGGTTCCCGAGTATGCCGTGCCCGCTGGCATTCCGGCCAGTTATGAGGAACATCTGCGGATTCTGTGCGACCTCATGGTACTGGCCTTTCAGACCGATGTGACGAGGGTCTCGACCTTTGTGCTGGCGAACGAAGGCAGCAACCGTCCGTATCCTTTTGCGGGGGCTTCGGAGGGTCATCATGACCTTTCGCATCATGGCGGAGATGCGGCCAAGCAGGCCAAGCTGCGGCAGATCAATTTGTTTCACATGAAGCAGTTTGCGTATCTGCTTGGGAAGCTGGCGTCGGTGCGGGAAGGGGACGGTACGCTGCTGGATCACAGCATGATTGCCTATGGCAGTGCGATTGCCGATGGGAATGCGCACAATCACGAGGATCTGCCTGTGCTGCTGGCGGGGCGGGGCTGCGGCACGATTCTTCCCGGACGGCATCTGCGGTATGGGAAAGAGACGCCGATTGCGAATCTGTGGGTATCGATGCTGCGGAGGATGGATGTGACGGCCGAGAAGCTCGGCGACAGCACGGGAACCCTGCCGGGGCTTGAGAAGGCATGAACCGGCTGGGAAAGCTCTTTGTGGGAATTGCCGTGGAGAACTGGCTGCGGTATCTCGTGGCGGCCGGGTTGGCATGGCTGCTGGCGTATGTTTTCTTCCGGAGGAAATGGTGGCACCGGAAGATCATTCAGCGCGATCCTGGGGCAGCCAATGTCCGGCGGGAACTGGGATGGTCCGTGCTGACCGTGCTGGTCTACGGGCTGGTGGGGACCGTCACCGTGCTGCTCGGCCGTGGTGGATCGTGGCGGATTTACCGTGACATCGACAGCCGTGGCTGGCTGTGGTTCGGGCTGAGTGTGCTCGTGGCGATGGTGGTGCACGACACATGGTTCTACTGGACGCATCGGCTCATGCATCACCGGCGGTTGTTCCGCTGGTTTCACCGGGTGCATCATGAAAGCAGCAATCCCAGTCCGTGGGCGGCGTATGCGTTCAGTCCGCTCGAAGCCGCTGTGCAGGCGGGGATTTTTCCGCTGCTGGCCTTCACGGTGCCGATGCATCCGCTGGCCTTTCTGATCTTCATGGTCTGGCAGATCGGGAACAATGTGCTCGGCCACACGGGCTTCGAATTCTATCCACGCTGGCTCATGGACACTTGGCTCGGGCGGCTGCTCAACACACCGACGCATCATGTGCAGCATCATGAGAAGATGCGGGGGAATTACGGACTGTACTTCAATGTGTGGGATCGTCTTATGGGGACGAACCATCCGGGGTACGAGGCGAGGTTCCGGGAAGTGACTGGGCGGAGTGCCGTGGTTCAGGCAAGGATGGGAGAAATGACCGAGCCGTAGTCGCGGTCGAGGCGGCGGTGGCCGGGGATTTCGAGTTGGCGGGCATTGATGCCGAGGAGGTGGTAGATGGTGGCGTGGACGTCCGTGACGTAGTGCGGAGACTCCGTGGCATGGAAGCCGAGTTCGTCTGTGGAGCCGTGGACGATGCCGCCGCGGATGCCGCCGCCGGCCATCCAGATGGAGAAGCCGTAGGGATGGTGGTCGCGTCCGTCCGATCCCTGGGAACCGGGTGTGCGGCCGAATTCCGTGGCAAAGACCACGATGGTATCGTCGAGCATGCCGCGGGCCTTGAGGTCCTTGAGGAGGCCGGCCGTGGGGAGGTCGACTTCTGCGGAGAGACGGCTGTGATTGTCGCGCAGGCCGCCGTGGGCGTCCCATGCGCCGGCGGCCCCGTCGCCGTGCTGGATCTGGATGAAGCGGACGCCGCGTTCCGCCATGCGCCGGGCGGCGAGGAGCTGACGACCGAAGGATTCCGTGTGTTTCTGGTCGAGGCCGTAGAGTTTCCGGACCGATTCCGGTTCCTTGTCGAACGCGAGCATTTCCGGAACGGCGCGCTGCATGCGGAAGGCGAGTTCGTAGCTCTGGAGCCGGGCAGCCAGCATGGTGTCTTCCGGGTATTCCGTGGCGGCCAGCTGATCGAGCGTGCGGACCAGCTGGAAGTGGTCGGATTGCACGGAATCGGGCGTGGGGATTTCCGGCGAAGCGAAGGCCAGCGGGTTGGCAGGATCGATGCGGAGATTGACGGCGTCGTAGGCTGGGCCGAGGTAATGACCGTCGCGGACATCGAAGAAGCGCGGGCCGATGTTGACGAAGCGTGGCAGGTTATCCGAGAGCGAGGAAAGGCCGTAGTTGATCCATGCGCCGATGGTGGGTTCGCGTGGGTCGAGCATGTGGCGGCCCGAGTGGAACTGGACCTGGGCACCGTGATTGTCATCGGTGGTCCACATGGAGCGGACGATGGCGATGTCGTCGGCGCACGATCCGATGTGGGGGAACCAGTCGCTGATGGCGGCACCGGATTGTCCGTACTTCCGGAAGCCCGTCTGGAGCGGGTAGATGGTGGAGCGCTGCTGGCCATTGGCGTCGTTGACGACGACGACGCGGACGCGTTTGAGGCGTTCCGGCGACTGGACATCGCGGTGCGGGGTTTCGGCGATGGTTTTGCCGGCGTACTGATTGAGGGCGGGTTTGGGATCGAAGCTTTCCATGTGGCTGAGGCCGCCGCGGAGGAAGATCCAGATGACGCGGCTGGCCTTGGGCCGGTGGTGCGGGTGGCCACTGGGGGGCGACCATGGGGAATCCGACGCCATGAGTGATTGGAGGGCGAGGCCGCCGCAGCCTGAGGTGAGGGCGTGGAGGAAGCGGCGGCGCGAAGCGAGCCGCTGGAGTTGCGGGAAGAGGTCGCGGTTCATCGCAGAGTCACGAAATCGTTATGGCTGAAGAGAGCGAGAGTGAGGTGGGCCCGGGCGAGGGGAGCGTCGTGCTGCTGGAACGAGGCGAGACCGCGGAGGCAGGCCTCGGTTTCTGCGGGCGAGGGCGGGCGGCCGAGGACGGCGGAGAAGGCAGTGGCGACAAATTCGGGATCCGGCAGGGTAGCGGAGCGGTCGGCCATGCTGCGGGCTGCTTCGCGGGCGATGCGGCTATTGGTGAGGGCGAGGGCCTGCTGGGGAGTGACGCTTTCGCGGCGGCGGTAGCATTCGAAGACGCTGGCGTTGTCGAAGGCGGCGAGGAAGCGGTCCTCGAGTTCGCCGTGCTGCTGGAGGTAGAGGGCGCGGCGGCGCGAGGTTTCGCCTGACGGGACGGGCACGGGAGGGCCGCCCATGGTTGTGTCGAGGATGCCTGCGAGCGAAAGGATGCCATCGCGGACCGCCTGTGATTCGAGGCGGCGTGCGTTCATGCGCCAGAGGAAGGCGTTTTCCGGGTCCGTCTGCTGTTCGCGCGGGTGATTGGCTGATCCCGAAGCGGCTGCGTAGGCACGGGAGAGAACCACCGAGCGGATGAGTGGCTTGAGTTGCCAGCCATGGGCGTGGAATTCGTGGGCGAGGTGGTCGAGGAGATTCTGGAGGGCAGGGGGTCGGCAGCGGAGCCCGAAGTCCGAAGGATCCTCGGTGAACGAATGGCCCGTGAGCCGCATCCAGACGTGATTGACGAGCACGCGGGAAGTCAGCGGATTGCTGGGGCCCGTGATCCATTTGGCGAGGGCGAGGCGGCGGCCCGTGCTGGTGGCTGGATAGGCATGGGGATTGCGGTCGAACGAATCGTCCGGGCCTTCGAGGGCTTTGATGGCTCCTTTGAGTGGCGTGTACTGGTCGCCCGCCTGGGCGGCGGTTTCGCAGGCCTTCACGAAGGCCGCCATGGCAGCGTCCGACTGTTTGCTGAGTTCCGTTTTTTTGTCTGCGGGAGCGGCGGCGGCCGATTTGGCTGATTCTGCTGCGCTAGCGGCGGCCGTGGCCACCTTCCATGCGGCTTCGAGTCGGGCGGCATGGGAGGCGAGGGCGGGAGCGTCCGGATGCTGGCTCGCTTTGGCGGAATCGGCCCGGTGGATGGCGTCGATGAGGTCCGGGCGGAGCGAAGCTGCGGCGAGTCGTTCCGGCTGGTTTCCGCTGGAGGCGAGGGTGGCGATTTCTGCTTCCGCAGCCTTGCGGTGGCTGGCGGCCACGTGCGGAAGCGTGCCAGGGTGACTGGCGGTGGGCGGCAGTGTGACTGGTGTGATGGGGAGGTCGCCGAAGAGCGCGGGGATTCCGGGAGCGAGGGCCTTGCTCGTGTCCGCCAGTTTTTCGTCGCCGCGGCGGTGCAGGTAGGTGGGACGTTCCGTGTGCAGATCGAAGGCGCGCGCGAGGCCATTCTTTTCGAAATCCAGTTCGTCCGGCCATGCGTCCACGCGGACGTGATAGGGTTCGAAGATGGCGCGGAAGCGGTAGTAATCGGTATGGCTAAGGGGGTCGTATTTGTGATCGTGGCATTTCACGCACTGCATGGTGAGGCCGAGGAAGGCGCGGCTCGTGTGTTCGACGACTTCATCGAGCCATGTGGTGCGGTTGAAGAGGTAGTATGGCCGGCAGAGGAAACCTGTGGCGCGCAGCGTGGCTGGATCGTCCGGAGCCAGTTCGTCCGCGGCCAGCATTTCCGTGATCATGCGGTTGAGGCCGTGGTTGCCGTTGAGCGATTCGACGATCCAGTCGCGCCAGTGCCAGATGTGTTTCTGGCTGTAGCGGAGTTGCTGATCGAGGCCCCACCAGTCGGCGTAGCGCCAGAGGTCCATGAAGTGGCGGGCCCAGCGTTCGCCGAATTGGGGCGAGGAGAGCAATTGATCCACGGCGCGGCTGCGGGCGTCCGGGGCATGATCCGCGAGGAAGGCGGCGACTTGTGCGGGGGTGGGTGGAAGGCCGGTGAGGTCGAATGAGACACGTCGCAGCCAGAGTTCCGGTTTCGTGGGTTCCTGCGGCTGGAGTCCTTGTTTCGTGTGGTGGGAAGCCAGCAGGCGGTCAATGGCATTGCCGTTCCATGGTGGTGGCACCTCCGGAAGCGGGCTGGGCTGCGGCAATTGGAAGGCCCAGTGGCTGCGGGGGTCTGGTTCCGGTTCGTCCGGGACCGGCGCTGGAGAACCCGCTGCGATCCATGCACGGAAGGCATCGATTTGTGCCGGGGTGAGCGGGGCGCCTTCCGGGGGCATGCGGTCCGCTTCGTCCGACGACGTGATGCGGTCGAGGAGGATGCCGGCGTGATTGGCAAGAATGGATCCACTGTCGCCGCCCATGTGCATGGCGCTGACCGAGTCGAGCCGCAGGCCGGCTTCCGCCTTGAGGGCACTGTGGCAGGAAAAGCAGCGCGCCTTGAGGACCGGCCGAACGTCCGACAGGAAATCCGCCCGGCTGAGACTGGTCAGAGCGAGGAAAACAGCGGCGAGGAAGCGGATGGAGGCAAGGGGCACGTCTCCGCAACATACGGAGTGGGCTGGCCCGCGCTTTCCGGGCAATGCGGTGCCGCGCTCAGGCGATCCGGCAGGGAACGAGGATGCCGTCCTTCATGCCGTGGATGATTTTCTTATCGGCTGGGACGATGGTGGCGAGGACGCCGCCGAGGATGGGTTCGCGCGAGTCGCGGCCCGTGAAATAGTACGGGCAGAGCCTGACCCGGCCCCGCATGGTGCGGACGGTACCGGTGCCGGGTTCGAAGTAGGGATGATCGATCAGTTTCCCTTGAGCGAATTCCTGCACGACCCATGGCTGGCTGGGGAAATCGTGCTGCGCGGATGCGAGGGCGGTGGACCATTCCGGCTGACTGACATCGTGGCCGATGACGACGCTGCGGCTGCCCCATGCGAGCGGGGAGAATCCACTGATCTTCAGGACGAGGCGGCGGGCTTTCTGGGAGAAGGCGGCGACTTCGTCCCATGAGGAAGCGTCGAGCCTTGGCAGCACGGCATGCGGAGGGAGCGGAGCGGGATCGACGACCCATCCGAAGGGAATGATGCGGGCGAGGGCGTCGCGGTGGTTTTCGCGGAGTTCCATGCGCCAGAAATCGCGGAGGGGGCGGCTCCAGAAGAGGGCGAGCCAGAGTTTCTCCTCGAGCCATGGTTTGGGTGGGGCCGAGATGCGGAGTTGTCCGGCGGCGGCCGCCTCCAGCCATTCCGGCCAGTGGCGGATGGAGGCGAGGTCGAAGAGTTCAAAGAAGCGGTAGAGGTCGCGTCCGCGTGGCCGGGCCGATTCCGCGTCGACCGTGCTGAAGGCCGGGCCGAGTTGTGCGGCGAGCCAGTTCATTTCCGGGCGGTAGTCCGACGATTCTGCGGAGACGGCGATGTCCGCTCCTTGCGGGAAGAGGGAAGCGAAGCCGCGGGTCATGCCGTCCGCTCCGCCGGCGATCTGCCATGAGGGATTGAGCCGGGCGTAGGTGGCACCGAGCCATGCGGTGAGGCCGATGCCGCCGGGGACGCTGTCGATTTCCGTGAGGCGGAAGCCATCGTCCGTGAGGAGGAGGTCGGGCCGGATGATGTCGGGGATTTGCTGCTGGAAGGCTGGACGGATGATGTCGGGCGAAAGTTCCGGGGGCTTGCCGGAATCGGTCAGGCTGGCAATCCATGCGGGCATGCGTCCGTCGCGGCTGCGGCGGTGAAGGGCGTCGCATGCGGCGAGGAAGCGCTGGAGCCGGTGGCCGAGCCGGGACAATTCGTCGGCGAGGGAGGCATCGAGCGGAAATGGTTCTGGCGAGCTGAGCCAGTCCTTGGCAGCGAAGAGACCGCCGTCGGGTCGGGCGGCGTCGAGGTCGGCAGCGGAGATGGGCATGGGGCGGTTCAGGACTGGCTGAGCAGCCGCAGGGATGCGCGGAGGAGGTCGCCCTGATCCGGGACTGTGCCCGGGCATTCATCGAGGACGCGCTTGAGGGCTTTCTGGGCTTCCGGCTGTTTGTAGCCGAGGTTGATGAGGGCGAGCATGACATCGTTGGCCGCTGCTTCGCGCGGGCTGGCCGGGGACGACGGGGTGGCGCTGTCCTTCCATGCGGCTGCGACGCCGACCTTGTCCTTGAGTTCGAGGATGATGCGTTCCGCGGTCTTGCGGCCCACGCCACTGATTTTCGAAAGGGCAGCGGCGTCGCTTTGGACGACATTGCGCTGGAAATCGGAAACGCTCATGCCGCTGAGGATGGCGATGCCCATTTTGGGGCCGATGCCAGTGACGCGGTGGAGGAGGAGACGGAAGAGGTCGCGTTCCTGTTCGTCGGCGAATCCGTAGAGGGTTTGTTCCTGTTCGCGGACGTGGAAGTGCGTGAGCAGCGTCACTGTTGCTCCCTGCGCGGGAAGACGGTCGTATGTGCTCAGCGGAACGAAGACTTCGTAGCCGACGCCGCCGACGTCGATGGTGACGCGGTCTGGGAGGCTCTGGGCGAGGGTGCCGCGGAGGAAATTGATCATGGCAGTGGCCCTTGCGGGAATGGATTCACTTGCCCGCGCTGAGACGTTCGGCGAGTTGCGGGGGGAGACCGGCTTCGCGGATTTTCCGCTGTGCCGTGGCGATGTCGTAGGGGACGCGGCGGATGGCGATTTCGCCGGAATCGTGATTGAAGATGGCGTAGGCGCTGCGCCAGTCGCCGTCTCGGGGTTGGCCTACGCTGCCGACATTGATGAAGTACTTCTTGCCGGGCGCGATGCGGATGTGGTCGCCTGATTCCAGCGAAACGCTGAGGCCCTTCACGAAGATTCTGGGTGTGTGGGTGTGGCCGAAGAAGCAGACGGGCGTAAACTGGTAATGGAAGCTTGCCGCGGCGTCGTAGCGGTTCATCACATAGCCCCAACCGGTCGGCGTATCGAGCGTGGCATGCACGACCGTGAAGTCGCGTACTTGCCTGACCATGCGGAGGTTGCGGAGCCAATCCTTGTCATCCTCGGTAAGGTGGCGGCGCGTCCATTCGAGGGCGGCGTGGGCCAGCGGATTGAGGCCGACGATTTCCGTGAGCGCGCTCGCTTCCTCGTCGTGGTTTCCTTTGACGACCGGGCAGTTCAGTTCGCGGATGCGGCTGACGCATTCGTGCGGGTTGGCATTGTAGCCAACGATGTCGCCGATGCAGACGAACTGTTCCGCTCCCTGGGCACTGGCATCCTCCATGACGGCATCAAGGGCCTCAAGGTTCGCGTGGATGTCTCCGAGAATGGCGAATTTCATATCGCGGCGCCGGGGGCGGGGAAGCGGCAGATTGGGTGGGCTTGCTTCCAATGCAAGGGACTTCCCTCCGCTTTATGGGAAGTCGCCTGATTTCCGTTTTGGGTCGGCGGTGGGAGCCTGGGGGGAATCAGCGTGGCAGGAGGCCTTCGATGGCACGGATACCGGATTCGGCACCTTTCTGGAGGATGCCGCCGCCTGTTGCTGCTCCCTTGCGGAGGAGATCGGCTCCCTTGTCGATGGCTTCAGGGGACTTTTCGAGGAAAGCGGAGGCGGCGTCGTTGGCGGCGCGCGAGGCGGTTTCGGCGGCCTTGACGGCTCCTTCCATGGACATGCTGAGGACTTCGTCGACGGTGGCGTTGAACCATGCCCGGGCGAGTCGGTCCGAGAGGTCTTCGGAGGGATTGGCGAGGGATCCTCCGAGGGTGAGCCTTGTCCAGAGGAGTCCGGCATCTTCTGCGCTGAGCAGGGCCCGTTCGGCGGCGGAAAGGTTTGCTTTTTCGATGGGAAGGAAGACTTCCTGTTCAGCGCCGGCGAGGTAGCGGAGAGTTCCTGGCACGATGCCGAGGAGGAGTGAACCCGAGAGAGTCTCCGTGGCTCCGACCGCTGCCGATCCCTTGAGCCGGAGCAGGCCCGGGGAATCGACGAGGAGCTTTTCGAGCAGCCAGTCGCCATCTGGTGTGCGGGTGAAGTCCGTGCGGGCTTCCTTGAGAACGAGGCGGACGAAGCTTTCGTTTCTGGTTTTGCGGGCAATGATCTGGAGGATGGGGAGGCCTTCGATGAGGCCCTTGGCGAGCGACGCCGAGCCTGAGCAGGCGAGTCGCTCGGCTTCCAGCGGATTGCCGGTGAGGCGGATGTCTGCGCGGGCGGTGCCGCTCAGGCGCTTGAGCCAGTCCGGCGGAATGACGCCTGCCAGTTCGAGACCTGCGATCCACACGCGGGCATCGAGCTGCGGGGGATTGCTGGCTGTGCGCACGGTGGCCTCACCGTTGATGGAGGCATTGGCCGCGGACGCGCGGAAGCTGTCGAGTCTCACTTCGCCCTTCTGCCATGAGGCGTCGAAGTCCTCGATTTCAATGGGTGTCGCGGGAAGGAACGAGGTTTTCACGGTACCGCCGGTGCCTGAGGCCAGTACGAAGCCGTCGTCGTCCGACGGCTTGATTTCGACCGTCATGCCGCGGGCGGTTACCGAGGCCTCGGCTGATTTCCAGTCTAGGCTTGCGGAATCGGTGCGGATTGGGCCGAGGACGACGCGGTTGGGCAGGAAGGAGGAGAGGAAGCCGCCCTGCGGGGCTGGGGTGTCGCCGGTTTGCGGTGGGTCCGCTGTCGGGACGGTGGTGTCCGGAATTACTGATGGAAACTGGAGGCTGGCGCGGGCGATCTGGACCCGTTCGACATGCCATGCGCGGTCCCAGATGGCTCCGGCGTTCAGGTCGGCGCGGATGTCGTTGGCAGACAGTGTGGCGAACGAGGCCTCCGGCGACCCTGCGGCCTCGAACGAGGAAACGAATGCCGAGGCACCGCGCCATGAAACTCCGTCGATGCGGGCGGTAGCCTTGAGCCGGTCTGAGATCCGGGCGCTGATCCACTCGCGGAAGCGGTCGCTTTTCAGGTATCCATCGAGCCAGACGGTCAGGGAAAAATAGGCGGCCAGCAGGGTGATGAGCACCATGGAGATGGCCACGAGCCAGCGCTGACCCCTGGGGCGTTGGAATTCACGACGGCGGCGGCGGCGGCGGCTGGACGGAGTGGGGTTGGCGGAATCAGCGGTTTCGCTCATGGAATGGAACAGAGTTCACCTTAGTGGAAGAGAATCCATTCGTCATTCGACATTTCCGTCTTGGCGCATAGCCTGCAGGAAAACACCCAAACGCATGCTGGAGCTCAAGGATGTACAATATACGATCGACCGGGACGGCGAAGACCTGCATCTGCTGCGGGATGTGTCCCTGCGGGTGCCGTCGGGGCATTTCATGGCGATTGTCGGTCCCTCTGGTTGTGGCAAGACGACGCTGCTCAAGGTGATTGCCGGGCTTCAGCTGGAAAGTGGTGGTCAGATTCTCTGGAGGGGGGAAAACATCAGTGAGGGTGGGGACATTCCCCCGCAGGAACTCGGTTATGTGCCTCAGTTCAGCATCGCTTACGATCACCTGACGGTGGAGGAATGCGTTGAGAACGCCGTGCGGCTGCGGACGCGGGAGACCGGGGATGCGTTCTATGCCGTGGTGGACCGGGTCATTGCGGCGGTGGGCATGGAATCGATGCGGGAGAAGCGGGTATCGGTCCTTTCCGGTGGGCAGAAGCGTCGGCTGGGACTCGGCATGGAACTGGTGAGTGCTCCGGGTTTGCTGCTGTGCGATGAGGTCACGAGCGGACTCGATCCGCAGTCCGAGCGCGACATCGTGCAGTTGCTGGATGCGCTTTCCGGGGAAGACGGGAGGATTGTCATCAATGTGACGCACAGTTTGAGCGGGATGGAGACTTATGATTCCGTGCTGGTGATGTATGAGGGCCGCATTGTGTTCCATGGGCCGCCGGAGGCGATGACTCATTATTTCAGCGTGGCGAGTGCCGAGGAAGTGTACCCGCGGCTGGCCATGCGCCCGTCGCAGGAATGGCACGATTCCTGGCAGAAGCACCGGGAAGCGTATTACGCGAAACTGGGAATGGCCGTGGCGGATGACGCTGCGGCCACTCCGGAGGGCGATGCGGTGCCGGCTGAGGCAGGCAGCGGCAAGGGAGCCCGGCCGGCTGGCTTTCTGCGGCAGTTTTTCACAATGCTGCGGCGCCGCTGGACGCTGTTTGTGCGGGACCGCACGCAACTGGTGCTCCAGCTCGCGCTGCTTTTCGGTTTTCCGTTCCTTGTCGTCATCTTTGCGAGCAAGGGGATTGATCCGATGCCGGACCGTTCCGTGGCTCCGGGGACGCCGCTGGCCGAGGCCATGGTGAAGCAGAGTGCCATTGTGGCCAAGCAGGCGAAGCTTGGTGGTCTGGTGTCCGGGCTGGTCATGTTCCAGGTGATTCTGCTGACTCTGATGGGGTCGAACAATTCGGCGCGGGAGATTGCGGGCGAGCGGCTGATTTACGAGAAGGAACGGATGGGCGGGGTTTCGCCGATGGCTTATCTGTCGAGCAAGGTGGTTTTCCTTGCGGTGCTGGCGACGGCCCAGGCGGTCTGGATGGCATTATTTGTGAATCACTTCACGAATCTGCCGGGTGATTTCGGGGAACGTCTCAAGCTGCTGCTGCTGGTGAATTATGCGATGACGGCGGTGTGTCTGGCGATTTCCGCGATGATGAAGTCGCCGGAGCAGGCGTCGCTACTGAGCATTTATCTGGTGGGGTTTCAGCTGCCGCTTTCGGGAGCTGTGCTGGCGCTGCCGGGGGCCATCGAACGGCTCGTGCAGCCGCTCATTGCGGCGTACTGGAGCTGGAGCGGTCAGCTTTCGACCATGCGGGATTCGGATTATTTTCTTGCGGTGACGCAGGCGGTGCCGACCACGGTGGTGAGTGCGAGCAGTGTGAGCGTGGCTGTGCTCATGGCGCACATTCTGGTTGGCCTTGTGCTGGCGTGGCTGGGCTGCCAGCGGCACCGCTGGGATTGAGATCAGGCGAGGCCGCTGAGGGCGCGGAGGAGGAGGGTGGCTGACGTTTCGTTGCAGGCGAAGGGGACATCCCAGAGGACGGCGACGCGGAGGAGGGCCTTCACATCGGGGTCGTGCGGCTGAGCGGTCAGGGGATCCCAGAAGAAAAAGAGGGCGTCGAGCTGTTTTTCGGCGAGGTGGGCACCGATCTGGAGGTCGCCGCCCATGGGGCCGCTCAGGTAGCAATGGACGTCGCGGCCGAGGGCTTCGGAGAGGCGGCGTCCCGTCGTTCCAGTGGCTGAGAGTGCATGTGGAGCGAGCAGTTCCGCGTGCCGCAGGGCCCATGCGGTCATCTGTTCCTTGCGGTGGTCATGGGCAACGAGGGCAATGCGCAGCGGGACGGTCATGGGCGAGCAGAAGCGGAGGCACCGCAGCAGGAAAGCGGAAAGATTCCCGGTGCGGCTGTGCTGGAATGGTTCATGATGAGGGTTATGGAAGCATGGCGTCGGCGCTTTGGTTGTGCGGTTCGCGGGTTCTGCGAAACCCTCGGGCGCGAGCCGTCCATGCGGGTGCATGCGCTGGCGGCGCTGGTCGTGGCGGCCATGGCGTGGTGGCTGCGGGTTTCCGCTCTCGAGGCAGCGGTCCTTGCGCTCGCGGTTGGACTGGTGACCGCGGCGGAAGTCATGAACACGGCGGTGGAGCGGTTGGCCGACCGAGTCTGCCGGGAACGCGACGAAGGCATCCGTCTCGCCAAGGATGCTGCTGCCGGTGCTGTTCTGGTGGCCTCCGTGGCTGCGGCCATGGCCGGCCTTTTCATCCTGGGACCAAAACTCTGGGCGGTCTGTTTCTGATTCATTTGCGGTCCAGTGGATGGACCTGGCGGCGGCCCGTTACGGTTTCATCAGTGTGCGCATGGCCTCGGCGAAGGCATGGCCCATGCGGAGGTGCCAGATGGCGCTGCCGAGGCCATGATCCGAGCCGACCTTCTGCCACGCTGCGACGTTCTTCTGCCAGTTTGGGTAGAGTTCCTCGGCGGCTTTGTCGACGAGCACGTCGGTACGCACTGACTTCACGTTCCCTTTGAATTCGGGAACCTGCTCCATCGCCATCTGAGCATCTTGAATGACCTTCATGGCACCGCTGGCCGGCTTCGATCCGTTCTGTCCCATGACTCCGATGACGACGGGAAGATCGGGGGCTTTGAGATCGTTTCTGACATCCTTGATGAGGCACTTGAGGTTTGCTTCGTATTCCGTCTCGGCTCCGTTGTACTGATCATTCCATCCCTGAAACCAGACGAAGCCGCCAAGCTCGGGTTTCGTGCCCTTCAGCTGTGGAAACAGGGTTTCGTAGTTGTCGAACGTCTCCTTCACCTCTGCGAGCATGTGCCGGTAGGAACTGCCGTAGCCGGCACGGATTGATTCCTCGGTCGGCAGCGGGTCGCTGCGGTTTTCCCTCGCATTTTTCTCCTTCGTCTGCCGGATGCTGTCCTCGAGTTCCTTCCGGATCCGTTCCTCCGGAATGCCGGCCGAGGGTGAGCGGAAGAGTTTGTAGAGTGAATGGCCACCCCACGCGGCCTTGATCAGAAGCACGGGTTCGGCGCAGGCGTCGCCCAGCACGGATCCGAATTCCAGTTCGACCCCGGTCCGGGTGCCGGATCCGTAACCGACCGTCAGACCGCCGTGGCGGCCAAGGTACTTGATGAAGACGTCATCGCGCACCATCCACTGATCGTCCCTGCGGAGGTGCCTGAAAAGGTGGCTGGTCTTTGGATCGCTGGCCTGGTAATTGATCAGATCGCGTTGCACCTGACCCTGCATGTTCGACTGACCGGCCATCAGGATGACCCTGACGGTGCCGGCTGCGGGCAGAGCCGGGGCGCTGATCAAAAGGGCCGCTGCGGCGAGGAGAGCGATGTCATGAATCCGTTTCATTTCGGGTAGCGTGTGGGTTTCCGGTCTGCATTCCGGAGGTGTCCGGGGATGGAAGCATACGTGGCGGAGGTCTGGCTTTACCATGCGGGTTCCCGGCCGGGAGGGCTCTCACGGTGTGGCCGAAGGTGCCCGGGGTGCCCCTTGGCGCAATCCTGCTCCGGCAAAGGATGCCTGCTCATTTCCGGCGCGGCGCGGTCTGCGGGCGGTCGGTCAGGCGATTGGCCCATGGATCGCTGTGATGGCTGAGAGCGATGGCTCCGGCGAGGATGAGGAGAGCGGTCTGGCAGAAACCGATGGCGTTGGCGATGGCATCGAACGCGCTGGGCCCGCCCGCCGGATGGTCGTGGGCGTTGAGTGCAACGAGTTTCAGTGAAGTCAGACCCAGAACGATGGAACAGATGCCGCGAAGGATGAGATTGCCGGGACGGCCGCGCAGTGTACCGAGGCCAGAGAGCAGGAAAGCGAGTCCGATGGCGCTGGAGAGCAGGAGGCCGACGGCGGCGAAGAAGATCAGGGAAGGTTCAATGTGGTTCTGGAGCAGCAGGTGCACGCCTGAAAGCGCCATCAGGAGCGTACCGGTCAGGATCAATCCGCCTTGGGCGATCCAGATGACACCGGCCGCGTGGATGGAGGTGCGGATTCGTTTCGGTCCGGCGGGAACGGCGGGCTGCGGCAGCGCTCGTGGGGTGGCAGAGACGATGGTGGCAGCCACTACGGGAAGGGCAGGGGGTGCACTGGTCAGTGAAGCGCCCGGCAGAGGGTGCCATGACGAGCCACCCATTGGGCAGATGAGAACGGGACCTTGTGCCGCCCGGGCTGCCTCGTGAATCTCCGCGAGGCTGGCGGGTCCGGCGGTTTCCCCGTTCTGACTGAAATAGAAGGGAAGCAGGGACACCAGCGGTTGCCACACATCGGTGTATTCCTCGGCAATCAGGGAATCGGGCGACAACACTCCGGAGATTATCGCTTCACAGAGCACGGCAGCCTCGACAGGACCCGCCGGGCGATTCAGCTGATCGACGTAGAAGTACCTCATACATAGGAACTCTTTCCGGAACCGGTGAAAATATTGATCCCGTGAATCCGGTTTTTTTCATCGCGGGTGCGGATGGCGGGAATGCGCAGATCCGGAGAGATCGGATCAGATGAGCCGGAGCCTTGTCAGGTCCTGGGTATCGACGAGGCCGACGGGACGGTTGTCCGGGCTGACCACGACGAGGTCGTCGACGGGATGCCGTTCGAGCAGATTGAGGATTTCCGCGGCAAGGCGGTCGCTCTGGATCGTGATGGGCTGACGCGTCATGAACTGGGCGACTGGCAGGGGGCCGAGGTCGCCTGTTTGTTTCCATGCGCGGGTGAAATCGCCCTGGGTGAAGATGCCGGCGAGTGTGCCGTCGGGTGCGGTGACGATGGCGCAGCCGCTGCGGCAGAGTCGCATGGCGTCGATGGCGTCCATGACGGAAGCGTCTGGGGAGAGGAGGGGGAGTTGAGCCCCGGTGCGCATGACATCGGAGACCCTTGTGAGGAGGGCGCGGCCGAGGCTGCCGCCGGGGTGGAGTCGGGCGAAGTCGTCGGCTTGGAAGCCCCGGTCTTCGAGGAGGACCATGGCGAGGGCGTCGCCGAGGACGAGCATGACGGTGCTGCTGCTGGTGGGGGCGAGATTGAGCGGGCAGGCTTCGCGCTGGACATTGACATCGAGGACGACATCGGCGGCGCGGGCGAGGGCTGAGGCGGTGCCGCCGGTGATGGCGATGATCCGGATCTGGCAGCGTTTGAGAAACGGGAGGAGCCGGAGCATTTCATCGGTTTCTCCGCTCGCGCTCATGGCGACGACCGTGTCGCCGTCGTTGACGAGTCCGAGGTCGCCGTGGAGGGCGTCCTGGGGATTGAGTACGACGGCGGTGGCTCCGGTGGAAGTCAGGGTGGCCGCGAGTTTGGCGGCAATATTCCCGCTCTTGCCGACTCCGCAGACGATCAGTTTGCGGTCGGCTTCGATGGTCTCCCGAAGGATCCTCACCGCGTTGGCAAAGGAATCGTCGATGCGGTCGCGCAGCCGGATCAGTTCACTGATTTCAAGGTCGATGATGGTGCGGGCTTTCGACTGGTGATCCATGCAGGGCAATGTCCGGTGGGAGGGTACCGTTGGTTCAGCGGTCGTCCTGCGCCAAGGCGAAAAGCGATGATTTGCCCCCGCCGGGAAGCGGAATTTCGTTTGGTTCGTCGAGCGGACGGGAGCGTCTCCGGTCGGGAGGATCCTGGCGGGTGCCATGGGGTTTCGGCGATCCCTTGCGTGGGGGCATGCGGAAGTCCGGATGGGTGATGTCGATCATCGGCGGGGGAGGCGGAGGTGGCGGGGGTTCCACCGCGATTGGTTCGGATGGTTCTGATTCCAGCGGCACGGCCCGCCGCACGGTTTCTCCGCGTTCCTTCTGGGACGGTGCCGATCCTTTGGTGGCGGATTTCGGCGGCGATCCTTTGGATGACGACGATGACTTGCTGGTTGGTGCCTTCGCTGATTTGGCTGGCTTTTTCTGTGGCGAGGCCGGCGGTTTGGCGGGTTTTTTCTGGGAAGTGGCCGTGGGCTTTTTGCTCTGAGCTTCGAGGGAAAGCGGGGCAGCCACCAGACCGAGCGCGGTCAGGAGGGGAAGAAAGCCGCTCAGAATTCTCACAATTCTGGTTTATACAGAATCGGTGAGACTGAGCAAGTGAGCTTTGGGGTACGCGGAGGTCAGACCATGCCGAGCTGCATGCGTCCGGCTTCCGAGATCATGCCCTGATTCCAAGGCGGGTCCCAGACGAGTTCGACGCGGGCTTCGCTGACGCCGGGGAGGGTCATGATTTTCGATTGGGCATCGGCGGCGATGGTGGGGCCCATGCCGCAGCCAGGGGCGGTGAGGGTCATTTTGACTTCGATGATGGTGCGGTCGTCTTCTGGTTTGACGGAGCAATCGTAGACGAGGCCGAGGTCGACGATATTGACAGGGATTTCGGGGTCGAAGACGGATTTGAGTTGTTCCCAGACGGCGTTTTCGAGTTCCTGGCCTTCGAGTGGGGTGGCTGGGGTGGTGGAGGTGGCGGCATCTTTTTCGATGCCGAGGGCGTCGGCATTTTTGGCGGAGATGCGGGCGAGTCCCTGATCGGTGGCGACTGTGTAGCTGCCGCCGAGGCTTTGGGTGATGATGACGCGGGTGCCGGCTGGCAGGAGGACGGTATCGCCACTTGGGATCTGAATGGCTTCGACTTCGCGGGTGAGTTCGATTTCGCTATGCATGGGAAAGGTGGTGGAGATTGGTCGCGGTGGTTTGTGGAATCAGGGAGGCGTGAGGACCACGCGGATTTTGCCTGGCCGGGGTGCGGCGGCCTCGCCGAGGCTTTCCGCGAGGTTTCCGGAAGGGGTGGCGGGGGCTGTTGTGGGGGCGGCCGGCTGATCCGGTGAGGCGTCGAGGGCGGCCTTGAGTGCTCCTTCGACCATTTGGCCGCAGTGAATCTTCATGGGTGGCAGGGGTCCGAGAGGTGCGCTGAGGTCGGCAGCGGAGAGTGTGCGGGCTTCGTCCACGGTCCGGCCCTTGAGCAATTCGGTGGCCATGCTGGCGACGGCGATGGCGGTTTGGCATCCGAAGCTCTGGAACGAGGCCTTGTCGATGACCTTGCGGCCGTCTTTTTCGGTGAATTTGAGCCACATGCGGACCATGTCGCCGCATTCCGGATTGCCGACTGTGCCGACGGCGTCGGCGTCCGGCATTTCGCCGAGGTTGCGGGGGTTGGCGATGGCGTCGCTGAGGGCGGCTTCGTTCATGTGCGGGGGAGGCTGAAAGGGGAACGTCTGGGCGGGCGGGCAGGGCTCAATCCATTTCGAGGTGGTAGCGGGGCAGGGAAGGATTGATGCGCAGGCTCCATGCATCGATTCCGCCGGCGAGCGACTGCACCTGCGGCATTCCGTGTCCTGCGAGATAGGCGGCGGCGTCGAGGCTGCGCTGGCCGTGGTGGCAGTAGACGACCACGCGGGCGGTCTTGTCTCCGGCGAACAGCTGCTGCAGCAATTCCTGGGTCATGAGTTCCGAGCCTGGGAGGGCGACGGCTTCGTGTTCCTCGCGGGAACGGACGTCGATGAGCCGGATGGCGGTGCCCTCGGCGAGGGTGCGGGAGAGTTCCTCCGGCTCGATCTGCATGAGCCGGTCCTGTTCGGCGCTGGCGGCGAGGTGCGCCATGACTTCGCCGGGATCGAGGTTGTCATTGCGGCGGCAGACATCTGCGAGGGTTTCGCTGCCTTCGAATCCGCAGCTGCGGCAGCCACCGATATGGTATTTGGCGAAGAGGGCGCGGCGTGCTCCTGGCATGCGTCCCAGCAGTTCGTCCATGGTCATGTCCGGGTGCAGGCTGGCGTCGGGTGCGGTCGTGCTCATGGGGATAGGGGAATGGAGGAAGATTGCTCTTTCGGGCAGCGTAGCCATGCCTACCCTCGGGTCAACCTGCACTGCCACCGAGCAGGCAGATTGCCTCGCTTTCCGGAAGATCCCGCGACCCATGAACGACGACCTGCCCAAAATCCATTTCTGGCCGAATTTCATGACGGCGGGGAATCTGTTCTGTGGATTCTACGCTATGCAGCTGCTGCTGCGCGACACGGAGCGGGCGTCGGATCAGGCTCAGAATGCCATCTGGCTCATTCTCGGGGCCTGTCTCTTTGATATGCTCGACGGTCGGATTGCGCGTGCTGTTGGTGAGGAATCGCCCTTTGGCCGGGAATTCGATTCGCTTGCCGACATTGTTTCCTTCGGTGTCGCTCCTGCGCTGCTGATGCACTATGTGGTACTCGATGGGATGGTGACCGACCGGGCCGGCTGGTTCATTGCCTTTTTCTATGTGCTTTGCGGGGCCATCCGGCTGGCCCGTTTCAATTGCCTTGCGAGTACGCCGGGAACGAAGCCATCGCGTGATTTCATTGGCTGTCCGATTCCGGCTGCGGCCGGTGTGATTGCTTCGGTGACCCTGCTGGTGATTGATCCGAATCCGAAGGCCAAGCATTTTCTTGAGTTGGGGGCGTGGCGCTGGGTGCTGCCGTTTCTGATGGTGATGCTGTCGTTTCTGATGGTGAGCCGGCATCGCTATCCCAGTTTCAAGGGATTGTCGTGGCGCACGAAGCGCAGCACACCATGGTTTCTTGCGGCGGTCTTTCTTGTGGCGATGATTGTCTACAAACCGTACATCATGCCCGCAGTTCTGTTTGTGGGCTACCTGTTCTATGGCATGGTCCGCCCGTGGGTTTCCCGCCGCTGGCGGCGCGAAATCGAGGAAGATCCGGATGAACCGGAAGAGGACGAAAGCGAGACGCCAGCCGCATAGTTCAGTGGACTTGCGGCCTGCCTGCGGTGTCCGAGGCTTCCGGGCGGCGTGATTCTGCGGTAAGTGCGGGATGCCTGACGTTTGCCTGTGGGTTCGCCTTTGCTGAAGCTGCCGTGGTGTGTCATGGGGCGCGCATCATGTCCACCGTACCGAATCCCGCTCCTGACCGCTGGTCGCTGCAATCATGGTTTTCCGCCTTTGGAGCGCCTGACTACGTGGAATTCCGCGATGCCCTGGGAAAGGAACTGGCTGGGTCGGCTGCCCTTGGAGCGTCGCTGGCTGCGGAAGTGGCGGCCTTTGAAGCGCTCACGGTACGGATTGGTCACCTCTCGGCCTTTCTGGGCTGCCTGTCGGCGGATGATGCGGCCAACGAGGCTGTGAAGCGCGATGAAGCCTGGCTGGCGACGCAGGAAGCGGCGGTGGCCAAGCGCCGGGCGCTGCTGCAGTCGGCCCTTGCGGCGCTGGACGAAGCGGCATTCGAGGCGCTGCTGGCGGCTCCGGAATGTGTGGGAGCGACGCATAGTGTCCGGCGCATGAGGGAAGCGGGTCGGCATCAGATGGACCGGGCGCGGGAGGAACTTGCGGCCGACCTCAATGTTGATGGCCTGCATGCATGGGGACGGCTGTACGACACACTGACGGGCAAGATGACGTTCCCGATGACGTTCCCGGACGGGCATGAGGAAACCGTTCCCATGGCGCGGCGGCGTGCCCTCATGGCGGAAACCGACCGGAAACTGCGCGAGGCGGCCTTCCGCGACGGGCAGAAGCCATGGATTGAGCACGCGGATACGCTGGCGGCGGCCCTCAATGGCATCGCGGGCACCCGGCTCACCCTCTACCGCAACCGTGGGATCGGGCACTTCCTCGATGCGCCGCTTTTCGATGGGGCGGTCAGCCGGGCCACGCTTGACGCCATGCTGGGTGCGATTCTCGAGCAGGTGGAGTTGCCCCGCCGCGCCATCCGCCTTGCGGCGAAGCGTCAGGGGACTGCGGCCCTTGCCTTCTTCGACCTTGAAGCTCCCCAGGTGGCTGCGCCGGCCGGGGGCGACGCGCTCAGCTGGCAGCAGGCCTGCGAAACCGTCAGCCGCGCCTTTCACGGGGCCTATCCACGTCTCGGCAGCTACTTCGATGAGATGCTGCGTTCGGCATGGATCGAAGCGCAGCCGCGGCCCGGCAAACGCCCGGGTGCCTTCTGCACTGGTTCGCTCCTCCGCAAAGAGGAACGTGTCTACATGACGTGGAATGGCACCGTGCATGACATGGTCACGCTTGCCCACGAAGCCGGCCATGCATGGCATTCGTCCATTCTCCGGCCTGCCCGTCCGATGGCGGCTGATTACCCCATGACTCTTGCCGAAACGGCCTCGAACTTCGGCGAGATGATTCTGCTCGACGGTCTCATGAAGGGAAATGGGGTCACTCCGGAAACCCGCTCATGGTTGCTCGATCAGGAATTGCTGCGGGCGCATGCCTACCTGCTGAATATTCCCATGCGCTATCAGTTCGAGAAGAGCTTTTACGAGGCCCGCTCGCAGGGCGAAGTGTCGCCTGGCGACCTTTGCCGCCTCATGGACAAGGCGCAGCGCGACCTTTATGGGGACACTCTGCTGCCTGACGGAACCGATCCCTATTTCTGGGCGTCGAAGATGCACTTCTTCATCACGGGTGTTTCCTTTTATAATTTCCCTTATGTGTTCGGCTACCTGCTCAGTCAGGCCCTCTTTGCCCGGTTCCACGAGGAAGGACCGGATTTTCTGCCCCGCTATGAAGCCTTCCTTGCGATGACCGGCAGTGCCACCTGCGAGGAAGCCGCCCGGCGGACCCTTGATGCCGATATCACCAGAAAGGACTTCTGGGAAGCCGCCGTCCGCGCCATCAGCCCGATCCTCGCGGCCGCGGAGGCGTGAACTGCGCGGCCATAGGCGCGGCGGAGCGTCCGTCAGAGCGGCAGGCCCAACTGCTGCGTCATGCGGGTGTGTCCGATTCCTCGCGTCGGGCGCAGAGCCAGAGGAGGTCGCTGAGGCGGTTGAGCCATGCGATGACGACTGGCGGGGCGGGTTGTCCCGATGCAGCGAGGGCGGAGACCGAGCGTTCGGCGCGGCGGGCCACGCAGCGGGCCATTTCGAGCCATGCGGAGCCGTGGTGACCGCTCGCTCCGGGGGTGGACCAACCTTTGAAGCCGTCCGGGAAGGCGGCTTCCTGGCAGGCGGCTTCCGCGGTGAGCCGGTCGACTTCCGTCTGCGTGATCGTGGCGAATCCCGTGGTGCGGTAGCGGTCTTCGTTTTCCGGTCCGGCTGAGAGCATGCCCATGATGGCGACGAGGTCGTGTTGGGCACGGGCGATGAGGCTGCGGATTTCGGCGTGGCTGACGTGGAGTCGTGCGAGACCGAGGGTGGCGTTGAGTTCGTCCGTGTCGCCGACGGCCTGCATGCGCGGGTGGTGTTTGGGGACGCGACGGCCGAGCAGGAGGTCGGTTTCTCCGCGGTCTCCGCGTCGGGTGGTGATGGAAGTGGGCATGGGTGGCGGCAAAGGGAAAGGATTCAGCCCGTGAACGTGGCAGGGCCAAGGGTAACGCCGGCGGGAGGCTGGCGGTTGCGCGATTGCGGTGCGGGCATGGCTGTGATCACGGATGACTGATGAAGCCGATGGCTGTGCTGATTGCGTGCGACAAGTTTAAGGGGACCCTGACGGCAGGGGAGGCCTGTGCCGCGCTGCGGGATGGATTGTTGTCGTGCTGGCCCGGTCTGGACGTGCGGATTTGTCCGATCGCCGATGGAGGGGAAGGCACGGCTGATGCGCTCAGGGAATCGGGTGGCGGAGAATGGCGGGTGGCATCGGTGCGTGGTCCGCTTGGGAATCCGGTGCGGGCGCGCTGGGTCTGGTTTCCGGAGCTGCGCAGGGCTGCGCTCGAGATGAGTGAGGCATCCGGGCTGAAGCTGGTGGCGGAGGAGGATCGGGATCCATGGCAGGCCGGAACGCGGGGAACCGGCGAACTCATGCGGGCGGCCATGCAGGCGGGCGCTGAGCAAATGACTGTCGGAATCGGCGGCAGTGCGACCAATGATGGCGGCGCTGGGATGGCGGCGGCGCTGGGTTACCGGTTTCTGGATGCGGACGGGCGGGAAATCGATCCCGTGCCTGCGGGGCTGGGGCGGCTTGAGGCGATTGTATCACCTGACCGGAGTGGCTGGCCGGAGGTGACGGCGGCCTGCGATGTCACCAATCCGCTGCTGGGGTCCGAGGGAGCCACGAGGGTTTACGGGGCACAGAAAGGAGTAAGGCCCGATCAGGTATCTGCCTTCGAGGCCGGTCTGGAGCGGCTGGCTGACGTGGCTGCGCGCGATCTTGGGCGGGATTGCCGGGCTTTGCCGGGGGCCGGAGCCGCGGGAGGCCTTGGGTTCGGGCTGATGACCTTCTGCGGGGCCGTCATGAAGCCCGGGTTTGAGCTTGTCGCCGAGGCTAACGGACTGGCGGCTGCGGTGGCTGCGGCAGATGTGGTGTTCACCGGGGAAGGATGTCTGGACCGGCAGACCCTGCATGGCAAGGGACCGATGGGAGTGGCTGCCCTTGCGAGGGCCCAGGGCAAGCCGGTCATCGCGGTGGGAGGCATCGTCGAGCAGGTGGCCATGGCAGCCTTGACCGGGGCGTTCGATGCCGTGGTGGCTGCGGCGGGTCCGACGACGCTGGAGGCTGCGCTGCGCGATCCTGCCGGAGCGCTCCGGCGGGTGGTGCCGGCGCACCGTGCGGCCTTTGCGCGCATGCTCGGATTGGAAGGCTGAGCAAATCCCGATTTCCTTTTCCGGGAAGATTGACAGGGCCGCGCTGGGTTGGCAGGATTAAGTTCCTGTGAATCCGAATTTCATTTCCCTGATGGCACGGACGGCTGGGAGTCCCTGTGATAATCTGTCTGTGAACGTGGCGGCTGGTCTGGTGCTGCTGACCGTGCCGCTGGTGGCGCAAGTTCCTGACGTTGCGTCCGTTGATGCGCTGGCGAAGGAACGTGAGGTGCTGGATGCGACCCTGTACCGCAACGAGGTGGCGGCGCAGAAGCATGAAGAGACCTTTGTGAAGCTGTGGGATGCCATGCGTGCTGGCGACGGCATGGAGGTGCTCCAGCGGTTTCCGTTCGGTTCGATTCTGCTGGGCAAGCCTGAGCCTGTGACGATGGCGGCGACGGGGGTAGAGGGATTGTCGCCCGTGGAATTGAAGAGCGGGCTGCAGCCCGTGGCGCAGCAGGAATTTGCGGCCATGGTGGAGGGACTGCGGGCCAAGGGTGTGCGCATTGTGCAGTCCGAATGGCATCATTCGAAATTTGAACCAGCCGCTGGCAAAGAACTGGCGAAATCGGTGGTTTCCTTTGAGATTCATGCCCTGCTGGGGAACGAGCAGCAGCGCATTGCGGTGAAGGGGCAACTGAAGATCCGCTGGAAGTCCGAGGCTGGGCCGGATGGGCTGCCGGTTCCGGAGTTGATTGATCCGAGCGGGGTGCAGCTGGTGGCGCGGAAGGGGAATCCGATGTTTGCATTGGCCATGATGCTGGATCCGAAGGTGGAGGCGCCGGGGCGTTTTCCGCGGACCAGTCCGGTTCTGCTGCAGGATCTCAATGGCGACGGGCGGTCCGAGTTGGTGCTGGCCGGCTGCAATCTGGTCTATGAGAACGAGGGAGGCTTCCGGTTCCGGAAGCGTGATTTTCTGGAAAAGGGCATCCGGCAGCCGATGGAGGCTGGGATTCTGGCTGATTTCAACGGGGACGGGGTGAATGATTATGTGGGCGGATCGGCTCCGGACGGGACGCTGCTGTTTTTTGCCGGGAAGGCCGATGGGTCGTTTCCGGGCGAAGGAGTGCGTTGTTTCGGGGAGAAACTGCTGAATCTTCACGTGCTGACGGCTGGAGATGTGGATGGCGACGGGGATGTGGATCTGTATGCCGGGCAGTGGAAGGCACCGTATGCCGACGGGGCGATGCCGACGCCGTATCACGACGCCAATGACGGATTTCCTGACTATCTTCTGATCAACGATGGCCGGGGTGGATTCAGTGACGGTACGGCGAAGGCAGGACTCGTGGCCAAACGCAACCGCCGGACCTTCAGTGCGTCCCTTGTGCGGTTGGACGACGATCAGCATCTTGACCTTGTGGTGGTCGCCGACTTTTCCGGCCTCGATCTTTACCGGAACCGTGGCGACGGGACCTTTGAGGATATCACCGCGACGCACGTGGATGAACGGCACAGTTTCGGCATGTCGCACACCTTTGGAGATTTCGATGGGGACGGGAGGTCCGATCTTTACATGGTAGGGATGAGTTCCACGACCGCGCGTCGCCTCGATGGGCTGGGACTGGCGCGATCCGGCTTTGAGGAATACACAAAGAAGCGGGCACCGATGAGTTACGGGAACCGGCTTTATGTGATCCGTGATGGCAAACTTCAGCAACCGTCCTTCGGCGCGACGGCGGCGCGCACGGGTTGGTCGTGGGGATGTACCGCCGCGGATTTCGACTGCGACGGGGACGACGACCTCTTCATTGCGAACGGGCACCTGAGTGGGGGCAGTGCGAAGGATTACTGCACGAAATTCTGGTGTCACGACCTGTACACGGGCTCATCGAAGCCGAATGTGGTGCTCAGTCAGTTCTTTCAGAAGGAACTGGGCGCAAAGCTCGGCCGGGAATTCTCGTGGAATGGATTCGAGCACAACACGTTGTACCTCAATCAAGCGGGCACAGGGTTCCACAATGCGGCGTTTCTGATGGGAGTGGCGCAGGAGTTTGATTCCCGGGCGGTGGTGAGTGACGATCTTGATGGGGATGGCCGGATGGATCTGGCTGTGGTAGAATACCGGACTGACACCATGAGCCAGCGGCTTCATGTGTTCCGCAATGATTATGAATCCGGTCGGAACTGGATAGGCCTGCGAATCGCCGGGAGGCCGGGGGCAGGACCGGTCGATGGCGCGGTGGTGCGTCTCACCGCAGGGAAAAGGACGTGGGTGCGGCCACTCGTGACCGGCGATTCATTCACGGCGCAGCATGCGAGGACCGTTCACTTTGGAATCGGTGAGCTGGCAACAGTCGATGAGCTTGAAGTGGTCTGGCCCAATGGCCGGAAGTCCCGGATCGACAAACCAGCGGTGAATCGCTACCATCGGGCGGAACCCTGAGTCGAGAGCCTGTGGAGAATCCCGGGCCCGGCAGGCCGGTCCGGGTTGTTGCCGTGTTGGGGGAAGAGCGGCTGCCCTGTCGATCCAAGAGAGATCCTCATGGGGGAAGGGCCCATTCCGGAGGGATTTCCGTGGGTCCGCGTCAAGGAACGGACGCAGCGGAAGCGTGATGGTGATCTGCGACTCGAGGAGCTGCTGGATTCCCGGACCTGGAGCTATGGTTGCTGCTCCCCGGTTCGTTGGCGTCTGATAGCTGTCCCCGGTCCGCTCCTTTCTTATCTTCGATCTTTTCCGCTTCCCGCACGGGGCACAAAAAAGGAGCCACGGTTTCCCGTGGCTCCTTCGATAGGATTGTGGATCGGATTACTTCCGGCGGCGGCGCGAGGCCATGCCGATCATGGCTGAACCCGCGAGCAGGGAGCCGGCAGCGGTTCCGGGTTCCGGGACTTGGAGGCCGGTCATGATGACCTGACGGTTGAAGGGACTGCCACCGCCCGTTCCGGTAAATCCGTAAAAGTATTCACCGCTCGTGAGGCTGGTGTACTGATTGTACACTGCCCACGGTGCCTGAACGGAACCAATGTTGAGCCCATCGCCTACCGGGGCATTGGTCCCCAGGGAAGAGATCTTCGGGGCAAACGTCGTGTAGCTCGCCATGTCCCCGGGACCGCCCGGGAAAGTAGCGGCCACAATATTGGTCGGACTTCCGAAGCCGGGAGGCAGGATGTCGGGGGCTGAGGTGTTCTTGTAACCCCAGAATTCACGGAGATCCGTGCCACTTTGACCATCGAGGTCGAAGGGGGTGAGGTAAACATTCTCTACTGCGACAGGGCCCGCGCCGTCATCGAATGAAAGCGTGTAGGTCAGCCACGGATTAGCAGAGTCAACGCCTGAAAGGATGAGTGGGGAAGTGCCGCCGACGATGGTGCCATTGCCCAAACCGGTGATGGTCACGGTGGCATTCACAGTGGCACCACCGGGAATGTAGATGTTGTTCTTGACCCATGAGGTGCCGACGCCACCGCTGGTATTCACGGGGATCCAAGGCGTGCGAAGATCGAGAATTGCGGTCTGTGCGTCTGCGCCTTGGGTAAGACCCAAGCCGATGACGGCAGCCGCGAGAAGGGATTTATTGGTGTGCGAGTTCATGCTGTCGGCAGTTTTAGCATGGCATGAAATGGATAGCAAGCGGTTTTTTGTGTTTTTCACAAATTTCCACGGCGGGGGGTGAATGGGGTAAGTGATTGAGGAATAAGGAAGAATGATTAATCCTAAGTCATGTGGCGGGTAAGTGAAAGCGCGTTAATGTTATGGTTTTTACTGTGGAACGATTTCCGGTAGCGGAATTTGGCGGGTGGGTTTCCTTGCGGAACTTATGAAGAGCAGGATGGATCTCACGGTGTTTTCGGCAATGCTTCTGGTGGGCATGGTATCTGATTCGGTTGCTGAGGGTGAATGGAATCCGGGTGGGGAATTTCCGGCTTTGAGTCCGGCCGAGTCGATTCGGCAGATGGAGGTTCCGGAGGGGTATCGAGTGGAGTGTGTGGCGAGCGAGCCGATGGTGGAGGAACCGGCGATGATTGCCTTTGACGGCAACGGGGCGCTGTATGTGTGTGAATGGCGGACATACATGCAGGACGAGCATGCGACGGGGCAGTTGGATCCGGTGAGCCGGGTGGTGAAGCTGGTGGATACGGATGGGGACGGTCGGATGGACCGGAGGACAGTTTTCATTGATTCCGTGGTGCTGCCGCGGGCGGTGCTGCCGATGCACGACCGTGTGCTGGTGAATTTCACGGAATCGCAGACGCTGTGGGCATATTTCGATGACAACCGGGATGGGGTGGCGGACCGGCGGGAAGTGGCATGGGAAGGGGAGGCCGATCATGGCAATATCGAGCATCAGCTCAGCGGGCTTCTCTGGAATCTGGACAACACGATCTGCACGAACGACCGTCGCTTTCGGTGGAATGGTGGGAAGCTCGAGGCCATGCCGCACGCGCGGGGAAGGATCAGTCAGTATGGACTGGCGCGGGACGACGATGGTCGGCTTGTGTGCAGCTGGGGTGGGGGGGGCGAACCCGGCGCATTCGTTTCAGTTGCCGGCGGGCTATCCGATTCTGGACATCCGGGAGCATGAGGAAGGGTATTTCCGCCCGTGGGGGATTTGTCCGGTGTGGGATTACAGTGATGGGGGGTATGATGTGGAGCGGCAGGCGCAGCTGACGCATTTTTCGGCGACCTGCGGGCAGACGGTGGTGCGCAGTCCGCTGTTTCCGGATTGGTATGGGAATTCCCTTGGCTGCGAGCCGGTGGGGCGGTTGATCCGGATGACGAAGTTCAGCTGGCGGGATGGGAAGGGGACGGCGCACAATGCTTTTCCAGGGAGTGAGTTTCTGCGTTCGAAGGATGCGTATTTCCGGCCGGTGTGGACGGAGAGCGGGCCTGATGGGGCGATTTACGTGGCGGATCTTTATCGAGGGATCATTCAGGAGAAGGAATGGTTTCCGACCGAGGTGACGCCGGAGCTGCAGGCGCGGTATGTGGAGGATTACCGGAAGAACAAGCTGGCGACGTGGGTGGATCGGTATCACCGGGTGAAGAAGTGGGGGATGACGAAAGTGGTGCGGCACGGGCGGATTTACCGGGTGGTGCCGGAGGGGCGGGAAGCCGGGCGGCTGCCGCGGATGCTGGAGGAGACATCAGGACAGCTGGTGGCGCATTTGTCGCATGCGAATGGATGGTGGCGGGATATGGCGCAGATGCTTCTGGTGACGCGTGGGGACCGCGGGGCGGTGGGGGAGCTGCGGAAGATGGCGGCGGGTTCCGATGTGAACGGGCGGATTCATGCGCGGTGGGCGCTGCAGGGTCTGGGGGCCCTGGAGCTGGGAGACGTGCTGGCGGGCATGAAGGATGAATCGGCGCGGGTGCGGCGTGCGGCGGTGCAGCTGAGTGAGCCTTGGCTGGCTGCGAAGGATGCGGCGGTGGAGGCGGCGCTCGGTGGCCTTGCGGACGATACTGATGCGCAGGTGGCGACGCAGGTGTTTCTGGCGTGGCGGTCGGCTGGCCTGCCTGGCCGTTTTGCGCGGAAGGGCGGGGAACTGCCGCTGGTGGCAGCGGTGCGGAAGCACGATGAATCCGAGGCTGGGCTTGACCGGATGAGCGAACCGGCGCGCCGCGGGCGGCTGGTTTACGAGAATCTGTGCATGTCGTGCCATGGGCTGGACGGCATGGGCGTGAAGGCAGCCGATGCGCTGCTGGCTCCGCCCCTCGCGAAGTCGCGCTGGATGGCGGACAACGGAAATATTGCGGTCCTTGCGAGAATTCTGCTGAAGGGTCAGGCCGGACCGATTGGCGGAGTGGTTTACGGGGCGGGCCTGATGCCGCCTCTGGAGAAATCGCACACGGACGCGCAGCTGGCGGAAGTGCTCACGTATGCGGGGGAACGGTGGCATGGCTGGAAGCGTGCGGTCACGGCCGAGGACGTGGCGCGGGTGCGTCAGGAGATTGCCTCGCGGGAGGGACCGTGGACCGAGGAGGATCTGCAGAAGGTGGGCCGCTGAGGTGGCGCCACGGCAGCGGCAAGCGGCTTGACAAGCGCGCTGGCTGGTGTGGAGGGGAGTGAATGGAGATTTCCGAACTGGGGATGCTTGGGGCGGTGCTGGCTGCGTCCTACGTGGCCGGTGCGACTCCTTTTGGGTATTTGGCTGGGAAGCTGCGGGGGATTGACATCCGGGAGCATGGTTCCGGGAATGTGGGCGCGACGAATGTGATCCGGGTGCTGGGCAAGGCGGTGGGGATTCCGGTGTTTGCTGCGGATTTCTGCAAGGGGCTGGTGCCCGTGCTGGTGGCGCAGTGGTGGGCGCGGGGGCACGGATTGCCGGGCGATGCTCCCGGGATGGTGGCTGCTGCGGGAGCCGTGCTGGGGCATAATTTTCCGTTCTGGCTGCGTTTCCGCGGTGGGAAGGGGATCGCGACATCGGCTGGGGCCCTGGCGGCTCTGCTGCCGTGGCCGCTGCTCTGTGCGGTGGCCGTGTGGCTGCTGGTGTTTCTGGGATCGCGGTATGTTGCGCTGGGGAGTCTGGCGGCAGCGGTGGCCCTGCCCGGGGCGGCGGTGGTGCTGCGCTGGAGGCAGGGAAGTCCCTCGGTGGCGCTGTGCTGGTTTGCGGTGGCGCTGGGGGTGCTGGCGATCTGGCGTCACCGCAGCAACATCCGGCGGCTGCTGGATGGCACGGAGAACCGCTTTGAGCGGCGGGCCAGGGGGGGGCGGGGAGCATGATGGGGCACACCGCCATCATTGGCAGCGGAAGCTGGGGGACGGCGCTGGCGATTCTGGCTGCGCAGAAGGCCGGGCGGGTGACCTTGTGGGGTCGGGATGCGGCCGTGGCGGAAGAGATCAATGCCACGAGGGAGAATCCCCGCTATCTGGCGGGCATCCGGCTTCCTGACAACCTTGTGGCGAGTGCGGATCTGGCAGATGTGCGGGATGCCGGCCTGATTGTCTTTGTCGTGCCGACGCGGTCGTTCCGGGAAGTGGCGGCGGCGGTGGCGCGGGTGGGGTTGCGGCGGGATGCGGTGCTGCTTTCGTGTTCGAAGGGGATTGAGATGGGGACTGGGCTGAGGATGTCCGAGATTCTGGAGACCGAGCTGCCGGGGCAGAGGGTGGCGGTGCTGTCCGGGCCGAACCATGCGGAGGAGATTGCGCGGCGGCTGGCTGCGGCGGCGGTGATTGGTTCCGGGGATGGGGAAACAGCCCGGAAGCTGCAGCAGTATTTCACGCTTCCCTGGTTCCGCACGTACACGAGCGACGACGTGGTGGGGATTGAGTGGGGCGGGGCGGTGAAGAATGTCTTTGCGATCGCGGCGGGGATTGCCGAGGGCCTTGGGTTGGGGGACAATGCGCGGGCGGCTCTGGTGACTCGTGGGCTGGCGGAGATGTCACGGCTGGGGACGGCGGCCGGGGGCAGGTTCGAGACCTTCCATGGCTTGAGCGGGGTGGGTGATCTGATTGTGACCTGCTACAGCGTGCACAGCCGGAATCACCGGGTGGGGAGGATGCTTGGCGAGGGACGCTCGCTGGCGGAGACCGCGGGAGAGATGCGGATGGTGGCAGAGGGAGTTCCGAACACCGAGAGCATTCATCAAGCCGCGCGCAGGTTCGGGGTGCGGACCCCGATCATCGACCAGATGTACAGCATTCTTTATGAAGGGAAGCCGTGTGCGGCGGCCCTTGGGGAACTGCTTTCGCGTGATCCCCGGCCCGAGGTTTCCTGAGAGGCGGTGCCGGAAGCGGCCGCATCCGTCAGGGAAGCGTCAGGCCGAAGGCGGCGGCGACGGAAGCGGCGGCATCGTGTCCGGAGCGCCAAGCCGATTCGATGCGCGGGGCGGTGAGGGCGTCGCCTGCGAAGAAAGCGCGTGGGGGCAGGGGTGGCGGAGGGGTGGCAGGGAGGAAGCGGGCGAATCTCCAGCGGTGGTGGTACTGGCTGGCGATCCGGGAGGTGGGGAAGCTCCAGCGTTCCGCTGTCAGTGCCGCGAGTTCCTTTCCCCAGGTATCCGGGGCCTCTTCAAGGTGGCGGCGGCTGAATTCTTCCGATGCCTGGGAAACGATGGCAGTGACCGGTCCCTGAATGCGTCCGGTCTTGTGGTTTTCGCAGGCCGTCCATGCGAGCGGGTGGCCCGAGAGGTCGCGGATCGCATAGTTCTCCGCGCAGCGGCTGCTGGGAGGACCGTCGAGCAGGAGGATGGAAGTGAGGCAGGGAATGCCGTCGGGTGGCGTGCCGGGAAGCTGGAACAGTTTCCATGTCTGCGGGAGCGGGGCCGTGGAGACGACGGCGTCGAAGTGTTCCCCGCCGAGCGACCAACCATGGCCGTCGGGCTGGCAGCCGGTGATTTCCGTGCTGGTGCGGACATCGGCATCCGGAGCGAGGGCGCGGGCGAGCCGGCTGTTGCCGAGCCGGTGGTACCAGCGTTCGTCGGCGCGAACCGGGGAACCGTCCGGTTCCGTGACCGGGGCGGTGAGCACGGCGAGATCGCTGCCGCAGGCGAGGCGGGCAGCCGCGGAAAATGCGGGATCGCGCATGGTGAAGAACTGGGCTCCGTGGTCGATGAGATGTCCGGCGCTGTCGCGTCTGGTGGCGCAGCGTCCGCCGCGGCCGCGGGATTTTTCGAAAAGGGTGCAGGAGAACTGCTGACTGGCGGCGAGTCGTGCGGCGCAGGCAGAGCCGGCGATGCCGGCTCCGATGATGGCGATGCGCGGGTGGTGCATGCGGGAGGAACGTTTCTGGCGGAGGGCTGGCGGGAAAAATGCGCGCTTGGCGCGGCGGGGATGGGCGGGCGAAGCTCGGGTGGATGAAAGTGACCATGATTGCGGCCTGCGGGCAGGGCGGTGTCCTCAGTTTCCGGGATCGGATTCCGTGGCATTTGCCCGCCGAGGTGGCGCATTTCCGGGGTGCCTGTGCGGGCAAGGCATTGCTGCTGGGCCGGAAGACGTGGCTGCAGATGCAGGGCTGGTTCCGGGAGGGACAATTGCCCCTCGTGCTGACCGGGGAGGCAGGGTTGCCGGTGCCCGGGGGGAAGTCGGTGCACACGGTATCCGAGGCCATCGCCGCCGCCGCATCGGCTGGTCATGGGGAACTCATGGTACTGGGCGGCGGGGCTACCTACCGGGCGGCCCTGCCGCTGGCTGAGGACTTGCTTCTTACTGAAGTTCATGGGAAGTTTGCGGGCGACGTGTTTTTTCCGGTCCTTGATTCCGGGGATTGGGAAGAAGTGTCGCGGGTGCACCATGCGGCGGATGCCGTTCATGCGTGGGCCTTCACGATCCGGCGGCTGGTGCGCCGGAAACTGCCGACTGACAAATCCTTCCCTATTTCCCCATGAAGCCTGTTGTTTCTCTGATTGCTGCTGCTGGACTGCTGCTGACTGGCTGCCGGGTTCCGACCGAGCGAGTTGATGTCGGTGCCGCTCCCGATGCCCTGACCAAGAACACGCTGGATGCGCGCAGTCCGGCGCAGAGCCGTCCGGATCTTCCGGCGGACGGGAGCCTTCCGGGGATGACGGATCCGATTGAGCCGGTGGTGATCGAGCGGCCGAATGATGCGGCCCCGGAGTGAGCCTGGAGGTTTGGACGGACAGGAAACGCTGATTGTTTCATGGCCTCGTCTCCCCGATATGTGGTGTGCCGTCTGAGTCTGGCTGCCATGCGGCGCGGGGCCGATGTGGTCTCCGAGATGGTGAACGAGGTGCGTGGCGGGGAGGCGGCGGAGGTGCTGCGCAGCCGCGGGAAGTTCCGCTATGTGCGGCTCGTTCAGGATGGTTATGAGGGATGGGTGGATGGCCGTCAGTTCACGGATCCTTCCGGAGAATTGGCGCCTGCGGCCACGCAGGTGAGCGATGAACTGTGCGGAACCGCGCGCTGCGGGGATCTGGAGATCGCGCTGCCGCTGGGGAATCCGCTGCCCGGCTACGATGGGTCGACCTTTCTGCTGGGCGGAGAACGCTGGCTTTGGGGCGGCCGTGTGCGGGAACTGCCCGCGCCCGGGACCGTGCCTGACACGGCGGAAGTGCTCGCCTATGCGCGGCGCTTTCTGCGGACACCGTATCTCTGGGGAGGGCGGACGGTTTTCGGGATCGATTGTTCCGGATTTGCCAGTTCCGTGCTGCGGGCCTTTTCCGTGGCGGTGAGCCGGGACTGTGTGCAGCAGGTCCGTGAAGGACGGGGGGTGGCGTCTCTTGATGAGGCCGTGCCGGGAGATCTGGTGTACTTTGCGCCCCCGGGGGAATCGGCTCAGCATGTGGGCATGCTGCTGCCGTGCGGGGAGATCATTCATGCCAGTGCCATGGTGCGCATCGACGATCTGACGCCTGAAGGCATTGTGAACCGGGAAAGCGGTGAACTGACACACCGGTTTCTGGCGATCCGGCGCATCATGCCCGTGGGCTGAGGTCAGCAGGGCGCATGAGCATCCGGTGCGCCCGGCTTTGCAAGGGTCTCCGGCGCGCTTCAACCGGACCGCTGCGCCGCGTGGGGGAGGAGGCCGGGGAACCGAGTCAGCCAGCCGTCACTGGACCTCTTCCCGCGAGCCCGTGTAGATCCATTTCTCGACCCGGTTGTCGCGGATGAGGGCCATGACTTCGGTTGGCTGGGGGCCGAAGATGGCATTTTCGACCATGCACTGGAGAGTGGCCGTCCAGTAGGGTTTGCCATCGATCATTTCGAAATTGATTTCGCCCCATGAGGTGATGGCGTTTTCCTTGAGTTCCGTGTATTTGCCCGAGCGGATGCTGTCGAACATGATGCCGACGACCCCGCCGCCGTCCTGCTTCGGTTTTGGGCCGGCCAGTTTCATCTGGTCTTCGGTGGCTCCGTTGGCGTTCGCCTTGACGGCGCGGGCGTGTTCGCGCTGCTTGATGACGGTGTTGCGCTTATATTCCTTGAACTTCTCGTAGAGGCTGACGAGGGTTTCCTTGAGGTCGGTATTGGCGAGGGGGACCATGGTGCGGGCCGTGTCATCGCCTTCCTTCATGAGGACGAGCATGCCCTGGGTCATGGCGACGGCGCGGGCTTCCGATCCTGCGGGGAGTTCGACTTTGCCGGCCGTGACATCGAACATGACGGGGACCTTGGTCTTCACTTTGCGGGGGAAGGCCTTGTACGGGATGCTGGTCCATTCCTTGGTGATTTCCTCGATCGTCTTGAACTGCGGCATGGGGTAGCGCCGTTCCATTTCGTCCATGGCGGCGGCCGGGGCCGGGTTTGCAGGTGTGGCAGTTGTGGACGGGGTGGTGGCGGCCACTGTGCCTGGGGCGGCGGGGGTTCCCGGGCTGGGGATGGTGAGGGAGGCTGCGCTCGGGGCTGCCGGATTCTGTGTTTCCGGGAAGAGGGAAGCTGCTTTCGTTTTGCCGGTGGCCGGATCGCGCCGGGATTCGGTGATCAGTTCTCCACGGGTCTGTTTCCGGAGTTTTTCCGCTTCGTCTGCGAGGGCGAGGCGGCCTTTTTCCGCGGCCTTCTGGAGGCTCGGGTAGGTTTGCCATCCGAACCAGAAAGCGGCGGCGCTGAAGAGGAGGAAGAGGATGACTTTCATGGAAGGAGACCGGCCTGATGCCGTGGTTGACCGGTACGATTCAGCACTGCGGGCTGCAAGGGAAACCGGTTGGGGTCACCATGCGACCGTGGAGTCCTTGACGGCGACCTCGGTTACGGTTTCCGGGAATTTTTCGCGCATGGCGGCGGCGAGGGCGGCGCTGCGGTCGGGTTCGCCGTGGACGAGCCAGACGTGGCTGCGGCTGCCGCTGGTACGGGAGAACCAGTCGAGCAATTCGCTGTGGTCGGCGTGACCGGAGAGGGAGTCGAGGATTTCGATGGAGGCGCGGACGCGGTGGGGTTCGCCGAAGATATTGACTTCGCGGTGACCGCTGCGGAGTTTCCAGCCGAGGGTATGTTCGGCGCAGTAGCCGACGAAGAGGACGGTGGTGGCGGGGTCGGCGACGTTGTTCTTGAGGTGGTGGAGGACGCGGCCGGCTTCGCACATACCCGAGGCGGCGATGATGATGAACGGGCCTTCGAGTCCGTTGAGGCGTTTGGAATCCCTGGCCTGGCGGACCATGGTGAGGCTATCGAAGCCGAAGGGGTTGCCTTTCTCGAAGAGTTTTTCGTAGACGTCGGCGTTGAAGCATTCCGGGTGGAGTCGGAAGACTTCGGTGGCGCTGATGGCGAGGGGGCTGTCGACATAGACGGGCACGTCCGGAATGCGGTTTTCGCTGAACAGTTCGTGCAGCACGACGAGGAGTTGCTGGGTGCGTTCGACGGCGAAGGCCGGGATGATGACCTTGCCGTGTTTCTGGAGGGCCTCGTTGAGGATGCGGCAGAGGGATTCCCGGGTGTCGGTATTCTGTTCGTGTTCGCGGCCGCCGTAGGTGCTTTCCATGATGATGGCGTCGATGTTTTCCGCGTACTCCGGGTCGCGCAGGATGTCATTGGTGCCGCGCCCGATGTCGCCCGAGAAGAGAAGGCGGCGTTTGAGGCCGGTGGAGAATTCGTGGAGGTCGAGAATGACCTGGGCGGAGCCGAGGATGTGGCCGGCGTCGATGAAAGTGACCGTGACCCCGTCGGCGACCATCATGGGGCGGTGGTAATCGAAGGTGACGAACTGCCGGAGGCATTTTTCGGCGTCGATTTCCGTGTAGAGCGGGTGGAAGGCCGGCAGGCCCTTGCGTTCGCGTTTCCGGTTGGCGTAGGCGAGGTCGGATTCCTGGATGCGGGCGGAATCCGCGAGCATGATCTGGCAGAGGTCGCGGGTGGCTGGGGTGGCGTAGATATTGCCGCGGTAGCCGCGTCGGGTGAGGTGGGGCAGGTTGCCCGAGTGGTCGATGTGGGCGTGGCTGAGAATGACGGCGTCCAGTTGAGAGGGTTCGAAGGCGAAGTGTTTGTTGATGTCGTAGGCTTCTTCGCGGTGGCCCTGGTAGAGTCCGCAGTCGAGGAGAATGCGTTTTCCGTTGATTTCGATGAGGTGGCGGGATCCGGTGGTGGTGCCGGCGGCACCGTAGAAGGAGATGTTCATGCAGGTGGGGGATGTCCTTGGGTTGCCGTGACAGGGAGAGTCTCTAACATGGCGGAGAAGGAACGCCGCTGCAAGGAGGTCGCGATGCCCCGGATTTTCGGAACTTGCGGCAACGCCCGGGGCTGCGGCAGGATGGGCGGATGATCCTGAGAATGCTGATTTTGCTTTGGGCCGGGGTGGTGGTGCTGCCGGCGGAGGAATCGTTTCTGGGTGGGCTGGTGACGGCGGCTGAGCGACGGCTTGAGGCAGAGATTCCCGACCTGGCGGCGTGGGAAGCGAAGCGGGATGGGTACCGGGAGCAGCTGCGGGAAATGCTGGGGCTGAGTCCCGAGCCTCCGCGGGGGGATCTGCGGGTGGTGGTGACCGGGACGGTGGCGGCCGACCGCGTCGTGGTGGAAAAGCTGCACTTTCAGCTTCTTCCGGGCCTGTATGTGACGGCCAATTACTATCGACCTCCGGGGGAAGGCGGGGAGCGGCGGCCGACGATCCTGTATTTCAGTGGTCATGGACCCACGTATGGCAAGGACGGTCGCAGCTGCGGGAACAAGGTGTCGTATCAGCATCATGGGATCTGGTTTGCGCGGCATGGGTACAACTGCCTGATCCTTGACACCTTGCAGTGGGGGGAGATTCTCGGGGAGCATCATGGGACGTATCGGCTGGGGCGCTGGTGGTGGGTGAGCCGCGGTTACACGCCAGCCGGGCTGGAGACGTGGGCGGGAGTGAGGGCCCTCGACTATCTCGTGAGCCGGTCCGATGTCGATGCGGAGAAGCTGGGGGTGACGGGGCGCAGCGGGGGCGGGGCGTACAGCTGGTTTCTGGCGGCACTGGACGAGCGGGTGCGGGTGGCGGCTCCTACGGCGGGGATCACGTCGCTGCGGGATCATGTGATGGGCGGGGTCATCGAGGGGCATTGCGACTGCATGTTCATGGTGAACGTGCATGGCTGGGATTTTGACCGGGTGGCGGCGCTGGTGGCACCGCGGCCTCTGCTGATTGCGAACACGGACAAGGACAGTATTTTTCCGCTGGGCGGGGTGCTGCGGGTGCATGCTGCCACGAGGAGGATCTATGAATTGCTGGGGGCCGAGGACAATCTGGGGCTGCAGATTGCCGAGGGACCGCACAAGGACATGCAGCCGCTGCATGTGGGGGCGTTTCACTGGTTCGAGCGGTTTCTGCGCGGGCGCGGGCTCATGGACATGATCCGGGAGCCGGCCGAGCCTGCGTTTGCGCCCGACGAGCTGCGGGTTTTCGCGGAGATTCCGAAGGACGAGATCAATACGCGGGCCGACGAGGTTTTTGTGCCTGTGGTGCAGCCGGAGGCACCGCGAAATGCGGAGGAATGGGTGACGTTGCGCGATGGTCTGCGGCGGCGGCTCTTTGCGGCTGTGCTGCCCGAGGCCGTGCTGAAGTCCGGGCGGACGGAATTTCCGCTGTATGGAGATGGCGTGAAGGAATGGCCGCATGGGATTCGGCGGTATCTGCTGGCCGGGATGCCTCCCGATGTGCTGCGGACGTCGTTCGAGGTAACGCGGCTGGTGGCGGCGGCTCCTGCGGTGGAAGCAGCGGAAGGCGATGCGGCCGTGCGTCTGCTCTATGCGTCGCTGGTGCTGCCTCCGGTGTCCGGCCGGGAACTTCATCTGCGGGGTCTGCCGTCATCGCACCGCAGCGGTCCCTTCTACCCTGGAATCATGAAATTCATGGACATCCCGCAGGCCGTGGCGCTGGCGGCCGAGCGGGGCAAGGTCGTGCTGACAGGACGGCCTGATGATTGGCAATGGGCGGCGGCTGCTGCCGAGGCCGGAGGGTTTGCCGGGAACCTTGTCATCCGTCCGGCGCTGGAAGTCTTGAGTCTGCACCGGGTGTGGGACGCGGCTCCGCACAGTGCCTTCACGGGGTTGCTGGCGCACCGTGGCGAATGGTTTCTGGCCTTCCGGGAAGGGTCGTCGCATGTGCCCGGAACCGACGGTGTTATCCGGGTTCTGGTGTCGCGCGATGGACTGGCGTGGGAATCCGCGGCGGTGCTTGGTCTGGATGGGGTGGATCTGCGCGATCCCAAGCTATCGCTTGCGCCGGATGGCCGCATCCTGCTGAGCATGGGAGGGTCGGTTTACGACGGGCAGAATGAGGCGGGTGCGCAGCGGAAGCTGGTGGAGGCCGTATCGCGGTCGTCCTTTTCTGCTGATGGCAGGACGTGGACGCCGCCGCTGCCGTCGTCTGAGCCCGGGCAATAGACGCCATGATGGCCTGGTCAGGGGGCGAAGAGTCAGCCAGACTCCTCCTGCTTTGCGAAGCGATAACCCAAACCACAACCAGACCATCATGAAAGACTACGAACTCAAAAACACACCCGCCATA
>JBDKER010000038.1:0-46344 GCA_039795165.1 Verrucomicrobiota bacterium | reverse complement strand
TCCCCTTGTCCCTCGTCGCTTCTGTCCACGAGTCGTCCGGCCCCAGCGTGATCCGGCGCGAAAATGCCCAACGCCGTATCGTCATCAGCGCCAATACCGACTCGCGCGACCTCGCCTCGCTCGTCCAGCGCTGGGAAGCGCTCGCCCGCAGCAGGATCTCTCTCCCGGAAGGATATGCCCTCCGCTTCGAAGGCGAATTCCAGGCCCGCGAAGCCGCCGCCCGCCGCATCGGCCTCTCCTTTGCCCTCGTCCTCCTCGTGGTCACGGTCCTCCTGACCTCCTGCTTCCAGAGCCTCTCGCTCGCCCTCCAGGTCCTTCTCAATATCCCCCTCGCCCTCATCGGTGGCCTCGCCCTCACCGATCACCTCGTCGGCAACATCAGCATCGCCACCATCGTCGGCTTCATCGCCGTCGGCGGCGTCGCCGCCCGCAACGGCATCATGATGATCAGCCACTACCTCCACCTCATGCATCACGAAGGCGAACCCTTCAGCAAGGCCATGATCATCCGCGGAACCCTCGAACGCCTCGTCCCAGTCCTCATGACCGCCCTCAGCGCCGGCATCGCCCTCGTGCCCCTCGTGCTCTCCGCCGGGGAACCAGGCAAGGAAATCCTCCACCCGGTCGCCGTCGTCATCGCCGGCGGACTCATCAGTTCCACCCTCCTCGACCTCATCGTCACTCCGGCCGCCTTCTGGCTCTTCGGAAGAAACGCTTCCCACCGCCCGGCAACGTTCCCGCTCTCCTGAAAACCAAACCAAACCAACACCAGCACCATGAAACCCACCACGAAAGCCATCGCGCTCGCCTTCGCCGCCTCCCTCTCGCTCAGCTGCGCCCACGAAGGCGTCGAACGCGGTCCCAACGGCGGCCGCATCCTCGAATTCAGCAAGAATGAAACCATGCACGGTGAGGTTACGGTCAAGGACGGGCGCTTCCAGATCGCTCTTCTCGACAAGGACATGAAACCAGTCGCAGTCACCGCACAAACCCTCACGGCCACCAGCGGCGACCGCGCCAAACCAGTCAAACTCGCCGTCCAAACGGAACCGCAGGGCTTCTCGGTCCCGGTCGTCCCGGAAGGCGACTGGATCATCCTCCAGTTCCGCCCCTCCAGCGACGCCAAACCGATCACCGCCCGCATGGAGTACAATACGAAAACCTGCGACGGCTGCCGCGCCCCGGAATGGCTATGCAAATGCGAGGCTGATAAGGAAAAGAAGAAATGATCCCCGCGCGGGGACCTCCGCCCCTGCGGAGTTGACGAGGGCCGCTCCCGCCGCGCCCTTGCACCATGACGCGTGCCTTCGCCTTCCTCTTCCTCGCCGCCGCCCCCTTCCTCGCTTCGGCCAACAGCCCGAAACTGCCGGACCCGCTCCCCGAACCCAACCGCGCGGAGCGGGTCCTCCGCTTCGTCTCATGGAATATCCTCGGCGGCCGCGGCCCGGACAATTCCCACCCGCACGAAGGCCTCGCCGAAATCATCCGCATCCTCCGGCCCGACGCCATCGCCCTCCAGGAAGTCGATGTCAAAACCACCCGCGCCCGCGGAGCCGACCTCCCCGCCAGACTCGCAGAACTCACGGGCCTCAAAGCGGCCTTCGCCGAAGCCATGCCCTTCCAGGGCGGATCCTACGGCGAAGCCATCCTCACACGGTTCGCCATCACCCGCGAACACCGCAGCAGCCTCCCCGCCCCGGATGGCTTCGAACCCCGCGCCCTCCTCGCCCTCGAACTTAAGCCTCCTTTCGGCAGCCAGCCCATCCTCTTCGCAGCCACCCACCTCGACCACCTCAAGGACTCCATCCGCACTTCCCAGACCAACGCCATTCTCCAGTTCTTCCGCCAGCAGCCGCAAACCATGCCCGCCATCCTCGCCGGCGACTGGAACGCTTCCCCCCAGGATGCCTCCCTCGCCCCGCTCGTGAACGGCTGGAAAATCTGCTGGCCCGACAAGGCACCGCCCACATGGCCAGCCATCAATCCAAAGGAGGCCATCGACCACCTGTTCTGCCACCCGCAGGCTTCATGGAAAATCCTCAGCGCCCGCCGCGGCGACCTCGTCTTCCCGGATTCCCCAGCATGGAAATCCCGCCTGGAAGCCCTCTCGGACCACCTCCCCGTCGTCGTCGAAGCGAGCCTCGCCGAATGATCGGAACGCTCAGACCTTCGACGGCGGCGCAACGAAGCCCTCTGGAATAAGGCCCGCCGCCCGCAGGGGATTCATCCCCCCAAGCACACCGCGCAGCCGCTCATCCCACCACCGTGGACTCCAGATCCGCTCCCGGGCCCGGTTTCTCAACAGGCTCTCAGAGACTGCGGTCGCGCACCTCGGCCGTGACCGAATCCAGAAACGCTTCCACCGTCTGCACCCCAAGATCACCTCGCACCCGGTGCCGCACCGCCACACTGGCGGCCTCGGCTTCCTTCTGCCCGATCACCAGCATGTACGGAACCTTCTCCAGCTGCGCATTCCGGATCTTGGCCCCGATCTTCTCGGAAGCATCATCAAGGGTTACCCGCAGCCCAGCCGCCCGCAGCCTCTCATGCACCGACTGCGCAAATTCCCCCGCCTTCTCCGAAATCGTCATCACCCGCACCTGCTCGGGACTCAGCCACACCGGAAAAGCCCCCGCAAAATGCTCGATAAGCACCCCCGTAAACCGCTCCATGCTCCCAAACGGAGCCCGGTGAATCATCACCGGACGATGCCGCTGATTGTCCGCACCAATGTAGCTCAGATCAAACCGCACGGGCAGATTGTAGTCCACCTGCACCGTTCCCAGCTGCCACTCGCGCCCAATCACATCCTTCACCACAAAGTCAATCTTCGGACCATAGAAGGCTGCCTCGCCAGGCTCTTCCGTAAAGGGAACACCCAAAGTGGCCGCCGCACTCCGGCAGGCCGCTTCCGCCTTGTCCCAGTTCTCCGGCGTCCCCGTGTACTTGTTGGAATCCGGATCCCGCAGCCCCACCCGGACACGGTAATTCGTCATCCCCAGCGTCGTCAGCACGGTCTTCACCAGACTCAGACAGCCCAGCACTTCCCCAGCCACCTGATCCTCCGTGCAGAACAGATGCGCATCATCCTGCGTGAAACCCCGCACCCGCGTCATCCCATTCAGCTCGCCACTCTGCTCCCAGCGGTACACCGTCCCGAACTCGGCCAGCCGCACCGGCAGATCCCGGTAACTGCGCGGCACACTGTCGAAAATCTTGATGTGATGCGGACAGTTCATCGGCTTCAGCATGAACCCATCCAGCAGCTGATCGTCCGGAAGAACCCTCCCGGGCGGAATCACTTCCTTCCCGGACCGCTCATTGATCCCATCCGCCAGCCGCTGCGAAACCGCATCAATCCGGTGCAGCACCTCCGCACAGCTGCAGCCGGCATCCGCACACTTCTGAAACTCATCGTTCTCAATGATCGCTCCAAACTGACTGTCCTTGTAATAAGGAAAATGCCCGCTCGTCTTGTACAGGGTCAGCTTCCCGATGTGCGGCGTGAATACCTGACTGTACCCCTGCTTGGTCAACTCGGCACTGATGAAGTTCTGCAGCTCCTGCCGCAGGATCGCTCCCTTCGGCGTCCACAGAATCAATCCCTGCCCCACTTCATCATCAATGTGGAACAACTGCAGCTCGCGCCCCAGCCGCCGGTGATCCCGCTTCTTCGCTTCCTCAAGGGCCACCAGATGCTGCTCGAGTTCCTCCTTCGTCTCAAACGCCGTCCCATACAGCCGCTGCAGCTGCCCCTTCGTCTCGTCTCCCAGATAAAAAGACGAGGACACCGCCATCAGCTTCACATTCTTGCACTTCGAGGAATAGCCGACATGCGGCCCGGCACACAGGTCCAGAAACTCCCCGTTCTGATAGCACGAAATCTCTTCCCCCTCCGGAATGCGGTCGATCAGATCCAGCTTGAACCGGCTCACATTCCCCGGCCGCTCAGTCAACCCACCCAGCCTCCCACTCTCCGCCAGCGCCTTCGCTTCCTCCCGCGAGATCACCCGCTTCTCGAACTTCTGATTCTCCTTCGCAATCTTCCGCATCTCTGCCTCGATCTTCTCAAAGTCATCCGGAGTAATCCGGTGCCCCATCGCAAAATCATAGTAAAACCCGCTCTCGATCGGCGGACCATACGCAAACTGCGCGTCAGGCCAGATCCGCAGAATCGCCGTCGCCATCACATGCGCACAGGAATGCCGCAGCCGCTCAAGGTCGGAAATCGCCGCGCGTTCATCAAGGGTCTTGCGTTCGTTCATGACGGAAAGGTACGTGAAAAAAGGAATGATTCCCCGCCCGCTGAGCCGAAATACCCGCAGCAAGGGATTCCCAGCGTTCCCCGGTTTCCCAATCCCGTCAAGACAAGCGCGGGACCCACTTGCCGATCACTGACGGCAATGCCATAGTTCCACGACTCCTCCGTTGGAAATTGTCCATGCTCCGCTTCCTCCACGTCGCCGATCCCCACATCGATAGCCCCCTCGAAGGCCTCGCCTCCCGGGAGGATGCCCCCATCGCCCTCATCCGGTCGGCCACCCGCCGCGCCTTCGAAAACATGGTGCAGCTGGCCATCGCCGAAAAGGTCAGCTTCCTCGTGATCGCCGGCGACCTCTACGATGGCGACTGGCGCGACTACAGCACTGGCCTGTTCTTCAAGGCACAGATGCTCCAGCTGCAGCGCCACGGCATTCCCGTCTACCTGATTTCCGGCAACCACGACGCAGCCTCGGTCATCACTCGCCGCCTCACCCTCCCCGAGAATGTCCACCCTTTCTCCACCCGTACCGCGGAAACCAAGGAAGTGCCCGGCACCCCCGTGGTCATCCACGGCCGTGGCTTCCCGGATCGCGCGGTCACCGAAAACCTCGCCCTCGAATACCCACACGCCATCCCCGGCCGCTTCAATATCGGCCTCCTTCACACCAGCCTGACCGGCTCCCCGGAACACGACAGCTACGCCCCCTGCTCGGTCGCCGACCTCGTCTCGCGCGGATACGACTACTGGGCCCTCGGCCATATCCACCAGCCCACCGTCATCAGCGAAAACCCATGGATCGTGTTCCCCGGGAACTGTCAGGGCCGCCACGCCAGAGAATGCGGACCCCGTGGCTGCTGCCTCGTCTCCGTCAGCCCACAACTCACTGTCCAATCAGTCGCCTGGCACGACCTCGATGTCATGCGCTGGGAACAGATCGGCATCGATGTCGCCGGGCTCACCACCCCGGATGAAGTGGAACAGTCCCTCGCCAGCGCTCTCCGCACGGCCGTCCATGCGGCCGGCGGCCGCCTCCTCGCAGCCCGCCTCACGGTCACAGGGGCCACCCCGCTCCACAACGACTTCCACCGCCATCCGGACACATGGTTGGCCACGGCCATGGCCACGGCCCTCGAATTCGGCAGCGATGCACTCTGGCTCGAGAAAATCATCTTCCGCACCAGTCCGCTCATCGACCCTGCTACCCTCGCCCAGCGCGACACCCTTACCGCCAGCCTCCTCGCCGACCTCGCCAAGGCGGCTTCACAACCCCTCACGCTGCCCGCGGACTGCACAGAAATGCTCCAGCTCCTCCCAAGTGACCTGCGCGAGGACCTCCGGCGCGACACCGCTCCGGAAAACCTGGCCGCCCTCATGGCGGACGTCCAGGCCATCATCCTCGCATCCCTCGCCACCAAAGGAGCCGACTCATGAGATTCCGCCAGCTCTCCATTCCCTCATGGGGCCCCTTCACCGGCCTCCAGCTCGATTTCGGTTCCGGCACCCCGGATTTTCACGTCATCCACGGACCCAACGAGGCTGGCAAAAGCTCGCTCCTGCGCGGCATCACAAACCTGCTCTACGGCATCCCCACACAGTCGGGCGACAACTTCCTGCACGCCTACAAGGACCTGCGCCTCGCCGCGGAAATCCAAAGCCGCTCGGGCCAGACGCTCTCCTTCCAGCGCCGCAAGGGAAATCAGCGCACGCTCCTCGGCCCGGATGACTCGGAATTGCCCGGCGACGCCCTTGAGCCTTTCCTCGGCAACGTCGACCAGCCGTTCTTCGAAACCATGTTCGGCCTCGGCAACGTCAGCCTGCGAGATGGGGCCGCCGCCCTCCTCAAGGGAAAAGGCCAGCTCGGAACCGCCATCTTCTCCGCAAACCTCGGAGGCACCCCGGTCCAGCAGGCCCTCGACGCCCTCCGCGCCGACGCCCGCCGCCTCTTCGCAGGCAGAGCCCACGCCAATGTCTCCATCCGCCCCGCCGTCCGAGCCCATGCGGAGAAAATCAGGGAATCACGCACGGCCGTCGTCTCCCCGGATGACTGGTCGAGGCTCACCAGCCGCGCCGACGCCGCCGATGCCAAGGTCACCAGCCTCCAGCAGGAAATCGATGCGCTCGAATCACAAGGCGACTGGCTCCAGCGCTGCCGCGACGCACTCGTCCCCCTAGCCGAATACCGCGCCGCCGTGGCAGACCTGGAGGCTCTGCCCTCCATGCCGGAGCTGCCGACCGATTTCCCCGAACGCACGCGGTCAGCCCGCACCTCGGAACAGCAGGCCGCCAGCCTCGCCACCGAGGAGGAACGGCGCACCGCAGAACTGGAATCCGCCCTCGCCGACTGCCCGGCAAAACCAGACCTGCTCGCCCACGCCGCGGAAATCGAGGCGCTCCACGCAGAACTGGGAGCCTACCGCCAGCGCCGCGAGGCCCTCGCCACCATCCAGCACGACCTCGCCGCGGCCGAACCTGCCCTCCGCAGCGGCATGGCCACTCAGGGCCTCCCCACGGAAAACCTCCCCACCATCGAATCGCTCCGCCTCACCGCCGCCACCACCCTCGCCGTCAGCGAGGCCGCCGACCATCTCACCGCCGCCAGCGAACAACTCGCCGAAAACCGCCGGGACCACGCCAGCCGCCTGCAGCGACTCACCACGGCCCAGCAGAAACTCGCCTCCCTCCCGGAAACAGACCCCTCAGTGATCGGCGCAGCCCTCCGCACCGGCACGGAAGCCACCGACGCCCACGCCAGCCTCCTGCAGGCCCGCGAAGCCCTTGCCTCCGCCACAAGGGACGTCACCGCAATCCTCGCCCCGCTCGGCCTGCCCCAGCACGACCCAGTCACTGTGGCCTCCCTCCCAGTCCCGCTCGATGCCACCATCCGCAGCTTCCGCGAACGCTTCGCCCAGCTCGATAACCGCCTCGCCGAAGCCACGCAACGCCACCGCAGCGCCGAAACCCGCGCCTCCGAACTCGCCTCCGAACTGGAACGCATGGAACGCCGCGGCACCATCCCCACGGAAGCAGACCTCGCCGCCGCCCGCCAGCTCCGCTCGGAACGCTGGCACGCCCTCCGCCACGCATGGCAATCCGGCCAATCCCCGGATCCCCTCGCCCCCCCATTCGAGGAAGCCCTCCGCACCGCCGACAAATTGGCCGACCGACTCCGCCACGAAGCAGAAACGGTCGCCCAGGCCGCCGAAAAACGCCACCAGATCATCTCAGCCCGCGAAACCGCCCGGCTCGCCTCCGACGATGCTTCCGCCCTCCGCACGGAAATCTCGCTGACCTCATCGGAATGGCAGGAACTCTGGAATCCCTGCGGCCTCGCACCCCGCACGCCCACGGAAATGGAGGAATGGCGCACCGCATGGACCCAGCTCCGCTCGGCTCTCGACCGCCGCGACCAGCTGGCCGCCGCCCTCGACCGCAGGGAAGCCACGGTCAACCACGCCATCGACTCTCTCGCCGCTGCCCTCGGCGCGCCTGCCGCGGCGGGCTTCTCCGCTCTCCTCGCCGGGGCCCGCGATCGCTTCCAGGCGGCTACCGCCGCCGCCGGCCAGCGCCGCACTCTCGAGGACCAGATCGCCGAGGAACATCAACTGCTCCGAACCCTCGACGATTCCTGCGCCCGCCTCACCAGCGGATACGAATCGGCCACGGAAAGATGGCGCGCCGCCTGCACCGCTGCCGGCCTGCCCCCGGACGCGTCCCCCCCCACCGGCAAATCCCTCCTCGATCAGCGATCCCTCCTCCTTTCCCAGTTCGACACATGGCGCGCCCGCTCGGCTCAGGCTGCCACCCTCACCACCCAGCAGAACGAATGCGAACAGCGCGTCGCCTGCACCGCCGCCAGATTCGCCATCCCGCTCGGCGATACCGAAGCCACCGAAGCCGCCCTCTGGACGGCTCTCGCCGACGCCCGCGCCGCAGATCAGCGACACCGCCAGCTCGCCGCTCAGCTCGCCACGGCCCGCGAACGCCTCCAGCTCGCCCGCAGCTCTGCGGCGACCGCTTCCGCAACCCTCAGCGACCTCCTTCGCTCGGCCAACCTGACCTCCGCAGCGGATCTCGATCGCTTCGCCGCTGCCCTCGAATCCCGCGCCAGCCTCCGCCAGCGCATCGACGGCCTCACCCGCGCCCTCTCCGGCTTCGCCCGCAGCCAGCCTCTCGCCGCTTTCCTCACCAGCATCGAAGCAGAAGCGACCGAAGACCTCCCCATCCGCCACCAGCACGCCGCCAACGCCCTCACCGCAAAGCGCGCTGAACTCCGTGCCGCCGATCAGGAACGCACGGACGCCCGCCGCGCCATCGAACTCGTCGAAGCAGCCGGCAGCACGGCCGCCGATGCCCGCCAAGCCGCCGCCTCCATCGCCGCCTCCCTCCGCGATGATGCCGCCCGCTTCATCCGCCTCCGCCTCGCCACGTCCTTCCTCGAGGAAAGCATCGCCCGCTTCCGGGAAGCCAATCAGGCCCCCATGCTGCGACGCTCCGGCGAAATCTTCGCCGCCATCACCGCCAACGCCTTCACTGGACTCCACACGGAATTCAGCGACGACGACGAACCCACCATCGCGGCGATGCGCCGGAACGGCCGCCCGGTCGCCGTGGAACACCTCAGCGAAGGCTCCCGCGACCAGCTCTTCCTCGCCCTCCGCCTCGCCGCCCTCGAAGCCCACCTCGCCTCCCATGAACCCATGCCGCTCATCCTCGATGACCTCCTCGTCACGTTCGATGACAACCGCACCCGCGCCATCCTGCCGGTGCTCGCCGCCATGGCCGCCCATACCCAGGTGCTGCTCTTCACCCACCACGAGCACCTCCTCCCACTTTGCAGCCAGACTCTCGGCGAAGCAGGATTCCGCCTCCACCGCCTCACCCCGGCGGCCTGAATCCTCCTTTACCACTACCCGGTTCCCGCTATCCTCCCGGGCCGCCATCCCCTTTTCATGACTTTCCCGCGACCCTCCCAGCACCTCCGCTCCAGCCGCGCCATCACGCTCATCGAGATCATGCTGGTCATCGTCATCGTCATGCTGCTCTCCCTCGTCGCCCTCGTCAGCTATTCCCGCTGGATTAAACGGGCAGACTCGCTCGCCTGCATGCAGCGCCTCCGGAACCTCGGGGCCGCCCTCAATAACTACATCGTGGATAAACACGAATGGCCCCAGGAACCCGGGGCCGATGACGACGAATCGGATGTCAGCGAAGACCAGCTCTGGGAATGGTGGATGCAAACCATGAAACCCTACGGCATGGACCGCAATTCATGGTTCTGCCCCGCAGAACTCCGCATGGAACGAAAACAGAAAGGCGAACGCCAGGAGGAAATGGGCATCACCGCCGGTCTCAAGGACCCCAGCTACATCCCGGATCAGATACCGGCCGGCGAATACGAACCCTTCCGCTACCCCAATCAGCCATGGGCCGTGGAACGCTCGGACTTCCACGGCGACGGACAAAGCAAACTCATGCCCGGCGGCGAACGCATCGAAAAGGAAGTCAACTTCGGGGCCATGCGCCCCTGAAACGAAAGTCTCCCGCTGCCATGGACCCTCTGGCCAGCACCGCCGCCTCCCTCGGCATCCCGGGAATCCAGCGCCACATCTTCCTCTGCGCAGACCAGTCCGACCCCAAATGCTGCCCGCGCGAGGCATCCCTCGCCTCGTGGGAATTCCTCAAGAAACGACTCGCGGAACTCAAACTGAGCGGCAGCTCCGCCCCCTCGGTCTTCCGCACCAAAGCCAATTGCCTGCGCCTCTGCTCGCAGGGACCCATCGCCGTGGTCTACCCCGACGGCACATGGTACCATAGCTGCTCCCCAACCGTCCTCGAACGCATCCTGACCGAACACCTCATCGGCGGAATTCCAGTCGACGACTACCTCATCGCCACGCACCCGCTCCCGCCCCCCGACGGATCCTGCCCGCCGTCATGAACTCCGCCCCGGCCATCCTCCGCCAGTGGACCCGCACGGCCGCCGGCCTCCTCTGGCCCGCCCGCTGCGCCGCCTGCGACGACCCCCTCGACGACCGCGCCACCCCCGGATTCTGCCGCAGCTGCGCCAGCGCCGCCCGCCCCGTCACCGCGCCCTTCTGCGCCATCTGCGCAGAACCTTTCCAGGGAGAAATCACTTCCTCCTTCAGCTGCCCGAACTGCCTCGGCCGCCGCCAGCAGTTCGACTTCGCCGTGGCCGCATGGCTCAGCCGCGGCCCAGTCCGCACCGCCATCCATCACTTCAAATACGGCCGCCGCCTCGCCCTCCGCGAACCACTGGCCCGACTCCTCGCCACCGGCCTCGCCGACCCCCGCATCGCCGCCCGCAGCGACTGGCTCCTCGTCCCCGTTCCCCTCCACCCACGCCGCTTCCGCGAACGCGAGTTCAATCAGTCGGAAGAACTGGCCCGCTCTCTCGCCCGCCTCTCCGGCCTCCCCTTCGCCCGCGTCCTCCGCCGCACCCGCTACACTTCTACCCAGGCCGCCCTCCGCCGCGAGGACCGACTCGGCAACCTCAAGGGCGCCTTCGCCCTCCGCTGGCGCGCGCCGCGGCTCACGGCCGGCCGTGCCATCCTCCTGATCGACGATGTGCTCACAACCGGATCGACCGCCAATGCCTGCAGCGCCGTACTCCGGAAGGCCGGGGGCGCAGAAATGGTCGCCATTCTCACGGTCGCCCGGGGCTGACACGGAACGCTACGCACATGCGGCGGAAAGACTGCACTCCGGGCTCCGGCCCGCCACGCTATCCATGAAAGAACCGCAGCCCCTGCGCTCCCATGCCGCCCCGCCTTTTCTCTGTTCTCACGGCCGCCTGCCTAATGACCACGCCGGTCTCCGCCGATGAAGCGACGCGCCCCACAGCGCCGCCGCCCCCCGCCGCAGAGCCCAATGCCTCCGCCCCAGTACCGGAATCGCCCGCTCCCAAACCTCCCGATGGCGGGGTGCCCGCAGATGCCGCCGGATTCTCCGGCCGCATCACCGGCGTCGTGGAAACCATCAGCGACCGCAAAACTTCCCTGAAGGCCAAAATCACCCGCGCCGAACCAGCACCCGGAAGCTCCGCATCCCAGCCGCAGTCGCTCGTCGGCCTCGTCATCACCATCGCCGCAGGCGGCAGCCGCCAGCCCGACGGCAAATGGACCCACGACCCTGCCCAACTCGCATGGATCGCCCAGCTCAAACCCGGCCAGCCTCTCGACCTCAAAGTCACGTTCTCCCCGAAGTTCAACCGGCTGAGAATCGCTGAACTGCCGCCTTCGCCACAAGGCACCAAGCCATGAGCAGCCCGGCCCCGGATTCATTCCGGTTTGCATTCAAGGGTCGCCACAGACATCGGACCGCATGCCATCGGCACCAATTTCCTGGCTGACTGCGGCGGCCGCCCTCATGGCGGCAGCCTTCATGGGCTATGCATGGCGCGGATGGCAGCAGCAGAAAGCCACCCAAACTGCCTCCGCTACGGCACCCGCCCCGGAAATCAGGCTCGGCGAAACCCCCCTGGCCGCCGCTCTCAATGACGAACTGGCCGCGGTCGTCGCACAGGTTCTCCCCGGCGTCGTCAGCATCCATGTCGAACGCCGCGTCGCCGCGACCGAACCACTCCTCAGACCAGGGAAGCCTACGCAGGAAACCTCCACCGAATCCCGCGAACCAGGCGTCGGCTCCGGAGCCATCGTCACCCGAGAAGGACACATCATCACAAACTGGCACGTCATCGAAGGAGGCCTCGATACCCTGACTGTCACGCTCCACGGCGAGGAATCGCCCCGGAAGGCCACCCTCGTGGACAAGGATGACCAGCTCGACTTCGCGGTCCTCCGCGTCGAACCCCGCTCGCCCGGCGAACGCTTTTCCCCCCTCAGCCTCGCCGACTCCGACAAGGTCCGCGCCGGACACATGGTGCTCGCTCTCGGCAGCCCGTTCAACCTCAGCGAAACGGTCACCCACGGCATCATCAGCAAACGCGACCGCCGCGTCAGCGATACCTACACGACCTACCTGCAGACCACCTGCACCATCAATCCCGGCAATTCCGGCGGCCCGCTCGTCAGCCTCCGCGGAGACATCATCGGCATGGTCACCCGCAAACTCATGGGGCCAGACGACGACGCCTCCGCAGAAGGATACGGTCTCGCTATCCCATCGAATGATATCGCCGACGCCCTCGACCGCTTCCTCAACCGGTCCCGCCCCCGGACCTACCTCGGCCTGACCGTCGATGACTGGCCGGAAAACTACTACCAGACAGGCAGTGAACCGGAAGCCGTCATCGTCCGCGGCGTCGCCCGCAGTTCCCCCGCCGAATCCGCCGGACTGCAGAAGGACGATATCATTGAAGCCGTCGATGGCCGCCGCGTCACCAGCACCGGGGAATACCGCCGCGCCCTCCGCAGCTACCCGGTCGGTTCCACCATCACCCTGACCATCCGACGGGGCAGGGAAGCGGTCACTTGCCCCCTCAAGGTGGCCGATTTCGACCGCGCACTCCCACCCGAGTCTCCGGGCGGCAGCGGTACCGTCCTCGGCCTCGCGCTCCGGCCCCTCCGACGCTACGAGCGCAATCTCCTCGGACTCGAGGAATCCATCGGGCTCTGCGTGGAATCGATTGCCGAGGATTCGCCGCTGCGCGGCCTCCTCAAACAAGGCGACGCCCTCCTGCACGTGAGCGACAGCGCCCGCCGCGGAGTCGTGCCCCTGTCGGGAGCGACCGCGTTCCGTGACTTCATGGCGCAGCAGGGAGCCTCCGGCGGGTTCCTCATTGTCGGCCGCCCGCGGGAACGCGATGCATGGATTCCGTTTCTTCCGCTTTCCCCGCCTGCCTCGCCGGAGGAAGGGAAAGGTTCCCCGTGACGGCCCGCCGTTTCCGGGCCAATCCATTGTCTTCCGACTGCATGCGACGCTACCTTCTCTTCCTGACACTTCCCCTCTTCCTGCTGGACTTCATTACCAAGGAATGGTGCGTGCGGACGTTCGCCCCGCCCACGGAAACCAGTCACGCGGGGTTCCCCGTCGTCGAGGGATTCTTCAATCTCGTGCGCGTGCACAACACCGGCATCGCCTTCGGGATGGCCAATGGCACATCCCGGGCCAACTGGATCTTCGGCGGGGTCTCCCTCGCAGCCCTCGGCTTCATCGCGTGGCTCTGGAAAACCAATGCCTTCCCCACCCGACTGAGTCAGGTGGCGGTGGCCCTCCTGCTGTCGGGTATCTTCGGGAATCTGCTCGACCGCATCCTGCGCGGCTATGTGGTCGATTTCCTCGATTTCGAATTCAATGGCTACCATTGGCCGGCTTTCAACGTGGCTGACAGTGCCATCTGCATCGCCGCCGGACTGCTCTTCCTTTCCGCCTTCCAGAAGGAAACCGCAGCTCCTGCGCAGCGCTGACTTCACCTCCCTCGGGATCTTCAGCCCCCCGCCGGAAGAAACGCCGACGCAAGGCTTTCGGCAAAGCGGACGTCGCTGGCATCAATGAGGGTCACTTCCTCGCCCCGGCGCACAATCCGGATGGCCCGCCCCGGCTCGCTCACCGCAAAGTGATCCGCCGAAACATCGTACTCCGGCTGCCATGGAATGCTGTAGCGCTGCATGAGAATGCGCCGCAGCGCGGCATGAAATTCCCCGGCATCCTTCGCGGTCATCCAGACGGACCGCCAGAGGACATGATCGCCCCGGCCCTCTTCTCCAGCATACACGAGATAGCGGTCGCCCTTCCATCCCTCGGACGCAGCCGTGCTGAAATCCACATCCGCCCACGGACGCAGCAGGAAGTAACAGGCCAGTTCCCCCGCCACATTGCTGAAGAACGGTGACTTTCCCGCCACCGGGGCGCGTTCAAGCGCCACCTCAGCAGGACGAAAGGGCGGATTGGCCAGATAAAGGGTGTCCGCATGGAGAATCTCGGCGGTGCTCTGCGGCAGGCGCCCGTAAGCAGCATCGACCGCCGCCAGCCCGCCAGAACCATGGAGGGTCTGCACAAAGAGATTCCCCTGATCCTCGGTCCACTTCCAGGTCTCTCCCATGAACTGCGGGGCATTGTACGACGGCGGCGGAGCCGGAGGAGCCTGCCCCTTGTCGTAGTTCGTGTTCATCTGGTCGGAAATGCTGAAGCGCACCCGCGTGAAATTCGCATCGCCGTAAATCAAGGAGAGCGCCGCCCGCGCCGCATCATCGTTGTCCGTCGCTTCCCATCCCTGCGCCGCCGGAGCAAAATTCTGCGCCAGCAGCACCGGCAGCAGCGCCGCCGCAAACTGCTCGCGGCTGTCCGCCCTCTGCAGCGAGGCATCCTTCTGATAATGAAACCGCCCGGCTTCCGCATCCCAGAATCCATACGGCTTCATCGCCGCCAGACTGGCGGAGGCCTCGCGGAAATCAAACTCGTCAGGCACAAACCCCATGGCCCGCCACGCCCGCACCCGCTGCTGCCCCGCCCCCTCATCAAGCGACTTCCGGCGCGCCTCGGTCAGCTTCTTCACAATCTCATCCGGAGCCGTCGGAACCCACTCGGGCACCTTCCGGAATTCCAGCTCGCGCAGCTTCGCAAGGCGGGTCGCCACCGTCCCGGGATCCGGCGGAGGCTTGGCCGCCTCAAGGGCCGCCGCCAGCTTCTCCCGCAGTTCCCGGTTCTCTTTTTCCAATTCCCCCACCCGCGATTCAAGCCCGGCAGCCTGACGCTGCAGCACCGCATGCGCTTCCACCGTCGCACCGGAAACGGCACTGCCGCCCTCCGCACCGCCCGCCCCATTTTCCATGCCCGCACCGCGCCGCTGCCGGCCGGTCTCGTAATGCGACCAGCACCAGATGCCAGTCACCGCCGCCGCGGACGCCAGAGAAATCAGAAGTGAACCAGGTTGCATGAAGGAAATCGTTCGATCAGTCTCAGGTGCGCGGTTTGGCCGGGGCCGGTGGCAGCGGCAGGGGCTCCGCCGGTTTCGTCGCAGGTTCCGCCGGTTTCGTCGCAGGTCCCGCCGGCTTGGGGACCGGAACCGGAGCGGGGGCCGCCGCACTGCCCCCCGGTTTACGCTGCGGCAGAAAGGACCGGCCGGGTGGCTTGGCCGCCGCGGCTGGCGCAGGCTTCGCAGCGCCATGCAGCGAAGGAGCCGGTCCCTTGCCCATTGGTGTCCCAGGATCAAAACTGTCCTGGGCCTGGTCGACCGGACGCACGGGCTTCACATCCTTGGTGTCCGCCACAGGCTTGGCACCCGGATTGTCAGGATCGTAATTGAAAGCCACAAAGCGCTTCGCAAACCTTGGATCCTTGAGCGCTCCCGGATAGAAAAGCCGCCGGACCATGCGACCCCTCGCGTTCAGGAGGCGCTCTTCGACAATCTGATCTGTCGCGCTGTCGTACCCATAATACATGGATCCCAGCACGTTCTTCTTTCCATCGTAGATTACCCCGTTGCGCAGCCGCCCCTTGCTGTCGGTCTCGAACTCCCGCACGAACACCAGCACGCTGTTCTCATTGTACGTCTTCTCCTTGATGCGCGTCCCGGTGCCGTCCTTGAGCGATTCCGTGCGGGTGCCGTCGCGATGGTAATGGATCCGGCTGAAGGCCTCGATGCGCTTGTCCTCCGCAGAGCAGGGGATTGCCGGAACCATCAGCAGAATGAGAGGCAGCAGGCGGGTAAGGGAATTCATCAGGCGGAGAACGGAACGGATCAGCCACATCCTAGTCAGGTCACCACAGGATTTCCACCGCAGGAAAACGTCTTCCGAGGCGGCACCCCGCGCTCCCGCGCTTCGTCATAAAGCGATTCGAGAACAGCCGTCTGCGCCTCCCGGGCAAACCTTTCCTGCGTGGCCTCCCGGGCGGCCGCCGCCATGGCCGCATACGTTCCCGGGTCTGCACAGAGCCTCAAGGCCGCCGCCGCGAGCCCGCCCGCATCCCCCTCCGCCACGAGAAATCCATTCCGCCCGTCATCGACCGCCTCGGGAATGCCCCCGTGCCGCGTCGCCAGCACCGGCAGCCCGGTCGCCATCGCTTCCAGCATCGCATTCGGAACGCCTTCCCGGTTCCCATCGGCAGGCGTCTCGCTCGGATGCAGAAACACATGCGCCCGGCCCATCGCCGCCCGCAGTCCCGCCGCATCAAGGAAGCCCGCGAAATCAACCCGGCCGGAGATTCCCAGCCTCTGCGCATCGCGCTGCAGTTCATCAGCAAGCGGCCCATCGCCGGCCAGCGTCAGACGCGCCTCCGGCAGCGACCGCTGCACCTCCGCAAACGCCCGCAGCGTGCAGAATAATCCCTTCTTGGGCACCAGCCGGCACGCCTGCAGAAAGTGCCAGCTCCCATCATCAGGCAGCCGCCGCTCCACAAACGGCCAGTCGTCCAAGGGAATGCCCGTGCGCTGCAGCCGCAACTTTTCCCGCGGGCAACCGGCCTCCGCCAGATCTTCCAGCAACGCTTCCGACCGCGTCAGCACCAGACTGGCCCGCGCAAATACTTCCCGCAGCAAAACCGCATGCGCTGCCTGCCGGAGATCCACGCCCGCATCCGCTCCATGAAACGATACCACCACCGGACGCGGACAAACCCGCAGAAACGGCAGCAGCATCACCGCAATATGACCGAAAAACACATGCACCACGTCGGCTTCAGCCCGGAAAACCGCCTCCAGCAACTCCCGCACCCGCACCGCCGGAATCACAAGGGGCTCGCGCCGCACCGTACGGAACCACCAGCGCCGCGCATGGCGCCACCGCAGCGGCGGCATCACCGTGAGATGCTTCGACGGAAACGGAAACCGTTCCGCCTCGCCCCGCTTCTGCGTGATCACCCGCGGCTGCCAGCGCCGCAGCGACACGATCTGCCGGTGAACATGCTGCATGTCCGCCTTGAGAAAATCCTGACAGTAACAAGCCACCACCGGCATGCCTTTCCATACCAGTACGACCCCCGCGCGCAAGTCCTGCCGGACCTCATCCTCCCGTTCCGGATTCCTCAATCGCGGCCGCAGGTTCCGGGGTACCGGATTCCGCCGCCGCGCCAGCCGCAGGCCGCGGACCGGCCCACAGGCCACCGGCCGAATACTGCTGCCACGCCCACTTCGCCATCCGCAGCAAGGTCAGTGCCAGCCAGACCGACCACGCCAGCATGATCCCGCGGTACACCCAGATCGATACCGAAATCGCCTCCGGCCCGGGTAGCTGCACGCCCCCACGGGCCTGGTACCACTGCAGGGTCGTCCGGTACGATCCCGCACCCAGCAGAAACATGGTCGGCTTCCCGAGCAGCCCGTTATAAAGAACCATCGCCACCACCACAATCACCGGCAGCAAGCCAAGGCCCAGCAGCACCTGCGAGGCATTGAAACCATGCGATCCCGGCCGCATGCCGCGCGGCGAACCGCGCCAGCCCAGCCAGAAGAACCAGAGCACCAGCCCGCCCCCCGCCACCAGCGGAACCTGCGTCAGCCCCGTCAGCAGCAGTACCCACTGAAGCCTCGTGAAGGGCGAAAACGGCAGGCCCCCAAGCACCACACCAAAAAGCACCGCCCCCGCCAGCACCGCCCAGAACCGGATCGCCGGACCAATCAGCGGCCCCCGCACCCACAGGATCCACCGGTCCTCGGGAAGCGCCAGCCGCTGCGTCACATTGGAACTCTCCACCGGCAGACCAACCCGGTCGGTTCCCACCACGGTCCCCAGTTCGGCAGCCCGGTGCCACTTGAGCACCACGTCCTGACTCCCCGGACGCACCGGAATGATCACACCATCACCATCGCGCCGCACCGGCACCGATTCCCCATTGAGCGTCAGCCCGGCAATCTCCGCGCCGGATTCCAGCGATACCCCGAAGTCTCTCCCGATGCTCGCCTCGAGATCAAGTGTCAGCGTGGTCGTCCGGCGCTGCCGACCGACCCCGGTTTCCTGCCGCACCCGCCGCACCGTGGTCGTTTCCCCGGTGACCGCCTCCGGACGCGAAACGTTCAGGGTCACAGATTCCCCTGGCCACGGAAACCACGCCGGCACCAGCTCGCTGGACCCACGACTGAATACGGGAGCAAGCCCACTGAGCGCCACATTCCACACCGGCGAGGTCTCCAGAAACCAACGCTCCACCCAGCGCCCCGCCGGATCCGCCCGCAGTACAATCGATTCCTGCACCGGAATCTCGCTTTCCCAGCCGAATTCCCGGTCGCCCGCTCCCAGCCTCACTTCCAGCTGATCCCCCATCGGCGTAATGCCGGAGGTCAGCACGCGTTCGCCCGGCAACAGCGGCAGCCGGAAGCTAATGGCCTTGCCTTCACCGGAAAGCCGGATCACCCGCGCCCGCACCTGCCAGACCAACCCCAGTTCCAGCCGACGCTCCACAGCCACGGCCGCCTCGAAATCCCGCCGGTCGTACGCAGCTTCCCCCCTGGGATCGGCCTGCTGCCGCGCAAAGAATACCTGACCCTCAGGCACCCCATCGGGACGAATCCCGGTAACCGTCCAGCCAGGTGCCTCGATCTCCAGCGCGCGTGGCTTAAGCGCATAGGTCAACTGCCACTCGCTTCCGGGCGGAATCCACCCGCGCACCGTGACCCGGTGCACTCCCGCGGTCACGGCCACCCGCAGAAAGCCATCATGGCGCGAAACCGCAGGCGCAGCCTGGCCATCGACCGTGATTTCCTGGGGCGACCACGCAGCCAGTTGCCCAGGCAGGGGCACGGAACAATCAGCCGCCGCATGTACCACCGACTCCATGGTCAGGACCCGGTCATCAAGGCGCAGCTTCATGGCCGGAATCTCAGCCGCCCCGGGAAAGGCATCGGGCACCTTGAGAAGTTCGGCCTTCAGCTCGCTGAGCAGGGCCATCCCGGGAACTTTGTCGGGAATGAGGGCATTCCCCTGCGCTTCCTGCGCGGGGACCGTCCCAACGCCAGCCGTCAGCAGCAAGACTGCAAGGACGGTGACCGTGGCCGATGCAGTCGGCAAAACGGGCGGCGGCACGGCCCTGCCAACCCGGCGCGGGCGCAGCAGCAGATAGGCCAGCCCGAGCAGAAGCAGAATGCGCGCAAAAGTCAGTAACCGCTGCGGCAGCACCGGCAGCAGCACCATCCGCACCCGCTGCTCCGGCGTCACCGGCCCACGCCACCCGAAACTCACCGTCCGCCAGTCCCACTGCGGAATCGCCGGGCCGGTCTGGATCTTCGCCTTGCTATCGTACAGCAGATTCGATTTCACCGCCTGCTGCTGCACGGCCCGGGTCTGCACCACATCGTCCTCCATGGCCCTCCGCACCGAAGTCTCGGCCATCATGACCGACGCCGTCGGCAGGAAGGCCGATTCCGCGCGGATGGTCTCCACCTGCGGATGCAGCATGCCAGTCAGCTGCCGGCTCACAAAAGGAACGGTCACCACCGCAAAGGCCAGCACCGCCAGACCAAATCCCCCGCGCAGCACCGAGGCCGCCCGTCCCGCCGGCACCACCCGCAGCAAAGCACTCAGAGCAAGCAGCACCCCCCAGCTCCAGCGCGGAGCCCCCGGTTCCTTCCAGAGAAGCACCAGCGCAGCGACCGCCACCACCGCGGCCACCACACCATGCAGCCGCTGCACCGCCAGCCCCAGCATCAGCACAAGAAAAACATCGAGAAGCGACCACGACGTCAGCCAGTCGCCCCGCGACCACTCCGGCCCGAAGACGGCAAGGAGCCGCCAGCCCGGCGGAAGATGAAGCGTGGCATCCAGACTCTCGGCGTTCGCCTGCCAGCCCGTGGCATGGACCGAACCAGCAAATCCCGCCCGCCCCGTCGCCGTCAGATTCAGATCGCGCTTCCGCACTTCGACTCCGGATGCTCCGCTCTGCGGATGCTTCGTGATAAGCTGCCCCTCCCCATCGATCTTCACGGACCCCAGTTCCTGCCCGGGAGCCGCATCCAGCCGCCAGGTGTTCTGTCCCGTTCCGCTCAGCCGATCCCGCCAGGTAAATCCCCGACCGTCTTCATCCAGCCAGAATTCCCGCTCGAACCGGAGCCCGGGAGGACGCTGCTCCCCCATGCCGCGCATCTTTTCCTCAAGCGTAAACGGCTGCGCCGTGTCCCACAGCCACAACGGCAGCCGCCGCCACCGCTCGGGCATGGTGGTCTGCGCAACATCCACGGAAACCAGACCCCGCAGCTCAAGCACCCGCAGGGAGGGATCGGCCTGAAATGCAATCAGTTCCTGCTCAGCCAGCGGCTTCCGGCCCGCCGCATGACGGATGCTTCCATCCTGCTGCGCCCGGAAGGCATCGATGCCGATCTGCCATTTGCCGGCCCGCACCTGCACCCGCAGGCGACCGTCACGGTCGAGCGCGCAGGGCAGGGGCGCCGTCACAGCAGACGGCTGCCAGCCCTCAGGCAGCGCATACCCCAGTTCCTCTTCCCGGCTCTTCCCGGAAACACTCAGTTCAATCTCGGTCCGCAGCCACATCGGAATCCCATCCTCAATGACACGGTAAACCTTCAGAGTCAGCAGGTCCCGGTCCGCCGCCTCGGAGCGCGTCCGCTTGAGCCAGAGCGAACCATCCGCATCCCAACCAGGCACTTCCACGGGCTTGCCCTCCACGGTCAGCCTCAGAATTCCAACGTCGGAAGGCACCTGAACCTTCTCGGGCATGCCGGACGGCCACACAAAAATGCCTCCCAGGGTATGCTGCCCCGGCTCCAGCCGCACCGCTGGAATTCCATCGCGCGCCACCACCGCCACCGGGGTCCCCCCAAGGGTCACCTCCCGCGGCCACACATCGCCATTCCCCGGCAAATGCAGCCACGCCCCATCATAAACCTTCACCATCATGCGGAAGCGCCCCCCGGCCGCGTCGGCCTCCAACTGCAGCTCTCCCGGCCAGACAGCCTGCCGCTTCGAACCATCCGCCGCATCCCGGGGACTGTTCCCCGCAGCTTCGTCCCGCAGGACCCACGGGACCCACTCCCGCAAAGCAGGCGGCGCATCGGCCTCCGCCGCCGCCACCGGCCCGCCAGACAGCATCCCCACCAGTAGCCATCCACTCAGCCCGGCAGCCCGGCAAAGCAAGGCTCCCCCAGAAGCCACGGCTCGCTTCCGCCATTCTGCACAGCCCACACGGACACACCGCGCTCCATCGGAAAATCCTGATCTCATGCGGTAAGCATAACCGCTGCGCACTGCTTTGCCCATTGAATCCGTTGCCTTTCCACATTGACCCGATCAATGCCCGCCGTGCGATCCATGCTGCGTCGGCCATCCCGGCTCTGCCACGGGTCTCTCAGCGCACGACGGCCGCCGACTTCACAAAGATACTGGTATCATAGCGCGGCTTCCATTGCCCTGACGGCTCGGATGGCGACCATTTCCAGAGTTCCTTCGCCGCCTTTCCCTGACGCGTCAGTACCGCCACCTGCAGGCGAACGTCACCGGCCCCGGCAAGAACCTGCGGCTGAATCACCACCGAATTCACTCCCTTCTGCAGACCTCCCGTGATCACCCGCCCGCCTGTATCGTTCTCCACCGTCTCCCGGTGCACCCCTCCATTAAGCTCCACCGTGACCCGGCACCCCAGCGCCACCACCGAAAGTCCCGCCACCTGATACGGTTCACGACAGGGCTTCGGCACCTGCGGATACTCACCCGTCAGCCGAAACTGAGGCGACTCCAGCCACTTGCGGTCGCCCCGCCTGACCGACTGCCGGGCAGCCTCGTCACGCCCCAGATTCACATACTGAATCCAGTCGAACTTCCAACCATCCGCCTCCCGCAGAAAGCGCAGGACCACCGGATTCTCAACCCCCGCGGCATCGAGACCAAAATCCACCCGGCCAAAGTACGCGAGACGGGCCGTGTCGCCATGCTCAGCGGCATCCACGCAGGTCAATCCCTGCAGCGGAGGTGCCTGCACAATCCCGCGGAATACTGCCCGCGGCCACGGCTGCCGCAGCGAAACCACCTCGTTGCGCAGACACATCTGACGGTAGCGCGAAGTATACCGCGAAAACCCCGTGAGGTCACCCCGGCGCATCGCCTCGGACCAACCAATGTAAACCCTCTCAAGGACGCCACGCAGCGCCCCATCGACCGGAACCGCCGCCTCCCCCCGCCCCATCAGAAGCAGCCCAAGCCCCCCCAGCAGGATCGGGCGTCGCAGAATCGGGTCGGTCATAGGCCGACGCATGCACCCTACCCCCGCTTCCCGCCAGCACGTTTTGCGCCATTCTCCCACGCACCCCGACCGCCATTCCGCGCATCATCCTCCAATTGCCGCAGCCGCTGGCGCACTTCCCGCTCACTGCCCCGCCCAGGATGATCCGCTCCCATCGTGTGAATTCTCGCCAACCCCGCCGCAACCAATTGCTCCGCCAGATCCGCAGGCTTTCCATCCGGCCCTGCCACCAGCACATGCCCGTAATACCGACCGCTGTCGAATACCTTCTCCCACCTCGTCACCACTGTAAAATCCCCAGCCCGCAGCAGCTTCAGGCTGAACTCCCGCGCCGCCACCCCAGCCCGCAGAATCTCGTCCTCCCCAAGTCCCCCGAAATAAGAACCCTGATCCGCCAGCCGTTCCCCTCCTGCAGGATGCCGCTGCTTCTCCGGACAATCAACAAAATACAACCGGAAGACATGCTCGCCGGTCCCCGTATCCACCTTGAAACTGTCCCCGTCATTAGACGCATACGCCATCACCCGGCACCCCGATAACCGCTCCCACGACAGCGACGTCCCACCCCGCTGCTGCCGCTCCGGAAACCAACCCGGTTCCACCACCCACAGGCGCTGGAGCCACAATACCGCACCACAACCCGCCAGCAGCCCCAGAAGCAACCACCCTCCCCACCAGCCCCGCCGCGACTTCATGACCCTTCCCTCCCCACGGCAATCGACCCCAGACAGAGTCCTCCATGCCAAACGGAAGGCCAAGAAGAACCGAAGAGCTTCATCGGAAAAACTTACACGACTCATGAAATCCGCAAGCGGAAGACCCGAAAGCTGCCCTGCCACCTCACGGCCTCACGACTCTTCAGTGGCGATGTCTCGTTTATTGTGAACGCCCCACGAGTCCCCTCCCCGAAAATCCACCCAAACAGCCCGGCGGAAAAGGTTTAAAAAAAATGGGCAACACCAAAATTCAATCAACTGCCGAAATTTCTGATAATTTCAATTGACGCTATATCTAGACGCTTATTAACTAACCTGAAGTTCTGCTTGCCAGCAACATCACCGATCCGTGAACTCTTGACCAGAAGGGCCATTCCATGAAAATTCTTTCCATCGCCACAGGCATCAGCCTGATGATGTCCACCGTGCTCCCGGCCGGGACTCCCCTAGCCGCCGTGCGCAGGGATACCATCGTCTCCGAGCTGAGCACCAGCTGGAAGTCCGTCGACTCGCCCGAGCAGGTGCTCGCGGATTTCCACGGACGGGCCAGATCGCTCTCACCATCTGATGATGTAGCAGCGTCCGCCCTCACCGCGGCCGCCGTGCGCCAGTGGCCCAACGACTTCGTGACCCGCGCCGGGGAACTCTGCGAGAGCCAACCACTCCTCGCCCCGATCGTGGCAGCTACCGCGGCAGGCATGCGCCCGGACTTCGCCTACCGGATCGCCAACGAGTCGAAGCGGGCCATCCGCCGATCCACCGCCTTTGCCGGAAATTCGGATCGGGCGACTGCTTCCTCCGGAAAGCAACCGGTGGCAGAGGGGAAAGCCAGCGTGGCCACCGGGAAAGCACCGGTCCGTACGGGCAAGGCTCCCATCGCAACTCCGGAAGATATAGATACCGCCATCGACGCAGCGGTCCGGGCCGCCCTCGAGAACGGCGATGTAGGAGGATGGCTCTGGGCCTTCCCCGGTATGAGACCTGAGTTCGTGGGAAGCCCCCTTGACATTTTTTATCGACCGATGAAGTTTCCTGACGAGCCAGCGACCACCTTCGAACCTGCGGACTGACGGTTCTCTCACTGTTCCGCACTTGCGTAGGAGGAAGGTCTTCCACGCAGCATATCCTCCGCCAACACTTTATCAAAATTCCTGCCGTGCCTTCCAGACCACAAAAAAACGCGTCCTGCCGTCGTTCAGATTCCTTCTACGACGAGAAGATCCAAATCCTCAGCGGATCCCCTTCATCCCCGCAGCCAGTTTCCGGCCCGGGAGTGGTCCGGTGGCTTGCGCAGGGAGCTTTCGGGGTCTCTCTATTCTCCGGAGCCAACCTTGCGGCAGCAGCAGTCCCGCTTGAGGAACTGATCGGAGGAACCGCTCCCCTGGGCACCGAATCCAGCAGCGTTCTCCCGGAATACCCCGACCTCACCCTTGGCTTGGCGACTGGACTCGCCGACGGAGACGGAACGCAGGAAGCCAGCGATCCGGCGACGCCACCAGCCTCCGAGCCAACGGAAAAGGCTGACGCGTCCGCCGCCGCAGCCCCGGCGTCAGGCTTGTCCCCGGAAACCCCCACCCTTCCCCAGAATTCAGGTATCACCCCGGCATCCTCGGCAGCCGAACCGGCCCCGATGGCCTCTTCTGCAGTTCCGACCGAAGGCGAACAGGTTTCTTCCAGCCCTTCGGTTCTTGAATCGGTCGGAAACTCATACGCCGGAGATCCATCCGCTCCTGCAAATCAGGATACCGGCAAGCCGTGGAACGTCTCACTGTTCACCGGAGCTACCTACGACGATAATATCCGCTTTGCCGGTGACGGAGAGGGCGAGTCTTCAGACGTCATGTTGAACACGGGAGTGTCAGCGGGATACCGTCTCCCGGGCAGTGGTCTCTTTCAGAGCCTCTCCATGACTGCCGGAGGATCCTACCAAAGCTACCTGGATAACGACGACCTCAGCGGATGGAACTACAACGCGGGTCTTTCCGGCGGCCGTAACATCGGCGACCTCTCCCTGAGCGGAAGTCTCTTTGCCTCCCAGATGAACTCTGCTGACCGGTGGGCGGGCAATTTTGCCACCCGTCAATCCTACGGGGCCTCCCTCAGCGCTGCCTACAGCCTAACTGGAAAAGTCAGACTGGTGGCCAGCGGGGGCTGGAATGCCTTCGATTATGATGGTAATCTGCTCGGCACGCAGTCATGGAATGCAAGCGCCGGCTTTGACTACGAATTAAGCCCCAAATTCCGGGCTGGCGTCAATTACGGTTGGTCCACGTTCGAGCAGGACGGCTACGATAACCGGAGTTGGAGCAACATCAATTTCACAGCCGCATGGCAGGCTTCTCCCAAGACTGGTTTCTCGGCGTCTTTCGGCCCACAGATTGGGAATTTCAACGGATCGATAGACAACGGGCCCGGATGGGTTGCCTCGCTCTCCGGTAATTGGCAGGCTGCTGACCGCACTTCGGTAGCACTTGGATTGAACCGCAACGTCACCGGCTCCCCGGTGGACGGAGGCAGCAGCATCAGCTTCACTACAGTTTCTCTTTCCGTAAGCCAGGGTATCACCGATAGGCTGAGTGGTACGGCTGCGATCGCCTACCAGACAGACGATTTTAATGCCGATGAACAGGGTGCCTTCGGTGGTCGTCAGGACGACTTTCTTTCTCTGACGACTTCGCTTTCATGGCGTTTCACCACAAGAGCGTCGCTCACTGCATTCTATGAATTCAGGGATAACTCCTCGAATTCCCAAGGCGTTGACTTCAGCAACAACCGGATCGGCTGCCAGCTTTCCGTCCAATTCTGAATCGATCCGGAAGTCCATCTCCGGGGACAACTCACCACGCATCGCGCCATCCTTCTGCATCGAGCGAAGACGACGCTGCGGATTCCAATCGCCGACGGAGCGGAATCCCCCCGCTCACTGGATGGCGGACCATGGGGGGAGTGCCGGAAAGACCAGCATTCCCGACCAGCCATAAGCAACTCCGCGCCATGACAGCCCAATCGCAGTCCGATACAGCACGGCTTTGGAAAAACCGACGGAGTAACGCGGAGGCAGGTGGCGTACGCTGGCATCCGATCCTGTCACAATTCTGCGACGAGCAAGTGCCACTGTGACCCGCATCGCCAAAGTCCTGCTGCTTGGCACATGCCTTCTCGCGGCACCTGTGGCACTCTGGCTTGCCATGAATCTCTGGGCCGTTTCACCCTTGAGAATGGCCGTACTCCCTGCCGCCTGGGCTGTGGGATGCTGGCTGCTGCGGCGACCCTGCCCCACCAGTGCCGACAACGGGTCGCCCACCGGGGGCGGGGCGCGCTGGGCACCACTCTGCTGGCTGATGAGCGCGGGCGCCCTCGTTCTCGGCGGCATCCTGCGCACCCCGGAACTGGTAGCCATGGGCCTGCTGGTGGGTATCGCTGCCTCCGTCATCGGCAGCGGAGGCGCACGGGGTCTTAAGCACTCGCTCGTACCTCTGGCCCTGATGGCCAGCGTAGTGCCTCTTCCTTTTGGACTCGAGGAGATCTGGACCAGCTGGGCGTCCGGGCATTCAGTCCGCCTCGCCAGCTCATTCCTTGATCTCCGCGACGTCCTCCACGCGGTATCCGGGCCGTGGATCGAACTTCCCGACTCCGGAATCCCAGCCGCCCAAGTGACCGCTGGCGTGCAAGGAATCCCGCTTGTCGTGGGCGGAGCCATCTTCCTCGCTGCGTTGCGCCGCAGACCTCTCTGGCACCTCATCCTGCTCGCCATCGCCTCCGCCATGGTGGCCATGGGTTTGAACATCGCAGCCATGACCCGCGGAATCGAGTGGGCCTATACCGGAGCCAGAAACGTCTGGCAGCAGCCGATGAACAGCTTCTTCCTCTTGGCATGCCTGCTGGTCGCATCGATCTTCGTCTTCTGCTTCGACCACCTCCTCGCGTTCTTCTCGACCCCGAGCCCCCGTCCCGCCAAACGCGGCGTTTCTGTTTCCAACCCTCCCCCGCGTTCCGCTGCTCCCTCCTTCAACGTGCCGGGAGCCGCCGCCATGGCCATGGCCATGGCCATGGCCGTACCCTGCGCTGGATCTCTGCGCCACTTCCGCGATATGGTAGCCGCAGCATCCCCTGGAGACGGTCTTTCTGTTTCAGCCGACCCACTGCCGCTCAATCTGCCCGAGGAAATCAGGAACTGGACCCAGCAGAACCCCGAGGATAATCCCAGTGCGGCATTCCGCTTCAGTACTCAAACCAGCCGATGGGAGTTCCGGAAGGAAACTCTCCAGGTATCCATCAGTGCCCATTCTCCTTTCCGCGGCTTCCCCAGCGTCGCAAAGAAGTACACCGCGATGGGCTGGCACATTCTCTCCGACACCGACGAGACATCCATCCGCCCGGGGAGCCCTCCATTCCGGCGGTTTTCTTTGCGCAAGCCCCGCTTCGAACGGGCTGAAACCCTCTGTGCGGCCATCGGCCCGGAAGGTCAATGGATCTCCAGCGACCCCCCCGCAGTTTCCCCGGCGAACCTGCCGCGGTTCCTCGTGAAGCGCTCCCGCGAGTTTCTCGCGTGGATAAGACACGGAACCCAGCCCGACGGCGATACCCCCCGGGCTCAGATGTTCGTGCACGCCGTGTGGACAGGGGACACACCCTTTCAGCCGGACGATCAATTCGCCATGAACCAGCTCTTCAACGAGGCACGGCAGATGCTTGCATCCCAGCTCCGTGGAAGTTCCGGGCAACCCTGAACCGATCAAACTCATGCTCGAGAAATGGCTGGCCAACCGGAATCTCAGGGATCTTTGGATCGGTCTACCCTCCCTGATGTTCTTCCTCGGGGCGATCGTCGCCTACGTCTACCGCTCACAATGGAGCGATCTCCAGGTGCATGACCGCTTTGCGCTGGCTAAATCCGCCACCCTGGCAGCCCGCTCCCACCCGAGTGCCCGGGTGGCCTGCGAACGCCTGCTCGAAATCAGCAGCCGGAACCCGGTTTTCGCAAATCGCCGCAGCGAACACACGTTCGACCTTGCAACCAGCCTCAACGGACTCGAGAAATTTCAATCAGCCGAGCACCTCATCCGGAAGGTCGCACCCCTCGATGACCAGTCCTTCATCGCGTATCCGCCGGCTCTCCTGCACATGGCCAAAACCACCTGGTTCCGGGCGAAAGACAAGACCCCGGAAGTGAAAGCAGCCTACGAACGATACCTGCTCCGCGCTGCCACCGATGATCCCGAAATGGACGAAGCCCGCCGTCTGCTCGGCGAATTCTACCTCGAGGAAAAGGACTGGAACAAAGCCCGGCAGTACCTCATCGGGTTGGCAGACCGCCAGGGAGAATGCATGCTTCCTCTCGCATTTGTCTCAAAAGGACTGGGAGACAGTGAAGGAACACGGCAGTGGGCCGGCCGTGCCACCCAGTTCTTCAAGCCGAGGACTGAAAATTCCGTGCAGGAAGATCCTTCCGCAAGAATCGGCTACAGCCAGGCCCTCGTGCTCCTCGGGAAATTCGACGAGGCCGTCGAGAATTTCATCACAGGACTCAAACGCACCGGGGACAAGCGCTATGCATCAGCGGCGGCCACCATCTTCGCCGACTGGATCGAAAGCACGAGAACCCGGGAAGAAGAAATCTCAGAGGAAATACTCAGCCACATCCGCAAGGGACTGGAATACGATCCATCCAATCGGCGACTGCTCGAAGAACTGATCCGCATGCAGGACAGCGGCCGGTCCGCTGCCGCCACGGACATGATCAACGACCTGATTGCACGAGGCGGAGACAACGGAGTGCTTCATTTCGCCCTCGGGGCCGCCGCACTGCGCAGAAGCGAGCCGGCAACCGCGAAAACCCACCTCGACCTGGCGTTCCGCCAGCAGCCGAATGTACCCATGGTCGCCGTTCAATTTGCACGGGCCCTCGTGCTGGGGCAGGATCCTCCTCTTGATTACGCCATGGAACTTACGGAGGCCGTGCTGGTACGGCAGCCGGATCTGCCGATCGCCAGGGAAACAAAAGGCCGCATCTTTTTCCTCATGGGCCGCTACACCGACGCCGTCACCGAACTAAGCGCGGCGCTTCCCCGGATGGGCATGGAAAGCCCGGGGACACACCGCGCTCTCGCCATGGCCTACCGGGCACTCAATCTGCCGGACCTCGCCGTCCGGCACGAGCAGATGGCCGGGGCGTCCCCGTCCGCCCCCTAGTTACCATGGACACACAGGCAGCGGAACGACCCCTTCTCATGGCATCCACAGCAAGTTTCCCCTTTTCATCCACCTATCAGAGGCGATGGTCACGGATGCGTATTTTCGGAGAAGTCCTTGCATTTCTGGTAGCGGCAACTCTGGCCTCTGGTCAGGAACCTTCTGCCTCTGCTCCGCAGGCCGACGAACCGCGCGCTCCCGCCCCAGCCACCGCAGCGCCCTCGTCGACCAAACTCGATTATGTACTGAAACCTTCCGACCTCATCGAGGTGAGGGTCTTTCAGGAGCCTGAACTCGATGCCAGAGCGCGGCTGGCTCCCGATGGAAAAGTAAGCCTTCCGCTCATTGGAGAAGTAGCTGTCAGCGGCAGCAGCGTCAAAGGAGCAGCTGCCATCATCGAAGCCGCCCTCCGCAGGGGATTCCTTGTCAAACCCGTAGTCACCGTCACCGTCCTGGAAAAGACCCGAGAACGCTTTAACCTCGAAGGCGCCGTCGGACGCCCCGGACCATACTACTTCCCTGAATCGGGCGAGCTAACCCTCCTCGATGCCATCAGTCAGGCTGGCGGATTCACAAGGCTCGCCAACTCCAAGGTCGTCATCACGAGAAAATCAGGCTCGGTCCTCAAGGTGGATGCTGCCGACCGCAGGGAAGCCCAGCGCGTCCGCATACTCCCCGGCGACCACATCGAAGCCAAGGAAAGGATTTTCTAAACCTCTCCAAATCCACTTGCCGCTAGCAAACCCCCCGTCCCAGCATACCGACCTCCGGATAACCGCTTCTCACTAGGCTCATGATCGACAAAAACCGACTAAGACTTCTGCTTTTCCGATTCTGGTGGCTCATCCTGCTGGCGGTCATCGTCACCATGCTGTCCACATTTGCCTGGATGCAGCGTCAGGTCGCGGTCTACTCATCCCGGGCGGTCATCGAAGTCGCCCAGCAGGAAGATGTCATCCTTAAAGTGGAGGGCGTCAAAAAAGACAACCCCGCAGGCTCAGATTACCTGTCCACCGTCGCCGAAAGTCTCACAGGCGATGGTGTCCTGCTCGCAGCAGCACGCGAAATCGACCTGTATGATGAACTGAGGAAGAGCGGACAAACCGATTCCGCCATCGTGGAAACGCTGCGGAGCAAAGTCGCCAGCAGGGTCCGCGGCCGCACACGCCTCATTGATGTGGTCGCCTCCGATGTCGATCCGGTGCGGGCCCAGAAGCTGGCCAATGCCATCGTGGCAGCTTATCTCGACCGCTCCACGACCGACCGGAGTTCACGCAGTGGGGTGGCCACTGACTACCTGAAGGATCAGGCCAAGCGACTGGACGCTGAACTCACCGCAGCGAGAAATGCCGTCAGCGAATTCCGGCTCAAGCACAAGGATCTTCCCCTTGAGAACGAGGGGCTGTCCCCCGGAACAAGAGCCAGCGAACTGGGAGATAAACTGCTCGGCGTTCAGAATCAGCGTGCCCAGATTGAAGCAGACTTGGCCCGCGCCAACGGGGTTGCGCCGGGATCAGAGATGGAACTCCTCCAGATCAGCACTCTCGCGGCGATCCCGAAAGTAGCCGAAGCCAACGCCGACCTCAAGGAACAGCAGGCGGCTTTCGAGCAACTCAAGAAACGATATCTCGAGCAGCACCCGCGCTACATTCAGGCGACTGAAAATGTCGCCGCTGCCGAGGATACCCTCAAGCGGCTGCTGGCCGACGCAGTTCCTCTGCTCAAAGAGCGCGCCGGACAGGCCGCGCTGGTTGAGAAGCAGATTCAGGAAGCCATTGCACAGATGAATGAAGGCAACTCGGAACTTAGCAAGGTGCTGGTTCCCTACCGGATTCTGATGTCCGAGGTCGATTCGGTTCAGAAACGCTACAATGAGGTCACCAACCGGATCGCCGAAATCGGCATGAAGGAGAAAGCCGCCGATCGGGTACCCGTCACCATTGCGGAAGCTGCCCTCCTTCCCTCGACTCCGATGTCGAGGACCGGCAGCATGCTGTCCAAGGCAGCCCTGGCAGGTCTGGCCATCGGTCTTGCACTCATATTCCTCATCGACCGACTCGATCAGACCTACCAATCAGTAGAACACCTTGAGTCGGAACTGGGCATTTCGGTGCTCGCTTCCGTCCCCGATGACAAGGTGGAAAAACGCCGGGGTGCTCAAGGGGTTACCACGCTGGCGGACCGCAATTCACTCCAGGCGGAGGCCTACCGTACCCTGCGGGCTGCCCTCAGCCTGCTCGGTGACGAATCACGCCGAAGGGTCTTCCTTGTGACCAGCGCGCTTCCGGGAGAGGGCAAGAGCCGGACTTCGGCCAATCTCGCGGTGGCCTTTGCCCAGCGCGGACTCCGCACTCTGCTGATCGATGCCGACATGCGGAGACCCTCGCAGCAGAAACTCCTGGAGGACACAGTGAAGTCGTCCGGTGATGATTCCACGGGAGAAAAGCATCCGGGACTCTCCGAGTACCTGAGTGGCCTGTGCACCTTTACCGAAGCATGCTCGCAGACGACCGTCGACAACTTCACCGTCATTCTCGCAGGTGGCCGGAGTCCTCAACCGGCGGACCTCCTCGCCCAGACGGCCTTCGGTGAAATGCTGGAACTGGCTCAGCAGCAGTTCGACCGTATTGTTGTCGATACCCCGCCTGTGAATTCGGTCAGCGATGCCATCATCATGCTTCCGCATGTGCATTCGGTCTGCCTTGTCGTCAGGGCGGGCCATACCACCAGACGGGCCGTGAAGCGCGCCCTCGAAAACCTGACAAGGGCGGGCGCACGACTCGCCGGAGTCATCCTCAACCGTCAGCGCTCAGGCGTCTACAGTTACTACTACAACTATCGGTATGATCCATACATCAAGGGAGACCGTGCGGAAAAAGCGTAGGACCCGGGATGAAATGACAACCCTGCCGAACCCGATGCAGTGAAAGCCTTTTCATGTTAATGAGCCCGCTGCGGAAACACCCACCGCAGCGGAATCAACAACCTTTACCGTCCCCGCGCTACAGATGGCGTCCGATAGCTCTTGCAGAGCCATTCGCCATCGCACAGACTCAAGTGATTCAGAGGAACTTATGAGAGCTGTCCTTGAGGAAAATCCATCACTGACGACCCCGGGCGGACTCCACCCGGGCACTTCAGTGAAAGGTTTCTCCGCGTCGGAAATTCCGGAGGGTCTGCTCCAGCACAGAGGGCGCTCTTCCACACTCTGGCTTTTCCTGCTGGATCTGATTCTCGCCACCGCAACCTTCTACACTTTCTCCCTGATCTGGAAGACCAATCTCGAACCGACCTTCATCGCGGTAGTTCCAGTGATGATCTGTCTGGGAGCGGTGGCCGCCAGCGGCGGATATCGGCCTAAGGAGGATTTTCTGTCACTCAGGTTTGCGGTCGAGCACCTCATGTATCTGGCCGGAGGCGCTATCGCTTCGACAGCGATCATCAGCGTGGCGCTGACATATGGATCACTGCGGCCGCCCAGCCGTGGTCTGCTCCTCTCCTGGCCGTTGGTGTTCTTCGGACTGTCGCTTCTGCTGAGGAGAGCCATCGATGTCCATCTTCGTCGCAGCAAAGGCACACCTACGGTCGCCATGGTTGGCACCGATGCGGAACTGGCGAGGCTAACCACTGAGCTGGCCCAGCAGGAATGGCACGGCAACACGATCCGGATTGATCCCGCAAGGATGTCCGGTCCGGAACAGGTTTTCCATGCGTTTGACGGCAAACCTGACAGCGCATTGGCCATCGTACTGGGCCCCTCGGTCGAATCTCTTTCCATGAGGCAGTTCAGTACTCTCATTGGCACTCATCTTGGATGTGCACCAGTTTACACATGGGAGGGTTTTCACGAGGCGCACCTGAAGAAGGTCAGCCTCGATTCGGTCACCCCGGACTGGATTTTCCAGAGCGGATTCCGGCTGGGATCCAAATCCGTGCATGAGGCAGTGAAGCGTAGCTTCGACATCATCGCATCCCTGACGCTGGCGGTGATCAGCCTGCTGCCCATGCTATGCATTTCAGTGTATATTCGGTGCATCTCACCCGGGCCGGTCTTGTTTTTTCAGGAGCGGCGCGGCCGGTTCGGCAAGACATTCAGCCTCGTGAAATTCCGGACCATGTCCGTCGGTTCAAGCGGGGGCACGACTACCCTTGGAGACAAGCGCATCATCCCGGGCGGAGGCTTCCTGCGGCGCTATCGACTGGACGAGCTGCCTCAGATCTACAACATTCTCAAGGGTGATATGAGCCTGATTGGTCCGCGGCCGGAATGGATCCGTTGCGCAGAACGTTACAGTCAGGAGATCGAACTCTACGATCTGCGCCATCTCGTGCGCCCCGGGCTGACAGGATGGGCTCAGGTCAATTATCCCTACGGACAGGATGTCAACGACGCAAGGGCCAAGCTGTCCTATGACCTTTTCTACATCAGAAACTTCTCGCTGCTGCTCGATTTCGTTATTGTCGTCAAGACCGCTTATGTCATGATCTTTGGAAGAGGGGGGAGATGAGCGTTTCATCGCGCGGTAACCAATCCCCTCAGTGTCTGGAACCACACTTCGGCAGAGATACCGAACTTCATCTTCAGGACCAAACTGCCCGCAATCCGCCGGCTCTGGCAGCCGATCAGGGGCCCGGTGCCGCAAAGCCTCCAGTGACCCGCTGAAACCGCGGGCCACGGGCGGTAGCGTAGAGTCAGCCTCAAGGCGTCAGTGCATGGCCGGAAGCAACTGCTCCAACGACCGGGCGAGGTTGCAAATCCGGCAGATGCGGGCGACTTGGTCAGAAGAGGCTGATGCCTACCTTCTTTCGTTCGCAATGAAACCAGCAACCTCCAGCGCTACCTGACCTACGCAATGAGAAACAAACCACCGCGGCAACCTTCAGCAGACTCCGTCTGCCGAACTGAAATGCTTATCGCTCCATCGCAGCAGCAGTGACCACATCGCGCAGCATGAGAAAGATTCTTGTCACTGGTTCATCCGGGCTCATCGGGTCGGAAGTCTCCTCCTATTTTGCCGCCTCGGGATGGCACGTTCATGGCGTCGACAATAATCAGCGTGCCGTGTTCTTCGGTGCCGAAGGGGACACCCGCTGGAATCAGCACCGGCTCATCGGGAAACTCGGGAACTCGTTCACTCATCATGAAATCGACATCCGTGACCGTCAGGGGCTTCTCGATCTGCTCCGTGAACTCCGGCCGCATGCCGTAGTGCACACCGCTGCCCAGCCATCTCACGATCGCGCGGCGGCTATACCGTTCGATGATTTCGAGACCAATGCCGTCGGCACGCTCAACCTGCTGGAGGCGGTGCGGCGGCATTGCCCGGAAAGCCCTTTTGTTCATATGTCCACCAACAAGGTGTACGGTGACCGCCCGAACCTGATCCCCCTGCTGGAGACTGATTCCCGCTGGCAGTACGCAGATCCCGGATTCTCGGAGGGCATCACGGAGGATTTCCCGATAGACCAGTCGAAGCACTCCCTGTTTGGTGCGTCCAAGGTGGCGGCAGACATCATGGTGCAGGAATACGGCCGTTATTTCGGCATCCCGACCTGCTGTCTGCGGGGAGGTTGCCTCACGGGACCCAACCATGCGGGAGTGGAACTTCACGGATTCCTTTCCTATCTGATCAAATGCAACCTCGAAGGGCGTCAGTATAACGTATTTGGATATAAGGGCAAGCAGGTCCGGGATAACATCCACAGCGAGGATGTCGTGCGATTCATCGATCAGTTCATCGACATGCCACGTATCGCTGAGGTCTACAACATTGGTGGTGGACCGGCTAACTCCATCTCCATTCTCGAGGCATTCCGTCTTGCGGAATCTGTCACCGGGATGCCGATGAGGTGGGAGTATGTTGACCAGAACCGACAGGGTGATCACATCTGCTACATTTCCAATCTTGCGAAAATGCGGAGTCACTATCCTCAATGGGATATCACAAAAGGCCTTGAGGAAACCTTCAGGGAGATTGTGGCAGCTCACCGGGAGAAGAAATAAGATGAAGATCCTGATCACGGGAGCCTGTGGATTTGCGGGGGCGGCACTCGCTCACGCGCTGCATGCCCATGGAGATTCCTTGCAGCTTCATGGGCTGGATAATCTCAGCCGTCCCGGCAGTGAACACCACCGGCACCGTCTGCAGCGCCTGGGTATTGCGGTCACGCATGGTGATTTGCGCCTCCAGAGCGATGTGGATGCCTTGCCACCCGTCGACTGGATTCTCGACTGCGCTGCCAATCCCAGCGTTCTGGCAGGGGCGGATGGACGCACTACCAGCCGCCAACTGATTGAGCACAACCTTTTCGGGACTGTGAATCTGCTGGAAAAATGCCGCCGGGACGGGGCTGGCTTTCTTCTGCTGAGCACAAGCCGGGTATACAGCATTCCGCCGCTCGCGGGCCTCGGCGTCAGGGTGCGCGACGGTGCCTACGAGCCTGATGTGGACAAGATGCTTCCGCCGGGCGTCTCCGCGGTGGGCATCAGCGAGGATTTCAGTACGGCCGCACCTGTCTCGCTGTATGGCGCCACTAAAATCGCCAGCGAAGTACTGGCTTTGGAATACGGCGAGACATATGACTTCCCGGTCTACGTCAACCGGTGCGGCGTGCTCGCCGGCGCGGGGCAGTTTGGGCGGGCCGATCAGGGGATTTTCGCCTTCTGGATCAACTCTCACCTGAGAAGACGTCCACTGCGGTATATTGGTTTCGGCGGAGGTGGCCATCAGGTCCGGGATTGCCTTCATCCGGACGATCTGGTGCCGCTCCTCATGAAGCAGATGGCTGCCGGTTCCGGTCGTTCAAGGCGGCGCATCGTCAACGTATCCGGCGGGCTGGATTCTGCGACGTCGCTCAGGCAACTGACGGAATGGTGCGACGGACGATTTGGTCCGCATCCGGTAGCCTCCGATCCGAATCCCCGGATGTTCGATCTTCCGTGGGTAGTACTTGATTCCACGGCGGCGCAGCAGTGCTGGGACTGGAGTCCATCCCGCAAGGCTGAATCCATCTTCGAGGAAATCGCCCAGCATGCGGAAGCACATCCGCAATGGCTCCAGTTGTCGGGAAATCCCTGAGCGGACTTCCGTGGGCCGACGGATTCCTGGCCCCCACCCTTACGCAGAATTCAAGAAACACATGGACAGCGACGATACGGTAGTCCGGGTTACTGGCCTCTCGAAGAAGTTCTGCCGTTCGCTGCGCAGATCCCTTTGGTACGGCATTGCCGACGCGGCATCCGAATTCCGATTCTCCCGCGGAGGACTGCGCTCGCCGCATGCGTCAGATAGAGGACTCAGGCCACAGGAATTCTGGGCGGTGCGCGATGTTTCCTTTGAGCTGCAGCGCGGTGAATGCATCGGTCTCATCGGGCACAATGGCGCGGGAAAAACCACTCTGCTGAGAATGCTCAACGGCCTGATCAAGCCCGACGCGGGAGAAGCCGTCATCCGTGGCCGGGTGGGAGCGCTCATTGCCCTCGGTGCCGGATTCAATCCCATCCTGACCGGCAGGGAGAATGTCTATGTGAACGCATCGGTGCTCGGTCTGAGCCGCAGCGAAATCGATGCACGCATCGATGAGATCATCGATTTTGCGGAACTGCGGGAGTTCATCGACAGCCCCGTCCAGGGCTATTCCTCCGGCATGGCGGTGAGGCTGGGCTTTGCAGTCGCGACCGCGGTGTGTCCGGATGTGCTGCTGCTCGATGAGGTTCTTGCGGTGGGAGATATGGCGTTTTACGCGAAGTGCTTTCGCAGACTGTCCGAAATCAGACTCATGCGGAGTGCCTTTATCCTTGTAGGGCACAATATGCATCAGATTGCGCGGATCTGCGACCGGGTCATGGTGCTCGACCATGGAGCGGTGGTGTATTCCGGGCCAACCGAGAAAGGCATTGAGCATTATCATCGGATTCAGGCCGAGAAGATGGATCAGGTTCCGGAATCGCAGACGGCGGGAACACGGATGCAGTGGTTTTCCAGTGTGTGTCTCGCCGATCAGCAGGGTAACTCCGTAACGGCGCTTCGACCGGGAGATGGCTTCGTGGTACGCTGGAAAGTGAAGCCTGGCTTGCCTTCGGGGAAATGGAGTGTTGACTTTGTGATCCGCAACGCTGCCGATGAAGCTCTCGTCCAGATGTCCCAGGATCTGGAGTTCCATGAGGAAGGTCATGGCGGAGGTCACCTGGCGGCGGTCGTTCCATCCCTTCCGCTCAATCCGGGCAGATACCGCCTTGCTCTCGCGGTGTGGGCACTGCCGTCCCGGGAACTGATCTTCTGGCAGAAAGGCATCATCCTGCCGGTCGCAGGTGATTCCTCCTCCGTTGGGATTCTTGCGGTGAAAGCAGAAGTCAGAATGGAACCCAGCAACCTAGTTTCCGATGCAGCCGCAGGATAATGATATCCCGGCTTTGATGCGCGCGTTTTCAGGCGTGGATCCAGTCGGCATGCGGGCATTCCGGGCGGAACGCGGACGGGGATCCGCAAGGGAATGCCATTAATGTTGTGAAGGCCAGTACCCAGCAGTCATGACCAGCGCGGAACCCATCGCTCAGCGGGAAAAAAAGGGGAAACCAACAGTTGCCTATGTGGTGACATGCGACGCGCGGATGCATTATCCGGATATGGCCCTGATCTCGGCTCTTTCCGTGCGCGAAAGTGATCCGGGGGCCAGTATTCAGGCGGTTTTTGATCGCGAGTCCGCCCGGACCCTGCGGAAGATGGCCCACCCTCTCCTGGAAGTGTGCGATCATACGGTCGACGTCGAAACCCCGCAGGGAGCAGAGATCTTCCGGAATCGCTGGCTCAAGACGCAGCTGCCGGAATGGATTTCAGGGGACGTGCTCTATCTGGATGCCGACACTTTTGTGCGGCGACCCGTTCTTCCCGTGTTTGCGTGTGTCAGCGGGTTCGGAGCAGTAGCCAATCATAATGGAACTACTCTCGAGGAGCAGGTGTGGTCCGAGGACCGCAGAAATGAAATTGAGATGCAGTGGGATGCCAAATACCATACTTATGTGAATGGTGGTGTGTGGTGCTATCGCGACTCTGAGCCGGTGAGGCGACTATTTTCACTCTGGCACGATGGGTGGAAGAAAAGTGTGCTCACCACTGGACGTCTCAGGGACCAGCCTTCCCTCAACCGGGCCTTGTATGAATCCGGCGCGGATATCACGGTGCTTCCCGGTGCCTACAATGTTCAGGCAGGTTTTATCTGGCAGGGCATGCCGGATGCAGTGGTATGGCACTTCTACGAGAATTCGGTCCATCTCAACAACGCTTTCGCGAGGCTGACCGCCATGGCCAGAACGGCGGATCCGGGAAAGCTCCGCCGCATGGTTGCGAGAGTGGCGAAGCTGAGCGCTCCGTGGTCGAATCCTGATATGCTGGCGTCGCTGCTGGACCGGATGCAGGCGGGTGGCGGTGCCGGAGCGGTCTACGCCCGCGAGTGGCTGCAGGGACAGCGCAGGCATATGCTGCGGCACTTGCTGCGCGGACGCTGAACATGGAAGGGAACAGGAGCCTATGAAGAAGACAGCCAGAGTGAAACGGATAGCAGTCCGGTGGATTCCACCTGCAATCCTTGACTTTTTCCGCCGTTTGGCGGGCCCGGGTGCTGCTGGATCTGCGTCTGGCGGAGAAGGGCAGATCCTTGATGGACTTGCTGCGATGCAGCCGATGCAGCCGACGGAAGTACAGCTGAACGGCCAGTGCTTCCGGGTCGTGGATGGGCCGTCGTTTGCGTGGCTCTACCGGGAACAGTTCCATCAGGAGGTGTTCCGGTTTGAATCGTCTGCTCCGCGGCCGCTCATGCTCGACTGCGGGGCCAACGTGGGCGTGGTGACGGCCTATCTGAAGAATCGGTTCCCTGAGGCGAGGGTCATAGCCTTTGAGCCGGATCCCGACTGTTTTGCGGCCCTTCAGCACAACTGCCGCTCTTATTCAGGGGTGGAGACCGTGGCTGCGGCTGTATGGATCAGTGAGGGTGAACTGGAGTTTGATCCAGTCGGTGCCGTGGGTGGTCATGTGGCTGAACTATCCGGCAGGAATGGAGGTGCTGACAGGATCCGGGTGAAAGCAGTCAGACTGCGGGATTATCTTGCGGAGCCCGTCGAGTTCCTGAAAATGGATATTGAGGGGTCTGAGCTTGCGGTCCTCGAAGACTGCCGGGACAGGCTGGCGATGGTCCGGTTCCTGTTCGTGGAATTCCATTCGTTCGAGGGTAAGCCCCAGAATCTGGGCCGGCTCGTGCAGATTCTGGAGGACGCCGGATTCCGGCTGCACGCGCATGGGTCGATGGAGGAACCGCAGCCTTTCCTGAGGATTCCCGTGCACAACCGGAAGGACTTCCGGCTTAATCTGTTTGCCTACCGCCTCTGAAGGCTGGGAAGGCACCAGGATAATCTCTGCGGGTGGCCCTCCCGCGATCCAACCGCGACTGCCCATGAAAGTTGTGCATCTGGCCTCCGAACTGAGCGGAGGAGCGGGACTGGCCGCTCTCCGGCTGCATGCCGCACTCCGGAGATCAGGTATCGATTCCGAACTGGTCCATGGGAGCGGGGCGGCCGATGCTTCCGCCGTCCGCCAGTTCAACCCCGGGGGCAGCCTTGCGCGCCGCTATCTTGACCGCATGGCCGACCAGCGGATCTGGGCGGTCAAGAAACCGGAAGCTCCTTTGTGGAGCCGCAGCCGCCGGTTCGTCCGGGGCAACCTGGCCCAGTCCATTGGCCAGGCGGATCTGGTGCACCTGCACTGGATTGCCAAATGGCTGGATTACCGGGTGCTTTTCGAGGCGATGCCCCATGACCTTCCCGTGGTGCTGTCGCTCCACGATGCCTCCTTTCTGACCGGAGGTTGTCATCAGAACAACGACTGCATGGCTTATCTTACGGAATGCCGGCAGTGCCCTCAGCTTCGGAATGGATTTCTGCATGATCGCGCGCGCAGCGGCTTCCACGTGCGGAGGAGGGCGTATGCGGGAAGACAGATCACGGCGGTTCCGGTGAGCGAATGGGCGGCGGTACGTGCGCGCGGAGCGGCGTTGTTCCGCGGAGTCACAGTTGCGGATGCTGTTTACCCTGGTGTCGACACGGCGGAATTCCAGCCCCTTGACCGGGGCACCTGCCGCAGTCTGCTCGGCCTTCCTGCTGACGGTGCCGTGATCGCCGCCGGCTGTGCCGATCTGAGCGACCGCAACAAGGGCCTTCGTGTCCTGCTGGAGGCCCTCGCGCACAGTTCCGCGCGATTGAAGCAGGAACTGCATCTGCTCACCTTCGGCGCGGGGGCCCTGTTCCCTGAAATCGAAGGCGTGCGCGTTCATCAGTTCGGATACACGGGATCGCCAAAGGTGCTGGCACAGTTCTATTCCGCTGCGGATCTCTGCTGCGTTCCCTCCCTCATGGAGACTTTTGGCATGACCGCGGCAGAGGCATCTTCCTGCGGAACGCCGGTGGTGGCATTCCGCACGGGAGGCCTTGTGGATGCGGTCACGCATGGAGAAACCGGATTGCTGGTGGACGAGGTGGGCGATCCGGTGGCGCTGGCACAGGGCATGATGTCGCTCCTGCGGGATTCCGGTCGCCGGGAGGAGATGGGACGCTGCGCAAGGGCGCGGGCAGTGGCGGAACTTGACATCGCGCAATCGGCCGCAAAGTTTGCTGCGCTCTATTCCGCTCTGGTGCCCGGAGGGAGCCCTGGGAACAGCTCCGCCTTACCGGGGTGACACATTTCCGCGCACCACTCTATCCGCAATCATTGAAGCCCGGAGAAACAGTCACCATAGGAATCGCCACTTACGGCCGCGCAAGGCAGATGGTCTCGACTCTGAGGACGCTGCTGGAAGCAGAGCAGCAGCCGAGGGAAATCATTGTCCACGTTGACGGGGGAGACAACGAAACGCCGGGATTGGTGGCGTCCACTTTCGGCCGGCGGATTCAGATGATCATCTCTGCGGACCGGGTGGGTCCGGGAGGTGGCAGGAACCGCATTCTGGAACGAACGGCCACGGACTGCCTTCTTAGTCTCGATGACGATTCGTGGCCCATGGACAGCGATTTTCTCGCGGTGGCGGAAGGCCTCATGGGCGGACAGCCAGATGCCGGAGCCATCGGGGCAGTGGTGGTGCTTCCCGGGGAAAGCCCGCCGGAGCGTGGCCACGTCCTTGAGGAGACCGACTGCTACGAGAACTGCGGAGTCGTTCTGCGGACCGCCGCGATGCGGCAGGCGGGCTCCTATCTTCCTCTGCGGTACGCCTACGGCATGGAGGAAGCGGATGTGGCGCTGCGCATGATGGATGCCGGCTGGAACGTTTACCGCAGCAGGGACCTCAGGGTCTTCCATGACACCGCGCTGGGGCATCACGTTTCCATGGAAGTGAACGCCGCCCACATTGCCAATACCGCCCTGCGTGCCTTTCTGCGCTACCCTCCATCGTTCTGGCCACTCGGGCTCATGCAGACCATCAATCGTGTCAGGTATGCGGCCTCCATGGGTCGATGGCGCGGCATTGGTTCCGGGTTGCTGTCGATTCCGGGTCATTGCCTGCGATACCGCCATTACCGCGCGCCGGTGCAGCCGGGGACCATCCGCCGGGCCCGCAGCCTGGCAGCCGCCCCCATTTCTCCGTGAAGTCCATGCGTCAGAGTTCACCCCCTGACTGGATCTGTCTGCAACTCGGACCAAGGGAACACTATGCGGTGCCCCGCATGGTGCATGCGCAGGGGCGTCTGCGTCGCCTGCTGACCGATGTCTGGGTCAGGCGGCCTGCTGCTGCTCTGCTGAGCCGATGTCCGGTTCCCGCCGCCCGCAGGCTGGCGGGTCGGCGATGCGGCGCCCTGCCGGACCGGCTTGTCTCAGCCGAGCCGTTTGGCTTTCTCAGGGCAGCCGCGAAAAAGCGCCTCAGTGGAGCAGCTATGTACCGTGCTTTTGCCGCAGAGGGCGCCCGCTTATCAGCATGGGCCGCCCTGAGGGCATCCGAAGATGCCGGATTTGGGCGCGGGGGATGCGGAGTTTTTTCCTACGACACGACCGCCCTTGAGCTTTTTCAGTGGGCTGCCAAGCGGGGCTTCTCGAGGGTGCTGGGACAGATGGATCCTGCCGCGGTGGAAGCCGACCTTGTGCGGGAGGAATCGCGACTCTGGCCGGGCTGGCAGGACACGGCGGCCGATATCCCGGATTCCTATCTGCGCCGCCGCGAGGAGGAATGGTCGGCCGCCACGCGCATCGTGGTGAATTCGGAATTCTGCCGGAGCGCCCTGCTGGCGCAAGGAGTGCCGGAAGACCGGCTCGCGGTCATTCCGCTCACCTTCGACATGGCTAACCCGGAGACTGAGGCACGCCCGCGAGGAGGCAGCGGCCCCCTGCGCGTTCTGTTTCTGGGGCAGGTGAATATACGCAAAGGGGTACCGTGGCTCATCGAGGCCGCAAGGATGCTTCCGGCGGGCACGGCCGAAATCACGATCGCCGGACCGGTGCAGGTCTCCGAGTCCGCGTGGCGCGGTCTGCCTGCCAACACACGGGTGGTCGGGCCAGTGCCGCGCGTGGAAGCGGAGCGGCTGTACCGCAGTTCCGATGTATTTGTCCTGCCGACCATTTCCGACGGTTTTGCCATCACCCAGTTGGAAGCGCTCGCGCATGGGCTACCCCTCATTGTGACTCCGAACTGCGGCGATGCGGTCAGGCATGGCATCGATGGTCTGCGGGTGCCCATCCGGGACCCGGGGGCCCTCGCGGATGCGATTCGCAGATTCGCCGATGACCGATCCTTTCTGGAGCAGGCATCCCGCGCCGCACAGCGGCGCGCGCGGGACTTCTCCCTTGACGCTGTCAGCAGCAGGTGGATGTCGCTTCCGGAGTTCCGGATGGACATCACAATGCAGTCATGAGCAACAGTTTCCTTGATCTGGCCTTGCCCCGGGTGCCGCTGGGCGTATGGTTCTACTTGGCAGCCGCCGTCTGGGTGGGGCTGATGATCGAGATGATCTCCAAGCCACGGACAGCACTTTCGCTGATGCTGGTGTCCATCTACGGCATGGTGGCGATCTGGTATGGGTGGGATTTGCTGGTAACTCCGGAGACTTATGCGGCGATGGATCCGGGCGAACTGGACGTCGCTTTCCTGCAGGTTGCCCTGTTTCTTGCCAGTGTCCGCATCGGGTTGCGTCCGATTGTCAGGCAGATGGGCGAGATACCGGAATCGCTGTCCGACCTCAGCATTGATTCGTATCTGAAGGTCGTTTTGCCGATTTGGCTGGTCTTTCTCGGATTCGGGATATTCCGGATGGAGGGAGATATCTCCGCAGCGCTCTGGCCGGTGCTGGGTCGGGACGGCCCGCATATGTGGGGCCGGGGAGCCATCGGGGGAGGTCTTGATGCCCTCGTTTCTCTCTCCGGCTATGTCTACATGTTCATCTGTGCCCTCTTCGGGATTCTTCTCGCTCTGGCGAAGAGTCCTGCGGTGAGGATGACCTGTCTCGCAGCGGTGGCAGTTTCGTGGCCGTACTTCTTCCTGCTCGGTGCCCGGAACATGCTTCTCGGGGTCGTCATGCCCGGCTTTCTGATGTATCTCATTAAAGACGGTCGGATCGGGGTGAAGCGGATTGTGACCCTCATGGTTTTTGGTGTCACGGTCAATTATCTGATGCTGGCGATGCTGCAGTTCCGGAAGGAGGGTTTTCAGGAATTTCTCCGCAACCCTCTTGGTGCGGTGGATACCGAGAAGCGGCATGAGGGTCTCAACATGATCGAGGAACTGGTGCTGATTGACCAGTTCATGGCCCGGGGACAATTGGATCCGAACCTTGGCTACGACTACCTTGTGCACGTCCTTAACGTGATTCCGCGTGCTATCTGGCCGGGGAAGCCGAAGATCAGCCAGGATTACTCCATGCTGCGGGGTCAGGGGAATGACGACAGTGGGTGGCTCAATGCCACTATTTCCACCGGCATCATTGGTCAGGGAGTCATGAACTTCGGACGGGTGGCGGGCCCTGTTGCCGCGGGATTCATCCTGTCGTATTACGCGCGGTTCCTCGTGGCACAGTATCGGCGCCGCTCGAGCTTCTGGAGGCTGGCGGTTTTCATGGTAGGCGTTGGCCTGATTCCCGGACTTGGCCGGGAGTTCACGCTCCTTGTGCTATGGCCGGTGGTGATTGGCTGGGGTGCGGTGGTGTGGTACGAGAAGCAGGTGAAGCAATTGCTGGTGACGGACGACAAATCCGGAGACAAGGCTCACGTGGGCGTGAGTGGTGCCCGGATTCACTAGCTCAGATGAAGGCGGCTGTCTGTTTCTGGAGGCTTGGTCCTTATCATCACGCGAGACTGAAGGCTGCGGCTGGCAGGATGGCAGTGACGGCTCTGGAGTACAGTGAGAGCGACCACATCTACCGATGGGATCATGTGGATGGGGCACAGGGTTTCGTCCGCCGGACCATTCAACCGGTGGCGCAGCTTGGGGCCGCGGGGCGGCTGAGGGCGTTCCGGATGATGTTCCGGGAACTGGACGGGAGCGGTGCGGACGTGGTGGCTGTGCCGGGGTGGTCGATGCCGGATGCGCTGTCGGCGCTGCTGTGGAGCTGCCGGCGCGGCCGCGGGGCGGTCATCATGTCGGAGAGCACGCGATGGGATTCTCCGCGGTCGCGGGTGGGAGAAGCCGTGAAGCGCCGCATCATCGGGTTGGCTGGTGCAGGACTGGCGGGAGGAACTCCGCATGCCGGGTATCTTGCGGAGCTGGGCATGAAGCGGGAGCGCATCCACCTCGGCTACAATGCCGTGGACAATGATCACTTTGCGGGGGGCGCGGTGCCGCATCGTCAGGGCAGATGCGCACCGGATTGCCGGGGCCGTCTGCCCAGGCCGTATTTTCTGACTTCGGCACGGTTTGTTCCGCAGAAGAATCTGGAAATGCTGGTGCGGTCCTATCATCGTTATCTGTCCACCTATCCGGATGAAGCTGCCGGGGCATGGGATCTGGTGATGGTGGGTGATGGTCCGGAGAAGGCTGAGATCGCTGCGCTCGCCGGTCGGCTGGGCCTTGGCGGGAGGGTGCATCTCCCGGGTTTCCTTCAGTACGATCAGCTTTCCGAGTACTATGGGCATGCTTCGGCATTTGTGCTTGCCAGCAGTTCGGAGCCATGGGGCCTGGTGGTGAATGAGGCCATGGCGAGTGGTCTGCCGGTCCTCGTTTCGTCCCGCTGCGGCTGTGCGGAGGATCTCGTGAGCGAGGGGCAGAACGGATATCTCTTTGATCCGGAGTCAGAGGAGCAGCTCAGTGTGCTGATGGGTCGGCTCAGCAGCGCTGGTTTTCCTCTGTCCGATCATGGAAAATCCAGTGAGCGCATCATTGCCGCATGGTCGCCGCAGCGTTTTGCCGAGGGATTGGAAGCGGCGGGGCGGGATGCCGTTCAGCTAGCAGGCAGACGTCGACCGCTTTCCGGGCAGTTGGCGGCCCTGCTCATGATTTTCCGGGCAAACAGTGTATAGGAGAACCAGGTCATGACTGAAAGTGTAAAAGATTTTTTCGAGCATCAGGTGGAGTCGTACGCCGGTAACTTCGGCGAGCCACGGGACGGGAATCAGCATCGTTTCCGGAGGAGATTGGAATTGGCGGTGGAATTGGCGGGCCTGTGCCGGGGCCGCATGCTGGAATGTGCCTGCGGATCCGGAGAGATCACGGCAGCGATCCTTGCCGGTGGTGGCATTGGCAGTGCGGTGATCCGGGACATTTCCGAAGGAATGCTGGCCTTCACGCGCAAGAGGTTGGAGGCGACCAGCTTTGGCGGGAAAGCGGATTTTGCGGTGGCGGATGTGTTTGGAGCGCTCGGAGAAGACGCACGCAAGGGGAACCGATACGACCTGATTGTGTGTCTTGGTCTGATTGCGCATACCGGGCGTCTCGGGGAACTGCTGCGGCTGCAGCGTCAGTGCCTTGCTCCGGGGGGGCGGATTCTGCTGCAGTCGACCTTGCTGGATCATCCGGGGACGAGGCTTGTGAAGCTTCTGACGGCGCGGCGGTATGAGCGGCAGAAGGGTTATGCCATCAGCTACTTCACGGATGGAGACATCCGGAGGA
>JBDKER010000037.1:0-46772 GCA_039795165.1 Verrucomicrobiota bacterium | reverse complement strand
GACGACGTACGATGGCTGGGCGAAGCGGTACTTTGCGGATCCTGCGGCAGCGGAGGCGGCTGCGGGGGCAGATCCGGATGCTGACGGGCTGGGGAATTTCGGGGAATATGCGTTTGGGACCGATCCCCGGGTGGCGGGGACGCGGGAGGCTGGGCTGGCGGTGCTGGTGCCTGGGAATCCGCTGCAGTTGTCCGTGCGGCGGCGCGCGGGGACGGGACTGCGGTGGGATGTGGAATCGTTCACGATTGACGAAGCGGCGGCTGGCTGGGTGGTGGTGCCGGGAGCGGCGGCTGTGGTGACGGCGGCCGGGGATGGCAGCGAGACCGCGGTGTGGCCCGCTCCGGACGGAACGGCGCGGGGTCAACTGCTGCGGGTTCGGGTGCGGCCGGCTGGTCCATGAGTCATTTTGGAGTCTGTGGAGGCGAGTGTTGCGGTCGTGGCTTGCATCCGGCTGGGTGCTGCGCCACGGGCTGGGGCACATGCTGCGATCAGTCGATTATTCTCATTCTCTGCTCCGCGAACATCTGTTCCGCGGGGACGTGGCCATTGATGCGACGGCGGGGAACGGGCACGACACGCATTTTCTGGCGCAGCTGACCGGCAGTGACGGGAAGGTGTATGCGTTCGACGTGCAGGCAGCGGCGATTGAGTCGACGCGGAGGCTGCTGGAGCGCTGGGGTGTGCCTCCGGAGAGTGTTCAACTGGTGCATGGCGGGCATGAGGCCATGGAATCGGCGATTGCACCCGAGCATCAGGGGCAGGTCGGTGCAGTCATTTTCAATCTAGGTTATCTGCCCGGGAGCGACAAGACCGTGGTGACCCTTCCGGGGACGACCCTGGCGGCCATGGAAGCGGCCCTGCGGCTGCTGCGCCCTGGGGGCATTGTGATTGCCGTGCTGTACACCGGGCACGCGGGAGGTCAGGAAGAAGCCGATGCGGTCCGGTCGTTTGCGGCTGCGCTGCCGGGAGACAGCTATCATGCTGTGGAATACCGGACCCTGAACACGAAGGCGTCGGCTCCCTCCGTGCTGGTCATGGAGAAACTCGGAATGGGAGAAGGGCCATGGGAGCCCGAGTATGTGATCTGAGAGCCGGCTGATGAACCATATCCGGCAGCGGATCCGCATGCTGGATCAGTTTTCTCGGGCAGCGGTTGGCCATGGATGGCTGGCCAGTTTTCAGTTCACGTAGCCCATTTCATTGGTCATGAGGAGGGCGTGGGCGAATTTCTCCCATGCGTCCAGCGGGCTGCGGTCGACTTTTTCGGCAGAGGGATCGCGGACGGCCTCCTTGATGGCGGCGGTGCCGCGGCGGTTCTGCTGAGCGGCGGCCAGCTTGGCGCGGGCTTCCTTGCGGAGTTTTTCGCGGAGGGCGGCGGCGACTTCCTTGCGGGTGAGGTTTCGGCCTTTTTTGCTGCCGGCGGTACCGCGGCTGTCGTCATCTGCGGGGTTCTTTTCATCGGCGGAAGCATTCATGCGTTCGTCTGCGGGGAGTTCCGAGATGAAGCGGAGGGCGAGCTTCCGTTCGGCGTCGCGTGGCCAGCGCTGGTAGATGATTTCGTAGAGGGCGCGGATGCGTTCATCGTCTGACGAGGCCTTCTGGAATTCCGGGCGGTCGATGATATTGCGGGCCTGTTCGATGACGAGCAGGCTATTCATGCGGAAGAGTGCCTGCTGGGGGACGATGGTTTCGTGGCGGCGGCCGGTGGGCAGTGTGGGGTTGGCGACGTCGAAGTGGCGCATGAATTCGGCCATTTCATTGCGGTCGATGAATCCGTAGATGCTGCGGCGCTGGCTGTATGGTTCGCTTTCGATATTGACCGGGTGGCCGCCCATGGTGAGGTCGAGTTGACCGCCCATGGAGAGGATGCTGTCGCGCAGGGCTTCGAAGTCGAGTTTGCGGACATGCTGGCGCCAGAGGAGGCGGTTGAAAGGGTCGATGCGGGCCATTTCCGGGTTGGGTTCGCTCGATTGCTGCCATGTTTTCGAGAGGAGGATGGCGCGGTGGAGTTTCTTGAGGCTCCAGCCGTCGCGGACGAAGCGGAGGGCGAGGGAGTCGAGCAGTTCCGGGTGGGATGGTGGTTCCGACTGCATGCCGAGGTCGTCCGGGGAGGCGGTGAAGCCGCTGCCGAAGTGGTGTTGCCAGATGCGGTTGACGATGACGCGTGGCGTGAGTGGGTTTTCGGGGGAAGCGATGGCGTCGGCGAGTTCGCGTCGGCCACTGCCGCTGGTGAAGGGGGAGACGTTGCCGTTGCTGAGGACTTCGAGGAACGAGCGGGGCACTTCGGGGCCGGGGTTCTGGGCTTGGCCGCGGATGAGGATGCGGGAATTCTTCGGGCGGGATTCGTCGTAGAGGACATTGGCGAGGCCGGGGGCTCCGGGGTGACTGACGTCGAGTCTTGCCAGTTCAGCGCTGACGCTGGTGACCATGTCCTGGAGCGATCGGGGCAGGCCGCGGGGAGGGGTGTTGAGGGGGCGGCTCAGGAAGAAAGCGGGGTCGATGACGGCGGTGCGGACTTCCTCGAGGGCAGGGTTGGAGAGACCGGGGAAGGGTTTGCCGGGGTTCTGGGCGCGGTAGGCCGAGCTTTCCTCCTGGTAGGCCTTGTCGGCGCGCAGGAAGACGGTGGCGTAGATCTGGCGGGCTTCGGCGAGGGATTTCGGCTGTTGTCCAGAGAAGGCTGAGCGGATGGCGGCATTGGAAGCGACCCCGGCGCGGTCCGAGGTGATGCGTTCGATGAGTTTGGCGGCCTTCTGGGGCCATGCGGATTCCGGGAGGCTGGCGAGTTGGTCCCAGAGGTTGAGGGTTGGGTTGAGGTCGAGCGAATTGCGGCGGTTTTTGCGCAGCTGATTGCGGCGCTGCATGAGTTGCGAGAGGTCGGTGACCGTGCGGCCTTCGGCTTTGATCTGGCGGACGGTTTTGAAGTAGTCCGGTGATTGTCTGGTGAGCGTGCTGAGTTGGAGGAAGGCGTCTGCGTTGCGGTTGAAGACAGCGGCGAGGCGGTTCGCTTCGTCGGCGAGGCGGAGTCGGCCCTTCTGTTCGGTTTCGCGGCGTTTCTGGTCGTATGCGTTGCGGCTGTCTGCGTCGGCAGCGGCCATGGCGACTGGGCGGCTCTGGGGTTCGAAGCAGGAATTGAAGACGCCGGCGAGGGCGTAGTAATCGCGCTGGGTGACGGGGTCGAAGAAGTGGTCGTGGCAGCGGGCGCAGCTTACGGTGAGGCCGAGGAAGCCCTTGGTGACGACATCGATCTGGTCATTGATGATATCGAGTCGCTGGCCATTGAACTGGTCGCCCTGGGTGAGGAAGCCGAGGGCGGCGAGCGAGGCTGGGTTTTCCTTGGATTCCGGGAGGAGGTCGGCGGCGATTTGTTCGCGGAGGAAGGTATTGAAGGGTTTGTCGCGGTTGAGGGAATCGATTACATAGTCGCGGAACGTCCATGCGTGCGGGTTGAGAGGGGTCTGCTCGCGGCGGACCTGGCCGCGGGTATCGGCGTAGCGGGCGACGTCGAGCCAGTGGCGGCCCCAGCGTTCCCCGTACTGTGGGCTGGCGAGGAGTCGGTCGACGACTTTGGCGAAGGCGTTGGGTGTGTCATCGTTGACGAAGGCGAGGACATCGGCGGGCGAGGGTGGGAGGCCGGTGAGGTCGAGGGTGACGCGGCGGATGAGGGTGCGTTTGTCTGCGGCCGGGGAAGCCTTCAGGTTTTTTGCTTCGAGGCCTGCGAGGATCCAAGCATCGATGGGGTTGCGGTCGGCCCATGCGGGATCCTTGAGGGTGGGGAGGGGAGAATCCTTGAGAGGCTGGAAGGCCCAGTGCTGGGATGCCTTCTGGAGCATTTCCGGGGAGAGGCGGCCGTCGGTTTTCGCGGGTGCTGGTGCGGCGGTGCGGGGGTCGGGTGCACCCATGCGGACCCATTCTTCGAGAGTGGCGATCTGCTGGGGGTCGAGTTTTTCGCCGCGGGGCGGCATCTGGAGGTCGGGATCGTCGTAGCGGATGGCGCGGATGAACGGGCTGTCGTCTGGTTTTCCGGGAACGATGGCTGGGCCGGATTCGCCGCCTTTGAGCCAGCCGTCTTTGGTATCGAGGGAGAGTCCGCCCTTTTGTTTTCCGGCGGCGGCGCTGTGGCATTGGTAGCATTTGTCCGCGAGGAGGGGGCGGACCTTTGCCTCGAAGAATTCGGTATGTTCGCGGGGCAGGTCGGCAGCGGTGGCTGGGAGGGCAGCGAGGAGGAAGAGGAGAGTGGGTCGCATGGCGGGAGACCGGCGGGATGGGGCTTCGGGAAGCATGACACGGCCCGGGGTGTGCTGGTTGCACGAAAAAGGGCGCGTGTCCCTTGTGGGAACACGCGCCCTGCGGAGGGGATGCTGTCCGGGGTCAGCGGCGGCCGATGCGGAGTCGGAAGTAGCCCCGGGTGGCGGTTCCTGTGACTGGATTGACCATGCGGACGGTGACATTTTCCGTGAGGCCGTCCGGGTTCGGGGTGGGGGTGCCGACTTGTTCGATGGTTGAGCCATTGCTGGTCCACGCCTGGAGGTCCGGTGAAGTTTCCACGGTGTAGGTGTAGGCTTCGGCGGCGTAGGATTTGTCGGCATTGGCGGTGCCGCCGCGGATTCTGCGGTAGGTGAACGATCCGTGGGGCTGGCTGGAGACGGTGACGGCACCGGCTTCCGGGGCTGGGTAGGGATTGTCGGCGACGGCGGGATTGGTGCCGAGGGCGAGTTCCATGAGGGTGGAGGCTCCGTCGCCGTCGCTGTCCTCCGTGGCTGTGCGCGGGAGGTTCGGTTGGCCGGGGGTGACGCGGCCCGTGAAGCCCTGGGGGAACGGCGGGCTGGTGGGGTCCTGGGCTGCAGTCTTGTATTTTGTGATGGTGCCGTCGTTGGCGGCGAGAGCGTTGTCCAGATCTCCGCCGTACCATGAGGCGGCCGAGTTGGGCGTATTCTCGCCGAGGAAGCGGGCGAACGATTCCGGGTGGTAGAACTGCCGTGTGGGCGGGGCCAGGTAGAATCCGGAGAGTTCGGCCAGTCCGTAGGTCCAGCCGTTCCATGGGTAGGCGGGAGGCAGAGGGATGGGGGCTGGGGTTGTGGCCACGTAGCTGCGGATCATGACGCTGTCGAGGATGCCGGCGGAGAAGTTATTCCATGGGAAGAAGTCGAAGCTGCCATCGCCATTGCTGTCGATGCCGTTGAGGTCGAGGTCATCGCAGTCGAAGCCGATGTATCGGTTGAAGCCTCGTACGAGGAGCAGCATGATATTGGTATTATCCGTTTCGGCACCGAGCACGGCGTCGCTGAAGCTGCTGTTGAGGCCATCGCGGCCGGGGGGATCACCGAGGCGGGTCTGCGGGCGCATGACGGAGGACCATGGATTATTGCCTTCGCCGGGGGTGGTGTAGCGGTTGCCGAGGACGAAGAGCCCATTTGATCCTGTGTTCATGCCATCGAGGCTCCAGTAATGCCGGACGGAACCGGTATTGTTCACCACATTGTCGATGACGACGAGGTAGTAGCCATTGAGGCTGCGGCTGGCGCCCGAGGTATCGAGGAGTTCGACGAATTCGTAGTTCCTGTCTGCGCCTGGGGGGTTGAGGTGGAGTTCGTTGATGACGAGCCGTCCTGCGGCGGTGGGTCCGGTGGAAGCCGAGTGGTTGGGGCGGCCGGGGGAACCGGCTCCGCGGAAGTCTCCGCGGAACGTGCTGGTGTATTCAAGGATGGGGTCGATGCCGCCGGCTCCATTCGGGATGCCTTGCTGATCGATCTGACCGTAATACCATGCTGAAGCGCTGTTGGCGGCGAAGTCGCCCGCTTTTCTCGAGACGTGGTGGATCTGGAAGACCTTGTCATCGAGCCATGCGTAGGGAGCGCCGGGATTGACGTCGCCGGTCACGATGCTGTCGACGAGGGCGTCGCAGAAGACGGAAGGATCTGCGAAGTAACTGCCTCCGGCGATGGAGCCCTCGAGCTTCTGGCCGTCGGGGGTGATGGTCAGAGGACCTTTGGGTCCGCGGATGATGAGGAGAGCCACCCCATTGTTGGGGATGTCATTGCCGCCGAGGGAGACGGGAGGGTCGAAGGTGGTGGCAAATGGATTGAGGGGGCCGTCGGTATTGCGGTAGGGGTAGGCACCGAGGGCGTCGTAGTTGTCACCGGCGAGCGCCAGACCATTGAGGCCCGTGGTGTAGCCGTCGAGCGAGAAGGAATCGCGGATAAGACCAGGGGCGGAGCCGGCATCGACGATGAGGACCCAGAGTTGGTCCATGTAGGCGAGGGTGCCGGTATCGCTGGTGAGTTCGATGTACTCGTTGGTATCGTCCCGCCCGAATTCGGTATCGGAGGGATTGATCATGACCTCGCTGATGCGGATGTTGCCCGGCACTGGCGGGGACGTGGCCGAGATCGGGGTGCTGAGGTTGGGGAGGCCGGGTGTGCCAGCGCCGCGGAAGCCACCGAACCATGTCGAACCGAAGGATTGGCCGGCGACCTGATTGGAGGGGGCGAATCCTACCGAGAAGCCGGGAACGTCCTGCTGGTAGACGCCGCCGTACCATGCGCTGGCTGCGATGGAATTGTCGCCGGGCTTGCGGGACAGGTTTTCCGGAACGAGGTCGCCCGGCATGACCGTGCGGAGGTTGACGGTGCTGTAGGTGCGGCCGATGGTGGTTTTGCCGACCTGGTTGAAGCCGATCTGGTCGATGATGGAGCCGGTGAAGAAGCGGTCCTGGACGCCATCATTGTTGTCGTCGAGGTCCTTGTTGACCGGGGGGACGTAATTCTGAACGAGGAAGAGGGTGAAGCCGTCCTTGTAGCGGAGGTCGCCTTCATTCCAGCCTGTGGAGAGCGGGGCTACGGTGCTGGCGATGGGGTCTGAGAAGGCAGTCTGGGGGGAAGGGAGGTCGTTATACGGGTTGTAGGCCGGCGTGACTTCGTCTCCAATGAGGAGGAGGCCATTGGTGCCCGTGGCCATGTCCGAGAGGTTCCATTCTTCGACGATGCGGCCGGCACCGGGGTCGTCATCGTTGGCGTCGGCGGAGCCGTCGTAGCTATCGACGACGACGAGCCAGTAATTGGCGAGGCTGCGGGAGGCGTTCCCTGTATTGCGGATTTCGACGTACTGGTAGAGGTCGTTGCCTCGACCGGAGGGGTTGAGACCGACTTCGTTGATGCGGAAGCTGGTGGAGGGAAGGGAGGTGCTGAGGTTGGCGCGGCCTGGGGTGACTTCGCCGAGCATGTTGGACGGTCCGAAGGTGCGTCCGACTTCGTAGGCGATGGAGGTTGAGGAAGTACCGACGACTTTACCGCCGTACCATGCGGCGGCGCTGTTGGCGGTGTTGTTGCCGGCCTGGCGTGCGAAGGTATCGGGGTCGCGGTTCCCGAGGGAGGAGCTGAGCCACTGGATGCTGAGGTTGGCGGTGGTGGCGACGTAGGGGTTGAAGGGCTGAGGGGAAGCCGATTCGTTATCGCGGTCGCGGGTGCCGATGCTGTCGAGGATGGCGGTCCATGGGGCGCTTGTGAAGTTGGCACCGTTGGGGATGGGGGTTTCCGACCAGTCGAAGATTCCGTTGTTGTTGACATCGACGTCCGGCCATCTGCCGGTGGTTTCGTTGCGGATGGCGGAGAAGCCCGAGACGAGGAGGATGGAGAGACCGTCGTTGGAGGCGATGTCGCTGCTGCCCATGCCTGCCGGGTCGGCGGTATTGGTATTGGCGTCGATGGCCCCTGACCATGCGCCGCCTTTGGGGGCTCCGGCGTAGCCATTGCCGATCATGAGGAGGCCATTGGGGCCGGTGGAGAAGTCATTGAGGCTCCATGCCTCGCGGATTTCGCCGAGGTTGAGGATGCGGTTGGGATCGTTTGTGGGGAGGTCGGCATCGAAGCGGTCATTGTTGATGATGATGACCGAGAGATTGGTGCAGGCTTCGATTCCGCCGGTGGTGCTGCGGAGTTCCATGAATTCGAAGTCCTGGTCCGGGTTGGGCGGATTGAGGTGAACCTCGTTGAGGAGGAGGGCTGCCGGGGAGAGTGATACCGCAGCGAGGAGCGCGGTGGCAGAGGTGAGGAGTGGTTTCATGAACAAGGGGAGGTTCGTTGTTGAAAAATACGCACAAACGTAGGCCAGTGACAAGATAAAGGGGTCGGAACCGTCACAAATAAATTACGTCCAGCGGCGGTGATTTAAGATTGGTTTAACGGGTGACGGGAATGGATGGCCAAGGAAATCACGGGATCGGGATTACGGGATCATGAGGCTGGCTGGCCGCGGAAGACGAAATAGACGGCGGCCATGAGGCAGAGGGCGGCCCAGAGGAAGTCGAGTCTGGGGGATTCGCGCATGTAGAAGATGGCGAAGGGGATGAAGATGAGGAGGGTGATGGCCTCCTGGAGGATTTTGAGTTGGGCGAGGGAGAGGCCGCCGGAGTGGCCGATGCGGTTGGCGGGGACTTGGACGAGGTATTCGAAGAGGGCGATGCCCCAGCTGAGGAGGGCGGCGATCCACCATGGTTTGGAGCTGAGGTTCCGGAGGTGGCCGTACCATGCGAAGGTCATGAAGACATTGGAGAGGGCGAGGAGGGCGGCGGTTTTCCAGAAGACGGGCATGGTGGGGCGGAGCGGGCGGCAGGGAAGGTGGTGGTGGGTTTCAGTGCATTTCGATGGCGCAGGATCCGAGGCCGCCGCGGAAGTAATTGAACTGGACGTTCGGGTGGTCGGCGAGGAGGGACATGGGGACTGCGGAGTCGGCGATGCGTTTGGAGATCATGAGGGCGGTGAGGCGCTGTCCGAGAGGGTTGTCGTGGGTACCGGCGTGCCAGATGGAGACTTTATCGGCGAGCCATGTTTCCGCGGGGCCGACGGTGATGGCTTTGGGGGGAACCATGGTGACATTGCCGCCGCCGGAGGTTCTGGCATTCTGCATGAGGGTGACCGGGTGGAGGTCGACGATGCGGGTGGCGAGTTTCCGGTATTCCGAGGGTGGGGGAGGTTCGAGCGACCACTGACCGGAGCGTGGCAGGGGGTCGTTGAAGGCCCAGTGTTTGATGTCGCCCTGACCGCCCTGCATGATGGCGCAGCGGATTCCGGCGTGCCATGAGGCCTTGTAGGGATCGGTGTGGGCGGCGGGGAAGTGGAGGTTGGCTTCCGGGATGGCGAGGTCCGGGCGGATGCGGTTGAAGCAGAGTTCGCGGTCGGCTTTTTCGAAGGAGAGGGGGTGGGAAGCGGGGACTTCGGTGGTACCGTCGCACCATTCGTCCATGCCCCAGAAGTGGGCGGAGCCGAGGTTGAGGTTGAGGGAATTGACGAGTCTGGCGACGAGGGGGAGTTGTTCGGTGGGTCCGATGGGGCCGCAGATGCCGACGGGGTTGTCTGGGGTGGCCTGCTGCCATGCGGTGATGTATTCGAGGGCTTCTGCGAGGTAGAAGTCCTCGAGGGTATCGTAGAAGGCGATCTGGAAGCCTGGGCGGGACAGTTGGGCGAGGTCGCGTTCCGTGAGGCGGGCGGCGTCGCTGATGAGGTCGGGTTCGAGGGTGGTGTAGTCCCACCAATCCGGGGCGATGGAGCTGAGTCGTCTGGGCATGAGGAAAAGCGCCAGCGTTGTACCGCACTGGGCGGCGCGTGCCAGCATTTTCCTTCCGTGAGGGGGACCGCAGATGCGGTGGGGATCAGAAGCGGAGGGTGAGTCCGACGGAGCCACCGAAGCCTGGTTCGTTTGATCCCGAGCCATGGACGCGGTAGGCATCGTCGAGGAGGTTATCGAGCGAGGCGGTGAGGGAAGCGTGTTCGTGGAAGTTCCAGCCGCCGCGGAGGGAGACGAGGGTCCAGCCCGGGGTGCCGCCTTGGGGGATGCGGTCAGTGTCGGCGCGGTCGCTGGAATTGAGTCGGTCCGCGCGGGAGGCGGCGAGGCAGACGAGTTCCGACCAGAACTGGTCGTTCTGCCAGCGGATGCCGGCGCGGCCCATGAGGGGGATGACGCGGCTGAGGGGTTCGGTGGCGCGGAGGGGGGTGCGGGTGGGGTATTGGTCCAGTTCGCCTTCCGTCCATGTGAGTTCGGCGAAGACTGACCAGTGGTCGGTGAGGGCGAACTGGGTGGAGGCTTCGATGCCTTGGGCGTAGCCGTCGCCGCTGTTGGCCTTGGAGACGACGGTGGCTCCGTCGGACGATTCTCCGGTGGGTCGCCGGACGATGAACTGGTCGAAGAGGTTATGGAAGTAGACGATGGACCCTGAGAAGCGGTCGGTGGCGGAGCGGAGGCCGATTTCGAAGTTCAGGGATTTTTCCGGGGAGAGGGAGGTGGAAGCGATTTCGAATTCGCCGCTGCGGGCGATATCGAGTCGGGAGAGGTCTGAGAGGTTGGGGGCGCGGAAGCCCTGGGAAACGCCTCCGGTGAGGGCGAAGCGGTCATTTTTGTCGAGGTCGAGGACGAAGCGGGCGCTGCCGGCGAATTGGTCCCATGAACTGGCGAAGCTGTCCGCTTTGGCGGTGACTGGGTTGAGGAATCGGCCGATGTCGGCCCTGGCGTTGGTGTAGCGTCCGCCGAGGAAGAGGTGGAAGTGTTCGCCTGCGGTGATTTCGTCATGGAGGAAGACGCCGAGGAGGCCGTAGGAACTGTCATCGCCGACGGGGCCCTGAACGGCGGGGATGGCGGGGCTGCCCGGGGATTGGCTGGTGGTGGAGGAATCGACGGAATCGCGGTAGAAATCGGCCCCGAAGGTGAGGTTTCCGAAGGGGGTCTGGCGGGTGAACTGTAGGTCGAATCCGAGCGTGCCGACATTGGTTTCGCCGAGGTCCGTGCGTTGCGAGGCGCGGGTCCGGTGGGCGGATTCGTCATTGGTCTGGTAGGACGCCGTGAAGGTTGTGCCATCGACGATCTGGTCTGGGGTATTTCCGGTGAGGCGGAGGTAGGATAGAGTGCGTTGCTGGTCGAAGGAGCGGCGCAGGTCTGTGCCTGAGGTGGAGCCGTTCCATGATTTCGAGAAGATGGTGGAGTGGGTGCGCCAGACATCGTTCTGGCGGGTCTGCTGGTGGACGGCGGTGAGGTCCCATTGGTCCGAGAGGGTGGCGTCGAAGCGGGAGTGGTAGGCCCATTCGTCGTAGCCGGTGGTGGGGAGTCGGCCGAGTTCGGCGGCTTGGACATCGCCGAAGGATCGGCCGGTGGCGCTGAGGTGGAGTCCCCAGTCGTTTCCGGTGCCGGCATTGAATTCGAGGTGGCCGGTGTGGCTGCGTTCAGCGGAGGCGAAGCGGTAGAAGCTGCTGCCTGAGGTGAACGATTGGCCGGCTGGGGCCGAGCGGAAGCCGCTGTGCTTGGAGAGGGCGTTGAGGGTGCCGCCGATGGCATCGCTTCCGTAGAGGACGGCGCCTTGGCCGGGGACCAGTTCGACGCGGTCGAGCGAGAGAGGATTGATGAGAGTCCAGTATTGGTTGGGGCCGTCGCGGAAGGTGGAATTATTGTAGCGGATGCCGTCGATGAGGGCGAGGTTGCGGAAGCCGGTGAGGCCGCGGATGAAAGGGGAAGCCTGGCCATTGGCGGTTTTCTGGACACTGACGCCGGGCAGTTCGCGGAGGGCTTCCGGGAGGGATCGGACGAGACGTTCCTCGAGTTGCTGGGAAGCCAGTTCGCGGACCATGGCCGGGGCCGAGGGGGTGGCGAGTGGGGAGCGGGTGGCTGTGACTGTCATGTCCGGGAGCGGGGCCGTGCTTCCGGTGGTTGGGTTGGGTGCTGGCGTGGGTGCCGATGGTGCGGTGACTGGTTCGGCAGCCGAAGTGTGGAGGGAAGCGGCGAGCGGGAGGGCGAGGAAAAGGGCTTTTGGGAGTTGCATGGGGTGGCGGAGGAGATTACACAGGCCGCCCGTTGTCCGCCATTTCCACCGGTGAACAGAAATTGTCCATTTCTCTCGATTCATGGCGCATGATCGCACCATTTTCCGTGGATTGACCCGTCGGTTTCTGTGGGTGCTGGTGGTTTTGGTACTGGTGGGGTCGCTGGCCTTGCTGGGGTTGCTGGGATGGGGGGAAGGTCGGCGGGAAAGGGAAGCGTTTGGGGAACAGGCGCGGGCGAATGCGGCCTTTGTGGAGCGGGCGGGGTTGCCGAAATCCGGTCAGCTGGCGGAGCAGCTGGGGAATCTGCTGGGTTGCCGGGTGTATTTCCGGGGGCCTGGAGGGGAAGTGGTGGGGGTGGATGGTGGTGGGCCGGGCTGGGGCGGTCGGGTGGTGGGGCGGGAACTGGTGGCTGAGGGAGACTTGGGGGGAGGATGGCGGATGGTGCTGGTGCGGGAACGGGGGTCGCGCTGGGCGGTGGCGGGTCCGGCTCTTGCGGCGGTGGGGGCATTTGTGCTGATGGCGCTGTTGGCGGGGTGGTGGCTGGCGCGGGGATTGATCCGGCCGTTGCGGTCATTGGCAGCCGTGCTGCCGCGGGTGGAATCGCTGACGGTTTTGCCTGAGACTGGGCGTCGGGATGAGATTGGGGAACTGGCGCGGGCGCTGGCGGATACGGGGAAGGCGCTGCGGGAGGAACGGAGTCAGCGCGAGAGGGCAGAGCGGCATGCCATGCTTGGCCGGATGGCGGCGTCGCTGGCGCACGAGGTGAGGAATCCGGTTTCGGCCATTCATCTGCATGGACAGCTGCTGAGCGAGGAAGTGGGGGAGACGGGGCGGGAGTCGGTGGCGTGCATTGTGAGGGAGGCTGGGAAGATTGAGGGATTGGTGCAGCAGTGGATGCTGCTGGCGAGGCCAGAGCCGCCTGTGCGGAGGCTGGTGCGGGCGGGGGAAGTGCTGAGCGAGGCGGTGGCGATGCTGGAGCCTGCGGCGCGGCTGGCGCGGGTGCGTCTGGTGGTAGCGGATGGTGGTGGTGATTGGTCAGTGCTGGGGGACCGGGTGCGGCTGGGTCAGGCGGTGGCGAATGTGCTGCAGAATGCGATTCATGCGTCGCCGGAGGGTGGCGAGGTACGGCTGCGGGTGAGTGGGGAGGCGGGTGGGGTGCATTGGGAAGTGCGGGATGGGGGCGGAGGTTTTTCCGGGGAGGCGCTGCGTCGCTGGGCCGAGCCATTTTATTCCGGGAAGGAAGGCGGGATGGGGGTGGGATTGACGGTGGCGAGTGAAGTGATGCGGGCGCATGGGGGAGAGGTGGTGGTGTCGAATGAGGCGGGTGGAGGGGCTCTTGTAGTGCTGAAGATGCCGGGAAGCGGCGGTGGAGAGGAAGAATCATCATGAGTGCGCGGGTTCTGATCATTGAAGACGAGCCGTCGCTTAGTGCGGCGCTGGAGATTGCGCTGCGGCGCCGTGGGTATGTGGTTGAGAGTGCTGCCGGGGGGAGGGCTGGACTGAGCCGGATGGCGTCGGGCCGATGGGATGCGGTGGTGGTCGATATTGGATTGCCCGACATGAATGGGCTGGATCTTGTGAGTGAGCTGCGGGCGGGCGATGCTGGGCTTCCGGTGCTGGTGATCACGGCGCATGGTCATCTGGAGAATGCCATTGCGGCGCGGCGGGCGGGGGCAGCCGATTACATGGTCAAGCCTCTCGATCTGCGGCAGTTTCAGGATCGGGTGGCTGCCTTGGTGGAGGCGGGCGGGCGGGAAGCGAAGGCAGCGGCGGATGAGGCGGCGGGGGCGGGGCCGGCATTGTTTGTGGGAGGGGCCATGTCGCTGCAGCTGGCGTTTGCGGCGATTGCGCGGGCCTGTGCGGGGGAAGCGGCCGTGCTGGTGACTGGTCCGTCTGGTTCCGGGAAGTCCCTGGTGGCAGGGATCATTCACCGTCAGTCGCGGCGGGGGCAGGAACCTGTCAGGGTGGTGGAAGCCGGGGAACTGCGGGAATTGCGGTGTGGATCCGGGAAGGGCAGTCTAATTCTGGAGGAAGTCGGCGCGCTGTCGGGATCGCTTCAGGAAGTGCTGCGCGACTATCTGTGGAGTGAAGGTGGCGGGCTCAGGGTGATTGCGACGTCCGGGCAGGATCTGCGTGAATTGATCCGGCGCGGGCAGTTCCGGGAAGATCTGTTCTATCAGCTGAGTCCGGGGGAAGTGCCGCTGCCGCCCTTGAGCGAGCGGGTGTCCGACATTCCGGCGCTGTGTGCGGCGCTTTCCGTGGGCATGGGGGAAGGCGGGCTGGAAGTGACGGATCGGGCGATGGCGGCGCTGCAGTCGTGGCCGTGGCCGGGGAATGTGCGGGAACTGCGGCAGGTTCTGCGGTATGCGCGGGAAGCGGCTGGTGGGCCAGTCATTCTGCGCAGTCATCTGCCGCCGCATGTGGCTTCCTGCGGAGAAGTGGCAGGGGCCTCTGCGCTCGACCGGGCGCTGGGTGAATGGTTATCCGATCCGGCGGTGGCGGGGCTGCCGTGGAGTGGGCTGGTGGGGGAACTCGAGCAGCGGCTGCTGGCGCATCTGCTGCCGCGTCATGGGAACAAGCCCACGCGACTGGCGGCGGCGCTGGGGCTGCATCGTTCCACGCTGCGGCAGAAGCTGGCGAGGATGGCCGGGGAGGAAGACGGTGGGGGAGTCAGTGTGGGATGACCCTGAGGAAGCGGTCGAAGAGCGCGGCCACGTCATCGTGGCGGGCGAGGGAATTGATCCATGCGGTCGGGATGGCGTCGATGCCGTAGAGAATTCCGGCGATGCCGCCGGTGACGCATCCGGTGGTATCGGTGTCCTCGCCGAGATTGACGGCGCGGAGGGTGGCTTCTGCGAACGAGGTGGTATTGAGGAGGCACCAGAGGGAAGCCTCGAGGGTATGGATGACGTAGCCGCTGCCGTGGATTTCGTGTTCCGGGAGGGAAGCGAACGCGGGGTTGAGGAGACGGTTGAAGTGGGGAAGTTCGGCTGGGGCGAGGGGTGCGGCGGTGGCAGGGAAGAGCGATGCGGCTGAGGCGAGGGCGTCGGCTGGGGTGGCTCCGTCGAGCAGCGGGCGGACGAAGAGACCGAAGAAAGCGCAGGCCAGCTGGGACCGTGGGTGGGCGTGGGTGAGGCACGAGGCCATGGCGAGGGAAGCCGTCATGGATGCAGTGGGATCGGCTGCGCAGAAGAGGGCGAGCGGGAGGATGCGCATAAGCGAGCCATTGCCATTGGAGTTCTCCGATGAACCTCCGGCGGAGAGCGGGTCGGTGCCTGCGGCGAGGCGGCTGATGGCCGTGCTGGTGGCGATGCCGATATCGAAGACCGAGCCATGCGGCGTCCAGAGGTTTTCGTTTTTCCATTTCACGAAGCGGGCCGCGAGGTCAGCTGGGTCGAATGATCCCGTGAGGAGGCTTTCGGTGGTGCAGAGGAGGAGGGATGAATCGTCGCTCCATGTGCCGGCTGGCTGGTGGTGGGTACCGAAGCTGCGCATATCCGTGACCGGGTCGGCCGTGAGCGATGGGCGCGGGCGGAATTCGACGGGCACGCCGAGGGCGTCACCGGCGAGCGAGCCCCAGAGGCCGCCGAGGAGTCGCTGACGTTTTGGAATCATTGATGACGTTGCCATGACTGGATGAATTGGCGCTGGGTGGTGGTTTCCGGAATGTGGGGAAAGGAGGTGCGGTCGTGTGCGGTGAGCGTGGCGAGGGAAGCGAGGGCGTTTTGCGGTGAAGCGAGGCCGTGGCGGACGAGCCAGCAGCCGATGGTGGTGCCGGTGCGGCCGCGGCCGCCGCGGCAGTGCACGTAGACGCCGCCCGAGGCGAGACCGTGGTCGATGGCGTCGAGGATGGCCGACATGTGGCTGGGTGCCGGGACGTCGACGTCGCGGATGGGGAAGCGGAGCATGCTGGCCTGCGTGCCGAGGAGGCCGGCGCAGTGGCGCAGGGTTTCGTCGTACGGACCGAAAGGATGGCCGTGCCAGTCCGGTTCTGCTTCTTCCATGAGATTGATGACGAGGCGGATGCCTGATCCGATGAGAGCGCTGCATTTGGCGGTGGCCGTGGTGGGGTCCTTGTCGCCGGGGAAGAAACCGGCGAGCAGGCGGTGGGGGTCGACCCAGTAGGAGCGGCGGAAGGGAAGGGCGGCGGACATCGGGGGAGGTGTCGGGGAAGGGCGGGGGGGCGTGTCTCAGATGCTGGCCGATGGGCTGGCTGGTGCGGCGGCGGCGATGAGTTCGTCGCGGAGGCTGGCCAGCTGAGGGGTGAGTCCGGCAGGGTAGCGGTGCGGGTGGAGGAAGCGGAGTGATTCCGGGCTGAGCTGCGCGAGTTGGCTGGCGGTGCGGGCTTGGATTTCCGTGAGGCAGGGGGACAGGTAGACCGGTTTGCCATGGCGGAAGATGGGGACGAGGAGGTCGACGTGGCTGGCCTCTGCGGGAATGGATTTGGTGCGTGTGGGATCGGCGGGGTCGCGGATCACGGGAGCGTGCGGGCAGCCCTCGGTGGTATCGAAGATGGCATCGCCGATGAAGTGATCGTGCTGGGAGAAGCGGCGGACCTGGAGGATGCCGGGGAGCGACGTTTTGGCTGCCTGTTCGCTCCGTTTCACTTTCGGGGACCATGATCCATCCGGGTTGCGGATGGCTCCCAGTTTATAGACACCGCCGAGGGCGGAATGGGCACCGCCGGTGACCAGTTGGGTGCCGACGCCCCAGATCGTGATGGCGGCCTGCTGCTGTCTGAGGCTGGCGATGACATCCTCGTCGAGGTCATTGCTGGCGACGATGGCTGTGTTGTGGAGCCCGGCGGCGTCGAGCATCTGGCGGGCTTGCTGGCTGAGCCATGCGAGGTCGCCCGAGTCGAGCCGGATGCCAGCGAGGCGGTGGCCCTTGCGGCGGAGTTCGAGGCCTGTGGTGATGGCGTGGCGGATTCCGTCGAGGGAATCGTAGGTATCGACGAGGAGCGTGCAGTTTCCCGGCATGGCGTCGGCGTAGGCGGTGAAGGCTTCCGGTTCCGAGTCGAACGACATGACCCATGAATGGGCGTGGGTGCCGCGGACGGGGATACCGAAGCGCTGACCGGCGAGGACATTCGAAGTGGCTTCGCATCCACCGATGAACGCGGCGCGGCTGGCGGAGAGGGCGCCGTCGGGTCCCTGGGCGCGGCGGAGTCCGAATTCGAGGACCGGCTGCGGGCTGGCGGCGCGGCAGACGCGGCTGGCCTTGGTGGCGATGAGCGTCTGGAAATTGACGAAATTGAGCAGGGCTGATTCGAGGAGCTGGGCTTCGAGGATGGGGGCGCGGACGCGGAGGAGAGGTTCGTGGGCGAAGGCCGCCGTGCCTTCCGGCATGGCATCGAGATCGCCGGTGAAGCGGAGCGCTGCGAGGTAATCGAGAAAGGCCGGAGCGAAGAGCGGCTGGCCGTCGTTTCCGGTCAGGGTGGCGAGGTAGGCGAGATCCTGTGGGCTGAACTGGAAGCCATGGAGGAAGTCGATGACGTCGGCGAGTCCGGCCGCGATGGCATAGCCTCCACCGAAGGGAGGTTTGCGGAAGAACAGATGGAAGACCGCTTCCTGGGAAGCGCGGCCATGGTGCCAGTAGCCGGCCGCCATGGTCAGCTGATAGAGGTCGGTCAGCAGGGGAGAGTGGGGGTTCATGGGAAGCGGGTGGCGTCACGCGAGGGAGCTGCGGACCTTCATGAGGAGGAAGCCGAGTAGATTGAGGCCTGGCCAGCGGGAGGGGTTGAAGGCGTCGGGGTGGTCTGCCCGGATGCCGGTGCCCCAGATGCGGTCCGTGGGGCTGGCTTCGGCGAGGATGGCCGAGCCTGTGCCTGCGAGGGCGATGCGGAGATCCCGGTGCTGGCGGAACTTCTCGAGGTTGCCGCGGAGGACGATCCCTTCGCGGGCGGTTTCCCAGAGAGGGTTGGAGAAGCCGAGGACGCAACGGCCGAGTTTCTTTGCGGTTTCCGGGTCGGGAGCCGTGAGAATGGCGTCGAGGGCATCGGTGTCGCCGAAGAGCCGGGCTTTTTCTGCCATCATCCAGTGTTCCGCGGTGCGGTAGGTGAGGCCATCGATGCGGAACGGGTGGTGGGGCCACCATTGGCTGAAGCAGCCGGCCGGCTGGGAAGCGTGCCAGAAGAAGCACCATGACGGCTGCCATCCGAAGGCGAGGGCGGCCGACAGTTCGAGGGAATTGCAGGGGAGGGAATGGGTCATAGGTCGAAGTGGAAACCGCGGCGCACGAGGCGTTGGTATTGGGTGAGGTTGAAGCGGAACAGCTGGGCCGGGCGGTGTGCGCCACTGCTGCGCGTTTCCGCGATGGCAGTCAGGAATCCGAGTGCGAGGATCCGTTTGCGGAAATTCCGTTTGTCGAGCGATTCGCCCGCGATCGCCTCGTAGAGCGTCTGGAGTTCCGTCAGGGTGAATTTTTCCGGCAGGAGGCTGAAGCCGACCGGCTGGCTCCGGATGCGTTCGCGCAGTTGGGTGACGGCGGCTGCGGCGATGTCGGCGTGGTCGAAGGCGAGTGGAGGCAGGTCCGTGATGGGAAACCACTGGGCATCGGCGGCGTCCGTGGCGGCGGCCGCCCGGTGGTCGGATTTCCTCACGAGTGCCCAGAAGGCAACGCTGACGACGCGCTCGCGGGGGTCGCGGTCGATGGCGCTGAAGGCATGGAATTGTTCAAGGTAGACTGCGTGGACCGACGTTTCCTCTTCCAGTTCGCGCCGCACGGCTGCTTCGAGGGTTTCGTCTTCCCGGACAAATCCACCCGGAAGTGCCCATTGGCCCGCGAAGGGTTCCAGGCCCCGCCGGATCAGGAGAATCTGCAGCCCGCTACCATCGAAACCGAAAACCACGGCATCAACCGTGAGCGCAGGACGGGGGAATTCGTACGTGAATGACATGGCGGAAGCGGCTTTGAAGATATGTAGTGTGAGTTTGACACTAAGTAAAGCGATGAATGAAAAAAAAGATCCCCGCCGCCGGATGGGGGGCCGGGGGCGGGGACAGTGGTGGGTGGGTCTGCTGGTGATCAGAAGTTCAGTTCAAGGCCACCGAAGACCATGCGGGGCTGACCGCCGCGGGGTCCGAGGGGGAGGCGGCTATTGATGTAGGCTTCGTCGAGGACATTGGAGATGCCGGCGAAGACGTGGGCGTGGTCGGTGACGCGGTAGCGGGCCGTGAGATCGACGATGAAGGCGGAGTCGGTTTTGCCGAAGCGTGCGTCCGGGTTGCCGTTGAGGTTGCGCTGCGAGGTGGTATTGCTGGCGGTGCCGTAGACTGAGGGGGTGTAGGTGGCGTCGGCGTAGAGGCCGAAGCGGCCGTATTCGATGCCGATGCCGCCGGAGATGGTGTGTTCCGGGATGTAGGGGACGTCGTTTCCGGCGAGGCCGCCGCTGAAGATGGAAGCGGCGTCGGCGGATGGGCTATCCGACTGGAGTTCGGCTTGGGTGTAGGTGGCGGAGAGGCGGATGGGGAGGCGCCAGAGGGAAGATGACTGGGCGAGTGGGTCCCAGCGGAGGGCGGCTTCGATACCGTAGCTGTCGATGTCGCCAGCGTTATCGGATTCGACCGTGCCCGATGCCGCCGAGTTATCGAGGACGATGAGATTTGAGAATGAAGTGTAGAAGCCGACGAGTTCGAACTGGAGGGAGTCGCCGTAGTGGCGGATGCCGGCTTCGAAGCCGTCCGAGGTTTCCGGATCGAGACCGGTGGCGAGGGAATCGCGTGGGCTTGGGGTGGAGAAGCCGCGGTAATATCCACCGAAGGCCGACCATGTATCCGAGAGCTGGTAGACGAGGCCGATGCCTGGGGCGACGAGGTCGGTGCTGCCCGAGGCGGTGGCGGTGACGCGGTCCGGCTGCTGGCCGGAGGTATCGCGGTCGCGGTACTGTTGTTCGAGGTGTTCCCAGCGGACGCCGGGTTTGACGGTGAGTCGGCCGAGGGTGATGGCGTCTTCGGCCCAGAGGGAGAACGCGAGGGTATCGTCGAGGCGGTTTCCGGCGGTGCCGGGGGCGGTGCGGCTGCGGCTCAGTTCGTGGCCACGGCGGTCGACGTTGATATTGGTATCCGTCTGGAGTCGTTCCGCTTCATCGTAGTGGAGGCGGGCACCGATGGAGAGTTTGTGGGCGAGCGATCCTGTGGTGAATTCGGAATCGAAGCGCGACTGGAGGCCGAGGGTATAGTACTCGCGGTTGCCGTCGCGGAGACGCCATGTGCCTGCTGCGTTGCCGCGGAGGACATTGAGGGCGGTGCCGCCGTCGGCGAGGGCGAAGGGAATGGAGTAGGCCTTGCCATTCGCATCGCGGATGCCGTCGAGTTTATTCCAGCTGCGGTCGAATGACGTGTAGTAGGCGGTCGTTTCGATGCGGGTGGTGGCCGATGGTTCGGCGATGTGGGTCAGCGAGGTGCGGAACTGGTCGTAGACGAAGCGGTCGTGCTGCGTGCTGACGTAGCGTCGGGTGGGATTGGCGCGGAAGTCCGCTTCGGTGAGTCCGGTGTAGGTTTCGTTGCCGTCGAAGTTCGTGTAGCCGATGCGGAATTCGATGCGCTGATTGAGTTCTGTATCCGGTTCCCAGAAGAACTTGAAGTTCGGATCGAGGGCGGTGAAGCCGGTGCTGCCGCCGACGCGGTCGATGTTGCGGAAGCCATCGGTGCTTTCGTGGAACATTTCGGCGACCCAGCCGATGGTTCCGGCTGAGGTTTCGCGGGTGTGGGCCCAGGTCGCGTGATTGGTCCATGTGTTCCATGTGCCGTAGCGGGATTTGACGAAGAATTCGTCCTTGTGGCGGAGCGGGCCGCTGACGGCTCCGCTGCCGACGGGGACTTTGCCCTTGCCGCTGGCGGCGGCGGCTTCCTCGGCGGGGTCGAGCGAAGCAAAGGGGGTTGTCAGGTAATTGACCACGCCGCCGGTGGTATGCGGGCCGAAGCGCACCTGGCTGGAGCCCTTGAGAACTTCGACGCCGCTCATCCGGCCGATGCGGGGCGTGTAGTAGGCAGCCGGTTCGGAATAGGGAGCCGGGGCCATCATGATGCCGTCTTCCATCACCGTCACTTTCGCGGAACGGCCTCCATCGACGCCGCGCAGACTGATGTTCGGAAGATTGCCGAATCCTTCCTCATCGCGGATGTAAACCCCGGGGACCTGCTGCAGCACCCGCGCCGGACTCGTGTACGTCTGCGTCCGGATCTGATTCGCATCGAGGCGCGCCGCACTCCCGGCAATCCGCGGAATGTCTGCCCGGCTGCCCACCACCGTGATCGGTGCCAGTTCCGCCGCACCAGCAGCGGCCGGCTGCGCCTGCTGCGCGTCAACCTTCAGGGCCGTTCCCAGTGCAAGCAGCAGGAGCGGACGGAACGGAGGAAGCTGCAGGCGGACCGCAGCCACAGAGGCATTCATTCGGGCATTCATGGTGGGTAAATCAGTGATTTCGGGTGGTCAGGCCTTGGGCGATGCGCCGCCCTTCGGCCCACGGCTATTAATGCGACAGAGTCTCATTCGCAACTAAAAAATTGCGACTGTGTCTCAATATCATTTCTTGACGATGATGGGGGGATGGGGAAAAGGGGGAGGGAGATGCGCGTGATGGCGATGAGTGAGCGATCTGGCGGGCTGCCTTTTGGGGGTGGTGTGGGGTGGCGTGTGGGGGTGGGTGGAGGGTATGGGGAGTCGTGGGTGGTGGGTTTGGCGGTGGCGGTTTTGACGGTTGGGGTGGTGGGTTTGGTGGTGCCGGAGGAAGTGCGGTGGGGTAGTGAGTTGGTGGTGGAGCCTGTGGTGGTGGAGGATGTGCTTGCGGTGGACGTGGCTGCGGCGGTGGTGGCGGAGAGTGTGGCGGCTGAGCGGGAGGAGGCTGCGGGTGCTGGTGTGGTGGAGACAGTGGCGGTGGAGATGGAGGTTTATGAAGTTCCGGGGGCCGAGCCGGTGGTGGAGGCCGAGCGATTTGTGGAGCGGAGGGTCGAGCCGAAGCTGGAGCCGAAGTCAGAACCCAAGCCGGAGCGTCGGGTTGAGCGGAAGGCTGAGCCGCGGGTGGAGAAGCGGGAGCCGTCGCGGGTGGAGCGGAAGGTGGCTGGGGGTGGCAGTCGGGAGGCAGAGGGGAAACCTGGGAATGGCGGGGCTGTGGGAGGGGCGGCGGCTGGTCGGTCGGGTGGGGAGCGGAGTGGTGGGGCGGTGGCTGGTGGTTTGAAGGGAGGGAAGGGGAGGATGCCGCAGCCTCCGTATCCTGGATTTGCGAGGAGCCGTGGTTTGCAGGGGACGGTGGTGGTGAGCATCCGGGCGTCGGCGGATGGGGCGGTGACCTCGGCGTCGGTGGCGCGGTCGAGTGGGCATGCTGACCTTGACCGGTATGCGGTTTCGTGGATCCGGGGCCGCTGGAAGCTGGCGGCCGGGCAGACGTCGGCCACGCAGACGATTCATTTCCGTATTCGTTAGAGAAAAGCCATGTTGATTGCGAATGTCATGATTGATCTGTTTCATCGGGGTGGCCCGATCATGTATCCGGTGGTGCTTACGGCCTTGTTTGCGGTTTGTGTGGTGGTTGAGCGGGTGATCTGGTGGGTGAGGCTGGGTCGGCGGCGGGATGCGGCGCGGGCCGACCGTGTCTTTGGGCTCCTGGAGGCAGGGGATGCGGCGGGGGCGCTGCGGGAATCGGCGGGGAGTGAGGATCCGGTGGTGCGGATGGTGCATGCCGGTCTGAGTCACCGTCATCGTTCGCTGCCGAGTGCGCTGGAACTGGCGGCGGGTCGGGAACTACAGGAAGCTGGGAGGTTTCTGACGGCGATGGACACGGTGGTGACGCTTGGTCCGCTGCTGGGATTGCTCGGGACGGTCACGGGGATCATGGGAGCGTTTTCGAGCATTGGGAGTTCCGAGCTGGCCGTGGAGAAAGTGACCGGAGGGATCGGGGAAGCGCTCATTGCGACCGCGTTTGGTCTGGGGATAGCGATTCTGGTACTGATCCCGATGAATTACTTTCATGCGCGTGTGGCGCGGCTGCAGTTCGAGTTGGAGAATGCGGCGACCAGTGCCGTGCTGCTGACGGAAGGGGAAGGCAAAGGAGGGGAACCATCATGAAACTGCGGTCGCCCCTGCCGCAGCGGCGGACCCGGCTGGAGATCATTCCGCTGATCGACATCATGTTCTTTCTGCTCGCTTCGTTCATGATGGTGAGTCTGACCATGAGCCGGCAGCAGACCGTGAAGGTCAGGCTGCCTGCGGTGGCGGGAGCGGCGTCGGATTTCAAGCCTGACCAGATCAATGTGGCGGTGGGGGCCGATGGGTTGCTGCATCTGGACACGCGGGCGGTGGCGCTGCCCGAACTGGAAGCTGTGCTGGCCGAGCGTCACCGGCTCGATCCCGAGACGCCTGTGTACATCAGTGGAGATGAGAATGCGCGGCATGGAGCCATGATTGCGCTGCTTGATGCCGTGCGGCGGGCGGGATTCCGCAATGTGGCCTTTCAGGTGCGGGCCGCCGAGACACAGCCCGAAGGACCGCCGTGAAGCGACTTCTCATGATCAGTGTGGTCGCCCTGAGTGCGCTCTGCGTTGCGCAGTGGGTGCGGGAAGCGGACGTGCGCGGTCGGTTGCGGGAGGCACAGCAGCAGCATGGCGAGGCTGTAGCGGCCCTGGCCGGGGAAAAAGGCCGGCGGGAAACTCAGGAACGCGAAGTCGTGCGCCTCACGAAGCTGCAGCAGGAAACGGCCGAAGCCCTGCGCCTTGCCGAGGCCAAGACGGCGGAACTGGCGGCGCAGCCTGCCGTTGATCCTGCTGCCGTCGCGCAGCGGAATGCCGAAGTGACCGCCCAGAACGAAGCCATGGCGCGTCAGAACGAGCAGCTGAAGAAGCTGACGGCAGAGCGCGACGACCTTGTGCGGCGTCTCAACGAGCGGACGAAGGAATGGAACGAACTTGTGCGGAAGACGTCCGGGCGCTGAAAGGGGGGGGCGCGAGCAGCCCTGCCCTGTCAGGCCTTGTGGGCGGTGCGGCCGGGGAAAGTGAGTTCTGCGATGCCTGATTTGTCGAGGTCGCCGAGTCCGGCAGCGACCATCCGGTCGAACTGGCTGGCGGTGGCGGCGGCGAGCGGGAGGTTGAGTCCCTGCTGCTGCGCGAGGGCGAGGGCGATGTGGCTGTCTTTGGCGGCGTGTTCTGCGCTGAAGAAGCAGGAATGGTCGCGGTTGATCATGTCATCGCCATCTGTCTGGAGGACGCGGCTGTTGGCACCGGTGACGCTGAAGACCTTGCTGAGCATGGCGAGGTCGAGTCCGAGGGCGGCACCGAGGCCGAGGCCTTCGGCGAGGGCGGCCGTATTGATGTTCATGACCATGTTGACGAGCGCCTTCACTTCCGCGGCTTTCCCGGAGGGGCCGACGTAGGTAAGGACCGCGCTCATCTGACGGAGAAGGGGTTCGACTGCATCGAAGACCTCGCGGCGGCCTCCGATCATGAGCTGGAGCGTGCCTTCGCGGGCCTGCGGGATCGAGCTGGCCATGCAGCCTTCGATGCTGCGGGCTCCGGCGGCTTCTGCCGCCTTCTCGAGGTCGCGGTGCGTCTGCGGGCTGAGGGTTGCGCAGTTGATGAAGATGCGGCCCGCGGCATTCGCGAGGAGGCTATCTCCCTGCGGGGCGAAAATCGACTGCATGGCGGCGTCATTCGTGACGACCGTGAAGATCACATCGGCGGCTGCCGTGACCTCGGCCAGCGAAGTGCAGGACTGTGCGCCGATTTCGGTGGCCAGTTCGTCTGCGGCGGCCCGGTTGACATCGTGGACTGCGGTGACCTGCCAGCCCATTTCGTGAACGCGGCGGGCCATGTTGGCGCCCATGCGGCCGACTCCGACGAATGCGATCTTCTGTTTCATGATGAGAGGTGGTTAGTGCGGTTTGGGGAGCTTACTTGAATTCCGGGTAGAAGGGATTGTGGGCCTTTTCCTCGCCGATGGTGGTGAGGGGGCCGTGTCCCGGGACGACGATGGTGTCGTCCGGGAGGGAGAAGAGCTGCGCGCGGTTGGTGCGGAGGGCCTGTTCCCAGGAGACCATGCCACCGCCCATGGATCCGGCGAAGAGGGCGTCGCCCACGCAGGCGACCTGCGGCCCGAGTCCATGGAAAAGGTAGGTCATGCCGCAGACCGCATGGCCCGAAGTTTCGCGGATTTCCACGCTGACCGCACCAAGGGAGAAGACATGTCCCGGCGCAATGGGGTGGGCATCCTTGAAGCGTTCGCCATGGCCAACGAAGACCTTGGCTGCGGGAAAAGCCTCGCGCAGTGCCGGGAGTGCAGCGATGTGATCGGGGTGGGTATGCGTGATGAGGATGAGAGACGGATGGAGTTTCCGTTCGGCTGCCGCGGCAATGATGGGAGTGGCATCTGCTCCGGTATCGACAATGGCGGCGTGACCGCTGGCTGGGTTGTACACGAGGGCGGCATTGACCGTCATGTCGTCCCATGTCGTGGTGAAGACGAGAAGGCCGTCCAGCGTTACCGGAGCCGGGCGCCACGAACGGCGGCCCATGGCAAGGAGGCTGTCCGCGTGAAGGCCGAGCGTGGCGGCGACCAGGCGGGCCGGAACTTCATCGATCGTGCCGGCGCGCAGGGCCTCGAGTTCCTGAGACGAGATGCCTGCTTTGGCTGCGAGCATTTCCGAGTTGAGTCCGAGGCCGCGCTGGGCTTTGCCGATGATGTCTTCGAAATTGTCTTCCAGCGGGAGAGTCATGATGGTGCACATAGGCTGCGGGGGGTACTGAAATCAAGATGCAACTTCCCGCGGAACCGGGAGAATGGACTTTCCAATCGGCGGCTGCGTGCTTTTCTCCGGCCAAGACCATGCCGTGGCCGACCAGTGATTCTGCAGGAGGCGATGCTCCGGTCGCCGGGGGATCGGCGGCCGTGTGGGCGCGTCTCGAAACGCTGGCCGGAGTCGACCGGGACGCTGTGCTGGTACCGTGGCAGACATGTGAATTCGTGACGGCGGCGGGCCGCGCATGGGCGAAGCTTCCGGAAGTGGACCGGGAGCGCAGCGGCTGGGGCCGGCGACTTGCCGTGGGCGGCTCCGTGCAGCTGACGCTCAGTCTTCAGGTAGTTCCAGGATGGGATGCGGCGCAGCCGGCTCCGGGGGTGGCGGCGGGCAACCGGGAATTGTTTCCGTCGTGTGTGTTCACGGTGGCCGCGGGCAGTGCCGGATGCCGCATGGCCGCTCATTTCTGGGAAGTGCTGTGCCGGGAACATGGACTCGACGGCGGCACCGGGGAAGCGATTCATGGCGAACCCACGGGGAACTGGCGCGGGTTTTTCCGCAGCGAGGCGCAGGCATCCAGGCCGCGCTGGGTCCCGCATGGATTGTTTGCCGACCTTGACGACGGGGTCATTGGGAATCTGGCGTCGCGGCCCCTCCTGGCGCGGCGCGGTCTGCTTTCCGGCGGGCTGGGAAAGGACTACAGCTACCGCGACGCTACTGGTCCGGCCGGGGAAGCGCTCTGTGCCCGGGCTCTGGCCTTCCTTGACGGGCATTCCTCCGAGGCCGGGAGTCCGTCCGTGATTCTGCTGTTTGCGTCGCTGGAAGGCAGTGCCGGCTGCGGACTGGGCGGGCTCATGCTGGCGCGGCTGCGGGCGCGGTTTCCGGCCGTTCCGGTGGTGGTGGTGGGAGTGCTGCCGCATGCGAAGCCGACTGCGGAAGTGGCGGTGGCATGGCATGCCGCCATGGCGCTGCAGCAGATCCGTCAGCATGCTGCGGCGGCCCTGCTTTTCAGCAATGACAGCCTGATCCGGCGGGCGCGGTCGATGTGGGACTGCGGGGGTCTGGAGGGATATGCGGCGGCCAATCTGCTGATTGCCGAGGCGCTGGCGGCGGTGACGGCACCGCTGCGGTTTGGCGGGGCCGATGCGGCGGCCATTGATCCGACTGTGCTCCTTGAAGCCCTTGGGACTGGCCGGGGCGGCTGGCCATCGCTGGTGACGGCGCATTGCTGGCCCCTTGCGAGGCTCAGTTTTCTGCGCGGGCAATCTCCCCTGCTGGCGCATGTGATGGCGTCGGCCGCGAAGTTTGCGGGACGCCAGAAATGCTTTGCGCCGAAGTCGTCGGTGCTCGGCATTTTCCTGCGCGGAAGATGGCTGCCGGAAAGCGGAGCGGTCCGCCGCAAAGTCCTCGCAGTCTCCGGCAGGCTGGCACCGGGTTCGTTCGAGAGTCTCACCATCCTCATGGAATCGCCTGAGATCGGCGACAGCCTTGCAAGGATTGCGCAGCGCGCACGGGGTCACCTGCGGAGGTTTCCGCAGGCAGTCGCCGAGGCCGGCCTTGAACGCGGGCAACTGAGCGAAGCGATTCTGGCGATTGAAGCCCGTGGCGAGCCCGTGCGGCGCAGTCCTGCGTCCGGCGACCTTGTTGCGGAAGGTGATCAGGACGACGCCGATGACGTCGACGGGATGCTGCCCGATTTCGGCTGGGATTGAGTCCCGGTTTATCGGAAGTCGCTCAGGGATCGAGCGTCGTGAGGACAACGTCCTTGAACTGGACGGTCATGGGTGGTCCGGCGTGAAGTTGGAGGGCGAGGACGCCCGATTTGGCGGCGGCGGACGATTCGTCCTTCACGTCGACGGTGAGTTTGCCATTGATGAGGTGCTGCAGGTGCGGGCCTTTGGCGCGGATGATGTATTCGTTCCATTCGCCCGGGCGGATGGCTGCCTGAATGTCGCTGCTTTTGCCGGTTTCACCGGTCACTTCGATGCGGGGTTTGCGGGGGTCATCGGAATCGCGGATGGTGACCTGTTGGCCGCGCTGGGCGAGGATGCCGCGGGCCTTTTCCTCGTAGAGAATGCCCGAGTAGGTCGGGCCGGCTTCAAAGTCGGCCTGGTATCCAGCGACCACGAACTTAGCGGGGTCGGTGATCTTGCTGCGGTACTGCACGCCGCTGTTGGCGGAATTCTTGTCGTTGTTGGGGGTGAGGCGGTATTGGAAGCGCAGTTCGAAGTTGGCGACTTCGCCGCCCTTCCAGACGAGGAAAGTATTGCCGGACAGCGGGGCCTCGGCGGTCGACTGACCAGTGATGGCACCGTCCTTGACCGACCACAGGCCGGGGAGGCCTTCCCAGCCGCTGAGGTCCTTGCCATTGAAGATCGGTTTTGGCTCGCCGGCGCTGGCAGCCGAGGCGAGGAGGGCGAAAAGAGGAACGAGGAAAGTGGAGGCGCGGTTCATGCGGCCACAGGAAAAGCGGGAAGCGCCCGCCGTGGCAAGCAGAATCGGACGCGTCTCAATCATCCGTCGACGGACGCTTGCGCAGATTCTTGACCGAGCTGCGCTGCCGTTTTTCGCGGACCATGGTGGCCTTGGTGGCGCGCGACCGCTTGGTCTGCTGGCGTCGGCGGCGGGCGATGGCGGCGCGCGAGAGCTGGTGCTGTGTGCGTTTCCGCTGCTCGAGTTTCTCGCAGAGTTCGAGCCGGGCGAGGTAGCGGTTCTGGCTGAGCGACCGTTCCTCCTGGCAGCGGACCTCGATATTGCTGGGAAGGTGCTTGAGACGGACCGTCGACGACGTCTTGTTGATTTTCTGACCGCCGGCGCCGGATCCGCGCACGAACGATTCCTCGAGGTCGTCCCGGTGAATGCCGAGAGCGGCCATGCGGGCAAGCAGAGCGCGGATTTTTTCGCTGGAGAACATGGCAGGGAGGAGGACGGTGCACCGGGGGACGCTGCATATGCAGCTTCGTTCTCATTCCGCTCCGGGAAACCGCAAAAAACCACTCGCGGGGAGCATGAAAAGTGCTAGTTTTGCCGCCCCTCGCATCCGACCATCCTATGAACGCTGAAGTCCGCATTCTTCTTCTGAGCACCAGCCTCGTGGCGGCGCTCGCCATGCCGTTGCCGGCGGCCCCGGCCAGCGGGACGAAGAAATCGAGCAAGACCAGCAGCACCCAGGGCACGCGCAGCAGCAGCACGAAATCCGGATCCGCAGCCACGAAGGGATCCCGCACAGGATCGGCCCCGCGCAGCACCGCCGCGCCGAAACCGTCGGCTCGACCCACGCCGCCGCCAACACCCGTCCCGGTGCCCGCCCCAGTCCCGCAGGTCGCGGAGGAAAGCGGAACCAGAAAGTTTCTGAACAAGATCAATCCGTTCAAGCGTGGGGGCGAAGCTGCCCCGGCGGAGGCCCCGGCAGCACCAGCGGCAGTTCCCGCAGGCCGGGCGTCGGCTCCAGCTGCGCCGGTGGAGATGGCGAGGGACGGCGGCGGGAACGGCCGGAAGCTTCTGAACAAACTGACGCCTTGGCGCAAGGATGCCGAGCCTCCGCAGGCTCCTCCGGTGGCAGCGGCTCCGCGGGCTGCGGGACGTCCGGGTTCGGTGCCTCCGGTGCCCCCGGTGCCCGCGGCGCAACCGCCCGCCGTTCCGGAAGTGGCGGAAGGCAAAGCTGGCAAACTGCTGGACCGGATCAATCCCATGAAATTGCTCAAGGGCGGGGAAGATGCCGTCCCGGAGCCCGCGGGTCAGCTGGCTGGACGAGCGGCGGGCGTTCCTGCCGTCCCTGGCGAGCCCGAGCCTGCGAAGAGGGAACCGTATTTCGGAAATCTCTTTTCCGGTCTGGGCGGCAAGCGCGAGCCGGGGGCCGAGGCCGAGCAACCTGTGGACGAAGCGCCGCGCCGTGGTGGCTTCTGGAGCAATCCCCTCGCTGCCCTCAAGCGCATGCGTTCGGATGACCTGCCGCCGGAAGTGGAACCGGAGAAAATCCCCCGTCCGAAGGACTGGACGGAACGCAAGGTGATCGTGGAACACGGCACGCCGATGTACGAGTTCGGCCCCTCGCAGTCGCAGGGACCGGACATGAAGCTCGTGCGCGGAACCGTGGTGAAGGAAAAGAAGCGGGAACGTGGCTGGGTCCTCGTGGAAGTTGCCGGCGGACGCCGTGGCTACATTGCGGCAACTTCCATGCGCGATGCCCTCAAGACGGATTTTCTGGAGCCCCCGAAATCGACGGCTCCCAAGACCATGATGGCAGCCTCGGGAACGAATCCGAAATCATGGGCTCCGGGCGCGCCGCCGCCGGATCTTCCTGACGAGGCCCCCATGATGGACCTCGATGGAGCGCTTGATCTGCTGCCCGCCCTGCAGGGAAGCAAGGATGGCAAGCCGGCTGCGGTGACCAAGCCATCTGCCGCTCCCCCGGTTCCCGTCGACCTTCCCCCGGCTCCAGACCCGGACCCGCTTCCTGCGGAATCTCCCGAGGAAAAGGCCGCCGCGGAAAAAGCCGCGGAAAAGCCTTCCGAAACTCCCACGGTTCCGCTGCCGCCGTCGACCGATCCGGATGCTCCGGCGAATCCGGATGCACCCATTGTCCCCCTGCCGCCGGTGCTTCCAGAACTTCCCGCGGCTCCCGAGGCCCCGGCAGAACCAGCCGCAGAACCCACGGAACCAGCCGCGGAAGCTCCGGCGGGATCACCCTGAGGGGTCCGGCCACCGATGGCTGCGGGGGGTGAGGGCTGCTGAGGCTGACCGGGTTTGACCCTGACAGATAGTCTCAGGGAACCTCAGGGAATGGGTTGTGAATCTTCCCGGAGACCGGAGGCGCAGAGGCGGGCGTAGAGTCCGCCCTGTGCGAGCAATTCCTGATGTGTGCCTTCTTCGCGGATGTGGCCGCGTTCGAGGACGTAGATGCGGTCGGCGTTTTCCACGGTGCTGAGGCGGTGGGCGATGACGAAGCAGGTGCGGTCCGAGCGAAGGCGTTCGAGGGCCTGCTGGATGAGTTTCTCGGTTTCGTTGTCGACCGCGCTGGTGGCTTCGTCGAGCAGGAGAATGGGGGGATTCTTGAGAAGGGCGCGGGCAATGGAGAGCCGCTGGCGCTCTCCGCCGCTCAGCCGGGTGCCGCGTTCTCCGGTCGCTGTGTCGAGTCCCTCCGGGAGGCGGCGGACGAAGTCGGCTGCATTCGCTGCCGAGAGGGCGGCCCAGAGTTCCGCTTCGGTGGCGTCGGGTCTGGCGACGAGGAGATTGCCGCGGATGGAGGCATTGAAGAGAAAACTGTCCTGCGTGACGTAGCCGATGTGGTCGCGCAGCCATTCCTTGGACAGTCCGCTGATGTCTTCGCCGTCGAGCAGAATGCGCCCCGTGTCGGGTTCGTAGAACCGGGTCAGCAGATTGAGAACCGTGCTTTTGCCCGCTCCGGTGGGGCCGACGAGGGCAATGGTCTGGCCCGCCCCCGCGCGGATCCGGATTCCGGAAATGGTAGGGGCCTTGTCCGCATAGGAAAAGGTCACGTCATCGAAGACCACATCGCCGCGGAGCGAATCCGGGCGGCGACCGTCGTCGAGGTTCGGTTCATCCGTGAGATCGAGAATGGCGAACACGCGTTTTCCGGCGACGATGCCCGCCGTGAACATCTGGGTGAGGGGATTGACGCGCGAAACCGGATCGTAGAGGAGACCCCATGACATGAGTACCGCCGAGAGCGTACCCAGCGTGGTGGTGCCCCGGCAGATCCACCATGCGGCAAACGCAATGGTCAGGACAATGCCGCTTTCCGCCACGAGCGAAACAAAGGGCCAGATGACGGCATTGGCTTTGACGACCGAGAGCTGGGCCTGCTGGACGCTGCGGCTGTGGGCATCGAAGCGGTTGAGTTCCTCTGGTTCGACCGTGTAGGCCTTGATCTGGCGGATGCCCGCAATGTTGTCGTGGAGCAGGGAATTGAGTGCACTGCCGGCTTCGCTGGCCGCCTTGAAGCGGGGTTCCGCCTTGCGCTGGTAGAAGCGGACCGCAAGGGCCACGAGCGGAAGCGGAGCCACCGTGAGGAGCGTCAGTCCGACATGCTGCGTGAGCAGATAACCGAAAACGACTGCGAACTGCAGGATGCCGCTGACGCCTTGGTCGAGTCCTTCGATGATGACGCGTTCCATGGCCGGAACGTCGCTCGCCACCCGGGTCATGATGTCGCCCGTGGGCTGATTATCGAACCAGCGCATGGGAAGCCGCTGGATCTTTCCGTACAGTTCGCGCCTGAGGTCATGCACGATGGCCTGCTCGAAATGGTTGTTGGAAACGGTGCGGAGCGTGAAGAGAAACTGGCGGAGGGCAATGGCCCCCACGCCGAGCAGGGCGAGCGGCAGAATGCGTTCGGTCTGGCCCTTGGGAATCACTTCATCCGTGAATTCCTTGGTGAGCGCCGGCAGCACCACCACCAGCAGCGTGCAGGCGACCGCCAGCAGCAGTGTTCCCACGGCCCGCCATGGGTAGCGCCATGTCCTTGCAAAGATTCTCAGCAGCGTCGGCATTTGCTAGCCATGCCGAAGACCCACGGGAAATGCAAAGGCGACTGCGGGCGTGTCCGTCGGGCCCGGTTTTTCAGCAGGCTCCTAAAGCCTTGGCGTGTAGATCGGCAGATCCGGGGCGTCTGGAAGGGAATCGAGCGTCTCGAACTTCTCAAGGTTCGGGTAGGTGCTCAGGGGGACGACGGCGAGGCTGACGCGCTTGCCCATCGGCCAGCTGGCTGCCTGGAGGACTTTGCGGTCCTGCATGACCATGTGGGCGATGCGGATGCGCTTGCCGAGGTAGGCTCCGCGGTTCACGCGGACGATCTGCCATTCATAAATGGCGAGGCCGTTGCGGTACGCGATGTCGCTGGGAGCCTTGAACTCGCTTTTGGCGGCGAGGACAAGTTCTGCTTCGACGGTGTTGTCGGCGGATTTGACGACGGTGGCCCGGCGGATGGTTTCGGTCCGGGCCGAGGCAACCCGCGGGGCGGCCGCTTTCGGGAGCCATGCCCCTGCATCAGCAAGGACCTTGCGGGCCCATTCCTCCGATTGCTGCGGGCCATAGTGAATCCCGTCCTCCTTCGGATAGGGATCGGTATAACGGGTCACGCTGTAGCTGTCGAAAACTCGCCCGTAGCGGTTGCCGGCCTTTGTCATGATGCCGCGCATCTGATTCTGCAGGTCCCGGGGATAGCGCTGCTCGTGGGCATCCGGGGGCGTGATCAGATACAGCGTGCAGCCGCCGGCCGCCGCCACCTGGCCCATGCGATCGTACAGATACTCGACCGTGCGGACGCGTTCCTTCGGTGTCTGGCGCTTGCTGCGGAGGTTCGCATACAGATTCGTGCCCGTCTGCACCATGACGACCTCTGGCTTATGGGTGGCGATGAGGTCCTCGAGCTTGGGCACGGCCTTGCATACCTGAACCCGGCGTTCGCTTTGCGGCGTCTTCATCCAGAAACCAATATCCGACGACACCGTCTTGAATTCCTTGAGCCAGTAATAGGGAGTGGCTCCGCCCGTGACCACCGTGGTGACCGAGTGGCCAGCTGCCCGCAGTTCCGCGTCGATGGTTTTGCCGAAGGAGCCCAGACTGAGGGAGTCGCCCAGAAACAGGATGCGGCGTCCGGTAGCCGCGGGGCAAAGAGAAGGAAGCAGGCAAAACAGGATGGCGAAGCAGCGGAAGAGAAAACCTGACATGACTGGGGCGGGTTGTGTCATGAGATAGGATAGGAAGCAAGGTCATTTCCCCTTTGGTTCGCGGGAAGAGGAAAGGCTGCGGGCGAAGCCTTTCGTCTGGCGGCTATGGGGTTCATGGGAGGCTGTGGGAATTCTGGTAATGCGGGCTTCGATGTCCGGATGGTGCTGCGCGAGCCATGGCAGTGATTGGTCGGGTCCGAGCAGGCAGAGAACCGTGGCGACCACATCGGCCCGCATGCCCGTCGGGGCAATCACGATGGCGTGGGCGCGTTCGTGCATCCCGAGCCCGGTGGCGGGGTCGATGATGTGACTGTAGCGCGCGCCATTGATTTCGGTGAACTGATGGAGGTCGCCGGAGGTGGCCACGAAGGCATGGGAAACGGAGGCGACTTCCGGGGGCCCTTCACCGGGGACGGCCGGGGTCAGTTCGACCGACCATGCCGGGCGTCCGGGCGGCGGTGCGCTCGTGCCTGCTTCGCCGCCGGCATTGATGAGGGCAGAGGAAATGCCGTGACTGGCCAGCACGCGGAAGGCTTCATCCTGAGCGTAGCCTTTGGCGATGCCGCCGGCGTCGAGCTTCATGCCGGGACGGACGAGCAGGGCGGTGCGCTTTGCGTCGTCGAGCCCGAGGAATTTCCAACCGCAGGCGGCCCGGGCTGCCTGCAGTTTGTCGGGTTCCGGGAGTTTCTGCTGACGGCGCGAGCGGCGCCAGAGAGCCGTGCAGGGTCCGAGGGTGATATCGAACAGTCCGGCGCAGGTGGCCGAGGTCTGCTGGGCAAAGAACAGGACATTCCAGAGGTCGTTGCTTACGGCGACAGGGCGGCCCGATCCCGCGGTGGCTGAGAGCCGGGACAATTCGCTGTCGGGAAGGTAATCGCTCAGGCAGGCGTTCAGTTCGGCGATGCGGGCGAAGGCCTTGCGGACGGCTGGTTCGGCTGCCTCCCGGGAGTCTGCGGGCACCTTGATCGTCCAGAGGGTGCCCATGTGTGGTTCCTCCCATGAGAAGATGGGCAGGGTGTCGACGGCGGAGGCGCGTAGCGGGAAACCCGCGGCGGCGGCCAGAGACGAAACAAAGAGTCGTCGCTTCATGCAGGGCAGGGAAGGGCGCGGGTTCAGGCGAAGAGCCTGAGGCAGGGATCGCCTTCGTTGAGAGTGGGGCGTTCCGGTCGTCCCTTGTGCCGGTAGACGAGGTCCATGTGGCGGATGCCCATGGCATGAAGGATGGACGCATGGAGGTCGTGGACGTGGAGCGGTTCCTCCGTGGCGAAAAGGCCGAGATCGTCCGTGGCTCCGATGGTCTGACCTCCGCGGACTCCGCCGCCCGCCATCCACATGGTGAAGCCCCATGGATTGTGATCGCGCCCGTCCCCCTTCTCGCTCTGCGGAGTGCGACCGAATTCGCCGCCCCAGACCACAAGGGTCGAATCAAGCAGGCCCCGGGCCTTGAGGTCCTTGAGAAGGCCCGCAATCGGCTGGTCGGTCTGCTGGCAGAGACCACGGTGGTTTTCCTCCATGCGGCTGTGCGCGTCCCATTTGCTGCCCGCTCCGCTGTACAACTGGATGAATCTGACACCGCGTTCCGCAAGACGGCGGGCCATCAGACACATGCGCCCGAAGGTGGCGGTTTCCTTCTGGTCGAGTCCGTAAAGCTTGCGGGTCGCCGGAGATTCAGAATTGAGATCGATGCTCTCGGGGGCAGCCGCCTGCATGCGTCCGGCCAGTTCGAAGCTGTGGATGCGGGCTTCCAGTTCCGAATTCTCCGGGTGCTGGCCGGCGTAGCGGGCATTGATGCGCTGCAGGTAGCCAAGCATGTGATCCTGACGTTCCGCGGACAGGGCGGCAGACCTCGGGAGATTCGGAATGGGCTCGGCTCCCGGGGTGATGCGGATGCCCTGCCAAGTCGCCGGCATGAATCCCGCACTCCAGTTCCGCGGACCATTGATCACCGGAGTGGGATTGTCCTGCATGACCACGAACGACGGCAGATCCTCGTTCTCCGTCCCCAGCGCATAGCTCACCCAAGAACCAAGCGACGGACGCCCGCCCAGCACACTGCCTGTATTCATCTGGCAGACCCCCGACGAATGATTCACACCATCCGCCCGGCACGATCGGATCACCGCAATGTCATCGGCACACGAAGCAATGTGCGGAAGCCAGTCGCTCACCCATAGCCCGGATTGGCCATGCTGCTGCCACGACCGCCGGCAGCCCAGCAGCGGCGAATTGAACTCGCCCATCGCCGTGATCACCCGGCGAAAACTGTCCGGTATCTTCTGACCCGCGAGCCGGTTCAACTCAGGCTTGGGATCAAAGAGATCAATGTGACTCGGCCCGCCCTCCATGAACAGAAAGATGACCGAACGCGCCTTCGCCGCCGTGTGCGGAGGCAGCGCCGCGGCTTCCCCGGATCCCCGCAGCAGCCACGACAACGCCAGCGACCCAAAACCACCTCCGGCCCGCTGCAGGAAATCGCGCCGGGACTGAGTGAAAACCAAATTGCGGCAGGGCATGCCCGTACTCTGTTCATGGAAACCTGAAAAGCGAGGGCGGGATGCGGCCCGGCAACACGCAATCGTGGACGCGGCCAGCCAGGGATTCCATGCCCTCCTGCGCGCTGTCCGCGCCGCCGGAATCCGGAAAAAAGAACTTCCCAAATCCTGCGTCTTCGTGTTTTGTTTTGGAGAACCTGAAAAGTTTTCCGATAAACCTCTGCCCATTCCGAGCCATGAACCGTGCCCATCTCCTTTCGGTCCTCGCTATGATCAGCCTCCCGTCGGCCCTGTCGGCGCAGAGTACCACTCCGGTCATCGGATACTATAAATTCGATGTCCCACCCGGAACATCGGCATGGACCTGCGGATTCGTGGCAAAAGTCGACTACCAGTCAGCCATGACCGGACGCGCCCTCACCAGTGCCGGCAATCCGGGAGCCAACCCACCCGTTTCCCCCCAGTCATCGATCACCGTGTCCGGCACTCCTTGGACAGGCGTCACCTTCGGAAATCACTACGCCGAAATCATCAGCGGACCGCAGGCCGGCCTCGTCCTCGATATCGTCGCCAATACTGCCAGCCAGCTCACTGTCCTCGGCGATCTCACTTCGGCTCCCCTCCAGCTCACCGGGAATGAAACCTTCGCGATCCGCAGGCATGCGACCATGGCCACCGTGTTCGACAACGGCGGCGGCCTGACCCCCGGATCGGATACGGTCACACTCTCCACTCAGTTCGGCACCAAGACATTCACCTTCAATGGATCGAACTGGGAAGACGCTGATCTCAATGACGTCTCGGGCGAAATTATCTATCCAGGTCAGGGCTTCCTCATCTTCAATGGCGGCGCAGCCGACGTGGTCACCTTCGGCGGCAATGAAATCGCCTACGTGAAGAACACGCCGACCAAAATCCCGCTCTTCCCTGGCATCGTCAACCTGGTCGGTCTCCCCAGCCCGCTCGTCGCCACCAAGCCAGCCGACCCAATCTACAATACGGCCGGAACCAACGCGCTGGGCGACCTCGGATTCGTCTCGAGCCTGCTCGCCGGAGCCGATACCCTCGACCTCCGCTCACTCACCGGCGACTTTGCTTCGACCGGGACCTTCCAATCGAATGGCGGGAACCTTGAAGATGCTGACCTCAATGATGGATCGCCGGTCCGCATCCGCAACGGTGCCGCCTACATTCTCACGGTGTCTGGTCAGCGCATCCATACCTTCCCGCTCCTCACGCCCGCGAACTGATCCGCTGCTACCGGCCATCCTGAAGCCATTCTTTCCCCACCGCGCCCTAATTTCCTGATGAAACGCTGTCTACTAACCATCACTGCTGCTGGAGCAGCGGTCTTCCAGGCGGATGCCTCCAACATTCTCGTAAGCGACTTCTCAGGATCCGGAGCGGCCTTCCAGGAACGTCCGATCCGTTCGGCCGATGGTTTTATTCTCAATACCACGCTGTCCTCAGGGGTCATCGTCGGGGCGCAGGTTCGCATGGGATATTTTTCTGGTTTCGATGGCAGCAATGATGCCGAACTGACGGCGGCGCTCGCCTCGGAAGACCCCGCCGTGCTCAATGGCGCGCTGTCCCGCTTCGTTCCCATGGGCGAGAATTTTGGTGGCAATGCCAATCTCGGAACCGTCACCGCAACAGGCCTGCCACGCATCACCCCGCGCACCATCAACACGGTTTCCTATCAGGGACGCCTTGCCGGACAGGTCTCCAACGCGGTCGTGACGACCGGTGCCCCGAACTCGATCTCCCCGTCAGGCGTGCCGACTGGGACGCGCATTTTCCTGCTCGTCTACAATGCCCCGGTCGCCACGGCCACCCAGTTGGGGATTTTCAGTTCCACGGTGTGGACGATGCCCACGGATAATCTCATCAATCCGGCCCTCAATACGGTGGACGTGGACGCCGCAGCAGAAGTCTACCGCGGCTCCCTCAATGGCAGCGAACTCCGTCTCGCCGTCATCCCGGAACCTTCCGCCACTCTGCTCGCACTCGTCGGAGCAGGCTTCGCGCTGCGCCGCCGCCGTTGACCAGATCCGGTTGCGGGGCACTCGCCATCGGTTTCCTCTGTTCCTCTTGGGACCATTGGGGACGCCTGCCGGAAATCACTTCTCGGCGCACTGTTCACGGAAGCTTTGCAGCGAAGCGGTGACCGCCTGCCGTGACGGTGAGTGTTCCGGTTTTCCAGCCGAGTTGTATGGGGCTTTCGGGTCCACCCCAGAGGTCGCGGTGCGCTGACCACTGGTGCTCTTTGCCATCCCGCTGCACCACCGGAAGCCCCCTCGCATGGGGAGTAATCCCGACCGAGGTTTGCCCGCCGTCGTGCAACACAAAAGTATGGTCATCGGTTCGCTCGAGGCGTGCTGAATCCCTGCACTTGCGGCAGAATTCCTCGAATGATCCGTGGCTTTCGGGTTCCCCGATCGCGATGGCAAACGCGGACGGCCCATTGCCCTCCGCTGGAAAGGTCCACACTTCATCCTCGGGGAAACGCGGGGCCTCACCCTCCTTGCGGGCACCGCAGGCCTTGCCAGTCAGTTGCGCATTCCGCTGGCCCTCGCCAATTCCCGACCGGCACAGGGCCAGCCACGTCTTCTCGAGCTGAAGGAAGGTAAGGGGGCCTGACTGCGTGAGCTTCGCACTGCGGGGGACAAAGAAATGGAATTTCGGCCGCGGTGCCGTGCTGGTCCACACTAGGGTATGCCGGCACTGCGCCAAATGGTCGCTTCCGCTCGTGGCAGTGGCATGACTGTGATTCCAGCTGTCTGCCGTAAAACAGATGATGGTGTCGGCTCCGCGCCGGCCATTCTCCGCAAGAATCCGGAAGCCATTGAGGTTCATTCCCGGTGCATCGGCATGACCCCGGGGAAGGGAACCCATCTGACTGTGATGTCCGATCCATGTGGTTTCGTAATACGCAGGCTCCGCTTCGCCTCCCGCCTGCTGCCAGCCCGTATAGGATGGCTTGGCAGCAAAGATTTCGGCAGGACGCTGGAAATCACGCCGCGCGAGGGCCACCACCGCGGCCGGTGGGCGGTACGCACTGGCCATGACATGCACAAAGTCCCGGTACGGCTCGCGGGCCGGATCGGCCAGCCCCCCGAAGTAATGCCAGAATTCCCCGGCAGCTCCCGCATGCGGACCAATGTTCCCATAGTCGCGGATCCCCGGCCCAGCCCACGAACCACGGTAGTACTTCACGGCCGCCGCCGTGCAGATGTGATCCAGCAGCGCCTTCGCAAGCGCCCGCACCGCCCGATCCTCCGCAAAATCATAGAGCGGCAACCACGCCGTAAGCGCATGATTCAGATAGTTCGGACTGTCCCATTCGGGCATGCCTGTCTGATAAAGTGCGTTGGCATAAGCCCGGATCCGCGCGAGCGACGCGTCCGCGGCCGCCCGGTTCCCAGTCTCCATCGCCATCAGATAAATCGCCTGCTCACGCATGGCCCGCAGATTGTCCGTCCCACGCACGTCCACCCACGAATTGTGGTACTCCGGCGTCCATCCCTCTCCACCCATTCCCTTGGCCTTGCGGTCCTCGGGCCTCACCCAGAATGGATGAGCCCGTCCCAGGGGATCAGACGAAGTCCACACCGCCGCCGATTCCTTCATCTTCCGAAGGTAGTCAGGCTCCAGCAGCGGCGCGAATTGAAAGTACTTCCGGGTCTGCGAGCGGATCGTGAACGATGGATACCAGTCAACCCCCATCGTCAGCTGACGGCTCCAAGCCGCGTCGTCATCCGCCTGCAGAAAGGCCAGCGCTTCCTTGGTCTGACCCTTCAGCAATCCAATGAAAGCCTGCGGGTAACTCGATTTTTCATTCTCGAAAAAGGTTCCGCCATACCGGCCAGGCTCGACCCGCGTCGCCCGCAGACTCGCATTGGTCCGGTCCACGAATTCCTCTTCCCATTCCGCCGGCCAGGCATTGCGCAATTCCTCCGGAATCACCCGATGCGCAAAAACCACCCGGCCACGCGCATCAATCTCAAATGGCCCTGCCGCCCGCCCCATCCAAGGAATCATGGCACCACATATCACAGCAAACGACTTCAGAGACATCATGAAAGAGAATAATGAATAACAGGATTCCATGGAGTGACGCCGAAAGGCACCGCATCGGCCCCTCGCCCATCCTCATTCTGACCACCCAGCCCCCGCATGGCAAGCCTTGATGGACAGGCCCGCCCCCGCTCCATCCGTCCCCGGAAGTGAACCCCGATAGAAGGCCAGACGATTTCGCATCTCTGTCCGATCCATGGGACGGGCCTTCAGCCCTTCTGAAAGGACTCAATCCGGGTACCTGGGCCGTTGGCCCAGGCTGGTATGTTTCCGGACCGTTGGCCCTCATGTCACAAATACCCGGACATTTCGCGCGTTGGCATGACACGACGCGGACTGGAAAGTCCGCGCTTCGTTTCGCCCGCCCCAAACGACAGAAGGCCAGACCTTTTGTGTCGACCATGCGTGCCCCCGGACGACAAAAGGCCAGACCTCTTGGAACACGCACGCATCCACCTAACCCGTGCGTCCCCAACGGGGACCGAGAGGACAGCCTGGGGCTGAGCGCAGCGATGCCCCAGGTAACCGCCCCCCTCCATCAAAGCGCCCTGAAGGGGCGCGAGAGCCTCACGATACCGGACGATTCCCGACAAACGACCAGACCTCTCTGGACACACTGAAGGGGCGCGAGAGCCTCACGATACCGGACGATTCCCGACAAACGACCAGACCTCTCTGGACACACGACGCGGGTTGGAAAACCCGCGCTCCGACCCCACCCACCTCCACCGAACCCACGGCCCTCAGCGCCAACGGCGCGCTCCATACCAGCCTGGGCCAACGGCCTAGGTCACCGACACACCAAACCTGGAAGCCCTGTAGGGGCGCGCCATTCCGGACCGATGGGACGGGCCTTCAGCCCTTCTGAAAGGACACAATCCGGCCACCTGGGCCGTTGGCCCAGGCTGGTATGGTTCCGGGCCGTTGGCCCTCGAACGACAGAAGGCCGGACCATTTCGCATTTCTCCGCGCGCCTCCACCGAACCTGCGCGCCTCATCCGAACCTGTGCGTCCCCAACGGGGACCGAGAAGACAGCCTGGGGCTGAGCAGTGCGATGCCCCAGGGCCCCGGGTTACCGACCCCTGCATCAAGGCGCCCTGAAGGGATGCGAGAGCCGTCCAATCCCGATAGAGGCTCACAACGATGGCGGGATGGTTTCAACCCGCCGCACCGTTTCAGGACAGCCACTTGGTCGGAGCGGCTTTGATCTGGAAGGTGGGATGTGAAATCAGGCCTTGGTGAGGGCGGGTTCTGGAAGGTATGCGGAGGCGCTCGCTTCCGCGGGGAGGGTAATCTTTTCGATGTCGACGGCGACGACCTTGTATTCCGGGCACATGGTATCTTCGTCGCACTCGCTGCTGGTGACGATATTGACGAGGACTTCCGGGAAGTGGAAGGTGCAGTAGAGGACACCGGGTTTGACCTCGGTGGAGATGCGGGCCTTGAGGGGGATGCTGCCGCGGGCGGACAAGACGCGGACTGCGTCGCCGTCGGCGATGTTTTTGCGGGCGGCGTCATCCGGATGGATGGCGAGGGTATCTTCCGAAACGATCTCGGCATTGCCCGTGCGGCGGGTCATGGTGCCGCAGTTATAATGTTCGAGGAGCCGTCCTGTGGTGAGGATGAAGGGGAATTCGCCGCCGTGCTTTTCGATTTCCTTTGATTCGCGGAAATCGAAGAAGTGGAACTTTCCGCGACCGCGTTTGAAGGAATCGAGGTGGAGGCGTTCCGTGCCGATGTTGCCCGGAGCGATGGGCCACTGGCGGCCCTGATCCGAGAGGCCTTCCCATGTGGCTCCTTTGAAGAACGGAACGATCTGAGCGATTTCGGCGAGGACGCCATCGGGCGTGTAGGGATCCTGTTTGGCTCCCATACGCTGCATGATTTCTGCGATGATGACGCCATCCGGTTTGGTGCCTGGAAGCGGGGGAATGACGGCATTGACGCGCTGCACGCGGCGTTCGCCATTGGTGAAGGTACCTGATTTCTCGAGGAATGAGGAAGCTGGGAGGACGACGTCGGCGAATTCCGCGGTGGGCGTCATGAAGAGTTCCTGGACCACGAGGAATTCGAGCGCATTGAGGGCGGACTTGACATGTTCCGTGTTGGGGTCGGTCTGGGCCACGTCCTCGCCCATGATCCACATCGCCTTGAGGTCGCCGCGGAGGGCAGCGTCGTACATCTGCGGGATTTTCCAGCCGATTTTGTCCGAGAGGTGGACGCCGTAGAATTCCTCGTAGAGGCGGTGCACTTCCGGTTCATTGACTTGGAGATAGCCGGCTCCCTGGTGCGGCTGGCAACCCATGTCGGCGGCCCCCTGAACATTGTTCTGACCGCGCAGGGGATTCACGCCGACGCCGGGGCGCCCGATGTTGCCCGTCATCATGGCGATGTCGGCAATTGTCATGACCGTCTTCGATCCATGGCTGTGTTCCGTGACGCCGAGACCGTGGAAGGCCATGGCGGCCGAAGCGTTCGCGTACTCGAGGGCAGCGGCCTTCACTTTTTCGCGGGGGACACCGTGAATGGCTTCGAGGGCATCGAGGTCGAGGCTACGGAGACCGTTTTCGAATTCCTCCCAGTTTTCGCAGCGTTCCGCGATGAACTTGCGGTCGACCTTGCCGGCTTCCCAGATGTAGTAGGCGAACATGTCGAGGAGGGCGACATTGGTGCCGGGACGGAGCTGGAGGTGGTGCTTGGCGTAGGGAACGAGTTCGATTTCGCGCGGGTCGATGATGATGAGGGGGACGCCCTTCATGGCGCGCTGCTTGATTTTGCTGCCGGTGACCGGGTGACCTTCCGTGGGGTTGGCACCGATGATGAGGATGCACTGCGTGAACTGGAGGTCGCTCACGCTGTTGGTGGCGGCCCCGGTTCCGAAGGCCTTCTGCATGCCCCATGCGGTCGGGCTGTGGCAGACGCGGGCACAGGCATCGATATTATTCGTGCCGAAGACCGTGCGGATGAATTTCTGCATGAGGTAGTTTTCCTCATTGGTGCAGCGTGCGGATGAAATGCCGCCGACGGCGTCGCCGCCGAATTCGTCGCGGATGCGCGTGAGATTCTTTGCGATGTAATCGTAGGCCTCGTCCCATGTGGCTTCCTGAAAGTGGCCATTGTAGCGGATCAGCGGGGTGCGCAGGCGGTCCCGGTGCTTGACGAAGCGGAAGGCGTAGCGGCCTTTCAGGCAGGTGTGGGCGTGATTGACCTCTGAATCGTGCGGGGCCTGGATGCTGAGGACTTCTTCGCCTTTGGTGGCGACCATGAGATTGCAGCCGACGCCGCAGTAGGTGCAGACCGTGCGCGTTTTCTTGGTGGCTTCCACGCTCTTCGATTGGAAGACATCGCTGATGGCCGAGGTCGGACAGGCCTGCGCGCAGGCTCCGCAGGACACGCAGGGCGAATTCTCGAATGTCGTGTCGAGTCCCTTGATGATGCGGGCATGGAATCCGCGGCCGTGCATCGAGAGGACGTGCTGTCCCTGGATTTCGTCGCAGGCGCGCACGCAGCGCGAGCAATTGATGCACTTCGAGAGGTCGCTCGTCATGTATGGATGCGAGAGATCCTTCTGACGGTCGAGGTGGTTGGCTCCTTCCGGGTAGCGTACTTTGCGGATGCCGACGCGGGCGGCGACCGTCTGGAGTTCGCAGTTGCCATTCACTTCGCAGGTGAGGCAGTCGAGGGGGTGGTCTGTGAGAACGAGTTCGACGATATTGCGGCGGAGGCGGGTGACCTTCTGTGATTCCGTGAAGATGTGGAGGCCCGGGGAGATCGGGGTGTGGCAGGAAGCGACCACGCGGCGGGGGCCGTCGGCGGAAGTGGCGATTTCGACCGAGCAGACGCGGCAGGCACCGTAGGGTTCCAACTGGGGAGCGTCGCAGAGGGTGGGAACGTGACCGCGGCCTTTAAAGCGGTCGACAAAGCGGAGAACGGTTTCGCCGGGCTGGAAGCCGCAGGCGACGCCATCGATCCATGCGACACTGGTGGAATCGGGAAGATTGCTCATGGGTGCGGTGGGGGAATGGCTGAATATTTCAGAAAAGCGAGGAATTGGCAAGTACGGTCCGGAGATGGAAACTAGTCAGATCCTGCGGTGTTTTTCTCATGCACAAATACGGTTCAGCGCTGCGGGGCGGACGGAAGATTCCGGAGGTGATCGCCGAGGAGTTCCTGGTATTTGGCGAGCAGTTCCGGGCCGTGCACGGGGTCGCCATGGCCTGCCACGATGGTGCGGGTCGGCAGTTTGAGGTCGCGCAGCCTTGCGAGGGTGGTGGCGTAGGCCTTGGGATCGGCGAATTCGAGGTTGCCGAGCTGGGGTTTGACGATGCAGCCGCCGAAGAGAATTTCTTCCCCTGGAAGGTAGACGAGGATGCCGTCGGGTGTGTGGGAAGGCCCGAGGTAGAGGGCTTTGATGGCTCCGTTCTGGAGCGAGAAATTGTTGTCCTCGACCTTGTTGGGTAGGACGAGCGGGAGGTCCGGATATTCCGGGAAGTGGCGGCGGGTCCATGCGAGACCGATGTGCCATTCGCGGCGCAGCAGTTCCGTGGTGGTCTTCGTGGCGACGATCTCGGCTCCGATCTGCTTCCAGTAGGCATTGCCGCCGGCGCGGTCGGGATGGTAGTTCGTATTGACGACCTCGCGGATGGGTTTCGCGGTGACCGCGGCGATTTCCTTGTGTAGGAGGGCAGCCGTGGCAGGCGTCCACGTGGCTCCAATGATGGTGACGTGCTCCGGGCCGACGTAGACCAGCGAATTCTCCCGTGTGTAGAAGGTGTCCTCGACCACGAACACGTGATCGTTCAGCCGGCGAAGCGAAACCGTTGGCTTCGTTTCTGGTTCGGCGGCCGGCCCAAGGGCCATGAACATGACGAGGGGAATGAGGAATCGCATGGTCGGTGAATTGCAGGATATTCCGGGCTGACGGGACCACGGGCAATGGCGGGAACAACCCGTCATGGCGGGTCGGCGGGGCGCTTGCGGGATGCTGATGCGCTCGGAAGCATGGGGCCATGAACGGATTCCGGCTGCTGCTGTTTCTCACCTCGTGGTTCCTGTCCGGGATGGGGCTGGCTGGACCACGGCCCAATCTTGTCTGGATTCTCGCCGACGACCTCGGCTGGGGAGAGTTGGGAAGCTACGGACAGAAGCAGATCTGGACCCCGCAGCTCGACCGCATGGCATCGGAAGGCATGCGTTTCACTCAATTCTATGCCGGGGCGACCGTCTGCGCGCCGTCACGTTCCGTTCTCATGACGGGGCAGCATCATGGCCGGACGTCGGTGCGCGGGAACGCCGGACCGGGGAAACCCGCGGCCCAGGCCCTCCGGAAAGGCGAAACCACCGTGGCCACCTTGCTGCAGCGGGCGGGCTATCACACGGTGCTGTGCGGAAAGTGGGGGCTGGGCGACGCCGGGGAAGCCGCCACCGGTTTGCCGCGAAGTCAGGGATTCTCCGAATTCTTCGGCTTCCTCAATCAGACCCATGCACACAATCATTACCCGGACTTCCTGTGGCGGAACGAGGAACGGGTGAGCCTGCCCAACCGCATCGAGGCCGTCGGAACAACGGGAGCCGGCCATGCCGTGGAACGGAAAGTCTATGCCGACGACCTGATTGCCGACGAAGCGATCCGCGCCCTCGGGGCGGCTCCGGACAAGCCCCTCTTTCTGTTCTGGAGTCTGGTCGTTCCCCATGCCAACAACGAAAAACGTCAGGCCCTCGGCGACGGCAGCGAAGTTCCCGACGAATCGGCCTACGCCGACCGCGGTTGGCCGGCTCCCGACCGCGGCCACGCTGCCATGGTCACATGGATGGATCGCCTCGTCGGTCGATTCCTCGCAGCCCTGCGGAAATCCGGACGGGCCGACAACACGCTCGTCATCTTCACCAGCGACAACGGGCCGCACCGGGAAAGCGGTCACGACCCCGCCCGCTTCGCCCCGTCCGGTCCCTTCCGCGGCGAAAAACGCAGCCTCACGGATGGCGGCATCCGCGTTCCCATGATCGCATGGTGGCCCGGGAAAGTGCCGCCCGGCACCGTGAGTGGTCAGGCGGCCTATGCGGGCGACTGGATGGCGACAGCCTGCGAACTCGCCGGGGTGGATCTGCCGCCGCAACGGGATTCCGTGAGCTTTGCCCCGGCGCTGCGGGGCGATGCCATGCCGCTGCGCGATTTCCTCTACTGGGAATTCCATGAGGGCGGATTCCGTCAGGCAGTGCTCGCCGACGGTCGGTGGAAGGGTATCCGCAAAGCCGGCGGGCCGCTTGTGCTGCACGACCTGCAGAACGATCCAGGCGAGACCACCGATGTTGCGGCGGCACATCCAAATGAGGTGCGACGCATCCTCGACTACCTGCGGACTGCCCGTACCGAGAATCCGGACTGGCCCGCTCCCGCCAGCGTGCCCGCCGTGAAAACCGCCGTCTGGGAAGGATTCGAACGCCACGAGTTCGCCGTGGACGGGCGCAATGCCCTCGTGGTGCGTCCGCGCGAAGCCGCCCCGGGCCGACCATGGATCTGGCGGACGGAATTCTTCGGTCACGAACCTCAGGCCGACGTCGCCCTCCTTGGGAAGGGCTACCATGTGGCCTACGTGGATGTGCAGAACCTCTATGGAGCCCCGCGCGCCATCGAAGCCATGGGTGCCTTCCACCGCCAAGTGACCGAGGCCTACGGATTGTCGGCACGCCCCGTCCTCGAAGGCTTCAGCCGCGGCGGCCTCTTCGCTCTCAACTGGGCACTCCAGCATCCGGAATTGACCTCGTGCCTGTACCTCGATGCACCCGTCTGCGACATGCGCAGCTGGCCGGCTGGCTGGGGGAAAGGGAAGGGGTCGACGGGCGACTGGGAACGCTGCCGCAGCGAATACGGACTGGCCGACGATGCTGCGGCGCGCGCCTTCCCCGGCAATCCAGTCGATCAGGCTGCGGCCCTCGCCGCCGCGCGGATTCCGGTGCTGGCCGTGTGCGGCGATGCCGACGACGTGGTCC
>JBDKER010000036.1:0-46816 GCA_039795165.1 Verrucomicrobiota bacterium | reverse complement strand
ACCGCCTCGCCAGAGAATCCGTCCTGCTGCAGGCATTTCATGGTCAGCCCCTCGTGGCTCCCGCGCTCGCGTCCGCCCTCAGCGGTCTCGAACCCCAGCGGGCCGGCGTCTGGTCGGAAGGAGGCGGGCGGCATCTTCTCGCAGGCTCGGTGCACACGCTCGCCGAGGCCGCCATGGAAGCGGGCGTGACCACCGCGTGGTTTGGTTCATGGGGACTCGGCGACGCCGATCCCTGCCGTCCGCAGGACCAGGGATTCACAAAGGTTCTCAGCCATGCCGGAGCCTTCCGCGGTGCCATGGGCGACCGATGGGATCGCGACGAAAATGGTTCGCTCTGGCTCGCCGACAGCAAAGACGAACGCCGCAAGGGTAGCGATGCCACCATCTGTTTCCGCGCCGCGCGCGACTTCATCGGGCGGCAGGCCGAGAAACCATTCCTGTGCGTCGTCAGTCCACCCGAGGGACCACTGGCAGCCATGGATGAAGCGATCGGTGACCTCTGGGAACATGTCAGCGGACTCGGACTCGGGAAAAAGACGCTGCTCGTCGTCACCTCGCTCACGGGGTCGGTGAAACCCGTCGCCACCTCCGCCGAAGGAGACAAGGGGTCGGCCAAGCCAGTCTTCACGGGCGGTCGACGCGGCTTCCGCGGCGAGCCGTATGAAGGCGGTCATGCGGTGCCGTGCCTGTGGCGCTGGCCCGATGCCACGCGCGCCGGAACCCGCGAACCGTTTCCGTCGTCACTTGCCGATCTGGCTCCCACGGTCGCCGCGGCCACCGCATGGAAGTGGTCGGCGGGTCCCGGAAGCGGCATGGATCTGACGGCGGTGCTGCGCGGCACTGGTCCGGCTCCTGCAGGCCGGTTGCTGGTTATGGAAGCGCAGGACATTCCGCTGCCGCAGCCATGGCGGAGAACGTCGGTGCAGCGCGACGGTTGGACGCTGCTGCATGGCCGGGAATTGTATGATCTGCGGAGCGATCCCGCGCAGCGGAGCGATGTGGCCCAGCGGTTTCCTGACAAGGTAAAGGAATTGTCGGCCGCCTACGATGCGTGGTGGCAGGAAACGGCGGCTGCGCGTCCGGTGGCTGCGAGGTTCCGCCTTGGCAAGGATCCTGTGACCTTCACGTCAGCCGATTGGCAGGGACGGGGACTGCGCGCGGTGCGGGCCGAGGATGCCCGCCTCGCCACGCGGGCCGCCGGAGCATGGCTGGTCGAGTTGTCCGAACCCATGCCGCTGCTCGTGACGCTGCGGCGCTGGCCTCAGGGCGAGGAACGCAGCATTGCCGACGAATCGTTTGCCGCCGTCGCGGCCCGCATCCGGGCAGGAACCGCCGACTTGACGCTGCCGCTCGCCGCGAAGGACAAGGAAGCTGTCTTCCGGGTCGCGCTCCCGGCCGGCCCCGGCTCGGTGCAGGGATGGTTCCGCGACAAGGATGGGGCCACCATCGGTGCCTACTTCGCAGACATCCAGATCGACCCCACCCCGCCGCCTGCCCTGCCACCGCCACCCGCCGCAGATCCAGCCAAGCCACCCACGGAGACTCCGGAGAATCCCCCTGCGGATCCAGCCGTGCCGCCCGAACCAGATCCCGGCAGCGACGGGGAAGCAAAGGAAGCCGCCCGGGAGGAACCTTCCGCCGATGCGGGCTCGACTCCCGGGCCGCCGTGAGGGACAAGCGGCGCATGATTTCGCGTCGACGTTTTCTTCAGTCCGCCGCCCTCAGCTGGCCGGTGGTGAGTGGTGCGGTGGAACCGATCGTCCGCAGTGGACCGCCGCGGCTCAGACTTGGATTGGCGGCGTATTCGTTCCGCGATTCCTTCCGTGATCCGGCGAAGATGGACTTCATGAAGTTCCTTGATTTCTGTGCGGCCCATGGATGCGATGGAGCGGAACTGACCAGTTATTATTTTCCGGCCGACGTGAGCGATGCCATGCTGCTGGCCGTGCGCCGTCATGCCTTTCTCCGCGGTGTCAGCGTCACCGGCACTGCCGTCGGCAATACCTTTGCGCTGCCCGATGGACCGGAACTGGAGAAGGAAAAAGCCGGCGTGCGCCAGTGGATCGACCGCGCGGCCGTCCTCGGTGCCCCGCACATCCGGGTTTTTGCAGGCAGTGCCAAAGGAATCGATGAAGCCGCGGCGCGGAAACAGGTGATCCGTTCCCTGGAGGAACTGGGGTCGTATGCCGCGACCAAAGGGGTGTGGCTCGGCGTCGAGAATCATGGTGGTGTGGTTGCCACCCCCGATGGTCTCCTCGAAATCGTGCGCGCCGTGCAAAGCCCCGCCGTCGGCATCAACCTCGATACCGGAAACTTCCACGGAACCGATCCCTATGCCGATCTCGAGCGCTGCGTCCCGTGGGCCGTCAACGTTCAGGTCAAAGTCGAAATGCGCCCCGCCGGTGCCAAGGCAGCCGAGCCAGCCGACCTCACGCGGCTGTGCGGAATGCTCAAGTCAGCAGGCTACCAGGGCTGGGTGACTCTGGAATACGAAGCCAAGCCCGATCCTTTTGTGGCGGTGCCGGAGCATCTCAAGGCGCTCCGTGCGGCCATGGCGTGAGCTTTCACTTCCTGACAACATGAAGACCGTGCTGCGATGGCTGCTGGCTGGCCTGCTTCTGTGGATTCCGCCCGGCGCGGGCGCCGCTGACGGGAAGCCTAACATCCTGTTCTGCTTTGCGGACGACTGGGGACGCTATGCGGGAGCGTATGCGGCCATTGAGGGTGCCGGCTCGCTGCATGCCCTGCTGCGGACGCCGAATATCGACCGGGTGGCGCGCGAGGGTGTGCTCTTCCGGCGGGCTTTTGTGAATGCTCCCTCGTGCACGCCGTGCCGCAGTGCCCTGCTGAGCGGACGGCATTTCTTTGCGACTGGCCGCGGGGCCATTCTGCAGGGCGCGTACTGGGATGGATCGGTGCCCGCCTTTCCGATGCTCCTTGCGGAATCAGGTCATCATGTGGGCGAAACATGGAAAGTCTGGAGTCCTGGCGACCCTGGGGACGCACCGTTCGGAGCCGGACGCTTCGCCTACGAAAAGCATGGCGGGCGCTTCAATAACTTCTCCGAGAATGTCACGAAGATGGTGGCGGGCGGAAGGGAGTTTGCGGCGGCGCGCGACGAATTGCTCGGCGGCGTCCGCGAGAACTTCCGGGAATTCCTCGCTGCACGCGAAGCCTCCCGACCGTGGCTCTACTGGTTCGGCCCAACCAATGTGCACCGGGCATGGCAACGAGGATCCGGCAAGGCTCTGTGGGGCATCGATCCCGAAACGTTCCGTGGCCGCATTCCCGCCCATCTTCCGGATGTGGAAACCGTGTGCGAGGACTTTGCGGATTACTTCGGAGAAATCCAGGCCTTCGATGCGGCTGTCGGTGTCCTCCTCGCCGAACTGGAAGCCAGTGGCGAATTGGAAAAAACCCTCATCGTGATCAGCGGCGACCACGGCATGCCCGGCATGCCCCGGGGAAAGTGCAATCTCTATGATTTCGGCGTCGGCGTTTCCCTCATGGCACGCTGGCCCGGCGGAACAGGCGGACGGGTCGTCGACGACTTTGTCAGTCTCATGGACCTTGCACCCACGTTCCTTGAAGCCTCCGGCGTGGCGCTTCCTGCGGGCATGCAGGGCCGGAGTCTGCTGCCCATTCTCCGGGCGACCACGGGCGGTCAGATCGATGCCTCGCGCGACCATGTCATCACGGGCCGGGAACGTCATGTGGCGGCCGCCCGCGAAGGAGCCGTCACCTATCCCCAGCGGGCCCTGCGCACCGCCGATTTTCTTTACATCCGGAATTATGCACCCGACCGCTGGCCGATGGGCGATCCCAAAGCCGATGCCGGTGATGTGCCGCCAGCCGGGGAAGCACTGGAGCGAGAAACCTATGTGGCCTATGCCGACATGGATGCGAGCCCCACGAAGGCATGGCTCGTCCGCCATGGCCGCGAGGCCGCATGGCGTCCGTATTACGACCGCGCCTTCGCTAAACGCCCCGCCGAGGAACTCTACGACCTCCGCAAGGACCCGGCGCAGCTCGTCAACGTGGCCACCCAGCCTGATTACGCCAGCCAGCGCCGTGATCTCGCGGCACAGCTCGAACGCGAACTGAAGGCCGCCGGTGACCCCCGCGTCAGTGGCGACGGACAAACCTTCGAACGCGAACCATTCACCGGTTTGCCCAAACCCGCAGCCAAACCAAAGCGCGCGAAATGAGATCAGTGACTGCCGTGCTTGCCAGTCTTGCCATGGCGGCCTCCGCCGCGGAAACTGCCGACGTCGTGGTCTACGGGGGCACGGCGGCTGGCGTGATGGCTGCCGTTCAGGTCAAGCGCATGGGAAAATCCGTCGTCCTCGTCTGCCCCGAGCGCCATCTCGGTGGCCTTTCGAGCGGCGGCCTCGGTTTCACGGACACCGGCAACAAGGCCGTCATTGGCGGACTTGCCCGCGAATTCTATCACCGCATCTGGAAACATTACGACCAGCCGGAGGCATGGCGCTGGCAGAACCGGGAATCGTACGGCAACAAAGGCCAGGGCACCGCCGCCATCGATGGAACCCAGCGCACCATGTGGATATTTGAACCGCATGTGGCGGAAAATGTCTTCGAGGAACTTGTCAGGGAACACAGTGTTCCCGTGATGCGGGGCGACGGACTCGAACGCCGCCACGGCGTCCAACGCGAGGGCACGCGCATCGTTTCCCTCACCACGAAGGGCGGGCGGAGCTTCCGCGGCGGCATGTTCATCGATGCGACCTACGAAGGCGATCTCATGGCGTCAGCCGGTGCCTCATGGCACGCCGGACGCGAGGCGCAGTCGCAATACGGCGAGAAATGGAACGGCGTACAGACGGGTGTTCTGCATCACCGTCATCACTTCGGGGTGCTGCGCGCAGCGGTGAGTCCCTTCCGTGTCCCCGGCGATCCAGCCTCGGGTTTCCTGCCGCTCGTCAGTCCCGATCCCCCGGAGCGTTTGGTTCCGCGGACCGCCGTATTCAGGCGTATTGCTACCGCATGTGTCTGACGGACCATCCGGAGAACCGGGTGCCGTTTGCAGAGCCGGAAGGATACGATCCGGCGCGCTATGAACTGCTGCGGCGCGTGCTTGCCACGGGATGGCGCGAAACCTTCGCGAAGTTCGATCCCATTCCAAACCGGAAGACGGACACGAACAATCACGGTCCGGTGAGCACCGACTTCATCGGGGCGAATTACGATTACCCGGATGGCGACGACGCGACGCGCGCGCGCATCATCCGCGAGCACCAGCAGTATCAGCAGGGCTGGCTGTACTTTCTGGCCAATGACCCGGGTGTTCCGGCCGACGTGCGCAGCGAAATGCAGCGCTGGGGCCTCGCGAAGGATGAGTTCGCCGACCACGGTCACTGGCCCCGCCAACTCTACATCCGCGAAGCACGGCGGCTCGTCGGGGAATTCGTCATGACCGAACACGAACTGACGGGCTCACGCAGCGTGCCGGACTCTGCGGGCATGGGATCGTACACCATCGACTCGCACAACGTGCAGCGCTACCTCACGCCGGAAGGACACGTGCAGAACGAAGGCGACATCGGCGTCGGTCTCGCGGGCCCGTACCGGATTTCATGGCGATCCCTACTCCCGAAGCGTGCGGAACTCTCCAATCTCATCGTGCCCGTGTGCGTCTCCAGTTCGCACATCGCCTTCGGATCGATCCGCATGGAACCTGTCTTCATGATCCTTGCGCAATCGGCCGCCACGGGTGCCTGCATGGCCCTCGAACGGGCCTCCGCCATCCAGGATGTGTCCTACGATCTCCTGCGCGAACGTCTCGCTGCCGACGGACAGATCCTTGCATGGGAACCGGAAGCGCAGCCTGCGGCCAAGGTTCCCGAGGATCCCGCGGGATCAGTCACGGTGGACGATGCCGCGGCGGAATTCTCCGGCGAATGGACAGCCAGTCACGCGGTGCGACCCTTCCGTGGCGATGGCTACTGCCACGAAGGCGCGGGATCGCATGGCCCAGCCGCCGCCGTTTTCCGCGCTGTCCTGCCCGCCCGCGGCCGCTACGAAGTACGCATCGCCTCGGCGGCGCACGACAACCGCGCCAGGCAGGTGCTCGTGCAGATTGTCACCAGCGCAGGACTCAGGGAAATCAGGGTCGACCAGCGCAAGGGTGGCGACCCCCTCTTTCTGTCCGCCGGTGTCTTCGATCTTCCGGCGCAGACCAGCGTGACGCTGCGCAATGACGGTGCTGGAGGGCATGTGATCGCTGACGCCGTGCAGTTTGTACCCGCCGCCGCCGGAAAATAGGGGACGGGCAACGCAAACACGGGGCGGCGCGCGTGGTCCGCTGTGTTACCGATTTGTCATGATGCGATCCCTCCTTCCTGCGGCAGCCCTGCTGTTCGCCATGGTCTGCTCCGGCCACGCGGCCCGGCCGAACATTGTCTTCATCTTCTCCGATGACCACGCCGCGCATGCCATCGGAGCCTACGGATCGAAGATCAATGAAACCCCGCACCTCGACCGCCTCGCGAAGGAAGGGATGCGCTTCGATAGTTGCTTTGCCACGAATTCGATCTGCACGCCGAGCCGGGCCACCGTGCTCACGGGCAAGTACAGCCACATGAATGGCACCCCGGTCTTCAACCGCTTCAATGGGGCCCAGAATACCGCCCCCAAGCACCTCCAGAAGGCCGGGTACCATACCGGCATGATCGGCAAATGGCACCTCGGCAGCGATCCCACCGGGTTCGATTACTGGGAAATCCTCCCGGGTCAGGGAGATTACTTCAATCCCGTACTCTATACAGCGACGGGTCAGAAGAAGTACGAAAGCCAGTACGTGAGCGATGTCATCACGGACCTGACCATCGATTTCATGAAGTCGGTTCCCAAGGACAAGCCGTTCTTTGTATTCTGCGGTCACAAGGCACCGCACCGGGCATGGGAACCGCATCCCCGCTACGCAGCATGGAAAAACCGGAAGGTTCCCGAGCCCGCCACCCTGCGCGATGACTACAAGGGACGGACCGATGCCCTCCGCGAAAACGAACAGACTATTGCCCGCGACCTCACCCGCCGCGACCTCAAGCTGGCCCCCCCGCCTGAACTGAAAGGGCCGGCCCGCAATCAGTGGCTCAATGAAGTGCCCATGGAAGTGGTGGTCGATGGCCGGACCCTGACGGGCGAGGAATTGTTCGCATGGAAGTACCAGCGCTACCTGCAGGACTATCTCGCCTGCGTGCAGAGCGTCGATGACAGCGTCGGCCGCATTCTCGATCACATCGACAAAAGCGGACTCAAGGAAAACACCGTAGTCATCTACAGCAGTGATCAGGGATTCTTCCTCGGAGACCATGGCATGTACGACAAGCGCTTCATGTACGAGGCCTCGCTGCGCATGCCGTTTCTGGTGCGCTGGCCCGGTGTCATCAAGGCGGGCAGCACGACGCCGGCCATCGCCATCAATCCGGACTTCGCCCCTACGTTCTGCGATCTCGCAGGCATGCCGGTACCCGAGGACATGCAGGGCCGCAGCCTCGCTCCCATCTTCCGCGGAGAAACGCCCGCTGACTGGCGCCGCAGCATGTATTACCGCTACTACCACGACCCCGGACATCACAATACCCGTGCCCACCTCGGAGTCCGTACCGCCACGCACAAACTCATCTGGTTCGTTAAGAAGGATCAATGGGAACTCTTCGACCTCGTCAGGGACCCGGACGAAATGAAGAATATCTACGACGACCCCGCGGCCGCCACGGTGCGCGAGGAATTGAAGGCCGAACTCATGCGCCTCAAGAAGGAATACCGCGACGAGGACCAGTTCGCCGATGGCAGGGTCCCGGGCACAGTCGACGGACCCGTGGAGAAACTCCGCGGCAACTGAACACCCCCGCCGTCCGCAGGCGGATTGCCGGTGGAAGGAAAAACCGTCTTGCCGCTGGGCTGCCGCGGCGGCAATCTCCGCGCCTTATGCTGGACATCCGACTCATCCGTGACAATCCCGAGGGCATCAAGGAACGACTCCGTCAGCGCGGGGGATCCGTGGCGGATCTCATCGACGACGTGCTCGCCATCGATGCGCAGAGACGTGCCGCAGAGACGGATAAGCAGAAGCTGCAGGCCGACCGCACCCGGCTGAGCAAGGAGATTGGCATGGGTCGCCGGGAAGGCCGCGACACGGCGGAACAGGAAGCCCACGTGCGCGGCATCGGTGAACAAATCGACGGACTAGAACAGCAGACGCGCGACCTTGATGAACGCCAGGAGAACCTGCTTCTCGGAATCCCCAATCTTCCGCACGAGGGCTGTCCGGTGGGGGCCGATGCCGACGCCAATCCAGAGGTTCGCCGCTGGGGACAGGCACCGGAATTCCTCTTCACACCCAAGGATCATGTCACGCTCGCCAAGGAACTCGGACTCGTCGACTTCGAAGCCGGGGTCCGGGTCACCGGCAGTGCCTTCGTGGTGTACCGCGGTGCCGGAGCCCGCCTCGAACGGGCTCTCATCAGTTTCCTGCTCGATCTGCATACCACGAAGCATGGCTACACGGAAGTCCTGCCGCCCTTCCTTGTGAATGCGGCGGCCCTCACGGGGACGGGACAGTTGCCGAAATTCGCGGACCAGCTCTACCATTGCGGGGAAGACGACCTCTACCTCGCGCCGACCGCGGAAGTTCCGGTCACGAATCTGCACCGCGAGGAAATCGTGGAAGCCTCCGCGCTCCCGATCTGCTATGCGGCCTATACGCCGTGTTTCCGGCGCGAAGCAGGAGCGGCTGGCGTGGGCACACGCGGCCTCATCCGCATGCACCAGTTCGACAAGGTGGAACTCGTGAAGATCTGCCGCCCGGAGGACAGCATGGCGGAACTGGAAACGCTCACGGCCGACGCCGAAAAAGTCCTCCAGTTGCTCGGCCTGCACTACCGCGTCATCGAACTCTGCACGGGCGACATCGGATTCGGAAGCGCCAAAACCTACGACATCGAAGTCTGGGCCCCGGGTCAGGGATCGTATCTCGAAGTCTCCAGTTGCTCGAATTTCGGCGACTACCAGGCCCGCCGCATGAAGCTCCGCTACAAGGATCCGGAATCGAAGAAGAATCTGCATTGCCACACGCTCAATGGTTCCGGCACAGCCCTTGCCCGGCTCTATGTGGCCCTTCTCGAAACCTACCAGCAGGCGGATGGTTCGGTGCGTGTCCCTGCGCCCCTGCAGCCGTACTTCGGAAGCGATACGATCCGTTCGGCCTGAGAAAACCCTGCCCCGCTGCCGCCATGAATGATGCCACCGATTCCCTGCGCGCTGCCGTCCGCGACGTCCCGGATTTCCCGCAGCCGGGCATTGTCTTCAAGGACATCACACCCGTGCTCGCCGACGGTCCGCTCTTCCGACGCACCATCGATCTCATGTGCGAGGGCCTCCGCGAAGCCGGCGTGAGCAAGGTCATGGGCATCGACGCCCGCGGATTCATCTTTGCAGGCGCCGTCGCCGACCGCCTAGGTCTCGGATTCATCCCGGTCCGCAAAAAAGGCAAGCTCCCATGGCAGACCGTCGGCACGGGATACGACCTCGAATACGGGAGCAATCACATCGAACTGCACAGCGACGCGGTGGCTCCCGGCGAACGGGTCTGGCTCATTGATGACGTGCTCGCTACCGGCGGTACCGCGGCCGCCGCCGCCGACCTCGTGGGCCAGCTCGGTGGATCGCTGGCCGGCATGACATTCTTCATCGAACTCTCCTTCCTCGAAGGCCGGAAACGCCTCCCGGCCGGGCCACAGGTCCGGACCGTGCTTTCCTACTGACCCCTGCTTCAGATCTTCAGAAAGATCTTCCTGCGGTAGAGCCACCACAGGATCAGCCACTCGATCAGCAGCACGCAGATCCCGAGCAGCGGAACCTGCCACTGCGCCCCGAAGACGCCAAAGGCATTGTTGGGAAGGTGACGCACGAGCGACTTCCCAATGAATTCCGGCCACAGGTGTGCCACCATGTAGGCCGCCATCGAATTGGCTCCCAGCACCACCAGCGGCAGAAACGGACCGCGGATCTCCATGACATCGCAGACCAGATGAAAGCCGGCCAGCACAAGGAAACAAAGCCCGCCGCTGAACAGGGTCCACGACGGCGTCCAGATGCGTTTGACCATCGGACAAACCCCCGTGGCGTCGAGTACAATGCCCAGCGCCATGGCCGCAATCCCAGCCGCCGCAAACCACCCCATGCGCCACCGGGTAGGCCGACTGGACAGCAGCACAGTGCCCCCAATCCATCCCATCAGCATGGTGCCAAGCGTCGTCACGAAATTCAGGGTGCAGTACCCACCGGAATTGAAACGGAAGGACGCCGGACGCGGAAAGAGATTCAGAAACCAGCGGTCAAAGGCGGCCGCCGCATTGCTGTTCATGTTCCAATGACCCGCAAAACCGCTGCGGATCCAGTCGGCCGGAGCCACCGCCCACTGCGGCGGTACCCCAACCGCATGATAATCGAATCCTTTCCCAGGCAGCGGATGCAGCGCAAACGCCAGCCACATGCCCACGAGAACGAATGCCAGCACGGACCATGCAACCACTGGCTTCCGCGTCTGGGCGACCGCATACAGGAACGGATAGCCAAGGCCAATCTGCGTGAGCGTGTCCTCGAAGGTGAAGTTCGTGCGCTCTGACCCGAGCGACCGCAGCCAGATGCCCAGACCGACCAGCAGAAATGATCGCCACAGCGCATGCAACGCCATGGCCGCCCCGCTTTGTTCCTCCGTCCGCCGCCGCAGACTGAATACCAACGACACCCCCACCAGAAACGAAAACGAAGGCTGAATCAGATCATGCAGCGAACAGCCACTCCACGGAACATGCTCGCTGTGAAAGGCCAGCCAGCCACCCAGTCGCGCCCAGCCGGCTTCCTTGAGATTCTCTGCCACCCGCCACCACTGCACGATCTCCGCCATCATCAGGAGCATGACCGCCCCGCGCCACGCATCAATGGATGTCATCCGGGACATCCGGTCGGAATGGTCAGTCAATGGTTCAGTTCGGCGCGCCACAGGTTCAGATTTTGATGGAGAAGGCCTTCCCGTTAGCGGGCACCCGGCCCGGGTTCAAGGTCCTTTGCAGTCACTCTCTTGAGGCCGCCCACGGTGAGTCCCCCGTCGATCGCGTACGGAGGGGACCGCAGGAATGGAGTTGTCAGCCGCGTCCGGGCTCTGCATCATTCAGCCCATGCACGGATACGCCGACCCGGACGAACCAACCTACGAAGAACTCATGCAGGACGCCCGCACGCTCCTGGCCGCGGGCCAATTCTCCGCAGCCTTCAGCCACGCATGGCAGGCGTGTCTCATCGAACCGCTCGATCCCGCGTCCGCGGCACTCATGGAGGAATCCGGGAAGAAGGCGGAACAAGGAATCGCCGCCATTGCCGAGGCTGTGCTCGCCGCCAGAGAAGAAGCGATCAGCCTCCTCGTTCCCGGGCAGCGCATCAGTTCCTCCGTCTCGCTCCGTCCGCAGCAGACGGCCGTGGGCGACATGGCCGGCTGGGTCGATGCATGGAAGGACTCCATCAGGCTCGCGAGAGAGAGAAAGGCAAATTGAGGAGGTTCTGGGGGATTGCAGTGTTTTTGATCCCGTTTTTTCGCGGGCTCCTGATTCAGGGCAGGGAGAAGACGGCGCGGAAGAAGGTGGGGTTGGGGGAATGCGGGATGAGGAAGGTGATGGCTTCCAGATTGCCAGCGGTCGATCTGGCGATGGGGGAATCGGGCAGTGGGGACCAATCGGAGAGGTTGGGAGAGGATTCGATGCGGAAGGCGACCTGGGGTCCGATGGCTCTGGTGAGGGTGAGTTCTGTGCCGGCGGGGGTGGCGGTGGCTGAGAGGATGGGGCTGCTGTCCGGGACGAGGGGTAGCGAGCCCATGGCGTATTCGGCGAGGGCATTGCGGCCATCGCCGTCGGGGTCATCCGGGTGAGGGTTGGAGGCGAGCCACTGGCTGAAGGTGGGGGATGGCGGGGAGCCTGGGTTGGTGTTGGGGGCCGCGTGCCAATGGAGACCGTTGCTGTGCCATGCGTCGCTGGCGGCAGCGGGGGATGGGGCGGTGAGGACGAGTTCTGGTCCACCGCCGTCTGCGGTTGATGGCCATGGCAGAGCGTCGTCGTAGGCGAACTGGCGGATGGTGGCCGTGGGGGTCGCGAGCGTGATGGATTCGCCGCTGTTAGAGAGGCCGGTATTGCCTGCGAATTCTCCTGCGATGGGGAGGCCGGGACCGTAGCGGGCGATGAGGGCGGCTGATCGCCGGGCCACGATGACGCGGGCTCCGGGAGCGAGTTGGGTGAACGGTGATGACGAAGTGAATGAGAAAGCGATTCCTTCCGTGAAGGCCAGGCCGGGGAGATCGATCGTCTGCGGACCGACATTGAGGAGTTCGATGAATTCGAAATCGTCGCGGTTGGTGGAGACGGCGGTTTCGGCGGGGGTTGCTGGTTCTGCGGGGTGGTAATGGATGCGGCTGACCACGAGGTTTGCGGGCGATGGCGGGACCGAATTCACCTGATAGAAGGCAGAGTTCATGCCCGACCATTCGCCATTGAGGAACGTGCGGGCGCGGACCGTGCGGGATTGGTCGAGGACGATGGCTGGGTTGCTGAGAGGCGACGTGATTTCGAGGGCGAGGTCGAAGCTGAGGTCGTCGTCGCTGGGCGAAGCATTGTGCACTTCCACCGCGATCGTATTTCGGCCCGGCTGGAGCAGGACTGGGTTGAGCAGTGTTTCGTAGTAAAAGGAAGATTCGTCTGCGCCGCCTGCGACCGTGGAAGACGGCGTTGACCACGTGATGGGGGCGGTTGGGTTGAGATTGGTGCGCCAGACTTCCATGCCATTTAGGTAGACCACGGCTCCGTCGTCGCGCAGAAGCCGGAGTCTGGCGGTCGACGGGGCGGCTCCATCCGGCAGCGTGAAATCGCGTCGGAAGTAGGTCGTCATGTAGCGATTGGTGGTCGAGGGACCGAAGCCGATGACGGTGGCTTCGTCGCCGTCGCCGTAGCCGAGCTGGCCGTGGCCGCTGGGCCATGTGTTGTCGGGGAAATCGAGCGATTTCCATGCCGGGTTTGGCTCCGTCGGGGTCACGAGGTATTTCCAGAGACTCTGGGGAGGGATGAGGGCAGTGGTGGTGGAACCGGAAAGGAAGGCGGTGGCGCTGGCGGACGGCTGACCGCCGGGGCTGCGTGGGTCGGAGCCATCTAGAGTGTAGTACACCGTGCCGGTGGTGCTGCTCAGCGAGAGGAGAGATCCGGGAACGGTGGGGCCGGGCGGGAGCGAGAACGAGGGCTGGGAGAGATTGGGATAGAGTCCGACGCTGCGGAATCGCTGGACTTGTTTGGGCCACATGACATCCCAGAAGCCCGTGTTGGGGGCCTGCATGAAGTTCATTTCCGCGAGCCATGTGGTTTCGCGTTTGAAGGCAGGAGTCTGCTGACGGTCGCCCCAGCGGGCGCTTTCGCCGACGATGGCCTTGTCGATGACATTCTGGAGGGAAGCCCAGCGGGCGCGGTTGGCCGGCTGCGAGAGGAGGCCGTTATTGAAATACAGTTCGTGGACGCGGTCGCGAAAGCGCTGGCGGAAGGCTGGGCCGCGGCGGAGCCGGTCGTAGACGATGGCTGGGGAATTGGCTGCGTTGACCTGTTCGAAGATATTCGGGAAGATATGGGAACCTGTGCGGGTGGTGTTATCGTTCGAGATTTCCTGATCCCATGGGATGAAGTGGAAGCCATCGCTGAGAGGCCCGCGGCGGCGGAAGGCCCAGTAGTTGTGGTTTGGCCAGTCTTCGGCTCCTCCTGAGATGTGAAGGATCATGTAATCGATGAAGCTGGCCATGTGGAGGAGAGGTTCCGCGGTGGCGTGGGGCGACCCATCCGGGTTGCGGCCCTGGACGAGCCAGTAGCCTGCGTCATTCGTGAGGGCCGTCCCCGAATTCGCGAGGGACATGAGCTGATTCCATGAAGTCAGATTTCCCGAAGCCAGTTCCGCGAAGTCCTTGATGACATCGTAATCGTCCGGGCTGCCGCCGAGGTAGGCTGCCGCGAAATCTTCCTCCGGGCGTTCTGTGATTTCGTACATGCCCCAGTAGAGGCCATTGAGGAAGAGCTGGACGTAGCGCGAATGGCCTGCGGGGTGACCGAGGTCGCGCATGGACCGTCGCATGTAGGCATCGCGCATGTAGGTTGCCTTTTCATTGACCCAGCGGGGCGGGCCATCGACGACCGGCCATGAATCCGTGGAGGCCCCGCGGAGAAGGAGTCGGTTGAATTCGCGGATGGGGGAATCCGGGAAGACTTCGGCGTTGAGCTTGGCGTCGCCGTAGGTGCGCCGGAAGTACAGGCGCAGTGGGTGTTTGGGCGTGAAGCCGTGGTCGCGGCTGGAATTGCCATGGCTGCGCAGGCCTGCTTCCACCTGCCATGAAGCGCTGGCTCCGGATGGGTCGAAGAATTCCGCCGACACGATCTTTTCGCTGCCGATGCCACGTTGCCCCGTATTGTAGTAGACCCCGTTGGGATTTCCGAAGAGGTCGCTGGGAGAGGCCGCGATGCTGAGGGTCGGGAGTGCCGCGAGCGCGTCCTCCAGCGAGTAGCCCGGGCGGGTGGAATTGACGATGTTGGGATCGACTCCGTAGTCCGCTGCGACGCCGCCCGACCATGTGGTGGGCAGGCCAGGCTGGCTGGCGCTCTGGGTTCGGACCCGCGAAGCGAAGAGATACGATTGGGTATCCGGAGGCGACGAAATCCAGCCCGGTCGGAAGGCAGAAGCGCGCAGGATGGTCGATGTCTGGATGCTGAGGGTGGCTTCTGGAGTTCCGCCCGAAGTGGCTGGGTTGACCTTGGTTCCGTTCGTGAGCGTCGGGGCACTGCCGTCCGTGGTGTAGACGATGGTGGCGTCCGGGGTCGTGCAGCGGATGGTAGTGCTGAAGGGCTGGGTGAACCAGCCGCGGCGGGTGGAGAAGGTGAGGTCGTCGATGAAGCCCGCGGAGCCCTCGGAATTCGTGGTGCCGGGCGTGGGCGTGGTCATGAACTGCGCCGTGTTTTCCTCGATGTCGCTGGCGGCCAGTTCCGGTTCGAAGAGAAAATCGGCGGCATTGGCCTGGTGCGTGAGGGCGAGGATAGCGGCCACATTGCTGCCCTGACGGAGCAGGGGAAGGTGAGGCGTGAGGTCGACCGATTCCATGCGGACGGTATCTGCGAGGGCTCGGTCGGTGTTTGCTTTGGCAGAACCGTCCGGATTCGGAGGAGTGTTGCGCTGGGTTACCAGAGTCCCATTGATCCAGAGAGCGAAGCCATCGCCGTAGCGGACGCGGAGCGACAGTTGTTCCCACGTGGCTGGGTTGCGGCTGATCTGGAACGGAATGCGGAGAAAGCCAGCGCTGCTCTGGCCCGCCATGCCCGTCTGCGTATTGCTGCGGACGTAGGGAGTGACGCCTGAGAGCGCGAGCGGCGAAGGGCCGGCGGCGAGCGTCTGGATCTGCGGAGTCGTAAGGGCAGCAGCGAAGAAGCCGACGTCGTCGATTTCGCCCGTGAGGTACTGCGAGCCTGCGTCGTTCGAGAATCCCAGCTGGATGCGCTGCTGCCAATTGAAGTCCGACGCTGCCTTGCTGCCCGAGGCCACGAGCTGGCCATTCACGAAGATCTTCTGACCTCCCTGAGCACCACCGAAGACGTGGGCCACGTGATGCCATTGGCCATTGGCGTAGGCTTTGCCCGAGGAACCGATGGTTTCGTTATTCCATGTGCGGGCCCGGATATTGCCGGCTGCGAGGAAGACATGGCGGTCGCTCCCGCCCGATCCCAGTTCGCCGTCCGTGACCGCCATGAGGCCGGCGTTGGGATTGGTGGTGCGGAACCAGAAGCTCGAGGTGTAGGCCGTTTCCGAGACATTGAGCAGAGCGCTGACGTAGTCGCCATCCGTGCTGCTGAAGGTGAGCGACTGACCCGATCCGATGGCGGCGGGGAATGCCGGGTTGTAGGCTGGGCCATTGAGAGTGGCCATGAGTCCCGCGACGGCATCCGTGGGTCCCTGATCGAAGCTCCAGTAGGCCTGGGCGGCCGGGCCACCTGGCGACGTCTGCCAGCCTACAGCAGCCTGCACTGCCGTCCATGCCGAGTCATCGAAGGAAGGATTGGTCCATGACATGCCAGCGTCCCCGGCGCTGGGAATCTTCCATTTTGCCATGCTGCTAGGGCGGATGAGGAAGTCGTCTGTGACGCGGCGGCCGATGCCGTAGGAAACGTCAGGTCGCTGCCGTGGGAAGGCCGGGGAGAATCCGGAAGCAATGGTGGAGCCATCCGGTTTGACGAGAGCGAGGAATTCGCCTGCGGCGTCGAGGGAAAACGAAGCATGCAGTTCTGCGGTGGGGATGCGGCGGTCCTTGCCCGAGCAGAAGACGACGAGGCGGGCACCGGCATTCACGGTCACGTCCGGGAGGGGCCACTTGCGGAGGTCGGTCGGGTCGTCGGTCAGGAACCAACCATTGGTGCTGGCTGGGGTGGTTCCGGCATTCTCCAGTTCGAGCCAGTCCGGGGTATCGCCATCGATGTCACGCAGTCCGCTGGCATTGTCCGCGAGGAATTCGGAAATGGTGAACTGGGCAGGCGTGCGGGCGCCGGACAGGATCAGGGCAGAGACGGCGGCCCAGCGGAGCAGGGATGGGGTAGGCATGGGGAAGGGGATCGTTACGGCGCAAACTGGACGCGAAGGTAGCCTGACGTGGACGGAAGCGGAAGCGATCGTTCCAGCGTACGCGGGAGCGTGGTTGGCGGTACTTCTTCGAGATTGCGCCAGAATGTTAGTTCGCTGCTGAACTGAATGATGGCGCGGCGCTGAGCGGGCAGGGCAAAGCGGACCGTGGCCACGCCCTGTGTCATGCGCAGCAATTCGCAGGCTGGAGCGCTGGTGGCGCTGCGCGGGTCTGTGCCGGCTGCGAATTCCGCGAGCGAGCTGAAGCCATCGCCGTCCGGGTCGGTGGCGGCGTCGAGGTGGCTGGCTGGGTCGAAGCCATTGCCGGTTTCCCAATCGTCCGGCATGCCATCGGCGTCCTTGTCAGCGGCGATGAATTCCATGGTGCCGGCTGCGTAGCGGTCCGCGGGACCACCGTCGGCATTGGGAGGGAACTGGGCGGCGTCGCCGTAGCGGCCACCGCCCGTGAAGCGGATCAGCCCGCCGCCATCGCGCGTCGACCATGCGGCGCGGTTGCCATTGGAATTCCCGTTCGGTTCCGCTGCGGAATATCCATAGGCCACCATGGTGTAGGCCCCGGGAGGAAGCGACAGTGGCGTGGTGAGAGGTTTGAAGCGGCTGCCCGATCCGGCGGCGAGCGTGCCTGGAACGGCGTTTGAAAATGTCAGGCTGGCGAGCAACTGCGGGGAAGGGAGCTGACGCCAGAGTTGCGCGATGATGGTGCTGCTCAGTCCATTGCTGCCGCTGTCGAAGACGCCGAGTTTCGTGACCACGATGGGGGCGACGACTTCGAAATCCATGCCGAGGCTGCCGCCGTAGGCCTGATTTCCGGTGGTGCCTGCGGGGACGTGCCATGCGACGACTGGTTCCGCCCCGGCTGGACCGGCGGCGAGAACGGTGATGGCGGGAGAGATGGACGAGAGCCCCGAGGCATCCGTGACGCGGGCGGCGATGCGCCGCGGGCCAGTTCCCGTCGGCGTCCATGCGGCGCGCCACGGGGGATTCGCGAGAGTGGCGACCACGGCATCGTCGACGAGTATTTCCACACGTTCCACGAGACCTTCCGGATCGCTGGCGGCGGCTTCAATGGTGACGGCTGTGCCTGTGGCGAGACGGCTGCCTGGCAGGGGTGAAAGGATGGCTGCGAGCGGAGGATCGTTTGTTAGGGTCACGGAAATCTCTGCTGTCGTGATGGCCATGCGGTTATCCCATGCGGTGGCTGTGATCCGTTTTGGACCCGGCACAGGCGACGTCCATGCGGTGGAGAATGGCGGGGATTCATCCACGGCGATAGTGACTCCATCGACTGCGAACGCGACCCCGGCGATGCTGCCATCCGGATCCTGCGCCAGCACGCTCAGCGTCACCGGAAGGCCCGCGGGAAGGCGGGCGGAATCGGCGGGCGCGGCAAAAGCGAGCGATGGAGGAATGTTAGGCGAATCCGGGGACCCAGGAGACGCGGTGCCGGCTGTCCAATGCTGTGGGTCGTTGCCGTAGGCATCCGTGCGGGATCGGACCACGGTGAAGCCATGGCCGTCCGCTTCCGGTGGCCACGGCACGTTGTCGCGGTAGGCGACTGATTCCGTGGCGAGGCGTGGCTGCGTGCCGAAGTCCGGACCTTCCGTGGTGACCGGTGGCAGACGCCGCACGAGGGAAATGGTTCCGCCGCTGTTGGGCAGGTCACCCGACCATGGACCGATGACAGTGATGGCATCCGGCAGGGCGTAGAGGCGTCGGAAGGTGGCGGGGTCGGTGGCTGCGAGCACGAGGCGTCCGCCTGCTGGCAGCGACGTTCCCTCCGGAAGGGTCAGGGCGACGTCGCCTGTGAGGGCCCAGCCCGAGAGGTCGGCGGGCGCATTGCCTGTGTTCAGCAATTCCACGAATTCGCGGTCGCGGTCGGCCCCGGGGAGGTCGGGTGGATGATAGCTGAATTCGCTGACGACGATGGGACCGACCACGGGAATGTTCTGCGGGGCCTCCGGGCTGGGCAGGACCCTGACAAATTCCTCGCCGAGCGAAGTCGTGATGCGGCCCCATGGGAAGCCATCGGATGGACCGTAGCGCTGGCGCAGGCGATGCGTGCCACTGTGGCTGAGGATCACGGAACCACCGCGGACCGGGTCGAGCGGAAACGGAAGAGCCTCCGCTCCGAGGGAAAGCGTGGCTCCTGGCAGAAGATCCGGCGTTTCCTCCGGGAACGTGAAGGCTGCGCCGCGGACGGGATCGTGCGACACTTGCCACCCCCGCAGGGCGACCGTTGCATTGCTGCGGTTGTGGAGAATGACGCCCGGGTAGATCCGGCTGATGACCACGTCGGTGATGGAGAAGGCATTGGGTTCGCCTGGGCTGGCGGAACCTGGAAAATCGCGGACCGGGCCCGATCCATCCGGGAGGCGGCCCTGCGAGATGCCGGTCGTCTGCGGGCCGAAGCTGAGCGTGTCGAAGGACGTGCCGATGAGGTCGGTGAGGGCGAGGCTGGCTCCGCCGCTGCTCAGTTTGAAATTGAGATGATTGGCTCCCGTGGTGCGGTCGGCGATGAACTTCTGGAATCCTCCGGCGGCGATGAACGAGAGGTCCGGCAGGGTCGTGGTGGCGGATCCATTGCTGATGCGGAGGCCGGTGAGCACCACGGGGAGGGCCGAGGCATTGTGCAGTTCCAGCCAGTCGTCCCCGTCCGGATTGCTCGCGAGCCATTCATTGAAGCGGAGAGAAGTGGCGGGACCGGTCTGTTGCGCCTCGTTGGGCTGCCCCGGGGTCGGTGCAGCCAGTTGCCATCCGGCGGCGAAGCGTGCGATCGAGCGGTCGGCTGCCTGTGGCCCGAACGTGACCGCATCCGCGGGCGAACCATCCGACTGGAGGAGGAGGACTGATTGCCCGTCGCCATTGAGGCGGAAGGTGGCGTCCTCATCAAGGGTCAGCACGAATCTCGCTGCTGGAGCGAGTGTGGTGCCTTGTGGAAAGGTGAATTTCGCTCCGGTGGCCGGATTGTCCGTCAGGCCCATGCCGCTCAGTTCCGCGGGGGTTGATCCAGCATTGTGGAGTTCGATGAAGTCCGGTCCGCTGCCCCGTGCGAAGATTTCGCTCAGCTGGACATCTGGCGGAGGACCGCTGCCGGGGCCGAAGACAAACGAGCGTTCCTGGCTTTCGAAGGAGGGATGGCCATCGGCGTCCGTGTGGACGCACTTCCAGAAATAGGTCGTGCCAAAGGTGAGTTCGCTGAAGGGAATGGGAAGTTCCGTGAGGAAGGTGGTGGAGGTCAGGCGGACGATGGGTTGATTCCATGAACTTCCCGACGTGCGGATGAGCCATGTGGTTGACTGGTGGCGCGGGGCTGGGGCGGGAGCGGAATGTGCGTAGCTGCTGGTGCGCAGCGTCGATCCCGCAGCGACCGGCGCTCCGGGGGCGGGAGCGAGTGCGCCTGGGGTGGCCGGGCGGTGGAAGGTGCCGAGTCCTAGCTGGGCATTGACATTGGCATGGCGGGCCGTCGCGAATGACTGGGCACCGCCGTATCCAGTTGATCCGAAATTCCCGGGCAGGAGGACTGTGTGATTGAGCAGCCAGAGCCTCTGGCGGAATTCCTCGCGGAACGCCTTGAGGAACGAATCCTTGATCCACTGGGGTCCCCGCAGGGTATCCGGCTGCGGTACCGCAAATTCATCCCAGTAGATGTTCTGCGCGGCATTGGACAATTCTCCATCGACGTCCCATGGCAGCATGGCCCAGCGACCGCTGGCACGCCGCCAGAGAAAGTAATTGTGGGTCGCATTGTCGACCGGGCTGCACCAGTTGCGGATGGCAATGTAATCAAGCGTGGCCGTGACATCGAAGTTGGCGCTGAGCCACTGGCGGAGGGCGGGGAGATTCGGTTGCACGGCGGTGGGGCTGTCGCCACGGGCCTGCCAGAGTCCGGTGATCATGGCTTCCGTATCGCGTCCGCCGATCCATTGATGCATCTGCGGTCCGTAGGTGAATTCATAGCGCTGGCGCGTGAGCCAGCCCTGCTTCGGCGGGATCGGTGCGCAGGTTCCAATGTAGTACGGACCTTCGCCGCTCGAGAGGTAGACCGACGTCGTGCCGATGCCGGCCGAGGTCTCGAAGGGCACGACTCCGGTGGCCTTATAGAATTCCCCCGTCGGTTCCGGATCCGGCTGCACGAGGCGCAGGGCTTCCGATTCCGCGAATCTGGCGAAATGGCGGTCGTCCAATTCCGGAACTTCGAGGCGCGTGAGCAGGCCGTTGCCATTGAAGTAGAGGTCGGCGTAGCGCGAAGTGAAGGCGGGCAGGCCGGCCGCTCGGTAGAGCAATCCGGCGATTCTGTGTTCCTCGCCCTTGTCCTTGAAGAAGATGGCTTCGTTGCCGTCCATGCGGGCGTAGCGCGGGAACTGGATCTTGTATGACTGACGTCCTGGGTCGCGGCGGTAGCGGCTGCCGTGATGCCGCATGCGGATATCGTAGACGATGCCGTCGCGCACGAGCACAGCCGGCTGCGTGGCGGTCCATGAAGCGCGCGGAAGCCCCGCAGGGTCCGGCAGCGTGATGCGGCGGGGCGACTGCGCAATGTTCGCCGCGAGCGTGCTCAGCGAGGCGCTTGAGATGAAGAGATCGTAGACCGGCCGGGTGCTGCTGCGCACGGGACTCACGAACCATGCATGCCATGCCATGGGGTCGCCCGGCCGCGGCGAAATCACTTCCGGCGCACCCGTGCGGCTGGCGAGGAATCGGAAACGCATGATGCTGCGCGATGCCTGCCCTGGAACAGTGGCGCGCCATGTGCCCGGTTTGTCAGCGACTGCTGCCATGGAAAGCACGGTGCGGGCTTCGTTGGTGGCATTGATGTCGTCGCGGAAGTACTCGAGCTGGAGCTGCGCGGGAGGATTCGGATGCGGCGAGAGCGTGGCTTCCACCGTGACCAGTTCATTGGCCCGGATGAGGATGGATCCGGTTGGCGAGAGCGCGCGGAACTGAGTGACCACTGGAAATGGCTGCGGCAGGCTGACGGCATTGGCCCGTCCCGGCGATGGTCCGGGCGTGAGCGGTGATGCCAGCCAGTTCGCGGGGTCGTGCGATCCCCATGTCATGGAAATGCGTTCGAGGGATCGTCCGCGGTACTGATGGCTGAGTTCGCTGATGCCTGTCCAATCCGCTTCCGCTCCAAGGGAATTGGCGGCGATGGGCCATGGGGCGGAGGATTGATAGGAAACCGCGTCGGCCGTGCTGCCGTCCGGTGATTCAAGGCGGATGGGTTCGCCGTCGTTGGAGAGACTGCCCTTCCATGGACCGAGCACGGATCCGGTGGCAAGCTGGTAGGCCGTCACGGCGGTAAGCCGCTGCGGATCGCGGGCAATCACAAGGTAGCCGGACGGAGGCAGGGTGGCCTGCGGCGGAAAAGTGAAATCGATGCCGCCCGCCAGTTTCCATCCGGCAAGAGAGACGGCGCTGCCGCCGGGATTGTGGAGTTCGATGAATTCGTGGACGTCGTCCGAGAGATCGAGGACGGGGTCGCCCGCCGCCGTGAAGGCCGGACGTTCCACGGGATGGTACATGATCTCGCTGATGACAATGTCCGCCGCCGCATGGGTAACGGCAAGGCAGATGGCAGCGGCGAAGCAGGCAGCGGAAGTCATGAAGTGGATACGGTTTAAAAAAGCGGCCCCGCTGCCCGGGTCGCGGACAGCGGGGCTTGCATGCAGTAGGATCTCAGCGCGTCAGACGGAAGAATTCCTGCGGCTGATTCGCAGGGACCGTGTATCCACTGACCGCGGAGGGAAGGAATTCCCAAGGGCCGAGCCCGAGATTCGACGTGCGTTCGAGCACACCCGAGGCGTCGCTCCATGTGATCGTGACCTTGCCGTCCGGGGCTGTAGCGATCGTGAGTCCGCTCGGGGGCAGATCCGGTTCGAAGGCGAAGGTTCCCGCAGCGTAGCGGTTGGCCGGGCCATTGTCCGGGGAATCCGCCATGAGGTCGGGATTGAGTCCGTAAAGGCTGCGTCCGACAAAGCGGAGGCAGGCCCCGCCGAAGGTGCTCAGCCCGAGATTCGTCGAGCCCGCATTGCCATTCGGTTCAAGGTCGCCGTAGCCACTGGCCACAATCATGCCTTCGAATCCGGCCGGAAGCCGGAGAGGCTCGGCGAGCCGGAGAAAGCGGCTGCCATCGACCAGCGTGCCGTCATTGCCCGGTTCGAACGCGGCCGTGGCCAGCGCGGTGCTGGTCCGGCGGTCGAAGAGGCGGACCGTGATGGTCTGCTGCATGCCATCGCCCGCGCTATCGAAGGCTCCAAGCTGCGTGATGATGACGGGTTGTTCGACATTGAACTCCATGCCGAGGGCACCGCCGAAGGACTGATTTCCGACGAGGCCAGCCGGCACAAGGTAGGCAATTCCCGGGGTGCGGGCCTGCGGCACGGCGCAGGCGTAATTTGAATCGAGACTGACCTGACCACCGGTGGCCACGGCGCGCACGATGAAGCATTGCTCCACGAGATTCGGCAGTCCGGTGATGCGGAATGTGGTGGCATTGGTTTCCCCGACCGGCGTGAACGGACCGTCCGGAGTGGCTCCCGTGAGAATCCGGTAGCTGGTGGCCGGCAGCGGCAGCGTCACAGCCGGCCATGTGAGGGTCACCGCATGATTTTCGCCGCGGGCTGTCACGACCGGGGTTCCGGGGACGACGGGCGGAGTGGTTTCGAAAATGAAGGTGCCACCGGCGTACTGTGCGGCGATGGCGTCCGGAGTTTCCGGGAAGGCACCGGGGACCACCGGGAAATTGAACCGCGAGGTGCCCGTGAAGACGAGTGAGCCATTCCCCGCATTGGTCGTCCAGCGGACGTTCGGCAGCAGACCGAAGGAATTGCAGAGCCGTTCGATGCCGCTGTAGCCCTCCGCGACAATGCAGCCACGGAATCCGATCGGCAGAGTCACTGGCTCCGTCAGAGTCCGGAAGCGCATGCCGCCAATCGGTTCACCGTCCTCGCGTTCAGGCGTGAAGGGATCATCCGGGCTGAAGACGAGGGAAGCGACAACTTCCTGCGTGTCCCGGTTGTAGAGGCGCACGGAGATTTCCGAGTAGAGTCCATCCGAATTGTCATCGAAGCAGCCGAGGCGGCTCACGATGACGGGATTGGTGACATCGAAATCCATGCCCACCGAGCCATTGAAGTCCTGGGTTCCGGGGACGCCCCATGGGGTGTCGTAGGCGACCTGGCGGTTGGTGCCGAGGTCGACGGGACGGGCGCAGACGACGGGCGAATCGAGGCCGACCTGGCCACCGGCTCCGACGCCGATGATTTTGTAGCAATAGAGCGTCCCGTTGAGGGCCGTGGTGTCGGTGTAGCTGGTTTCGGCGACCTCGGCGATCTGGATGAAGTCGCCGCCGGGGTCGGTGCTGCGCAGGATACGGTATCTGGCGGCGGGCAGCGGCTGAGTGACGGCGGCCCATGTCAGTGTGACGCGGGCATTGCCCGGCACGGCGGCCGGAGCCGGTGCTCCCGGCTTCTCCGGTGGCAGGGTGCGGAATTCAAAAGTTCCCGCGGCATAGCGCGTGGCCGGCCCGCCATCGATGCCATCCGGAAACGCTCCGGGGATCACAGGAAAATTGTAGCGTCCGCCGCCCACGAAGGCGATCGAGCCCGAACCCGTGTCCGTGGTCCATGGGGCAGGGTTGCGGTTTCCATTGCGTTCTTCCGCCCCGTATCCTTCTGCGACGATGGTGCCGCGGAAGCCCGTGGGCAGCGTGAGCACGGTGGCCAGATTCTTGAAGCGGCTGCCGCCCTCAAGGGTGCCATCGTCGCCCGGCATGAAGTCTGCGGTGGCGAGCACTTCCTGCGTGTCCCGGTTGTAAAGGCGCACGGAAATGGGAAGCCAGATGCCGTCGGAATTGTCATCGAAGCAGCCAAGACGGGTCACTTCGATCCGGTTGGCGACATCAAAGTCCATCCCGAGCGATCCATTGAAGGCCTGGTTTCCGGCGGTGCCGGCTGGCACGATGTAAGCCTTGTGGACCGTCTGGGCGGCAGTGGTAAGGGTACTGCCAATCATGGCAGCCATGCACAAAGAAAGGTGGTAGGAACGCATGCCCGTGGGTTTATCATGAACCACGCTTTGCGGTCCAGTCTTTCCCTCGGGGATTTCCCGCAGTCACTGCACAGGTAGCTCAAGACGCAGGGTCTGGCCGCCGCGCTGGACCGTGGCCGGAACCCGCGCCGGCCGCAGGTGCCTCCGGAGCAGGGAGCCGATCAATTCGCTCTCGCTCAGATTACCGCGCAGGCCGTCGGCGGATGTGAGAATATCGCCTTTGCGGAAACCAGCATTTTTCGCGGCGGCATGGGCGCCGTATTCCCCGGCGTGGAGCACCGCGAGGGCCATGGCATCGGAGGCGATGCCCAATTCCCGCCGACGTTCTGCGGCGACTGCTTCCAACTGGAGTCCGCCAAGAGCCATGGCACGCAGTCCCCATGTGCCGACCCTCCGGGAAATGTCCGCTTTCCTGCGCCATCCAGCCGGCAGGGAAAGAGTCACTTCCTTCGTCTCCGCTCCGCGGGCGAGGCTTACCCCGACGCTGGCGGTGTCGGGTTGGCGATGGAGAGCCCATGCGACATCGGCTCCCGAAATCAGCGGGGCCCCGGCCATGGACAGCAGGCGGTCGCCTTTGCGGATTCCTGCGGCGGCGGCAGGCGAGTCCGCGGTCACAGAAATCACAGTGGCAACGCTGCCATTGTCGAACTGGAGACCGACCGTTTCCGGGGCGGGCATGGGGTAGAGGAGATCGTCCGGAATGGCGCGGCCTTCGCTGCGGTGCCAGCTGCGGAAGGCATCGCCGATCTGATGGCAATGGACGCAGCTCTGCACGACCTTGCCTTTCCAGTCGAGTTCGCGGCCGTACTTGCCGGCGAGTCCGGGAATTTCGAGCGGGCTCCGGAAGGGAATGGGCCCGCCCTGTTTGGAGGCGAGCAGCGATTTGCTGCGGTCCCAGTCGTCATGCAGGGCGAGCGCGGCGTTGAGAGCAGCACGGTAACCGGCAAGGGTGGCATCGCTCTGGTCCTTCTGATGCTGCCACGATCCATAGCGGCCGATGACCGTCCCATCGCCATGAAACAGCAGCGTCGAAAAGGATAGATCGTAATCGAACTGGAACTTTGTCAGGTCGATGTCGTTTGCATTGATGAGGCGGACGCACACAAAGCGGTCGAGCAATCCCGCAAGGTCGCCGGATTCCAGAATGGCGGCATCAATGCCCATGCAGGCGAGGCACGGTACGCAGCGCAGTACTACGAGCAAAGGTTTGCCGCTCGCCTTTGCTTCGGAAAAGCCACGCGCCACGTCATTGTAAATCCACCGCGCATCTCCCTCCATGCGATCGCGGTCGCTCCGCACCGCTCCCTCGCGGTCCTTGACGGCGTCAGCCGCCGCGGGAGCCAGGAATCCGAGGAACCCAAAGGCAGCGAGCAGGGGAAGGGTGCGCATTCCGGAAGATTCTCCGCTGGCCGCCGCATCTGCAAGATCCGTTCCCGCGGGAAAGCCAGGTCATTCGGTCGCGATCGGGATCTTCTTGTCGTTTTCCTGAATGAATTTGATGAGGTCGTCGAGCATCGGTTCGGTGCCGCGGTAGCGGATCCCGTCCTTGGTGACGACGGTGACTTCGCGGCTGTGCAGTTGCGATGCGTCTTTCACCTTATCCGCAAGGATCATGGCCTTGATCTCTTCCCAGTCGGCGGCCACGGCCCACGAGTCATTCTTCGGAAGAACGAAGACCACGGTGTGCTGGCGGAGGTCGCGGGTCCGTCCGGGTTCGTAATCGAAAAGCATGCCGGACTTGCCATTGTCTGCCTTGATGCGGTCCTGACCGGATCCTTGCCACGCGAAGACGACGGCTTGTTCCTTGCTGAAATCGACCTCCTTGCGGAAGGCGGCGAGGGATTCCCCTTCGAAGATGGCTTCGGCTTCGTCGTCGCTGCGGACCGCGGTTGGATGCGGCGGTCGGGCGTGCCGGAAAGCGGATTCCTTGACGGTGAGTTCCTTCAGTTCCTTCATGGGGAGTTCTCCTTTGGCGGCCTCGGCGGCCTTTGCGAGGTTCTGGATGCCCTCGGCTGCTGCAGCCGGAGCGGGATCTTTATCGGCCTTGGCGTCGTCCTGGCTTTCGCTCTGCGCCGACGCAGAAACGGCGATGACCATGTTCATCCCGCCGACAAGGCAAAGCGAACGCAGGCTGCGGCAATCGGGGAAGGGGAGGGATTTCGGAAACGAGGCCATGGCGGATTGGTCAGGTGGAGGGGTTGTTGCGGAAGGAAGGAATCCGGTGACCGCAGCCGGACCGGACGTCTTCACCTTAGCAGATCCACGGATGATGTCAGGAGATTTCGCGGAATGCCCCATTTCCTTCCGCCGATGCGGGAAGGGGCCCGGTGGGCAAGCGGGGCGGGGAAGATCATGATGCCGCATGACCCATAAATGGTGCCTGTTCTCCGCGCTCGGCGGGTTGCTCGTCCGGTCGGCCGTGGCCGCCATGGAGGTTCCCGATACCGAAAAGGATACCAGCATTCCCCGCATGGAAGCCACCGCGGCGGCGGCGGCATGGAAACTTCCTCCGGGTTGCCAAGCCACGGTCGTCGCGTCGGAACCAGTGGTGCGCAATCCCATCGCGCTTTCATGGGACGACCGCGGACGGCTCTGGATTGCCGAGAATTTCACCTACGCGGAACCTGCCGTGCGTTTCGACCTGTCGCTGCACGACCGTGTGCTCGTCTTTCCGCGTCAGCCCGATGGATCGCCGGCTGCGTCGCCGAAGGTTTTCACGGACCGGGTGCAGCGGCTCACGTCAGTGCTGCCTGGCCCGGGCGGCGTCTGGCTGATGTGCCCTCCGCAGCTTCTTTTCATTCCCGATGCCGATGGCGATGACGTGCCGGACGGTCCGCCCGTTGCCATGCTCGATGGCTTCACGGTGGCGGCGGGAAACTATCACAATTTCGCCAATGGATTGCGCTGGGGACCGGATGGCTGGCTTTACGGACGCTGCGGGCATTCGTGTCCGGGCAATCTGGGTGTGCCGGGCTGTGCGGACGACGCTCGCGTTCCCATGGAAGGGGGCATCTGGCGCTTCCATCCCGAGCGCCGCACCGTGGAAGTCGTCGCACACGGCACCACCAACCCATGGGGCCATGACTGGGACGCCCGCGGCGAATTGTTCTTCATCAACACGGTCAATGGTCATCTCTGGCACATGATTCCCGGTGCCCACTTCCGCGAATCCTTCGGTGCCGATCCCAATCCTCTCGTCTTCCACCGGCTCGAGATGCACGCGGACCATTGGCACTTCGATACAGGCAAAGGCTGGCAGAAATCACGAGACGGCAGCGCTTCCGACCTCGGCGGCGGTCACGCCCACGTCGGCATGATGATCGCTCAGGGAACCAGCTGGCCGGAATCATGCGACGGTCGGCTCCTCACCTTCAATCTCCATGGCCAACGCCTCAATGTGGAACGTCTGGACCGGCAAGGGAGTGGCTTCGTGGCCCGCCACGAACCGGATATCGCTCACGCCGCCGATCCATGGTTCCGCGGCATGGACCTGTCGACGGGACCGGATGGCCATGTCTATGTGATCGACTGGAGCGACACGGGCGAATGCCACGACCACAGCGGTGTCCACCGCAGCAGTGGCCGCATCTACCGGATCACCGGACCACGGGAATCCGCAGACACCGACGTCATTCGAGGGTCTGCCATGAATCCCGATGCGCTGCGCCGCACACTGCGCCATCCCAACCTATGGCACTTCCGGCAGTTTCTCGCATGGAAGGAGTCACGCCCGGACCGCATTCCAGTGCTCACGGAACTGCTGGACCGCCGCGAGCCGGAAGTCGTCCGGCTGCGCGCCCTGTGGGCGCTCCACAGCGAGGGCGGCACGAACGTTGCGAATCTTCTGCCGCTCCTTGCCGACCAGAGCGAATCCATGCGCGTCTGGGCTCTTCGTCTGCTCAGCGACACATGGCCGATCGACGATGCCACGGGCCGACCCCGCGCGGATCAGCCGACGCCGGAGCCGGTCCGGCTGGCCTTGCTCGACACAGCAAAGCATGATGCCTCGGCCATGGTCCGGCTCGCCATCGCTTCGCTGCTGCAGCGGCTGCCCATCCCGGAACGCCCGGCGCTGGCCGCGATCCTCATGTCGCATGCCGACGACGCTGCCGATCACAATCTTCCGGCCATGCTCTGGTGCGCCCTCACGCCGCTGGTTTCCCGCCATCCCGATGCCCTCGCGGCCATGGCGGCCGGACCGCTCTGGGCCCCGGTCGCGGAATGGATGTCCCGCGCGCTGCTGCTCCAGTCAGATCGCTCGCCGCTCGCCCTGGCCACTTTCCTTGAACTGGCCAGCCGTGCGGATGCGGCGGTCCGGCGGGCCATGGTGACGGGCCTGCGGGAGGCTTCGCATGGCTGGCACCGCAGCCCCGCACCAGCCTCGTGGAAGGAATTCGCGGCCACTTTCACCGACGACCCGTCCATGGCTCCTCCGCTGCAGCATCTCGGCGCTCTCTTCGGCTCGGGAGTTTCGCTGGAGGAATTGTCCACCGTCGCCCGGGACCGATCCCGCGGGAACACGGCACGCCGAGCGGCCTTCGCATCCCTCCTCACCATGGCTCCGCCATCTCTCGCGAATACCGCTGCGGAATTGCTGGGCGACCGCGCCGTCGACGACCTCGCCGTGCGCGCATTGGCGCAGGCTTCCGGCGATGCCGCGGCCGTTCCGTTGCTCGCTGCCTTCAGCCGGTTCAGCCCGGCAGCGCAGGCGGCCGCAGTCGATGCCCTCGCCTCCCGCGAGGCTTCCGCTGCCTCTCTGATCAATGCCCTCGCGGCCCGCCGCCTCCCACGCAAGGCGGTCAGCGCCTTCCACGCCCGCCAGATTCTCAAGTTCGGAAATCCCCAGCTCACCAGCGGCCTCGAGGCCGCATGGGGCAGGCTCCGCGAATCGCCCGATGACCGCCGCCGCGCCGCCGCTGCCCTCACAGATTCCCTGACGCCGGATCGTCTCGGCACGGCCAAGCTGCCCCGCGGACGTCAACTCTTCCAGTCGCTCTGCGCTTCCTGCCACCGCCTTTACGGCGAAGGTGGATCGGCCGGACCCGACCTCACGGGCTCGGGCCGCCAGCGGCTCGATTACCTGATTCCGAACCTCGTGGATCCTGCGGCGGAAGTCGCGGCCGATTTCCAGCTCCGCATCGTGCGGCTCAAGGACGGCAGTCTGCTCAGCGGAATTCCGGCAGCCCGCACGGACCGCACGCTCACCCTCCGCGGACTCACGGGCGAAACCGTCGTCGCCCTCGCAGACGTGGCCTCGGAGGAAACGTCGGACGATTCCCTTATGCCGGCCGGCCTGCTCGACGCGCTGTCTCCGGACGAGGTGCGCGACCTCATGGGCTACCTCATGCACCCGGAACAGGTTCCGCTGCCGGATTGAATCCTCACGGATTTTCCTTTGCAGGGGACGTCCTCACAGCTATCTGCGGCCCCTTTTCATGATGCGCGCCTTTCTCCTCGGAGCCGGTCTCGGAACCCGCCTGCGTCCTCTCACGTGGCACCTTCCCAAACCCCTCATCCCGTTCCGTAATTCGCCCCTGCTTGACTGCGCGCTCGGTCATCTCGCCGCGGCAGGAGTCGGCGAATTCGTGATCAATACCCACCACCTCCCGGAGGCATACCCGTCGGCCTACCCGGATGCCCAATGGCAGGGCAGACCCATCCATTTCCGCCACGAACCAGTCGTTCTCGAAACGGGCGGCGGCCTCGCCAATGTCCGCGACCTCCTCGACGGCACGGAATCGTTCTTCGTCTATAATGGCGATGTACTCACGGACCTCCCGCTGGCCCCGGCCCTGCAGCACCACCGGGAATCAGGAAATCTCGTCACTCTCATCCTGCGCAGCTCCGGCCCGGTCCGCAATGTCGCCATGGACCGCGCCACGGGCCGCCTCGTCGATGTCCGCAATGCCCGCGGCACCAATCATCCCGACCTCTTCCAGTTCACAGGCCTCTACCTCGTGCACCCGGAATTCTTCCGCTGGCTTCCCCCCGCAGGCACCGTGGAAAGCGTCGTGCACGCATGGCTCCGCGCCATCGACTCCGGTGCTCCCCTCGGAGGATACCTCGCCGATGAAGGCCTCTGGCTCGACCTCGGCGACCGCGCCAGCTACCTCGCCTCACACTGCATTTCCGATGCCTTCCCGGCATGGCGGACAAGCCCCGAACCCATCAGCCGCATCCATCCCGAAGCCCGCGTCCACGCTTCCGCTACCATCGATGCCACCAGTGCCGTCGCCGCCGATGCCACCGTCGGATCAGGCGCGGATCTGCATAATACGATCGTCTGGCGCGGCGGCATAGTGGCCCCGGGTGCCCGTCTGAGCCGCTGCGTGGTCCTGCCAAACTCAGTCGCGGAGGGTTGCCTCATGGACGCCGACATCTGAAAATCCCGCCGCCCGGCTCCGCGAAATATCCATGGCCGGACGGGATCTTTTCTGCTTCTGAGTACTTCCTCATGAACCGCATCGTGCGTCTTCTCGTCTGGGTGGGGGTTTCCTGTCTCGGAGTCCTCGCTGTCCTCATCTCGGCCCTGCAGCGCGCGGAACCGGTCAATGCCCTCTGGCTCGTGATCGCCGGAATCTGCGCCTTCGCGGTTTCCTACCGCTTCTACAGCGCATGGCTCATGGCAAAGGTCCTCACACTCGACGACCGCCGCGCCCCGCCCGCCATCACGAAATCAGACGGACGCGATTACGTTCCCACGGCCAAATGGGTCGTCTTCGGCCACCACTTCGCTGCCATCGCCGGCCCCGGCCCGCTCGTCGGCCCGGTCCTCGCCGCCCAATTCGGCTACCTGCCGGGCACACTCTGGATTCTCATCGGAGCCACCCTCGGCGGCGGAGTGCACGACGCCGTCATCCTATTCTCTTCCATGCGCCGCGATGGCAAATCACTCGGCCGCATGCTGCGAGAAGAAATCAATCCCTTCATCGGCTTCGTCGCCATGATCAGTCTGCTGGTCATCATGACGATCATCCTCGCGGTCCTCGGACTGGTCGTGGTCAAGGCGCTCGCCCACAGCCCATGGGGATTGTTCACCATCGCGGCCACCATCCCCCTCGCCATGGCCATGGGGCTCGCCATCCGCAGCGGCCGCGTCAGTGTCACCGCAGCAACAGTCGCGGGCGTCGTCGGTCTGCTGGCCTGCGTGGCCGGCGGCAATTACCTCACGCCGGAAATGAACGCCGCCCTCACATGGAAACCGGAATCGCTCGGCTGGGCCATCATCATCTACGGATTCGCTGCCAGCGTGCTCCCGGTCTGGCTCCTGCTCGCCCCGCGCGACTACCTGAGCACGTTCATGAAACTGGGTACGGTCGCTGTGCTCGGCATCTTCATCATGATGGTGGCCCCGCCGCTGAAGATGCCGGCGGTCACGAAGTTCACCGATGGCAGCGGCTGGGTCGTCCCGGGCCCGGTCTTCCCATTCGTCTGCATCACGATCGCCTGCGGTGCCATCTCGGGCTTCCATTCGCTCATCTCGTCGGGCACCACCCCGAAGCTCCTCATGCGCGAGAAGCACATCCGTCTCGTCGGCTACGGAAGCATGGTCACGGAAATGCTGGTCGCCCTCAGCGCCATCATCGCAGCCTGCGCCCTCGAGCCCGGCCAGTACTTCGCGATCAATACTCCCGCAGACCCGCCGACCGTCGCGGTGCACGAGGCGGTCATCGACCGGGTCAATGCTGCCGGCTTCCCGGTCACTCTCGCGGAAATGCAGAATCTCGCGGCGGAAATGAAGGAACCGACGCTCATCGGAAAAACGGGCGGCGCGCCCACCTTCGCCGTGGGCATGGCCATGATGTTCCACAAGGTCTTCGGGGGAGCCAACATGCTCGGACTCTGGTACCACTTTGCCATCATGTTCGAGGCTCTCTTTATCCTGACGACGCTCGACGCTGGCACGCGGGTGGGAAGATTCATTCTCCAGGACCTGCTCGGCCAGTTCTCTCCGGCTCTCGGAGATACCCGCAGCCTCACAGGCAATGTCACGGCAAGTGCCCTGCTCGTCTCCGCATGGGGATACTTTCTCTACCAGGGCATCATCGACCCCGCAGGCATCGCCACAGCCCTCTGGCCGATCTTCGGCATCGCCAATCAATTGCTCGCCGTGATCGCTTTCTGCCTCGGTACCACGGTCATCATCAAAATGGGCCGCGCCCGCTACGCATGGACCACCGGAGTGCCGCTCGCCTTCCTCCTCATCGTCACATTCTCGGCCGGCTATCTCAAAATCTTCAGCCCGCGCGCCGCCGGTTTCATCCCAGCCCTCCACAAGCTCGAAGCGAAACTCGCCACGGCTCCGGACGCTGCCGCCGCCGCGAAAATAGAGACGGCCATGCTCAACCTCCGCGTCGATATCGGGGTCACTTTCTTCTTCCTCGCCGCCGTCACGGTCATCGTGACCGGCTGCGCCATCGAATGGTCACGGCTCCTCTCGGGCCGCCGTTCCCCGGACCTCAAGGAAGCTCCCTTCACCCCGCTCCCGGACTCCAACGCGTCCTGACGCCGCCATGCGCGGCACCCTAGGCACTGATCGCTGCGGTGGGGCGCGCCCGCTATCCCCCCGGGGTTTTGCGCTGGATGCCCGGGCGGAATGGATGCATCATGCACCATCATGAATGAATCTCCGTCGCGCCGGCACCACGTCGTCCTCTTCGATGACGAATGCCCTCTCTGCACGTTTCAGATGCGCACCCTGACATGGCTGGACTGGGGCGGACGTCTCCGCTTCGTGCCGGTCTCCAGCCCGGAAGCACAGCAGATTGCTCCACAGATCAGCCGCGGGGACCTGCTCGAAGCAATCCACTGCGTCGCGCTCGATGGCACCATCCACCGGGGAGCCCGCTGCATCCGCTTCGTGGGCATGCGGCTCCCGCTCCTCTTTCCGGTGGCCATCTTCCTCTGGATCCCAGGCGTCATCTTCGTCGCAGAGGCCATCTACCGCTGGATCAGCCGGAACCGCCACCTGCTCAGCCGTCTCTTCGGCTGCCGCGAGGCCTGCGCCATCATGCCGGCCCGCCGCCGAGAAGGCGAAGCGGCCCCCGTGCTCCGCGATTCACCCAATCCCCCATGATCGCTCCAGATAGCGGGCCCGTCGGCCGCCACCTCCTCGACCGACGCAACTTCCTCGGACGCAGCGCCACCACCCTCGGCAGCATCGCTCTCAGCAGCCTGCTGCAGCGCGACGGCCTCCTCGCCGCCCGACCGCCCCTCATCGACCCGGCCAATCCCTTCGGTGCCCGCAGCACTCACTTCCCCCCGAAGGCCCGCAATGTCCTCATGATCTTCTGCGCCGGTGCCGTCAGCCAGTTGGAAACATGGGACTACAAACCGGAACTCATCCGCCACGATGGCAAACCACTCGCCGGTGGCCCCGCCGTCACCTTCCAGGGCCCCGCCGGTGAACTGGCCCGCCCACAATACGCCTTCCGCCAGCGCGGCCAGACAGGCAAATGGGTGAGCGACCTCATCCCGCACCTCGCGGAACTGACGGACGACATCGCCTTCATCCACTCGCTGACCAGTAAATCGAACACGCACGGCCCCGCAGAGAATTTTCTGTCGAGTGGCTCGCTCCTCGATGGATTCCCCAGCATGGGCGCATGGGTCACCTACGCGCTCGGCAGTGAATGCGACGACCTCCCGGCCTTTGTGGCCATCCCGGACCCGCGCGGCGTTCCCCAGGCGGGCATGAACAACTGGGCCTCGGGCTTCCTCCCCGCCGTTTTCCAGGGCACCACCATGAGCGCCAGTCAGCCGCTGCGCCACCTCGCCGCCCCGCCGGGAACCTCGGCCGCTGACGACCGAGCGGCCCGCTCCCTCCTCGCCCGGCTCAATGAGGAACACCTCGCCATGAACCCAGGCGACAGCCGTCTCGCCGCCCGCATCGCTTCCTACGAACTCGCTGCCCGCATGCAGCTCTCGGTCCCGGAAATCAATGACCTCACCACGGAACCGGATCACATTCTCAAACTCTACGGAGCCGACGACACAACCACGCCCCACAAGGCGGCCTTCGCCCGCAACTGCATCCTCGCCCGACGCCTCATCGAACGCGGAGTCCGCTTCGTCCAGCTCTTCAATGGTGCCTACGCCAGCGGCGGCGAACTGAACTGGGACGGCCACAACAAGCTCCGCGAACAGTACGACCGCCACGCGGCCATCCTCGACCAGCCAGCCGCCGCTCTCATCCGCGACCTCCGCCAGCGAGGTCTCCTCGAGGACACTCTCGTGGTCTGGTGCACGGAATTCGGCCGCATGCCCATGTTCCAGAAGGGCTCGGCCGGCCGCGACCATAACCCGGATGGCTTCACCTGCTGGCTCACCGGGGCCGGCGTCCGCCCAGGCGTCAGCCACGGGGCCACAGACGACCTCGGCCGCCGCGCCGTGCAGCACATCCACCCGCTCTACGACTTCAGCGCCACCATCCTCCACCTCCTCGGCCTCGACCACGAACAACTCACGTTCGAACACAATGGCATCAGCCGCCGCCTCACCAATGTGGAAGGCGATGTCATCCGCGAGGTGCTCCTCTGATGGCCCGCAGCACAGCCTCGGCCGCATTCGCATAGGCGTCTCCACCGCCCAGCCGGTCCACAATCCCACGCAACTCGCCCGTCAGTGAACCCCGGACCGCCGCATCACCCTGCAGCCGCCCCAGTTCCCCGGCAATCACTGAGCCCCGGCAGTCGCCCTGAATCAGTTCCTTCACTACCTGACGCCCGGCCAGAATGTTCACAATCCCAAGCCACGGTACCTGAATGAGGGCCCGGCCTACCGCATACGTGCCGGCATTCACCCGGTAGATCAGACAGTACGGCATCTCATGAATGGCTGCCTCCAGCGTCGCCGTCCCGCTGGCCACGGCCCCGCACACAGCCCGCTGCATCAGTTCATGCATGGTCCCAGTCTCAATCGTCAACCCCGGCACCGGCCGCGCCGCCCGCATCGGTTCCATGATCGCTGCCAGCGCAGGCGACGCCGCCGAGACCACAAAACGCAGCCCAGGATGCGACCTCGCCATCAGCGACGCGGCTTCCAGCAGGGCAGGGAAGTGCTTCACAATCTCCCGCCGCCGGCTCCCCGGAAACAATCCGATCAATTCCGGATCCCGCGCCACGCCCAGCCGCCGGGAGCGATGCCACGAAACAAGCGGATGACCCGTAAACTCGGCCCGCAGCCCACAGCCTTCATACAGCTCAGCCTCGAACGGAAAAATGCACAGCATCAGATCCAGTACCTTCGCCATCCCGGGAATCCGCCCACGGTGCCACGCCCACACCTGCGGACTGATGTAGTAAATGATGCGCCCGCCATACCCACGCTGCCGCAGTGCTTTCGCCAGCCTCAAATTGAACCCAGGATAGTCAATCAGCACGAGCGCATCGGGCTCCCTCTCCTGAATCTCGGCAAGGGTCTCCCGGAACCGCTTCCGGAACCATGGGTACTTCCGCAGCACTTCAACCAAACCCACCACCCCTGCTTCCTCGGCCCAGTCCCGTACCCCCGCCGCCAGCTCATGCATGCCCGATCCCCCCAGTCCGGTGATGGCAAGACCATCTTCCCGCTGCCGCAGCTCCCGCATCAGCCCAGCCCCATGCAGATCGCCACTCCGCTCACCCGCCACCACGTAAATCCTCATGACGGACGGGGCGAGGATTCAATCAGCCGCGTGATCTCCAGCGCAAGGGCCAGCGCCTCAGTCGCTTCCTGACCACCCACCCTCGGCTGCAGACCGTTGCGCGCACAGTTCGCAAAGGCTGCCAGCTCCAGCCGCAGCGGTTCGTCTTTCTCAATCACCACTTCCTCGGCCACAATCCCACCCGGCGTGAGACGGTGGATCCGTCCTTCCTGAGCCTGGTAGTCGAGCGACAGATACGCATCATTCTGGAAAACCCGCAGCTTCCTCATCTTCTCGGGACTGATCCGGCTCGCCGTCACATTGGCCACACAGCCCCCCGCAAAACGGATGCGCGCATTGGCAATGTCCTCCCTCCGCGTCAGCACGGGAATCCCCACCGCATCCACACTCTCCACCGGCTGCTTCACCAGATGCAGAATGATCTCAAGATCGTGAATCATCAGATCCAGCACCACCCCGATATCCATGCTCCGGTTCGGAAACGGCGAAAGCCGATGCGCCTCAATGAAGACGGGACGCGTCAGACTCGTCTCCAGCAGACTCATCACCGGATTGAACCGCTCAATGTGCCCCACCTGCAGCACCAGCTTACGCTCGGCCGCAAGGTCCGCCAACTCCCGCGCCTGCTCGGTATTGTCCGTAATCGGCTTCTCAATGAGCACGTGCCGCCCAGCCTCTAGAAGCCGCTTCCCAGTATCATAATGCGTCACCGTCGGCGTTGCCACGGTGACCGCCCCCGCCACCGCCATCAGTTCCTCCAGCGACCCCACCGCCACAGTTCCAAACTCCGCCGCCACTTCCGCCGCCCTCCCCGCATCACTATCAAAAATCCCAGCCAGCCTGATACCAGGCAGCCCACTGAGGACCCGCGCATGATTCCGGCCAATCGCCCCAGTGCCCACAACTCCCATCGGATAGTCTGTCATCCGCCCCAACTACCCCCAACCAGCCTGCCTGACAACCGCCGGACGCAGCCCCGGGACTCGGGAGCGGCCGGCGGAACCCTCCGACGGAAGCAAAAGAGACATCGGAGGGCCTATGAGCCTGTTGAAGAACCCGGCCTGGTGGCGCGGCGAGGAATTGTTCCACAAGGCGAGGCGCAACAAAGGAGAAGGTCGAGACCTTCGGCTGCGGCGCAACGAAGCCTTCTGGAATAGGGCCCGCCGCCCGCAGGGGATTCATCACCCAGGCGCACGGCGCAGCCGCTCATACAACAACCTTGGATTCCGGATCCGCTGCCGGGACCGGTTCTTCAACAGGCTCCTATGCGAAGCCGGAAACACCCGCCGGAAGGTGTCCACGGCCCCCATTTCCGGGAAGTTCCCCGGTTGGGGCAGGGGAAAAAGCAAAAAAGTGCGAAAAGGAAGTTGCAGACCGCCGGAGCTGTGGTATCTGGAGGGGTCGCACGAAACAACGCGATCAGCAGGAGTCATCAGAACCGATTGTGACGGATAACGATCACAACCGGTATTTTTGTCCCCCTGAAACTTTCGTTCTTTGCAGTATAGTTCATTTTAACTTCCGGAAGGAACCGCAGACGGTTCAGTCCAGATGAGTGTCAGTCGGCAGGGGAAACCCTGTGTCGGGCGGTTCATTGGACTGGAGAAGAGTCTGCGGCGAGAACCGGAAGAGGGAAGAAAAGACTGATTTGTGCGCTGCGCGCTGGGAAGGCGCGCGGTCCGGCAGCTGAACTTTCCGCCCTTCCGGGAAACCGGCAATGGGAGGAGAGAGGCTGCCAAACGTCAAATATTTCTTCTGAGCATGCGATCCGGTAATGCCGGAATCATGTTTGGAACACTTTCTACGGAGAGTTTGATTCTGGCTCAGAACGAACGCTGGCGGCGTGGATAAGACATGCAAGTCGAACGGGGCGGCAGCAATGCCGTTCAGTGGCGGACGGGTGCGTAACACGTGAACAATCTGCCCGGAAGATGGGGATAGCCCAGGGAAACTTGGATTAATACCCAGTGTGGCGCAGGCTGGCATCAGCCTGCTGCCGAAGGTGCTGCAAGGTGCCGCTTCCGGATGAGTTCGCGGCCTATCAGCTAGTTGGCGGGGTAACGGCCCACCAAGGCGACGACGGGTAGCTGGTCTGAGAGGATGACCAGCCACACTGGAACTGAGACACGGTCCAGACACCTACGGGTGGCAGCAGTCGAGAATCATTCACAATGGGCGAAAGCCTGATGGTGTGACGCCGCGTGGAGGATGAAGGTCTTCGGATTGTAAACTCCTGTCAAGTGAGAGTAAAGCCGGGCATTAACTGTGTGCCGGTCTGAGAGTATCACTAGAGGAAGGGACGGCTAACTTCGTGCCAGCAGCCGCGGTAATACGAAGGTCCCAAGCGTTGTTCGGAATCACTGGGCGTAAAGGGTGCGTAGGCGGCACGGTAAGTCAGATGTGAAAGCCCGGGGCTCAACCCCGGAACTGCATCCGATACTGCCGTGCTCGAGGACTGGAGAGGAGTCTGGAATTCACAGTGGAGCAGTGAAATGCGTAGATATTGTGAGGAACACTAGCGGCGAAGGCGAGACTCTGGACAGATCCTGACGCTGAGGCACGAAGGCCAGGGGAGCAAACGGGATTAGATACCCCGGTAGTCCTGGCAGTAAACGGTGCACGCTTGGTGTGGGGGGATTTGACCCCTCCCGTGCCGGAGCTAACGCGTTAAGCGTGCCGCCTGGGAAGTACGGTCGCAAGATTAAAACTCAAAGAAATTGACGGGGACCCGCACAAGCGGTGGAGTATGTGGCTTAATTCGATGCAACGCGAAGAACCTTACCTGGGCTTGACATGCATTCTGTCGTCGGTGAAAGCCGGCTAGTGGAGCAATCCACGGTTTGCACAGGTGTTGCATGGCTGTCGTCAGCTCGTGTCGTGAGATGTTGGGTTAAGTCCCGCAACGAGCGCAACCCCCGTGTCCTGTTGCCAGCGCGTAATGGCGGGAACTCTGGACAGACTGCCTAGTTCAACTGGGAGGAAGGTGGGGACGACGTCAAGTCAGTATGGCCCTTACGCCCAGGGCTGCACACGTACTACAATGCCCGGTACAATGTGAACCGAAGCCGCGAGGCAGAGGAAATCCGTTAAAACCGGGCCCAGTTCAGATTGGAGGCTGCAACTCGCCTCCATGAAGTTGGAATCGCTAGTAATGGCGCATCAGCTACGGCGCCGTGAATACGTTCCCGGGTCTTGTACACACCGCCCGTCACATCATGGAAGCCGGTCGCGCTCGAAGTATCCGCGCCAACAGCAATGAAGCAGGGTCCTAAAGCATGACTGGTGACTGGGATGAAGTCGTAACAAGGTAGCCGTAGGGGAACCTGCGGCTGGATCACCTCCTTTCTATGGAGTACAGTGGAGACCGGAGCACGGGATCAAACATCCCCCGTGCCGTCCGCCGGAAGGCGGGAAAGGTCTCCCAGGTCAACACCGGACGCCGTGTCACCTTCGGGGGTACGGTGCGGTGCGCAGGAGCCGGAAGGCTTCTGCAACCTTAAGGACAGCGTGTCGGAAAAGCGCACAGCGTGCAGATCAGTCTTTACTTCCCCTCTTGGAGATCCGGAGAACCGGAACGGAAGGCCTGAAGGATGCGGAAGCATCCGGGAGGGCCGGCGAACCGGGGGCATAGCTCAGTTGGTAGAGCGCCAGCTTTGCAAGCTGGATGTCAGGAGTTCGAATCTCCTTGCCTCCACCACCGCTGCTTTCTTCTGCATGGCAACATGAGCAGAGAGCCGCAGGAAGGGAGAGAGCAGGGCAGGGACGACGAAGGCAGGAAGGAAGCAAACCCTGCGGCCGCACGCCAGCCGGCTGAAGCCGAGGGAACCCGCGCAAGCGGACCCATAGCTCAGTTGGTTAGAGCACCGCCTTGATAAGGCGGGGGTCGCAGGTTCAAGTCCTGCTGGGTCCACCATCCGCGCAGAAACGGGTTTGCTCCGGAAACGGAAAACCACGGAACTGCCGGGAGCAAGCCGCAGCGAAGGAACAGCCATGAGAGAAAAATGAACGCCGGTCCCCGGAAGGGGGCAGATACTGCTGAAGAAGAACGGAAGGGGCCTCTGACCGGAAACGGGAAGGGTGTCCGCCGAGTTCATTGATATCTGCATACAGGGTAGTAATACAAGATCATTGGAGCCTGAGGGCTTCACTAGAAAGCGATCTTAGGAAATACGGCGCATTTTCTTCGAATTTACAGAAGAAGAGAATCAAGTTACAAAGGGCACACAGTGGATGCCTTGGTGCTGGAGGGCGATGAAGGACGTGATAAGCTGCGATAAGCTCCGGGGAGCGGCAAATACGCTATGATCCGGAGATTTCCGAATGGGGTAACCTGTGCAGGCTAATCCCTGCACGTGCGTTCCTGAATAAATAGGGAACGCGTCGCGAGACCCGGTGAAGTGAAACATCTCAGTAACCGGAGGAAAAGAAAACAAAACAGTGATTCCGTCAGTAGTGGCGAGCGAAAGCGGAACAGCCCAAACCGGAGGCTTTGCCTCCGGGGTTATAGGACCCCGTAAGGGACTGCAGAGGTTAGGTGAAGCGGCTGGAAATCCGCTCCCCAGAGGGTGAGAGACCCGTAACCGAAAACCAAAGCAGCCTGGGGGAGTTCCTGAGTAGCGCGGCACACGTGAAACGCCGCGTGAATTTGCGGGGACCATCCCGTAAGGCTAAATACCATCCAGCGACCGACAGTGAACAAGTACCGCGAGGGAAAGGTGAAAAGAACCGCTGTGAGCGGAGTGAAATAGAACCTGAAACCGTGTGCCTACAAGGTGTCAGAGCCCCTTCGGGGGTGATGGCGTGCCTTTTGCTTAATGAGTCTGCGAGTCAGTGTCTGTGGCCAGCTTAAGTCCTTCTGGGACGCAGGCGCAGCGAAAGCGAGTCCGAATAGGGCGAACATAGTCGCAGGCACTGGACCCGAAGCGGAGGTGACCTACCCATGGCCAGGCTGAAGCGTCAGTAACATGTCGTGGAAGGCCGAACTGGTGGCTCTTGAGAAAGTCTCGGATGAGCTGTGGGTAGGAGTGAAAGGCTAATCAAACCCCGTGATAGCTGGTTCTCTCCGAAATGCATTGAGGTGCAGCGTCGCACGCTGACAGGCGGGGGTAGAGCACTGAATAGGCTAGGGGGCACACCAGCCTACCAAACCTAATCAAACTCCGAATACCGCCCGGTGAAGTGCGGCAGTGAGACGGCGGGGGATAAGCTTCGTCGTCGAGAGGGAAACAGCCCAGATCAGCAGCTAAGGTGCCAGAATGCCGCTCAGTGGAAAGGATGTGGGATTACAGAGACAGTGAGGATGTTGGCTTAGAGGCAGCCACCATTTAAACAGTGCGTAATAGCTGACTCATCGAGTGATCCCGCGCCGAAAATGATTGGCGATCAAGCGGCATACCGAAGCTCTGGACGCGGTTCCGGTCCGCCGGAACCGTGTGGTAGGAGAGCATTGTCAGCGCGTGGAAGCCGGAAGGCGACTGAAGGTGGAGTGCTGACAAGAGAGCATGCAGACATAAGTAACGAGAAGGCAGGTGAAATCCCTGCCCGCCGTAAACCCAAGGTTTCCTGGGCCACGCTATTCGTCCCAGGGTTAGTCGGGACCTAAGCCGAGGCAGAGATGCGTAGGCGATGGACAGCGGGTTAATATTCCCGCACCACCGAAACTTAAACCGGAATGACGGGGTTGGGGAGGACAGCTGCCGATTGAAAGTGGCAGTGGCGCAAGCTGACGGGAAGGCTACGGCCGGACCGGATTGTCTGAACTGGCCTCCAAGAAAAGCTCCGGCGCATGCTAAGGTGCCCGTACCGCAAACCGACACAGGTGGGTGAGTAGAATATACTAAGGCGCAAGAGTGAACCCCCGTTAAGGAACTCGGCAATCTAGCCCCGTAACTTCGGGAGAAGGGGTGCCCCTGTCAAAGGGGGCCGCAGTGAATGGGCCCAACCGACTGTTTATCAAAAACACAGCACTCTGCCAAGACGCAAGTCCAAGTATAGGGTGTGACACGTGACCAATGCGGAAAGATTAAGGCAAGCGGTTAGCCGCAAGGCGAAGCTGTGAACCTAAGTCCCCGTGAATGTCGGCCGTAACTATAACGGTCCTAAGGTAGCGAAATTCCTTGTCGGGTAAGTTCCGACCTGCACGAATCGTGTAACGAGTTGGGCGCTGTCTCAACGGGGCGCTCAGTGAAATTGTATTGGCGGTGAAGATGCCGCCTACCCGTGGAAGGACGGAAAGACCCTATGCACCTTAACTGTAATCTGTCACTGTTGTTTCGGTTTTCATGCTCAGCGTAAGTGGGAGACTTTGAGGCAGCCCTTTCGGGGGTTGCTGAGTCGCCAATGAGACACCACCCCTGGGAATTGGAACATCTAACACCGGTCCCGTGAATCCGGGCGGAGGACAATGGCAGACGGTCAGTTTTACTGGGGCGGTATCCTCCCAAAGAGTAACGGAGGAGCGCGATGGTTGGTTCAGCCTGGTTGGCAATCAGGTGTCGAGTGCATTGGCATAAACCAGCCTAACTGTGAGGCCTACAAGCCGAGCAGATGCGAAAGCAGGTCAAAGTGATCCGGCGCTTGAAGATGGAATCGGCGTCGCTCAACGGACAAAAGGTACGCTAGGGATAACAGGCTGATCTTGCCCAAGAGTTCATATCGACGGCAAGGTTTGGCACCTCGATGTCGGCTCGTCACATCCTGGGGCTGGAGAAGGTCCCAAGGGTCCGGCTGTTCGCCGGTTAAAGTGGCACGCGAGCTGGGTTCAGAACGTCGCGAGACAGTTCGGTCCTCTATCCTCCATGGGCGCAGGAAAATTGCGGGGTTCAGTCCTTAGTACGAGAGGACCGGGACTGACGCACCTCTGGTGTTCCAGTTGTCTCGTCAGAGGCATCGCTGGGCAGCTAAGTGCGGAAGGGATAAGCGCTGAAAGCATCTAAGCGCCAAGCCCATCCCAAGATAAGTTTTCCCTGAAGGATCGTGGAAGACTACCACGTCGATAGGATGCGGGTGCAAGCGCAGCAATGCGTTCAGCTCAGCATTACTAATCATCCGTTCGACTTGATTCTCCTTCTGTCTTATTCAATTCACGTATTTCCTCCTGTATGCAGATATCAGCGAACCCGCTGCGGTGAAGACCGCAGTGCGGCGAACGCGCCTTCCCCACCGGGAAGGGGGGCTTCCCGAGCGGGAAGCTGACAGACCTGCTGAAGTTCTCCTGACATCATCCACTCTCCTTGCGCAGTCCGCCGATCGGTCTGTGCCTGCCATGAGGTCTCCGCAAGCGCGGCACCTGCCGGATATGTGATCCGGCCTTTGTGCTCCGCTTCTGGTGACCATAGCGCGGTGGAACCACCCGTTCCCATCCCGAACACGGAAGTGAAACGCTGCAGCGCCGATGGTAGTCTGACGACAGGTCATGCGAGAGTAGGTCGTTGCCAGGTTATACCGGCCCGTCTTCCCTGAAAGGGGGGGACGGGCCGCTTTTGTTTTCCGGGAACGTGCAGATCCCGGGAAAGGCCGGCTTTCCGGGCCACCGTCAGGTGTACTTTGACCAGTGCTCAGCTCCAGTGGAGGGGGCGATCAGCCCGGGGTGCAGGCACTGCCGGCCGGAGGTGCTCATGCCGGGGAGGCGGTGCGGGAGCAGGAGGCACGGGAGCCAAAGAGAGCAAGGAAAGGCAGGCTCCATGGCGGTACCTTCTCCATTCGCCATGCGGTTGGCACGGTTTGCTTCGATTTTCCGTGGGGGTCTATGGAGACGGCAGCAGATGAAATGACGGAGAGATTTGCGGGAAGCGATTGACCACTGCTGATATTTCGGGGATCTTATGGGTCTTTTGGAATATGCCAGTGGTGAGACGGTCCAGAGTGCTAGATGTGCGTGCTTCGGCGCGGAGGGGGAGCAATGCCCGCATTTCCCGGCGCGAGAGGGAGAGCAAGCTGGCGACGCGGATGCTGAGCGCGCAGACGCGGGCCCCTCTGATGGTGCCGGTGACTTTGGTGTATCACTGGCTGGCGTGGGTACTGATGGTTCCGCTCTGTTTTGTGACCCTGCTGGCGCTGTTTGCGAGTCTGAACGAGCGGCTGGAAGGCGGGCTATGGAAGAGTCCGCCCTTCTGGTTCTTCAGCCTTGGGTTCCTGATGTGGCTGATCTGGTTTCTCTTCTGTGCGCGGCCGGTGCGTTTGTATGTGTGGGGTCATGAGATGACGCATGCGCTTTGCACGATCCTCTGTTTCGGGGGCGTGCGGGAGTTCCATGTGACTCCGCAGGGCGGGCATGTCATCACCACGAAGAACAACCTGCTGATATCGCTGTCGCCGTACTTTGTGCCGCTGTTCTCGCTGGTGGCCGTCCTCGTTTTTCTGTCGGCGGGATTGTATGTCGATCTGAATGCGGCCCTGCGGCTGCCATGGGGTGGCAGCGTCACCCTGTGGTATGGCTTCTACTGTCTGATCGGGCTGACGTGGAGCTTCCACATCACCTTCACGGTGTGGATGATTGGGAAAGATCAGCCAGATCTGCGGATCAACGGGGTGTTTTTCTCCCTGTGTGTGATTGTCTTTGTGAATCTGCTGGTGCTGGCGGGCTTGCTGCTGCTGGCGTCGCCGGGGATGGAGCCGGCCGATTTCGGTCGTGTCTGGCTGCGGTCGGCGCGCACGTGTGCGGAAGCGCTCAGTGAGCTGTTCCGGGTGCTCGGGCAGCTGCTGCGCGGCTGAGGCTACCTTCAGGCGCGGCCGGCGCGCATGAGGGATTCGATTTCCGCGGCTTCGATGGGGATATCGGCCATGAGGTCGACTGTGCCGTTCTCGGTGATGAGGACATCGTTTTCGAGGCGGACGCCGAATCCTTCTTCGCGGAGGTAGATGCCCGGTTCGACAGTCATGACCCAGCCAGGAGCGAAGGGGGCTCCGATGGCGGCGACGTCGTGGACATCGAGGCCGAGCGGGTGGCCGACGCCGTGCATGAAGTATTTCTTGAGGGCGGGCTTCTCCGGGTTCTGGTTCCGGATGTCCTTGGTGGTGATGAGGCCGAGCTGGAGAAGTTCCTCCTGCATGAGCAGCTCGGCTTCGCGCTGCCAGTCGCGCGGGAGTTTGCCGGGAGTGAGGTTGGCGATGCAGCCGCGGAGAACGCGGAGGACGGCATTGTAGACCTCGCGCTGGCGTTTCGTGAACTTCCCGCTCACCGGGATGGTGCGGGTGAGGTCGGCATTATAGTTTGCGTAGCAGGCGGCCACATCGAGGAGGAGGACATCGCCTTTGCGGCACTGGCAGTTGTTGTCGAGATAGTGAAGCACGTTGGCATTGGCACCCGAGGCAATGATGGGGTTGTAGGCGAAGCGGGCGCGCTGGCGGATGAATTCGTGAGAGAGTTCTGCTTCGACTTCGAATTCATGGACGCCGGGTTTCACGAAGCCGAGGAGGCGGCGGAATCCGTCGCCTGTGATGCGGCAGGCTTCCTTGAGGAGATCGATTTCTGCTTCGCTCTTCACTGGGCGGAGCTGATGCATGAGGCGGGCGAGCCGGTGGTAGCGGTGCAGGGGCCATGAGGCCATGGTTTCCCGGACAAAGCGGGCCTCGCGTGATTCGACGGCGATTTCGGCGCGGGCGTGTTCGTTCGAATTGAGGAAGACGTTTTCCGCTTCGCACATGAGGCGGCGCATCATGACGGGAAACTCCTCGAGCCACATGATGGTGCGGATGCCGCTGACTTTGGTGGCCTGTTCCTTGGTGAGCTTGTAGCCTTCCCAGACGGCGATGTGTTCGCTCGTTTCGCGCAGAAAGAGGATTTCGCGGTGTTTTTCCTCGTGGGCATCCGGGCAGATGACGAGGATGGATTCCTCCTGAGCGACTCCGCTGAGGTAAAAGAGGTCGCTGTTCGGCACCGGAATCATGACCGCGTCCGCATTGGTGGGCGGGATGTCGTTCGCATTGACGACCACCAGGGAATTCTGAGGAAGGAGAGCGCGGAGGCGGTCGCGGTTCGATTGGAACAGGGCGGAATTGACAGGGAGGTGTCGCGTCATGGAGGCGCAGGGTGGAGAAATCCCCTTCAGCAGCAACCGGTTTTCCATCGGTGGACCGGTGAAAGATTGTCCGGGTGAGAGCTTCGGAATTGGTTGCCGGGCCCACTCCTCCGAAATTTGCAGCGGCGGCAGTCAAGAATTGACGCGTGACGATTCGGTCAGGTAGTCTGCCGCCCAGTATGAAAAAGAAATTACGATTTCTGAGCGTGGCAGGAATGGCTCTGTGGATGAGCGGGCTGGTGCTTCCGGCGTCACCTTTGATTACCGAGTTCATGGCAAGCAATCAGACTGGGCTGATGGATGAGGATGGGGACCGGCCTGATTGGATTGAGCTGCACAATCCAGATCTGGTTCCGCTGGATCTGGGTGGGTATGGATTGACGGA
>JBDKER010000035.1:0-47547 GCA_039795165.1 Verrucomicrobiota bacterium | reverse complement strand
TCGTCACCTGGAAGATCGCGGGCGGCGGCGGAGCGCTGTTGGCGACCGAGACCGGCGATTCGCCACCGGCGAGGCGGGCGACATTTTCCGCGCTGAGGAAGTCACCGAAGACCGCGAAGTCGTCGATGAGACCGGCGACCGAATTGTTACCGGAGCTTCCGGCAGGTTCGGCCCCGATGGTCAGGCGGTTGAAGTCGTTCGGCAGTTTGGCAGCGGCGTCGCCGAAGAGGATGAGTTCCCCGTTCTTCCACACTTCCTTGCGGGCACCCTTCTTCTGGAAGACGAAGTGTTCCCAGACTCCCGGAACCGCATTGGCCGGACCAGAGGTACGCTGGGTTTCAGCGGTACAGCAGCCAGCGGTATCGAAGTAGATGTTTCCGTCGCTCCATGGGACGTGCGCCTGGAATCCGCGGACGTTGTTGTTGCTCGAGGGCGAGGACGCCCAGAAGGCGCTGCTGTCCTTGAGGCGGTCCAGCTTCTGCCAGTAGGAAACCGCGACTTCGTCGTCACCGATCGGGCCTGGGTTGGCATTGGTCATGCGCCAGTAGCCCACCGGATTAGAGGCGAGGACGAGAGCGTCGTAGGACTGGGCTGGAGCCGGGGCGGCGGCGTTGCTGAAGCGGGCAGCTACGTCGGCGTCGCTGAGGGCCTTGTTGTAGAAGGCGACTTCATCAGCATCTCCGGGCCATGGGAAGGCACCGTCGGCGCGGGAACCGACCGCAAAGCCACCAGCGATACCGGCGACGTATGGTTTCGGATCGCTCGTGATGCGGAGGACGCCATCGACGTAGAGCCGGGCGACATTACCGTCCCATGTGGCAACGACGTGGGTCCAGACTCCGGCAATCGGAGGAGCACCATTGTTGCCATCGATGTTTACTGCGGTGGCGAGACCGTCGTTGTAGTATGTGCGAAGGTTCCACCCGGTGGCGCTCTGATAGATCAGCCAACCTTTGCGGGGAGCAGCGAAGTCACCGCAGGAGAGGGCGCTCGTGAGACCGCCGGGGGCGTTCTCGGCACCGGGCTTGAGCCATGCTTCCACGGACCATGCGCCCGATGGGTTGAGGGCGGCGTTGTAGGCCGTCCGTGCCGTGAGGATGTTGGGGAACGTCGCGGCGGTGTTGCTGCTGCCGGCGAGAGCGCCGGGTGCGTCGAAGAGGACGTCGGCGGCCGGGATATCGGCGTCGCTGCCGAGCGAACCGAGGTTCGTGATCGAAGCACCAGCTGGGACATTGAGACCGAACCACTTGGCGTTTTCGACGTGAGCACCGTGTCCGGCCCCGCTGAGTCCGAGGTTCAGAGCGCGGTCCGTGGCTGAGCCGCTGAAGCCTTCACCGGTTCCCGAGTGAGCCGTGTCCGCACCGAAGAAGTTGGCCTTGAAGCCATGAACTTTGTCGGTGTCCGAGCCTGGGGTGGCGTTGTTGAAGTCCCAGTAGGCGAGCAGGTCGATCTTGGCCGGGTCCGGATTGAGGGCCGGCATTGAATTCTTGTCGTTCGGGTTCGTAGGCCATTGGATCTCGGTGAGGTCGTCCCACTTGTCGCCATCGGAATCCAGTTTGGTGGGATTCGTTCCGGTATTGGTGAGGCTGACGAAGGTACCGGTGTTGGTTTCGGCACCGTCGGGCAGGCCATCGCCATCGCTGTCGACCTTGAGTGGATCGGTACCGGTGTTGAGATTGCTCACCCATGTACCCGTCTTGGTTTCGACGCCGTCTCTGAGGGTGTCTCCGTCGGTATCCGGATTGTTCGGCTTGGTACCGCCGAGGTATTCCGTGATGTTGTTGAGACCGTCGCTGTCGAGATCGAGGAGGCGGTCGTCGACGAGTTTGTTGAGGCCGTTGGCGTCTTCATAGGCGTCCTGCATGCCGTCACCGTCCTGGTCCGCATTGGGCGGCACGAGGGTTGGGTCGTTTGGCTTCTTGCCGCTGAAGAGCTGCGCGATTTCTGCCGGGGTAAGGGCGTCGCCGTAGACGGCCACGTCATCGATGAGACCGGCCATGTTGAGGTTTCCGGCGTCGGTACCCATGTAGAAGGCAAGCATGTCCTTCTGGAGCGGGTTCGTATTGTTGCCGGAGACGACGAGAGCACCATCGACCCAGACTTCCTTGGCGTTGCCATTCTTGTTGATGACAACGTGCTGCCAGACACCGGGGACGAAGCCGCCAGGGGCATTGATCCGCTGAGTGCCGCCATCGCAGCAGCCCGTATTGTCGAAGTAGACCCAGCCATTCGACCATGGGGAGTGCACGTTGATGCCGCGTTCCACGGTTTGGGAAGTGGCGTAGATGGAGGACGAATCCGGGGTGCCCGAGAGGTTCTGCCACCATGAAATGGCGACCTGGTTCTGGGCTGCGGCGATGTTCAGGAAGCCGCCGCCGGGGACGACGACGCCTGTTCCCGAGTTGCCCGAGGGTCCCATGTCCACGGCCTTGTCTCCGGGGGTACCAGTACGGCCGCCGGCGTCCGGCGAGTAGACCGTGCCGGGCTTGAGGTTACCGCGGAAGGAACGAACGTTGTCGAGGGCGACTTCCGGTTGGGCATCGCTGTTGAAGTCCCAGTAGGCCAGCAGGTCGAGTTGGCCTGGGCGAAGGGGACGGGAGGCCGCATTGAGCGGATTGGACGAACTGAAGAGTGCCTCTGCTCCGTCCGTGAATCCGTCGCCGTCCGTATCCGTGTTGTGCGGGTTGGTTCCGGCATTCGTCGGATTCAGGTAGGTCCCGGTATTGGATTCCGCCCCGTCGGCGAGACCGTCATTGTCGGTGTCTGCGATGAGCGGGTTGGTTCCCGTATTCGTGGCGCTGACCCATGTGCCCGTACCGGTTTCCACTCCGTCGACGGCGCCGTCGGCGTCGGTGTCATTGCTGTTCGGCTTCGTGCCGCGGGCGAACTCGTTGGAATTGATGAGTCCATCGGAATCGAGATCTCCCGGACCGTCCATGGCAGTCAGGTTGGCCGCGAAGCGCAGTTCCCATGCGTCCGGGAGACCGTCGCTGTCCGTGTCGTTCGGACCGACGATCGATGCCGGGGAATCCCCTGTGGCGAGACGGGTCACTTCCGCGGCCGTGAGGGCGCGCTTGTAGATCGCAAAGTCATCGAGGAATCCGCTGACGGCTTCCGTCTGATTGACGTTGTTCCCGATGATCATTTCGGTGAAGTCCGACGGAATGGGGGCGGTATTGAGGTTGAAGCCGCCGGTGATTTCCGTCCCGTTGAAGTAAATGAGCTTCAGGTCGCCGTCCTTGACGAGGGCGATGTGGTTCCATGTGCCGAGGGCCACGCCACCGGGATTGGATGATGTCCGGTTGAGGACGCCATCACAGCATCCGCCGGTGTCCCAGTAGATGGTGCCATCGCTCCATGGGCTATGGGAGAGGAGACCGCGCTGACCGGGAACGGAGGGAGAAACCGCGAAGAAGGTCGTCTGGTTCCGCTGTTCACCGATGTTCTGCCAGAAAGCGATGGTAACCTGGTTGGTGGCCCCTGCGGCGTTGAGGAAGGAGGCATCGGGAACGCGCATGCGGTGGCGGTCGTTTCCGAAGAGCATGGCGCGGTCGGTCCCGGTTCCGGTCCGGCCGGTACCCGCACTGGAATACTGAGCCCCATTGAGGAGGACTCCGACATTGCCGGCATGGGAATCGATCGACAGGCCGGAGCCGACCGTATCGAAGTTCCACCATGCGATGAGGTCACTGGATTGGCCCGTCTGGGCGAGCGCCAGCACCATCGGCGTGAGCACGTAGGCGATTGGTTTTTTCATAATTGAGCGTTAGGGAGGGTGGCCGGAACGAAGAATTTCCGGTCATGAGTTCTGTTTTAGATTTCCATTAAGCCCCCTGTCACGGAAAAAGTGCGTAGACGGGAATTTCATGGATTTCCGGGGCGGAGGCGCTCCCCAGCCGTCGCATGCGGCCTGTATTTATCCGCATCCGCGTAGGGAAGAGGGGTTCTGCGGAGCCTGATCCAGGATAGTATCGAACCTTGGTTCACTGATTGACGTGCCCATGGATCGTGGGGCGGCAGGGGCCGAAATTTCTCATGAGTATGTCCAGAACTGCATTTGTAACGGGAGCCAGCCGTGGGCTGGGGGCTGGTTTTGCGCTGACCCTTGCGCGGGCTGGCTATGATCTGGTGATTTCTGCGCGGAAGTCGGCGGACTGTGCGGAAACGGCGGCAGCCATCCGGGAACTGGGCCGGGTGTGTCATGCGGTGGATCTTGATGTCACCGACCATGCGAGCATTCAGCGGGCGGTGGCGGAAGCTGAAGAGGCAGCCGGCGGTATCGATGTGCTGGTGAACAATGCGGGCTGCAACCGGCGGAAGCCGGCGCTCGAAGTGACGTGGGACGACTGGAATACCGTGCTCGACACCAATCTACGGGGAACATTCTTCGTGAGTCAGGCGGTGGCGCGCGGGATGGTGACCCGCAGCTATGGTCGCATCATCAATGTCGGGTCGGTCACCTGTGTGGCGGGCTATGCGGGGCTGGCTCCGTACGGGGCGAGCCGGGGCGGGGTCAAGCAGCTCACGATGAGTCTGGCGTCCGACTGGGGGCCGCATGGGATTACGGTGAATTGCCTTGCTCCTGGCTGGTTCCGGACGGCGCAGAATGCCGTCATGTATGATGATGCGGGCTGGGTGGATTACTTGTGCGAGCGGATTCCGCTGGGGCGGCCGGGTCGTCCGGGGGATCTGGATGGCGCGCTGCTTTTTCTGGCGAGCGAAGCGTCGGCGTACGTTACTGGTCAAACGCTGTTGGTGGATGGAGGAATCTCCGTCGGGCAGGTGCGCGCTATCCCTGCCAAGTCAGCCAAACCAAAAGAATAAATATTCTGACACACTTCCGGGAAGGTGCATGTCACGATTTTGTAACCGAGGCAACCATTGTCCGCAGCTCTTCTCCGCATCATGGAAGGTGACATGCACACAGTTCTGGTGGTTGATGACGAGACGGACATTCTCGAGTTGGTGGCTTTTAATCTGGAGCGTCAGCAATACAAGGTGCTGACGGCTGGTGACGGGATCTCTGCGGTAAAGATAGCGCGGGAGAAGATTCCGGATCTGATTGTGCTGGATGTCATGCTGCCTGGGCTCGATGGATTCGGGGTCTACCGGGAACTCCGGGCCGATCCCCGCACGAGCGGCATTCCCGTGCTCATGCTGACCGCGAAGGGGGAGATCAATGACCGGATTGCCGGGCTGGAACTGGGAGCGGACGACTATGTGACGAAGCCATTCAGTCCGCGTGAACTGCTGCTGCGGGTGAAGGCCCTGCTCAAGCGGACGCGGAAGGTGACGGTGGATGCGAGTCTGAAGTCGGGTGATTTCCTGCTCGAACGCAATACGCTGAAGCTGTTTCTGGCTGGGCAGCCCGTGGATCTGACGGCGACGGAGTTCAAGCTGCTGCGGCTGCTGGTGGAAGCAAATGGGGAAGTGCAGGAACGGGATGCGCTGCTGCGGGAAGTCTGGGGTTATTCCGACACCATGCTCACGCGGACTCTTGATACGCATGTGAAGCGGCTGCGCGAGAAGCTCGGGCGGCATGCTGAATGCATTCAGACGGTGCGCGGGGTTGGCTATCGTTTTGTACCCGATCCCGGGGCCGCGTAATCATGGTCATGACGACGACGGAGGGAATTCTGCTGGCAGTGAGTGTGGTGCTGGGCCTCGTGCTCACGGCGTTGCTGGTGGGGAAGCGACTGCAGGCGCGGCGTCAGCATCTGTCTTCGGAAGGCGAACGGAACAGTGTCCTTGAGAGTGTGCTCGAGGGACTGGGCGATGCCTGTCTGCTTGTGGATGACCGCCATCACATTGTCTTTGCGAACCGGGAAACGGGTGAATTGTTTCAGGCGGGGGGCGATCTGAAGGGTCGGCCGTTGGCTGAGTTGATCCGGGACGAACGGATTCTTCAATTTGTGAGGCGGCTGGAGCTGAGCGGGGCGAAGTGGGCGGAGGAGGAATTCCGTGTGGGGATTCTCCGCAATGGGGTGGCGGAGGAACGGTTTCTGGTGGTGGCGGCGGCTCCTGTGAAGCTGTTTGGCGATGCCAGCCGCCGGCATTTCCGCGTGGTGATCCGGGATGAGACTGACCGGCATGATACCGAGCAGATCCGCAAGGATTTCGTGGCAAATGCGTCGCATGAGCTGCGGACACCGCTCTCCATCATCAATGGGTATCTTGAGAACCTGCTGGAGGGCGACATCGAGGATCATGCCATGACACGGAAGGCGCTCGTGACCATGCAGAAGCACGGCGAGCGGATCGCACGGATCGTCGAGGACATGCTGACGCTTTCGAAATTCGAGTCGGTTGGCGAAAAGGGTATTTCGAGTCTGCGGGCGAATTCGTTTTCGTGCCGAGAGTGCGTCGAGGACGTGGTGGAGCGGCTGGCTCCGCTGGTGGAGGAGAAGAAGGCACGGTTCCAGCTCAAGTTTCCGCCGGCTGGGGCCGATCAGATCCGGGGCGACCGATTTTACTGGGATCAGATTCTTTTCAATCTGATTGAGAATGCGCTCAAGGAAAACAAGCCGGGGAATCTGGTGATCTCGGTGACCATGGAGCGGGATGGAGCGGCTTCGGTGATCCGGATTGCCGACAACGGGATTGGCATTCCGCGGGCTGACCTGCCATTCATCTTCAAGCGGTTCTACCGGGTAGCGAAGCATCACAGTCAGAAGATCAAGGGGACTGGGCTGGGTTTGTCCATTGTGCGGCGGGCCGTGGAAGCGCACGGCGGGACCATTGGGGTGGACAGCACGCTCGGGCTTGAGACGGTGTTTACGATCCGGTTGCCGGATTACGTGCCGGATGCGGCCCCGGGGGAATCGGGCGTGGCTGCAGACTGAGGGAAGCTGCGGATTCAGCGGCGGGAGCGGCGGTTGAGAACGGCGACGGCACTGAGGGCAGCGAAGGCGAGGGCGAGCAGCGTGAAGGCGGTCTGTGTGGCGCGGGCATAGTTCATGGCCTGGACGTCTTCGTAGAGCGAAATGGAGAGTGTGCGGGTGACTCCGGGGATGCTGCCACCGAGCATGAGGACGACGCCGAATTCTCCGAGGGCATGGGCGAAGGTGAGAATGATGCCCGAGAGGATGCCGGGCCATGCCACGGGAATGGCGATGCGCAGGAACCGGCGGATGGGACTGCAGCCAAGGCAGGCGGCGGCCTCCAGCTGATCTCGCGGCACCGTGGCCAGTCCGGCCATGAAGGGACGGACGGCGAATGGCAGATTGAAGAGGCACGATCCCGCGAGAATGCCCGCGAAGCTGAAGGGAAGTGGAGATCCTGTCCATGCGAGCCACTGCGACCCTGGCCATGAGCGCGGACTGGTGGCCATGAGGAGAAAGAATCCGAGCACGGTGGGAGGCAGCACGAGCGGCAGGGCCGTGAGCGCTTCCACCACAAAGCGCCAGCGGCTCGCCGTGGTCGTCAGCCACCACGCCAATGGCAGGCCGAGCAGCGTCAGCACCAGCGTGGTTGCCGCCGCCAGCCGCAGAGTCACGGAAAACGCCTCGGCATCCATCACGCCCTCCCCGGTGTGTTCAATCCATGGCGTTTCCGCATGGCTGCAGATTCGTCCGACAGCAGCCAGTCGCGGAAGAGGGCGGCTTCTCTCTGGCATTCGCCCCACGGAACGAGGACGCCTGCATGCTGGATCGGGCGATGCAAGGCCGGCGGAACTGCCCACACCGTGCCGTCGGGCCAGCACAGCGAAGCAGAGACAAAGCCAGCATCGGCGGCCCCCGAACGGACGAAGTGGGCCGCTTCCGAGACGCTCGCGCCGTACACAAGTCTGGGTCTGATGGCATCGGCAAGGCCGCTGAACTGCAGCGCTTCCATGGTAGCCCGACCGTAGGGAGCGGTCGCTGGATTCGCGATCGCAATCTTCCGGACGGACGGAGCCAGCAGGCACTTCAGTCCATCCTTTCCGGGATCCACGGAGGTCCCGGTCCACAGGGCGAGCGAACCGTCGGCGTAGCGGAAGGGCAGCCCCGTAAGTCCGTCGGCTGCGAGCTCCGCCGGCCCATCCATGTCCGCCGCCAGCAGCATTGAAAACGGAGCCTTGCCGCGCACCTGAGAGACAAGGGAACCACTGGCTCCGTAGACCGCCCGCATTTCGCATCCGGGAAGCCGGGAAGCAAAGGCCGGCATCGCTTCCTCCATGAATCCGCGGAGCGACGCCGCGCAGGCCACCGTGAATGGCGGATCCGGCTTCCGTCGGCAACCCGCCGACAGACCTGCCGCCATCGCGAACAGCCAGCGCCGGCGGCCGGAAGCGCCGGGCACCGAAGGCTGCGCAGAACGGGAACAGCAGCGGGAAAATCGCGTCATGCAGGCAAGGGATGCCCTCATCGCTGGCGGCGGGACGCCATGCGACCGCGAAGTTCGCAGGGACCGCGGCGCCCACGCGGTCATCTTCTGCCAGAAGCAGCACTGCGGTGATGCGGGGGAATCAGCCGTGGCATGGTCGGGCGGGACACGGTACCGGAGGAGATGCGATACGTTTTCTTTTCTGCGATTCTCGGGATGGCGGCGGCTGTGGCGGCCGACGAGGCATTTCCGCAGCCGCCCGGCATCAAGGGACTGCAGGTGCAGATGACCGATGATGCCCTCTCCCTTGGTATCCATCATGCGGCCATCAATGTGAATGTCACTGCCCTGCTGGAATCGGGCAGCGGGGCCGCGGACGGCGGGCCGCGCACATGGAAGCTGCGGGAATCCTATCTCGCTTCGCTGGATGGACAGATCCGTCCGTTGTCCGACCGCGGCGTGGTGGTCTATCTGATTCTGATTGCCTATCCATCCGGCGATGCGGCCCGTGACGGGGTCGTGCTGCATCCGGGGGCCGTGGGCGGCAAAGGCTACAGCGTCGCAGCCTTCAATGCCGAAACCGACGACGGACGCAGCTTCCTCGAAGCCGCCGTCGGGGCCATGGCCGCGCGGTGGAATGGATCGAAGCCGGAACACGGACGCGTTTGGGGCTGGATCTGCGGAAACGAAGTGAATTCGCACGGCACATGGTACCACATGGGTTCCACATCCATGACCGAGGCCGTCAATGCCTACGAACGCGCCTTCCGGATCGTCTCGGGAGCCGTCCGGCGTCATCAGCCGGCCGCCCGGGTCTATACTTCGTTCGATCATCACTGGAGCATCCGGCTGGCAGGGTCGCAGCCTGGCCAAGCGGCTCCGGGACGCGATTTCCTTGATGCCTTTGCGGCTGAAGTGAAGCGCCGCGGCGACCTGCCATGGCATGTCGCATGGCATCCCTATCCTGATGATCTGGGAAATCCGCGGACGTGGGCCGATGGCCATGTCGATGGGACCGATGCCTCACCAAAGGTGACCTTCCGGAATCTCGAAGTGCTGACGCGGCACCTTGAGCAGCCCGCCCTGCAGTTCGAGGGCAAGCCCCGGCGCGTCATTCTTTCCGAACAGGGATTTCATACCCTGCTGACACCCGACGGCGAATCCCTGCAGGCAGCTGCTTATGCCTATGCATGGGAAAAGTGCCGTCGGCTCCCGCTCATCGACGCCTTCATCTACCATCGCCACGTGGATCATGCCCATGAAGGCGGGCTGCGGCTCGGACTGTGGCGCAATGCTCCGGGGTCGGTGGCCACACCTCACAGCAAGAAGCAGATCTGGGACCTCTTCCGCAAGGCAGGCACGCCGGAATGGGACGCCGCCGCCGCCTTCGCTCTTCCCGTGGCCGGATTGTCCACATGGGACGAACTCGCTCCACGCTGAGGCCGCCGTGAAAACCAGATTCGCTCCGAGCCCGACGGGCCTGCTCCACCTTGGTCATGTCTTTGCCGCGTACATGGCATGGAGCGAAGCCCGGCAGGGCGGTGGCCGCATTCTCCTGCGCATGGAAGACATCGATGCGACCCGCTGCCGCAGGGAATTCGAGGATGCCATCGTTGCCGATCTGCGCTGGCTTGGTTTTGCGTGGGAAGAGCCCGTCTGGCGGCAGAGCGAACGCATGGAAGCCTATGCCGGCGCGCTCCGGCAGCTCGACTCCATGGGTCTGCTCTATCCCTGCTTCTGCACAAGGCACGAACTCATGGCGATCGATGCGCCACAGGGACCCGATGGCCCACTTTATCAGGGCAACTGCCGCAGCCTCGCGCCCGACCAGCGCCATGCCTTCATGGCAGAAGGACGGCCGTTTGCGCTCCGGCTTGATGCGGCTCAGGCCATCCGGATGGCCGGGCCGCTGACGTGGCAGGATCTCGACCGGGGGCCCCAGATGGCGCGTCCGGAATTGCTGGGCGATGCCGTGCTGGCCCGCAAGGACATCCGGACATCCTATCATCTGTCCGTGGTCACCGATGATGCGGCCCAGGAAATCTCAGTGGTGACGCGCGGAAACGATCTCTTTGCGAGCACGCATCTGCACCGTCTCCTGCAGGCCCTGCTCGGCTTGCCCGTCCCCGTCTGGCGGCACCACCGGCTCGTCTGCGACGAATCCGGAAAACGGCTGGCCAAACGCGACGGTGCCCGCTCCGTGCAGACCCTGCGCTCGGCCGGACACGATGCCGCCGCTGTCCTGCATATGGCCGGAGTCCCCGAGGGAGCCCCGCTGCCGGATTCTCAGAGCGTCACCTGAACCGCAGCCGCTGCGTCACGGGCCCGGCGACGGGCCGCATCAATCGATTCCGCGCGGCAGGCCACCACGCCCATGCGCCGTCGGCCCTTCACTTCCGGTTTTCCGAATAGCCGCAGGTGCGTGTCCGGTTCGCGGAGGGCAGCCTCAAGATTGCCGAAAACGACTTCCGACGATTCACCTTCCGGCAGAATCACTGCCGAGGCCGCGGGGCCCCACTGACGGATCACGGGAATGGGAAGGCCAAGAATCGCGCGGGCATGGAGCGCGAATTCCGATAGTTCCTGCGATGCGATCGTGACAAGGCCTGTGTCGTGCGGACGCGGAGAGACTTCGCTGAACCAGACCGTGTCGCCCTTCACGAAGAGTTCGACTCCGAAGAGACCGCGGCCTCCGAGCGCTCCGGTGATCGCTTCGGCCATGCGGCGCGACTCCGCGAGGGCGGCAGGCGACATCGGCTGCGGCTGCCAGCTTTCCCGGTAATCACCATCGATCTGCAGGTGCCCGATCGGCTCGCAGAACGACGTCCCGCCTTCGTGCCGGACCGTGAGGAGGGTGATTTCGTAATCGAAGTCGACAAAGCCTTCGACGATGACGCGTCCGGCACCAGCGCGGCCGCCTTCCTGGGCATACTTCCAGCTCTTTTCGATGTCGTCCGGTCCGCGCACCACGCTCTGGCCTTTGCCCGAGGAACTCATGATGGGCTTGACCACGCACGGAGTGCCGATCCGCCCGATGGCCGCGCGGAATTCCTCGAACGTCCCGGCAAATTCATACGGGGAACAACGGAGACCGAGTTCCTCGGCGGCGAGACGGCGGATGCCTTCCCGGTTCATGGTGAGCTGCGCCGCCCGCGCCGTGGGAATGACCGTCCAGCCTTCCTGCTCCATGGCCACGAGCGTATCCGTGGCAATCGCTTCGACCTCCGGAACAATCAGATGCGGCTTCTCGGCTTCAAGGACCCGGCGGAGAGCCTCGCCATCGAGCATGTTGATGACATGCGACCGGTGCGCCACCTGCATGGCCGGAGCATGGGGGTAGCGGTCGATGGCGATCACTTCACAGCCAAGCCGCTGGAGTTCGATGACGACTTCCTTGCCCAACTCGCCGGAACCGAGAAAGGCGACGCGGGTGGCGGTGGCGGAAAGAGGTGTGCCGATGGATGCCATGGTTGCTAAGGGAAATACTAGGGTCATGAGACGGGAAAGCCATGGGGCTGCAACGGGAAATGGCGGGAAGTCCCTGCAACAGGCGGCCGGACCATCACGTAAGGCAGAGCCATGTCCCCTTCCCTGCTCACCCGCCGGACCTTTGCGGCCCGCACTTCCCTTGCCCTTGCGGCCCACGCCGCCGCCGTCAGCGTCCGCTCCGCCGATCAGACGGACGGATCCATCATGGCCTACGTGGGCACCTTCAGTTCGCCCCTGCGCGATACCTTGCCGACGCAGGTTGACCTCCCGCCCGGCAATGGCCGCGGCATCCACCTCTTCCGCTTCAATCCCGCCACCGGTGCCCTCAGCGCCGCCGGCATCATGGAGTCCGGCACCAGTCCGAGCAGCCTCGTTCTCAGCAAGGACGGCAGCCGCCTCTACTCCGCCAACGAAACCGACCGCGTCGGCCCGGACAAGCACGGCACTGTGAGCGCCTATGCCGTCAATCCCGCCGATGGCAAGTTGTCCCTGCTCGGCACCGTGCCGTCGGGCGGAGCCGGACCCACGCATGTTAGCCTGCACCAGAGCGGAAGATTCCTTTTCGTGGCGAACTACTTCGGTGGTTCCGTGGCCGTGCTTCCTGTGCTCGCCGACGGGCGCCTCGGCCCAGCCTCCGATGTGAAAACCGACGACGGCCCCATCGGCCCTACCAAGGCCACTCATGCTCCACCCGGGAGCTTCGCCATCAGTGGACACGACCGAACCCATGCCCACATGATTCTGCCCGACCCCTCCGGCTCATTCGTGATTCATGCCGACCTCGGCCTCGACCGGCTCTATGTCTGGAAGTTCGACAGTGAAAAGGGCCGACTCGATCCAGCCACGGTGCCATTCGTGAACCTGCCTCCCGGCGACGGCCCGCGGCATTTCCATTTCCATCCAAACGGACGCTGGTTCTATTCCATCCAGGAAGAAGGGTCGACCGTCGTCCTCTTCGATTGGGATGCCCAAGCCGGATCTCTCACCCCGCGGCAGACGATTTCCAGCCTGCCCCCTGGTTATGCCGGCAGCAACTTCTGCTCCGAAATTCTCGTGTCGCCCGACGGCCGCTTCGTCTACGCCGGCAACCGCCTCCTCGATACCATCGCCATCTTCCGCATCGGTCCCGATGGCACGCTCACCTTCGTGACCGATGAACCAACCCGCGGCAACTACCCGCGGAGCTTCAACTTCGATCCCTCGGGAAAATTCCTCCTCTGCTGCAATCAGCGCGCCGACAATGTCACCGCCTTCCGCATCGATCCGGAATCCGGCCGCCTCGCCTTCACCGGTCAGTTCACGCCAGTCGGGAATCCCTCGTGCATCATCTTCCGGGGCGGACATTGAGAAGTCCGCGCTTCCCGTGCTGTGATTCATGGTTGCGCCGCCCGGATCCCGTGGAAACGGTACAGTCCGCCGTCAGGGGCTGTGGAGTGAGGACGTGTGAACCCCGCCAGGCCCGGAAGGGAGCAACGGTAACATGATCCTGATTGCCGCAGTTCTCTGGCGGCGCTTGTGTTTTCCCGAAGCGTCTGGCAATCTGCACGCCATCAGATTAATTCCCCGCCGATGGTCCGCGCCGAAATCAACCCAGACATCATCCGACGCCTCGACGAATTCCTGTCGGGCAAAGGACTGCGCCGCACGCGCCAGCGCGACCTCATCATCGAGGCCGCCTTTTCCACCACGGACCATTTCACGGCCGATGAACTCTGGGAACGGGCGCGCCGCCTCGACCCGACCACGAGCCGGGCCACCCTCTACCGGACCCTCAGTCTCCTTGTAGAAAGCGGACTGCTGCGGGAAATCGATCTCGGTCTGCAGCAGACCTGCTACGATCCGAATTTCGTGGACCATCCCCGCCACAATCACCTCATCTGCACGGATTGCCGCAAGGTAGTGGAATTCGAGGACCAGCACCTCAATCTTCTCGAGGACTGCCTCGCCCGCCGCCTCGGCTTCCAGCCGCAGAGCAGTTCCCTGCGCATCGAAGCCTCGTGCGACGAATTGCGCACCCGGGGACAATGCGCCTCCCGCCGGAAGTAAGGCGGACGCTGCGCAGCAGAAAACTTCCGAAGGCAGCCCGACCGTCAGGCGGGCGGATTGAGCTGCACCGGGTGAGGATTCCGGCGGGCCGACGCCTTGATGTTGATCGTTTCCACAAAGACCGAGAAGGCCATCGCGAAATAGACGTATCCCTTGGGAATATGATAGTGAGCCGCCTCGGCAAGGAGGTTGGTCCCGATGAGGAGGAGGAACGAAAGCGCCAGAATCTTCACGGTCGGGTGACGCTCCACAAAATTACTCACGGTATTCACGGTCAGCATCATGATGACGGTGCTCACGAGCACCGCGATGATCATGACCGGCACCTGCTTGACCATGCCCACGGCCGTGATGATCGAATCGAGACTGAAGATCACATTCATGAACATGATCTGAATCATGACCTGAGTCATCGCCGATCCCCGGGCGGCACCTTGGCCATGGCCTTCGGTTCCGCCTTCCAGCTTGTGGTGAATTTCGCGGACGGCCTGCACGATGAGGAAAAGACCGCCGGCGAGCAGCACAAGGTCCTGTCCGGTCAGCGCGAGTTTCCCGGCTTCTGCCATGTGCGACGCTCCATGCCCACCGGCCGCGCTTCCTGTGCCAAACGGCCACGGGATGCTGAAGAGGGGTTCGCGCATCCCGAGAATGACTCCGAGGAGGAGCAGGAAGACAATGCGCGGAATCACCGCAAGGATGAGTCCCTTACGGCGGGCCTTCTCACGGTCCGCTTCCGGAAGCTTCCCGGTGAGAATGGAAATGAAGACGATGTTGTCGATGCCGAGGACCACCTCGAGAACAATCAGGGTGATGAGCCCCACCCATGCGGCACTGTCCCTGATCCAGGAAAAATCGGCGAGGCTATGGAAGACATCGAACATGGCAGCAGGAGGATGAGTTCAGCAGGATGACTATCACGAAAAGAAGCGGCGGGCCTTCTCGAAGAACGATTCCGCCATCGGCTCATTGGCTCCCCCGCAGGATTCGCTGAACGCCTTCAGCTTTTCCTTCTGGTCAGCCGTCAGATTCGTCGGCACCTCCACCTGCACGCGCACCATGAGGTCGCCCTTGGACGAACTCTGGAGCCGTGGCATGCCCTTGCCGCGGAGCCGGAAGACCGTGCCGCTCTGCGTACCCGCCGGAATCTTGACCGTGGCCTTGCCTTCCAGCGTGGGAACTTCCAGCTCGCCACCGAGCGCCGCCCTCGAAAACCCAAGCGGCACCTCGCAGTACAGGTCGTCGTCGTCGCGCTCGAACACTTCATGACGGCGGATGTGGACGACCACATACAGGTCCCCCGCGGCTCCACCCCGCATGCCGTTGTCGCCATTGCCACTCGACCGGAGCCTCGCCCCTTCCGTGATTCCCGCAGGAATGCGCAGCTTGATGCGGGTCGGCTTATCGATGCGGCCCTGCCCCCGGCAATCGGAACATGGATGCGAAATCATCTGACCTGATCCCTGACAGTCCGGGCAGGTCTGCTGCACCTGAAAGAAGCCACGCATCGTGATGACCTGACCTGCTCCTCCACACGTCGTGCAAGGCTTCACTCCGCCAGGCTTCGATGAACCAGTTCCCGAACACTTCTCGCAGGCGACCGCACGTTCCAGATCGATCGATTTCTCGGTCCCGCGGGCGGCTTCCTCGAGCGTGATTTCGAGATCGTAGCGCAGATCGCTGCCGCGCAGCGGGCCCTGCCGTCCACCGCCGCGCCGTCCACCGCCACCGCCGAAGAATTCCTCGAAAATCCCACCGCCGCCGCCGCCGAAGACATCGCGGAAGACTTCAAACGGATCGTGAAAACCGCCGCCAGCTCCCGCTCCTCCATTCTGAAAGGCCGCATGGCCATGCCGGTCGTAAGCCGCCCGCTTTTCCTCGTCGCCAAGGACATCGTAGGCTTCCCCGATCTCCTTGAACTTCTCCTCGGCAGCCTTGTCATCAGGGTTCTTGTCCGGATGGAACTTGACCGCGAGTTTCCGGTACGCCTTCTTGATCTCGTCGGCGCTCGCCCCTTTCTCGACACCGAGAACCTCGTAATAATCGCGCTTGGCCATGGTAGTCCGCTGATAAGTGACTGGTGGGAATGATTCAGTTCTGCGCGGCTGCCGCCGGTCCACTGCTCAGAATCACGGAAGCCGGCCGCAGCAGGCGTTCCCGCAGACGGTATCCCTTCCGTGTCTGCGCAATGATGCTGCCCTCCGGAACCGTCTCGCTCGCCTGCTGCATCATCGCATCGTGAAGATTCGGATCGAAGCTGCCACTGGCATCGATTTCCTCAACCCCATGGTCCCGCAGAAAGGTCTGAATCTGCCGCATCACCATGTGCAGCCCCTCGAGCAGCCGGGGATTCCCTCCCTCCTGCGCAGCCGCCTGCAGACCGTAATCGAAATTGTCGAGAATCGGCAGCAGACTCTCAAGCAGGCCGGCGTTCGCGTAGCGGGCCGATTCCTGCATCTCGCGGGCCATCCGCTTGCGGTAGTTATCCAGTTCTGCCGCAGAACGCAGCGCCGCATCCTTCCACTGCGCCACTTCCATCAGAGCCGCATCAAGCGCGTCCATCTCGCCAGCCGTACCTTCCGGACTGGAAGCAGACATGTCTTCGTTCAGTTCAGCGGAATCAGATGCCTCGTGGGTGGGGTCGCTCATATCGGATCTCGGTATTTTCAGGTACGATGCTACGTTTTTCCTTGGTCGGTGGTTCAGGAAACCGTGACTCTTAGGACAGTCCCCGGGCCCCTCAACCCGTTTTCGCTCTCTTTCCCCGGGCAGATCAGGAGAATGAAGGAGCCGCGTCCCTCGACGGAACGCGGCCCCCACGATTGATCGGATCCGGGACAGGAATCCCGCCGCGCTCACATAGCGTCGAGCAGGGAATCCGCTTCGTCCTCGATGGAATCAAGACCTTCCGACTTCCGGAGGTCGATTTCCTCGTGAACGCGCATATCGCGGTTCCGGAGGAAGCCGGTGCCGGCCGGAATGAGATGGCCCATGATGACGTTTTCCTTGAAGCCGCGCAGCCAGTCGAATTTGCCGAGGGTAGCGGCATCGGTGAGCACGCGGGTCGTGTCCTGGAAGGATGCAGCCGAGATGAACGAATCCGTCTCAAGGCTCGCCTTGGTGATCCCGAGGAGAACGGGCTCAGCCTCCGCCGGCTTGCCCCCCTGGTCCACGATGACACGGTTGGCTTCCTCGAATTCGATCCGTTCCACCTGGTCGCCCCAGAGGAATTCCGTATCGCCGGGATCGGTGATCTTCACCTTGCGCAGCATCTGGCGGATGATGATCTCGATGTGCTTGTCGTTGATTTCGACGCCTTGGAGCCGGTAGACCTCCTGAACCTCGTTGACGAGGTGTTCCTGGAGTTCGTGAGGCCCGAGAATCTCGAGAATCTCGTGAGGCACCACGGGACCTTCCGTGAGCTGGTCACCCTTCTTCACGCGGTCGCCATCGAATACGATGATGTGCTTGCCGCGCGGGACGAGGTGTTCCTCTTCCTCTCCGGATTCCTCATCGCGGACGATGACCTTGCGCTTGCCTCGGACCATGCCGCCGATGGAAACGGCGCCGTCGATCTTGGCGATTTCAGCGTGGTCCTTCGGCTTGCGTGCTTCGAACAGTTCGGCAACCCGCGGCAGACCACCGGTGATGTCCTTCGCTTTGCTGACCTTCCGCGGCGTCTTGGCGAGTGTCGTACCGGCAGCAACGTGATCCCCCTTCTTGATGGAAAGGAAGGCTCCGGCCGGAATCGAATAACTGGCCAGCACTTCCTTCGTCTTGGGAGCCACCACCACAATCTGCGGATGGAGGTCCTCCTTGTGCTCCAGAACGATCATCTGATCCGATCCCTTCTCGCCGGATTTGCCGAGGGTGATGCCCGGAATCATGTCGCGGAAATCAATGATCCCTTCGCGCTCCGTGATGACCGGAACAGCGTGCTGTTCCCATGTGACAAGGGTTTCTCCCTTCTTGATGGCATCGCCTTCGGCTTTGTAGATGACCGAACCGATCACGAGCTTGTGGCTTTCCAGTTCCAGCCCATCGGCATCGATGACCGACACCGTGCCATTCTTGGTGAGCACAATGAAGTTGCCCTCCGTGGTCTTGACGGCGCGGAGGTCATTGTAGCGGACCGTTCCGCCATTCTTGACCTTGATGATCGGCTGCTTGAACGAGCCACCCGCAACCCCACCGATGTGGAAGGTACGCATGGTGAGCTGCGTGCCGGGTTCACCAATCGACTGAGCAGCCACAATGCCGACGGCTTCGCCGACCTTGACCGGATGGCCAGTTCCGAGGTGCAGACCGTAGCAGAGAGCGCAGCAGCCGCGTTTGCTTTCGCAGGTGAGCACCGAACGGATCTTGAGCTGCTCGACGCCGATCCTTGTGAGGGATTCCGCCTGCTTCTCCGTGATGATGTCGTTCGTCTTGACGATGATCTCGTTGGTGACGGGATCCTTGACGGTTTCGCAGGAAGCGCGGCCGTAGATGCGCTGCTTGAGATCGACCACTTCCTCGTCCCCCTCGTAGAGGGAACGGACCGTGATGCCGTTGGTGGTTCCGCAGCTTTCTTCGAAGACGATGACATCCTGAGCGACGTCGACGAGCTTACGCGTCATGTAGCCCGAGTCCGCCGTCTTGAGCGCCGTATCCGAAAGACCCTTACGGGCACCGTGCGTCGAGATGAAGTACTCCAGCACCGTGAGGCCCTCGCGGAAGTTCGAGGTGATCGGGCGTTCGATGATTTCGCCGGAAGGCTTGGCCATGAGGCCGCGCATGCCGCCGAGCTGCTTGATCTGCTGCTTGTTGCCCCGGGCTCCGGAGTCGACCATCATGTACAACGGATTCGCGAACTTGCGGCCTTCGTTGTGTTCCAGTTGACGGAAGAGGGTCTGCTGGATGTGATCGCCGGCCTGCGTCCAGAGGTCGATGATCATGTTGTAGCGTTCGCGGTCCGTGATGATGCCGCGCCGATGCTGGCGATCGATTTCCTCGAGGCGCACATAGGCCTTTTCGAGTTCCTCTTTCTTCTCGGCGGGAATGACCATGTCGGTGATGCCGATGGAGCATCCCGAGAGGGTGGCGGCCTTGAAGCCAAGTTCCTTGAGGCGGTCGAGGGCGCGGACGGTTTCCTCGTGGCCGGATGTCTGCCAGCAGCGCCAGATGATGTCCGAGAGTTGCTTCTTGCCGACGTTCTTGTTGATGAAGCCGAGGGCTGTCGGCCAGATTTCGTTGAAGCGGACGCGTCCCGGAGTGGTTTCGATGAGACCGCGGGTATCGTCTCCGAAGACCGTCTTCACGCCCTTGTTGGGATTGCGGAAGAGGATCTGCTGATGGAGTTCGACGCTGCCTTCGGCGAGCGCCATTTCAACTTCCGCCTGATCCGCGAAGATCGGCTTGCGGCCTTCGTCCTTGTGCTTCGACTGAGCGACGCGGGAATGCGTGAGGAAGTACGAACCAAGGGTAATGTCCTGCGACGGAGTGGTTACCGGCTTCCCGCTGGACGGCGAGAAAATGTTGTTCGTGGCCAGCATCAGGAGGCGGGCCTCCATCTGGGCTTCGACCGAGAGCGGAACGTGCACAGCCATCTGGTCACCATCGAAGTCCGCATTGTACGCGGTACACACGAGCGGGTGAATCCGGATCGCTTCCCCTTCGATGAGGACCGGCTCGAAGGCCTGGATCGAAAGGCGGTGCAGGGTCGGCGCTCGGTTGAGAAGGACAGGATGCCCACGGGTGACTTCCTCGAGGATGTCCCAGACTTCCGGGGTGCGGCGCTCGATCATCTTCTTGGCACTGCGCACGGTGTGCACGTAGCCGAGTTCCTTGAGACGGCGGATGATGAACGGTTCGAAGAGGACAAGGGCCATCTTCTTGGGAAGACCGCACTGATTCAGCTTCAATTCCGGCCCGATCACGATGACAGAACGTCCCGAGTAGTCGACGCGCTTGCCGAGCAGGTTCTGGCGGAAGCGTCCGCCCTTGCCCTTGAGCATGTCCGAAAGCGACTTGAGCGGACGGTTCCCGGCTCCCGTGACGGCACGGCCGTGGCGGCCGTTGTCAAAGAGCGCATCGACCGCTTCCTGCAGCATCCGCTTCTCATTCCGGATGATGACATCCGGGGTCTTGAGCTGCAGGAGGTTCTTGAGGCGGTTGTTCCGGTTGATGACCCGGCGGTAGAGGTCGTTGAGGTCGGACGTAGCAAAACGACCGCCTTCGAGGGGCACGAGCGGGCGGAGGTCTGGCGGAATCACCGGCAGCACCTCAAGCACCATCCACTCCGGACGGGAACGGGACGAATGGAAGCCCTGCGCCAGCTTGAGCCGCTTGGCCAGCTTCTTGCGGGTCTGCTTCGAACGCGTCTTGGTCATCGCGTCCTGCAGTTCCACGATCAATTCCGGCAGATTGATGCCCGCCAGCAGTTCCTGAACAGCTTCGGCTCCCATGCCCGAGCGGAAGCTTTCCTCGCCATATTGTTCCTCGGCTTCGCGGAACTCAACTTCAGTGAGCAGCTGGCCACGCGTGAACGGCGTGCTCATCGGATCGATCACGATGTAATCCTCGTAATAAATCACGCGCTCCAACTGCCGGGCCGTCATGTCGAGCATGAGACCGAGACGGCTCGGCATGCACTTGTAGAACCAGATGTGGCTGACTGGCACAGCCAGTTCAATGTGGCCCATCCGTTCGCGGCGCACGCGGCTGAGGGTGACTTCGACGCCGCAGCGGTCGCAGACGACGCCCTTGTGCTTGATGCGCTTGTACTTTCCGCAGGAACATTCCCAATCGCGCGTGGGTCCGAAGATCCGTTCGCAGAACAGACCTCCCTTTTCCGGCTTGAAGGTACGGTAGTTGATGGTTTCCGGGTTCTTGACCTCGCCGCGGCTCCAGCTCCGGATGACATCCGGAGCGGCAACAGTGATGGCAACGTGGTCAAATCCCTGCGGACGGGTGTCCCCGCCGAAGAGTTCGCGAAGCTGGGTTTCGACGCTCATGTGTGAGAAAAGTTGGAGGAGTTAATTCGGAAGATTGGGGGCGGAAGAGCCGCCTGCCGGAGGATCCGGCAGGCGGCCTGGGAATCAGGAAGCAATGAGGCCAAGTCCCTGGCCATCTGGACCGGATTTGGAATTGCCGACTTTCACATCAAGGCCGAGCGACTGCATTTCCTTGATGAGAACGTTGAACGATTCCGGCGTACCGGCTTCGAGGGTGTTGTCGCCTTTGACGATGGCTTCGTAGATGCGGGTACGGCCCTGGACGTCATCGGATTTGACCGTGAGGAGTTCCTGGAGCGTGTAGGCCGCTCCGTAGGCTTCGAGGGCCCAGACTTCCATTTCCCCGAAGCGCTGACCACCGTACTGGGCCTTGCCTCCGAGGGGTTGCTGGGTGACGAGGCTGTACGGTCCGACGGCGCGGGCGTGGATCTTGTCCGCAACGAGGTGGCCGAGCTTCATCATGTAAATGACGCCGACAACGACTTCCTGGTGGAAGGGCTCGCCGGTGCGGCCGTCGTAGAGGCGCGACTTGCCATTGAGACCGATCCACTTGTGCTCCGTCTTCTCGCGGGCTTCCTTGAGGTAGCCCATGATCTTGTCCTCGGGAATCCCATCGAACACCGGAGTGGCAATGGTCATGCCGAGGGCGCGGGCAGCCACGCCGAGGTGGGTTTCAAGAACCTGACCGACGTTCATCCGCGAAGGCACCCCAAGCGGGTTGAGGACGATGTCGACCGGGCGACCGTCTTCGAGGAAGGGCATGTCTTCTTCCGGAACGATCTTGGCGACCACCCCCTTGTTGCCGTGGCGTCCGGCCATTTTGTCGCCCACCGAAAGCTTGCGCTTCGAGGCGATGTAGACCTTCACCTGCTTGACGATGCCGCTGTCCGGTTCGTCACCGGTTTCGACCTTGTCGAGGGCAGCTTCGCGTTCCTCTTCCAGTTCGGCGAATTTCTGCTCGAGTCCGGCGATGATGTCGAAGATCTTGTTCCGGATGGGGCTCGCGTCCATGTCGATGTGGTCGTGAGCTTCCGCGACCTTCGCGAGGAGGGCCTTGGTGATCTTCTTGTTCGCCGGAATGAGGATTTCGCCGGTCTGGGCATTCACCACGTCGAGCGGACTCTTTTCATTGAGGAGGATGTCCGACAGGCGTTCCGTGAGTTGTTCGACCAGTTCGAGATGCTTCGTTTTGAATTCCTCTTCGATCTGCTTGAGCATCTTCTTGCCGTCGGCAGCCGAGAGTTTCTCGCGGGCGTTCTGGTTCCGGGAGGAAACGCGGACATCCATGACGATGCCCGTGCAGCCGGACGGAACGCGGAGCGAAGTGTCCTTCACGTCGGCAGCTTTCTCACCGAAGATGGCGCGCAGCAGGCGTTCTTCAGGAGCGAGTTCCGTTTCCGATTTCGGAGTGATCTTGCCGACGAGAATGTCGCCGGGCTTCACTTCCGCACCGATGCGGACGACGCCGTCCTGACCTAGGTTCTTGAGGGCTTCCTCGCCGACGTTCGGGATGTCCCGGGTGATTTCTTCCGGCCCCAGCTTGGTATCGCGGGCGCTCACTTCGAATTCCTCGATGTGAATAGAGGTGTAGATATCCTCCTTGACCACCTTCTGGGAAATGGTGATGGCGTCCTCGAAGTTGTAGCCGTTCCATGGCATGAAGGCCACGAGCACATTCCGGCCGAGGGCGAGTTCCCCGCCCTGCGTGCAGGGACCGTCCGCCAGCACATCACCCGGCTTCACCTTGTCACCCTTCCGGATGATGGGGCGCTGATTGATGCAGGTTCCGGCATTGGACCGCATGAACTTACGGAGCGGCAGAACCCAGATTCCCTTGTCGGGACTGTGCTTCACGCAGAACGGATCCGCGAGGAATTCCGCTTCCGTGCAAGGCAGCTTGCCATCGCGGGTGATGATGATGACCTCCGCGCTGGCCGCGGCCACCGTCCCCTTGCAGTCCTTGTCGGCCACCACCACGGCCTTCGAGTCGCGGGCGGCCTTCCCTTCCATGCCGGTGCCCACAATGGGAGCCTCCGGAACGAGCAGAGGCACACCCTGGCGCTGCATGTTCGATCCCATGAGCGCGCGGTTGGCGTCGTCATGCTCGAGGAATGGAATCAGTCCAGCAGCCACTGACACGAGCTGCTTCGGACTGACGTCCATGTAGGTGGCTTCCGTGGGATCGACTTCGAGGAAGTCGCCCCGGAAACGGACCGTGATGCGCTTGTTGACGAATTGTCCGCTCTCGTGCGTCGGATTGTTCGCCTGAGCAATCATGTGGGCTTCTTCCTGGTCAGCCGTGAGGTACTCGATCTTGTCCTGGACGACGCCGTTGACGATCTTCCGGTAGGGAGTCTCGATGAAGCCGAACTCGTTGATGCGGGCGAAAGTGGACATCGAGTTGATGAGACCGATGTTCGGACCTTCCGGCGTTTCGATCGGGCAGATCCGGCCGTAGTGCGACTGGTGCACGTCGCGGACTTCAAATCCGGCGCGGTCACGGTTGAGACCGCCAGGCCCGAGGGCCGAGAGACGACGCTTGTGCGTCAGTTCCGCCAGCGGATTCGTCTGGTCCATGAACTGGCTCAGCTGGCTGCGGCCGAAGAAGTCCCGCACCACCGCCGAAAGCGCCTTCGGATTGATGAGCTTGGCTGGCGTCATGCCCTCCATGTTGACATCAAAGAGTGTCATGCGTTCCTTGACGAGACGTTCCGTGCGGGAGAGACCCACGCGGCACTGATTGGCGAGGAGTTCGCCAACGGCGCGCACGCGGCGGCTGCCGAGGTGGTCAATGTCATCGAGAATGCCTTCTCCGTTGCGGAGGCCCAGCAGGTAACGGATGGCCGCGATAAAGTCCTGGGCCACGAGGATCCGGGTATCATCGGAGAGCTTGAGTCCGAGTTTCTGATTGATCTTGTAGCGTCCGACCCGTGTGAGGTCGTACTTCTTGGGATCGAAGAAAAGGCGCTTCAGGAGAGCGCGGGCATTCGGCACCGTCGGAGGATCCCCGGGGCGCAGACGGCGGTAGATGTCCTTGAGAGCTTCGTCCTCGTCGCGCGCCGGGTCCTTCTTGAGCGATTTGAGGAGAAGGTCGTCTGCGGAAACCGAGATTACCTTGATGCTCTTGTGGCCGAGATCCATGAGCTGGCGGACGTATCCCGGAGTGAGCGGCTCGTAGGCCTTCACCACGACCGATTCCCCATCCATGACGTCGGAGATGAGCACGCGGTTGCTGAGTTCCGTCTCGTCGAGGGAATTCTTCAGCTTGAGGTCCTCGATCTGGTAGAATTCCCGGATGATCTGTTCATCCGTACCGTAGCCGATGGCACGCAGGAACGTGGTCGCAAGGAACTTGCGGCGGCGGCGGCGGCGGTCGAGATAGACATAGAGCAGGTCGTTGGTATCGAACTGCACTTCCAGCCACGAGCCACGGTCTGGAATGATCCGGAATCCAAAGAGTTCCTTGCCATTGAGGTGAAGGCTCTTCTCGAAGCAGACCCCTGGTGAACGGTGCAGCTGGGAGACCACCACCCGTTCCGCGCCGTTGATGACGAATGTACCCCGCTCCGTCATGAGGGGAAGTTCCCCCATGTACACGCGTTCTTCCTTGGTGCCCGACTCATCCTTCAGGGTGAACGTAACATAGAGCGGTGCCGAGAAGGTTTCCCCGTCGCGCTGCGCCTGGTGCGCTGTCAGCTTCGGTTCACCAACTTCGTAATGGGCGAAATCAAGGACTGTCTTGTTATCGTAGCTTTCGATCGGGAAGACCTCCTTGAAGACGCTCTGGAGGCCGACAATCGTCCGCTTGGACGCCGGCAGTTCCTTTTGGAGGAACTCCCGGTAGCTGTTCAGCTGGACCTCGATGAGGTTGGGGGGGTCGATAACTTCCGTAAGCTTGCCGAAGTGGAGGCGGTCAGACATGGGCGTGGGTCAGTGAAAAGGGTGATGGAATGGCAGGTGGGATGGCCTTGGGCGGGACAACTGACGGGAGATGTGGGGACCCCTTCTTCAAGCACGAAGGGTATGGAAAATCGGGCGTTCCGCCGGAGCGGAACTATGTAGGGAATTGGCTGACCCGGGGAGCCGCCTTGCCGGCGCTGCCCAGATCGGAAAACGAACGATTCCCGGGATCCAGACACAAAACGCCCGAACCGTGTTCCCCGGCGCACCGGGGAACACAGAAACGGGTGAGAGTCTGTTCGTGGGAATGAGTCAAATCATTACTTGATCTCGACCTTGGCACCGGCGGCCTCGAGCTTCTTCTTGATCTCTTCGGCTTCGGCTTTCGGGATACCCGTCTTGATGGCTTTCGGGGCACCTTCGACAAGGGCCTTGGCTTCGGCGAGACCGAGACCGGCCACGGCTCCGCGGACTTCCTTGATGACGGCAATCTTGTTGCCACCACCATCGGTGAGGATGACGTCGAATTCGGTCTTTTCCTCGACGGGAGCGGCGGCGGCGGCTCCGGCACCGGGAGCGGCGACGGCGGCGGCGCTGACGCCCCATTTTTCTTCGAGGGCTTTGACGAGTTCGGAAGCCTGGAGGATCGTGAGAGCGCTCAGGTCGTCGACGAGTTTACTGATGTCTGCCATGTTATGGGGTCAGTGTCACCGGGTTCCGGAGCCCCGGAGCGATTGAGTACCGCAGCCGCGGCACCGGTGAGGAACTGGGTTGTGTGTTTGCTTGTTTGTCTTGGGTTGTTCCTGACGGGGATCCGCCGGAAAAGGTTTCGTGGAATGACCGATGCTTCAGGCAGCGGTTTCGGCAACTGGTTCTGCGGGGGGACCACCACCGTCTTTTTCGACCTTGGCGGCGATGACGCGGGCGATGGCACCGGCTGGAGCGTTGAGGACTCCGAGGAGTTTGGCGAGGAGGTTTTCGCGGCTGCCGACATCGGCGAGACCATTGACGTCTGCAGCGGTCAGGAAGGTGCCGTCGAGGACGCCGCTCTTGATGACCGGCTTCTGGAATTCACGGTGAGCTCCGGCGATCACCTTGGCTGCGGCACAGACGTCCTGACGGCCGAAGACGACTGCGGTCTGACCGGTGAGGTCCTTCTCGAGTTCAGCCGGCAGCTTCTTTGCCTGTCCGGCCGCCTTGATGTAGCTGTTTTTGGTGACGTGCAGGTTGGCGTCCACCTCGCGCAGTTTCTTGCGGATGGAATTGAACTGCGTCATGGTCAGCCCGGTGTAGTCCACGAGGAACAGGAACGGGGCATTGTCGAGGCGCTCGAGGAGCTGTTCGACGATCGGTTTTTTGTCAGGATTCATGATCCGGGAAAGTAAGTGGTTGCGGGCTGGGTTCAGTTCCGGGCGTATTTGGCCGCATCGATCTTGAGTGATGGGGTCATGGTTGCCGTGACATGGATCGTTTCGATGTACTTGCCGCGGGCCGTGGGGGGCTTGGCGCGGTAGACGGCTTCGATGACGGCTTCGGCATTTTCGGCGAGTTGCTGAACGGTGAAGGAAGCCTTGCCGACGGGAACCGAGATGTTGCCATTCTTGTCGAGTTTGAAGTCGACCCGCCCGGCCTTGACGGCCTTGACGGCGGCGGCGGTGTCATCTGTGACCGTGCCGGTTTTCGGATTGGGCATGAGACCGCGGGGACCGAGTTGGCGGCCGAGTTTGCGGACTTCGGACATGGCTTCGGTGGTGGCGATGGCGACGTCGAAGTCGAGAAATCCTTCCGTGACCTTCTTGATGAGGTCCTCGTAGCCGACGTGTTCGGCTCCGGCGGCCTTGGCGGCTTCCGCGGCATTACCCCGGGCGAACACAAGGACAGTGACTTTTTTGCCCGTACCGTGAGGAAGCGGGCAGGTCGAACGGATCATCTGGTCGCCCTTCTTGGGATCGACGCCCATGTGCATGGAGATGGTGACCGACTGATCGAATTTCGGGCTGGGGATGGCCTTGAGGGCCTCCATCGCTTCCGGAAGTCCATGGAGTTTGGACTTCGTGACGAGTTTGGCGGCGGCTTTGTAGCGTTTGCTGCGTTTGGCGACTGGCATGTCTGGTTGGGCAGTGCGAGCGGGCGCTGAGCCCTCCTGCGGTTTGGTTTGGTTGGAAGGGGTGGGGTGACGGAAGGATCAGTCGACGATGTCGATGCCCATCTGGCGGGCGGTACCGGCGATGATGCGGAAGGCGGCTTCATCGCTGTTCGCATTGAGGTCCGGCATCTTCTGCTTGGCGACGGCCATGACCTGGGCCTTGGTGAGTTTGGCGACCTTTTCCTTGTGGGGAACCTTGGAGCCCGAGGCAATATTGGCGGCCTTCTTGAGAAGGTTGCCTGCCGGGGGTTGCTTGGTGATGAAGGTGAAGGACTTGTCCTTGTAGACGGTGATGACCACCGGGAGGACGTCGCCCGCCTGCTTCTGGGTGTTGGCGTTGAACTCCTTGCAGAATTGCATGATGTTGACGCCGGCCTGACCGAGGGCGGGACCGACGGGAGGAGCCGGGTTCGCCGCCCCGGCGGGGATCTGGAGCTTGATGACTTTGACGATTTCTTTGGCCATGGATGAATCAGACTGGAAGTTTGCCCTTGGAAATTCTCCTCGCGGCCGACGGGCGGCGGACACGAGAAACTTTCAGCGGTTTCAGGTGGTCTCTTCTGCCTTTTCGACCTGCCAGAATTCGAGGTCGACCGGGGTGGCCCGGCCGAAGATGCTGACGGAGACACGGAGTTTGCCGCGTTCCGGGTCGATCTCCTCGACAACGCCGATCTGAGCTTCGAAGGGACCGTCGTTGACGCGGACGGAGTCACCCACTTCGAAGGAAATCTTTGGCTTAACGTGGTCGGTGGCCTCGCGGATCTGGTTGAGCATCTGCTCGACCTCCCTGGGCCGCATGGGAGTTGGCTTGTCGCGGGTCCCGGCGAAATTGATGACGCCGGGGGTATCCTTGATGAAGTACCATGTGCGGTCGACGATGCCCCCGGTCTCATTCAGCATGTTCATGTTGATGAGGAGGTAACCGGGAAAGAACTTGCGGCGGGTTTCGCTGCGGCGGCCTTTGCCCTTGGTGTCCTTTTTGACTTCCGACACGCGTTCCATGGGAAGGAGGACCTCGTAGACGAGTTCCCCCATCTCCTCGGTGGAGATGCGGCGCGTGAGGTTGTCCTTCACCTTCTGCTCCTGTCCGGAGAGAACGTGAACGACGTACCATTGGTCTCTGGCGGCAGGAATGGCACCCATGAGAAAGGAATCGTTGAAAGGTTCGGTTGGTTGGGGGAGGGACCGGTCGGTCGGGTGCGCTGACCCGGTCAGATGCCCCTGGTGAAGAAGCCCATGACGTAGGCCATGATGAAATCCCAGAAGGCCACCCATGCACCGAGGAGGACGATGGCGATGATGACGACCACGGTGGAATCGGTCAGTTCCTTGAATTTCCGGAATCCTTTTTCCCGTGCGTCCCATGGCCACGAGGTTTTCTTCAGCTCGAGGCCGACATCTGAAAAGAATTTGCGGAGGGAACCGAACATGTTGGGTGGAAAAGGGGAGGCCGTGGAGGGCTGGGGAGGGAAGAAAAAGGAAGGTGGCACGCTAGGAGGGACTCGAACCCCCAACCAACGGTTTTGGAGACCGCTACTCTACCATTGAGCTACTAGCGTACGTGGGACCCCGGCTTTTGTGGGAAACTATCGTGGACGGAGAGATTTCCCATGTCAAGGGGAGGGGGACTTTTTAAAATGCCGGCTACGGGCAGGTCAGCGGGCATTTTCCCGGGAGACGGGGAAAGCAGGGAGGGTTGGACCTCCCTGCTTTCCTGAGATTGCGGGACAGTGGAACAGATCAGGCGATGATCTCGCTGACGCGTCCGGCACCGACGGTGCGGCCGCCTTCGCGGATGGCGAAGCGCATGGTCTTTTCGAGAGCGATCGGGGTGATCAGTTCGACTTCCATCTGGATGTTGTCGCCGGGCATGACCATTTCAACGCCTTCCGGGAGCTTGATGCTGCCGGTCACGTCGGTGGTACGGACATAGAACTGCGGGCGGTAGTTATTGAAGAACGGGGTATGACGGCCGCCTTCTTCCTTCGAGAGCACGTAGACTTCAGCCTTGAAGTGCTTGTGGGGCTTCACCGAACCTGGCTTGGCGAGCACCTGACCGCGTTCGATATCGTCTTTTTTGACACCGCGGAGGAGGAGACCGACGTTATCGCCGGCGCGGCCTTCGTCGAGCAGCTTGCGGAACATTTCGATGTCGGTGACCGTGGTTTTCACGGTGTCGCGGAAGCCGATGATTTCGACTTCTTCCATCTTCTTGACGATTCCGCGTTCGACCCGGCCGGTGACCACGGTTCCACGGCCTTCGATGGCGAACACGTCTTCGACTGGCATGAGGAATGGTTGGTCGATGGGGCGCTCAGGAAGCGGAATGTAGGTGTCGACGCTTTCCATCAGCTTGAGGATGTTCGCCTTGTGGGTGGCGTCGCCTTCGAGGGCCTTGAGAGCCGATCCCTTGGTGATCGGGATTTCGTCGCCCGGGAAGTCGTACTGGCTGAGCAGGTCGCGGATTTCCATCTCGACGAGATCGAGCAGTTCCTGGTCATCAACCATGTCCACTTTGTTCATGAACACGACGAGGGCGGGAACGCCGACCTGACGGGCGAGCAGGATGTGCTCACGGGTCTGGGGCATCGGGCCGTCGGCGGCGGAAACCACGAGAATGGCTCCGTCCATCTGGGCGGCGCCCGTGATCATGTTCTTGACATAGTCGGCGTGGCCGGGGCAATCGACGTGAGCGTAGTGGCGGTTTTCGGTTTCGTATTCGACGTGGGCGGTATTGATCGTGATGCCGCGGGCTTTTTCTTCCGGGGCGGCGTCGATGTCCGCGTAGCCCTTGGCTTGGGCGAAGCCCTTTTCGGCGAGGGTGGTGGTGATGGCGGCGGTCAGAGTGGTTTTGCCATGGTCGACGTGACCGATGGTGCCGACGTTGACGTGGGGTTTATTCCGCTGAAAGGTATCCTTGGCCATGGTGCAGTGTAGTTTGGGTTGTTAGTGTCAGGTTGGGAAGTGAATGGGGAGAGCTTGCAGTGAGGTGCAAGGGGCAGATGGAGCTCGTGGCGGGGATTGAACCCGCGACCTCTTCCTTACCAAGGAAGTGCTCTACCACTGAGCTACACGAGCACGCAGGCTGCTGGGATGAGGGGACAAAAAACCGTTTCACGCGAGGGCGCTCAAGAGAGCGGACTGCATGAAACGGCGGAACTTCCGTCACGCAACACCCCTGGAAATAAGACTCAGACCCCTCCTGCCGACACTTGGCCCATCTCTGCGGAGAGATGGAAATGCCGTCTGGAGCAGTCTGAATGCCGCCTTCCGCAGAGCGTGCGCGGATCGTAGAGTGACCTTTGGGGGTGTCAATGGACATTTTCCATTTTTCTGCCCTGATTTCCCGTGTTTTCCCGATGGGAAGCGGGTTGGTTCTCCGGGGAATGGAACTGGTTGGGTCTGTTGCTCAGCGTCGTCCCTTTTTGCGGCCGCCGCCGCCGGGGAGCCGGAAGCCGCCGCGGGGAGGTCCCCCGAGGCCGGGGAAGCCGGATTTTCCGGGAGGGAGGCCCATGCCGGGGGGCAGACCGCCGCCGCCGAGGAGATCACCGAGGCCGCCCGGCATCCCCATTCCGCCCATTCCGCCCATTCCGCCCATGGCGGCCATCATGCCTGCCATGCGGCCCTTGTCCTTCATGAGTTTGCGCATGTCGCTGAACTGGCGGAGGAACTGATTGAGGTCGCTGACGGAGTTGCCGCTTCCGGCGGCGATGCGCTGACGGCGGCGGCCGTTGATGATTTCGGGGCGGGAGCGTTCCTTGGGGGTCATGGAGAGGATCATGGCCTCGATGCGGCGGATTTTGTCGTCGCCGGAGGCATTTTTCATCTGTTCCTTGACTTGCTTGAGTTGTTTTCCGACGCCTGGGAGGAGGCCGAGGAGGCCCATGAGGCCGCCGCTGCTCTCGGTGAGTTTCTTCATCATCTTCAACTGGTCGAGGAAGTCGTTGAAATTGAACTCTGAAGACATCATGCGCTCCATGGTGCGCATGGCCTGTTCCTCGTCGATGACTTCGGCGGCGCGTTCGACGAGCCCGACGATGTCACCCATGCCGAGGATGCGCTGGGCCATGCGGTCGGGCACGAAGGCATCGAGTTGATCCATTTTTTCACCGGATCCGGTGAATTTGATGGGTTTCCCGGTGGCGGCGCGCATGGAGAGGGCGGCTCCGCCGCGGGCATCGCCGTCCAGTTTGGTGAGGACGATGCCGGTGATGCCGATATCCTTGTCGAAGGTTCTGGCGACATTGACGGCCTGCTGACCGGTGGCCGCGTCGGCGACGAGGAGGACTTCGCCTGGCTGGAGGAATTCGCGGACGCTGCGGAGTTCGGCGATGAGGGCGTCATCGACTTCCTGGCGGCCGGCCGTGTCGAAGATGACGGCGTTGGCCGTCTGGGTTTCGAGCCAGCGGAGGCCATCCTTGACGCATTGCAGCACGTTGGTGCTGCCGGGGGCTGGCTGGAAGACCGGGACATCGATTTCGCGGCCGAGCGTGGCGAGTTGTTCGATGGCGGCGGGGCGGTAGAGGTCGCAGGCGATGAGGGCGGGGCGTCGGCCTTCCTTTTTGAGTTTGAGGGCGAGTTTGGCGGAAGTGGTGGTTTTCCCTGCCCCGTTGAGACCGACCATGAGGATGCGGGCGGGCGGGTCGAGCTTGAGGGGGGCGGCATCGCCTCCGAGGAGGGTGGTCAGTTCGTCGTGGAAGATCTTGACGATCTGTTCGCCCGGTTTGACTCCCTTGAGGACTTCCTGGCCGAGGGCGCGTTCGCGGACGGAGGCGATGAAATCGCGGGCCACGGAGAAGTCGACATCGGCTTCGAGGAGGGCCATGCGGACCTCGCGGAGGGCGTCGGAGACATTGCTTTCGCTGATGGAGCCGAGGCCGCGGAGTTTGCGGAAGGCGTTGTCGAGTTTGTCAGTGAGCGCTCCGAACATGGCAGGGGAAGTTTGGGCCGGCGGGTGCGGCCGGGTGATGGGGAAGGAATGGGGCGGGCAGTTCCCTGATGCAAACCCGGAAAGCGGGCGGGTCGGCGTCAGTTTCCTCCGCTGGCCGCGGGATTGGCCGGGCGCAGGACTGGGAGAGAGAGTTCGTGGAAGACGCGGGTATCGATGAGGAAGGGGTCGCTCACGCTGGTCATGCGGCCGTAGCAGAACGGGGCGGTGGGGCCTGCGGGCATGAGGGCGAGTTCGAGTCGGGTGGTTTCCTCGTGGGAGGCGCCGGGTTGCTCGTCGTAGACTTCGTGAACGACCTCGACGGTGAGGGCTGCGCGTTCGAGAGCGGCCGCGGCGGCGGGGCCGTCGGCGAGCCAGTTGCCGGCCTGGAGGCTGCCCGCGCGGTTGGCGAGAGCCTCTGCGGCGGCGGGCAGGAGGAGGTCGGTCACATCGCGTCCGGCGCGTTCCGCGGTCCAGCGGAAGGTCAGTGGGTCCATGCGGAGGGAGACCGGCGGCTCGGATCCGCTGGTGAGGCGGATGGAGCGGATCTGGCGGAGCGTCCAGCCCGGGAGGGCGAGGCTGCGCCATTTCTGGGTCCGCTGCGGGATGGCGTAGGCGAGTTCCGGCCGGATGCTGTAGACGAAGGGAGTGCCTTCGAAGTTCGCGTAGACGCGGCGGTCCGGGGTGATGCCGATGCGGAGGTGGACGCTGCTGGTGGGGGTGAGGGCAGCCGGTGAAGCGAGACTGGGATTGGGATCGACGCCGAAGCGGAGCGAGAAGGCAGGCTTGTCGAGGGCGTACTTGGCGGGGTCGGCGAGGCTGTCCTCCACGAAGGCGAGGATTTCCGAGTCATTGACCGCCTTGACGAGGCTTTCGACGCGTTCGCCGGCAGCGTCGTTCCATGGCCCTTCCGGGAGGGGACGCCACGACCATTTGCTGCCGACGCGGCGCAGTTCCACGGAATCTCCTTCCAGAAGTTCCACGCGGAGCGAGTGGACGAGGCCGGGCTCCATGGAAGCGAGCTGAGTGTCGCGGAAGTTGTCGGGGTCCTCGGCGAGGAGAATATCGTCGGCAATCTGGCGGGGGACCTTGAACGAGCAGCGGCGGAGGCGGCTGCGGCAGATCACGGATTCGCCGCCGGCTGGATCGGCGAAGAACGAGAGGACATCCGGCCGGGACTGTTCCGGGCCGCTGAGGGTGACCTCGACGAGGGGTTTTTCCTCCGGGGCGCCTCCGGTGGCATCGGTGGCGGGGAGCCAGCCGGAGACCTGAGCCCCGCAGATCATGGAGATGAAATCCTTGACGGCCGCCTGGCTGGCGGGGGCATTGAGGAGGGGTCGGGAGATGAACCATGGGGTGCCCTCGTCCAGTTCCTCGCGGGGTTTGCCGTCCTGAGCGCGGACCGTGATTTTCTGGGGGGCGCGGGCGCGGGAGAATTCGACTTCGCCTTCGCCTTTGCGGACCGCCGCGCGGACGACTTCGTCTGCTGAGAAGCGGGTCACGCGGGGGTCTCGGAAGCCGTCCGCCGGACGGGCGAGGAGCGTGCGGAGGTCGGGGGTGACCACATAGACGTCGGGGCGGCGGCGTTCGCCTTCGACGGTGATGTAAGCAGCGTTCCCGAGGGGAGCGGTGCGGCCGATGCGGATGTCGGCGATCTCGCTGCCGGCGGCATTGCGCCATGAGAGCCGCCATGCGCTTTTGTCGTCGAGTCCCACGGATTCTGCACTGACGCGGCCGCGGCGGATTTCGTCGCGGTCGAGGGTTTCCGCGATGCGTGCGGAGCGGCAGAATTCCAGAAGCTGGCGGACGAGGGCGGGGTCGGCCCGGTCGCGGATTGGCTTGCTGAGGTCCCAGACGCCGTCGGCGCGCCGGCGCAGGGAGACTTGTCCCGAGGCGGTGCGGAGATCGATGGCGGTGGCGTCATCCGGGTTGAGGTCGATGACGGCGGAGCCGGTTTCCGCGACTCTGGCGGAGTAATCGAAGAGGAGATGGCCGCCGAGGTTCGGCGGGGGACCACGGCGTTCGTGCAGGAGGACCCATGCCGCCAGACCGGCGGTGAGCAGCAGCATGATGATGGTCGTGGACGTTCGCACGGGCTGGGGAGGGTGGCACTAGGAACGGCGGGCGCTCCAGATCATGACACCGGCGGCGAGGGCTGCGAGCGGCAGGACCACGGTGGTGATGAGGAACAGGCGCTTCCACTGCGCTGGGGTGATGTCGATGCGGAAGCGGTGCTTGACCTTGTCCGTGGTGCTGTCGTTCGGGGCCGTCACGTCGCGGTGGAGGACCCAGTTGAGGGAGTGCGTCAGGAAGTCGTAATTCTGGGGCGAGACTGGCGGCATGGCCATTTCGGCATTGCCTGTGACGACCATGCGGGAGCTGAGAAGCTGGACGCGGGGGTCCCTCGCGGCTCCGCGTTCGAGGCTGAGGGCCACGCAGATGGGTTTCTGCTTTTCCTCCGGTTCATCGATGGTGGGGAGCGGTTCGCTGTATTTGCGTTCGGCCCAGAAGCGGTCCGACGGGCTCATGAGCGGGATGATCTGGATATTCTGGTCCTTCTGCTGTTCCGTGTTGGCGAGCATGCGGAGCGACTTCGTCTGACCGAGGAGGATGGAAGGCTGCATGGCGATGCCGCGGGTGACGCCGTCCGATTCGAGGAAGCGGACATCGACAGCGAAGTCCTTGATGGGGCCCTTGGCGGTGGCGTAGGCGTGGAGGACGCGGTCTTCCTGGGGAACGACGCCGTAGCGGGCGAGGAACCGGTCGAACTCCGGGCAGGGTTCCTCGGGATCAAGGAGGACGATGATTCCATTGCCGGGTTTTTCGAAGAGTCGGGTGAACACAGCTTCCTGCTGCGCGCCGAAGAGGTTCGGACGGGCGATGATGGCGGCGCGGAATTCCGATTCCGCCTGAGGGAACTGGAGGATCGGCCATGGTTCGAGGTCGATGTTCTGACGGGCCGCGATATCGGCCATCACATTGAAGGCCGAGCCTTCCGGGACCATGCGTTTCTTGACGATGTCGGTGAGCCATGCGACCCGCGGGCGCTCGGGATTGGTGACGGCGCGCAGCGCGGAATTGAGGAGGGATTCGCCTTTGAAGGCGATGGGTGTCTTCTTTTCCCGGTCCATGTCGTAGAGGTTTTCCTCCGGGATCCACTGGGTGGAGACCGGGGCACCTTCCTTGGCGGGATCCGACTGGACGAGGATGCCATTGCTCTCGATGCGGATATTGGACTTGGCGGTAGTGACCTTGAAATTCTCCCATGCCTGGACATCGCGGAGGGTGTCGATGTATTCGAGGCGGAGGCGGTTGCGGAGGAGCCGGCGGTACTGATCGAGGAGTGGGACGAGATCCTTTTCGACGGCTCCGCCGCGCTGGGTGAGCACGCTGACGCGGACGGGTGTCTTGACGTCGGCGAGGAAGGTTTCCGTGCTGGGGGCGAGAGTGAAGCTGCGGCTGTAGGTGTAGTCCCACTGGCGGAAGCGCCGCCAGCTGATGACATTGACGAGGGCGAAGAGGAGAATCCCAAGAGTGATCTGGACCGCGACATTGAGGCCGATGCGGCCGCGGCGGATGCCCTCTGGACCTGCGGCCGGGGCTGGCGCGGAGTGCTCTGGGGAGGATGGTTCCGGGGTGTCGGTCATGAGCCAGGGGGAGTCGGTCAGGATTTCCAGCGGCGGTATTCCAGAACCTGGTGGGTGAGCATCAGGATGAGGAGGGTGGCGCTGCAGTAGTAGACGATGGGCCGGGTATCGATGAGACCGGAGGCGAAGGATTCGATATGGCCCTTGATGGCGACGTAGTCCATGACGGGGCGGAATTCCTGATGATCCTGGGCCTGCTGCATGATGAAGACGCCGCCGAGGAAGTGGAGAATGATGAAGGCGAAGCCGAGGATGGCCGCGATGATCTGGTTGCGGGTGAGGGCGGAGGCGAGGCAGCCGAGCGCGAGGTGGAAGAGGCCTGTGACGAAGAGGATGAGGTAGCTTCCGCCGAGGGCTCCGCGGGGAATTTCAACGCGCCCGCGGAGGACCCATGTGAGGACGGCGAAGTAGAGGAGGACCGGGAGCCAGAGGATGAGGTAGAAGATGACGGCCGAGAAGTACTTTCCGAGCATGACCTGCCATGTGCGGACGGGGGCCGTGAGGAGGGATTCGAGTGTGCCGAGTTTCTGTTCCTCGGCGAAGAGCCGCATGGTGATGAGGGGAAAGAGGAACGGGTAATAGAGCCAGAACCAGACCGGCACGAAGGTCCACTGGACGATGCTCTGGTCCTGGGGTTTTTCGCGGAGGATATTGATGGACCAGCTGAAGGAGAGTCCGCAGATGGCCATGAACATGGCGAGGACGACCCAGGCGACCGGCGAGAGGAAGAACGAGCGGAGTTCCTTGGAGAGGAGGATGAGAAAGGTGCGCATGCCGGACGGAGACGTAGGGCTTTTTCTTAAATGTCTGGCTTCCCGGTGGCAAGCTCTCGTTTCCCGTGAGGCCGCTGGAAGCGCAGCGCCGGTCAGTCACGCTGGGTGATTTCCACGAAGACGTCTTCGAGGGTCGCCTGGTTGGCGCGGAGTTCGCGCAGCGGCCAGTGGCGGTCGCGCGTGAGCGTGGCGATTTCCTCCCGCGGGTCGGCTCCGGTGTCGAGCCGGACTTCGAACTGTGTCCAGCCACTGCTGCCGGCCAAGGGGATGGCGGCGGCGCGGCGGATGCCCTGGATGGCCTGAAGGGAATCGATCACTTCCTCGGAGGGGGCCTTCAGTTCGACGGTGAGGATGCCAGCCGAGCGGCTGCTGCGGGCGAGGTTTTCCGGGGTATCGTCGGCGCGGATGCGCCCTTTGTGGATGATGATGACGCGGCGGCAGACCATTTCGACCTCGCTGAGGATGTGGGTGGAGAGAAGGATGGTGTGTTCCGTGCTGAGCTGGGCAATGAGGCTGCGGACCTGGCGGATCTGATTGGGATCGAGGCCGTTGGTGGGTTCGTCGAGAATGAGGAGTCGCGGACGGTGCACGAGGGCATCGGCGAGTCCGAGGCGCTGGCGGTAGCCCTTCGAGAGGCTGCCGACGATTTTCCGCTGCACGTCGCGCAGGCCGGTGAGTTCGGTGACACGGCCGACATTCTCGCGGATGGCGCGGCCGCGGAGGCCCTTGAGGGCGGCGCGGAAGTCGAGGTATTCCGAGACCCGCATGTCATCGTAGAGCGGGACGCTTTCCGGCATGTAGCCGATTTCCCGGCGGGCCCGGATGGAGTCGCTGAACACGTCGTGTCCATTGACTTTGGCTGAGCCGAGGGTGGCCGGCAGGTAGCCCGTGAGCATCCGCATGGTGGTGGACTTCCCGGCTCCGTTTGGGCCGAGGAAGCCGACAACTTCGCCGCGGCCGACCTCGAAACTGACGTCGTCCACGGCGGTCCGGCCGACAAAACGCTTCGTGAGGTGGCTGACTTCGATCATGACGGAGAGAGGGTCGGGGCTGACGGGGCGCGGAGGGCGCGTTTCATAGGCGGCGGCGGGGGAATTGACAAGTCCCATTCTCCCGGTCGGGTGAGCGCGGGTGCAGGATCGATGGTCGGCGGGATTTCCCGACTTGCCGTGTGGTGAGCAGCCATTATGTGGCAGGGATATGGCGAAGAAACCTGTCGTTCTGATTATCCGTGATGGCTGGGGCATCAATCCGGGGGGCCGGGCGGCGGCTGCGGGCAATGGGGATGCGACCCTGCTGGCGTCGACCCCGTTTCATGACGAACTGTATGCGCAGTATCCATGGAGCCGGGTTTCCGGGAGTGGCGAGGACGTGGGTCTGCCGGCCGGGCAGATGGGGAACAGCGAGGTCGGGCACCTCAATCTGGGGGCCGGGCGGATTGTCTACCAGGACCTGACGCGCATCAACAAAGCGATCCGCGACGGTCAACTGGCGTCGCATCCCGTTCTGCAGGAGGCTTTTGCCAAGGCGCGGGGCGGTCGGCTGCATCTGCTTGGTCTGGTCAGTGACGGCGGCGTTCACAGTCATCAGGATCATCTGGTGGCCCTTTGTGCCGAGGCGCGGCGGGCGGGCTGCGGGGATATCATGGTGCATGCGGTTACGGATGGGCGGGACACTTCGCCGACGAGTGGGGCGGATTCGCTGGCGGCGGTGGAGGCGGCGCTGGAGCCGACCGGGGCACGCATTGCGACGGTGATTGGGCGGTATTATGCGATGGACCGCGATCAGCGCTGGGAACGGAACAAGCTGGCGTGGGATGCGATTTTTCTGGGTCGGGGGGCGGTGACGGCAGGTAAGCCATCGGCCGCAGTGCGGGCGGCTTATGCGGGCGAGCCGCGGGGCGATGAATTCCTGCTGCCGATGATTTTCAGTCATGCCGATGAAGTGCGGCTGCGGGATGGCGATGTGGTGCTCTGGTTCAATTTCCGGGCAGACCGGGCGCGGCAGCTGACGGAAGCGCTCATGGACCCTGAGTTTGGGGGCTTTGCGCGGGAGATTGCGCCGAAGATTTCGTGCTACACGCTGACCGAGTATAGCCAGGCCTATGGGGCGCTTGGGGTACGGACGGTATTTGAGCCTGAGAACATGACTGGGATTCTCGGGGAAGTGCTGGCTGGGGCGGGGTTGCGGCAGCTGCGGGCGGCGGAGACCGAGAAGTTTCCGCATGTGACCTTCTTTTTCAATGCGGGGGCGGATGCACCTTTCCCTGGGGAAGACCGGTATCTGGCCGTGAGTCCGAAGGAGGTGCCTACATACGACAAGAAGCCGCAGATGAGTGCGCCCGACTTGGCCTTCGAGGTATGGCGGAGGCTGGATCAGTATGATGCGGTCATCATGAACTTTGCGAATCCCGACATGGTGGGGCACACTGGCGTAGTGGCGGCCGGGGTGCATGCGGTGGAGACCATTGACCTTGGGGTTCGTCTGATTGTGGAGAAGACCCTTGCGCTGGGTGGCAAGTGTCTCATCACCGCCGACCATGGGAACTGCGAACAGATGCGCAATCCCGACGGGTCGCCGCACACCGCGCACACGACGAATCCGGTGCATTGCCTTTATGCGGCGGCGGATGCGGCTGAATACACGGTGCGCGACGGCATTCTTGCCGACATTGCGCCCACTCTGCTGGCGATGCTTGGAGTTCAGCAACCGGCCCAGATGACGGGGCGGTCGTTGCTGGAAAAAAAGGCCTGAGAAATCAGGAATCGGCCAGCGTGGTTTCGATCTGGGCCTGCCATGCGGCGGCGGCTATGGCTGGGTTGGTGTGATCCGCCGGGTAGAGGATGCCGCGGGAGACATTGATGACTGGGGGGGCGAGGCGGCCCGATCCGCGGAGGGCGGCGAGGTCGCCTCCCTGGGCTCCGAGGCCCGGGATGAGGAGGGGGGCGTCCGGGAGGGCAGGTAGGATATCCGGATCTGCGTTGGTGAGACCGACGACGAAGCCCACGTCGGCGGGTGCTCCGGCCGCGCGGCGGGCCATGTCACCGACGAGTTCGAAGACCCTGCGGCCGTCGGCGAGTGTCTGTTTTTCGATATCGGCAGCTCCTTTGTTGGAAGTGACTGCGAGCAGGTAAAGTCCCCTGCCCTCGCAGGCGAGGAAGGGCTCGAGGGAATCGAAGCCGAGGAACGGATTGAGCGTGATGGCGTCGGCCCCGAGAGCATCGAAGGCGGCGCGGGCATAGTATTGCTGGGTTTCGCCGATGTCGCTGCGCTTGGCGTCGAGGATCACAGGAATGTCCTTCGGGACCGCCGCGATGACTTCCTCGAGGATGGCGATGCCGCGCGAGCCCATGGCTTCGAAGTAGGCGCTGTTCGGTTTGAAGCAGGCGGCGTGGGGAGCCGTTTCCGCGATGATGCGCAGGCAGAAATCGCGCACTGGTTCGCCGCCGGGCGTGGGCCGGGGGTCGAGGCCGACGCAGAGGTGTGACTTCGCCGAGGCGATGCGGGCGCGGAGTTTGTCGAGGTATCGCATGGGGAGAAATCGGTATCAGATCCGGTCGAGGAGAAGGCGGTGTCCGAGCATGACGGCGGCGATGCTGCCTTCGAGGGATTGTCCGGAGAATGGCGAATGGCGGCCCTTGCTGCGGAAGGTGGCCGGGTCGACGACCGTGGGTCTCCGGGGGTCGAAGAGGACAGCATTGGCCTCGCTGCCGTCTGCGATGACCGGTTCCGGCAGTCCGAGGATACGGCGGGGGGCGGTTGCTAATCGGGCGACCAGCGTGGTCCAGTCGAGCCGTCCCGTGCGGATGAGTCGGTCGTGCAGGACGGGGAGCGCGGTTTCGAGTCCGGTGGTTCCGAACGGGGCCGAGGCGAAGTCGCGTTGCTTTTCGAATTCCGTGTGGGGAGAATGGTCCGTGGCGATGACATCGATGGTTCCGTCCGCGAGGGCTTCGAGGAGAGCGGCGGCATCGCTGGCCGGGCGCAGCGGTGGGCGGACTTTGCAGGCCGTGCGGTAATCGCCGACGGCGGCGTCCGTGAGCACGAGGTGGTGAGGGGTGACGCCAGCCGTGACCGCGAGACCGGCCTGCTTGTAGCGGCGCAGGGTGGCGACGCCTTCGGCGGTGGTGACGTGGAGAATGTGGAGTCGGCCACCGCAGCTCTGGGCAAGGCGGAGGTCGCGGGCGAGACCGATTTCTTCCGCGCATGGGTGCAGGCCCGGGAGGCCGAGCGAGCAGGAAACGGCACCGTCGTGCATGGTGCCGCCCAAGGAAAGTTCGCGGACATCGCCGAAGGTGGCGACGAGTCCACCGAGGTCGCGAGCGTACTGGAGGGCGCGGCGGAGGAGAACCGGGCTAGCGACGGGATCCGGGTCATCCGTGAAGAGCCGGGCTCCTTCGCGGAGCATGCCGCCGATTTCCGCGAGTTCCTGTCCGGCGCGGCCTTTGCTGAGGCATCCTGCGGCTGCCATGGGGATGGGGGACTGGCGGGCGGCCATGTCGAGGACGCTGCGGACCATGCCCGGATTATCAACCGGCGGAGAAGTATCCGGCATGAGCAGGAGGCCCGTGAAGCCGCCGGCGATGGCAGCGGCGGCTCCGGTCGCGAGGGTTTCCGCATCTTCCCGCCCCGGCTCGCGCAGATGGGCATCGAAATCGAACAAGCCCGGCAGCAGGATTCTGCCCTCGCAGGGGACCGAGCGGATTCCGCTGGTGGGCGGGGCCGCCGGAAAGTGCCATTTTCCGTCGCTCCAGAGGACATCGGCGACACGGGGACCGGTGCCGTCGCCGGGCACGACCGTCACCTGCTGGAAAAAAATGGCATCACTCATGGCTGCTGCTGGGGTATTAGGAAACCCCGCCGTCCGGCGCAAGGGGCAAAGGTCTGGAACCGGGCGGTCCTGACAGAATCTTGCGCTGGTTCATAGTTCATGGTAAGGCTGGTGCATGCAGAATTCCTCCGTATCTCCGCTCACCCTTGCTCTGGCGTCGCACCTTGGCCGCCATTGGATCTGGCTCCTGCTGCGGGGGTTGCTCGCGGTCGTCTTTGGAATTCTGGCCTTCCGCCATCCGGTCGCGGCTGGACTGTCTCTGGCGCTGCTGTGGGGGGCGTGGGCTCTGGCGGAGGGCGTGGTGCTGCTGATTACAGCGTGGCAGGCACGGGATTCGGGACGGAGCATCTGGCCGCTCGTAGCCATGGGGATTCTGGGCGTGGCGGCCGGCGTGCTCACGCTGCTGGTTCCGGCAGCGACGGCCACGGCCCTGCTGGCAATGATTGCCGCATGGTCCATGGCGACCGGTGTGCTGACGATCATCACGGCCATCCGCATCCGTAAGGAGATTGAAGGGGAATGGCTGCTTGGCCTGTCCGGGCTGCTTTCTGTGATTTTCGGGGTAGCGGTCCTCGTGAATCCGACCGCGGGTGGCGTCACCATTGTGTGGCTGATCGCGGCGTGGGCGGTGATCATAGGGATTCTTCTCATCTTCTTTGCGGTGCGGGTGCGCGGCCTTGCACGTCAGATCGGCGAGGCTAAGTAGAGAGCTGTCGTCCGGAATTTCCCATGCATGTGCCTCTGACCATTTCTCTGCTCTTCCGGGAGTCGTGCCTGCGGCTGGCGGGGCTGGGGAAGGAATTGGCGGGCAACAAGTGGCTGGTGGCTGCAGGTGGCGTGGCGCTCATGGGGATGGTGCACTGGATGGACAAGTCCGGTCCGCCCGATATCATAGCACTCTCGCCGCTGCTGGCTGCCGGCATGCTGCTCGGAACCATTCTTGCGGGAATGGTCCTGCCGTCCGTGAGGAAAGGCGCGCGGCAGCGCTGGATCGAGGAACAGCGGACTGCCTTTCTGGAGCGGAATTCCCAGTTGTTCGCGAGCCTCTCGCCGCAGGGCCGTGAGCGCTACAACCGGATGCACGAACGGGTGGCGCGCCTTGCCGATCTGACACCGCAGGGACAGCCCGGTCCGCTGGGACCCGGGGAAAACCTTCTCTGGCTGTATCTGAAACTGCTGATCGCCCGCGATCACCTCGACGATTCCGCGAGGCTCGGCAGCATGGAATCGCTCGAGCAGGAACGACTCCAGTTGCTCCACGAACTCGATGACCCTGCCCTGACGGCGACCGGAAGGGCGGCACGTCAGCACAGCATTGACCTGCTGGAGCAGCGGCTCACGACCGCACGCATGCGGGGTGGCCGGATGGATGAAATCGAAGCCGACATGGTGCGGATCGAACACCAGCTGGCACTGCTGTGCGAGCGGGCGGCCCAGCATTCTGCCCTCGGGGATGCCGCCGTGCGCATGAACCTTGTCACGACCAGTGCCGAACCCCTTGCCGACGACCTGCCGGGGGGCTCGCTCATCAATGAACAGGAGGCCTTTCTGGCGCGCTGCGCCGAAGGCTGATGCGAGAGCGGCGAGCGGTTGCGATTGCACCCGGCTCCGCTGCGGCGACTGGCAGAGGCATGCGAGCAGATTCCCTACCTCCGGCGATTGGCGTGATTGGCGGCAGCGGCCTTTATGATTTCGAAGGATTCACCGACCGCAGCGAACATGTGGTCGATACCCCGTGGGGGCCGCCGTCCGATGCCATCATGGGTGGTGAATTCGCGGGTCGGCGCGTGTATTTTCTGCCGCGGCACGGACGGGGTCACCGCATTCTGCCAACCGAACTCAATCACCGGGCCAATCTGTGGGCGCTGCGGTCGCTCAATGTCCGCTGGGTGATCTGCGTGACCGCGGTGGGCAGTCTGCGGGAAGAATATCATCCGCGCGACATTGTGCTGCCCGATCAGTTCTTCGACCGAACGAGTCAGCGGGCCGGGCATACCTTCTTCGGTGCGGGCATCGTGGCGCATGTGGGCTTCTCCGATCCGGTGAGCGGGGGCCTGCGCAGCCTGCTGCACGAGGCCTGCGTGGCCCAGGGCCGACGCGTCCACCATGGAGGCACCTACGTCTGCATGGATGGTCCGGCCTTTTCGACCCGGGCCGAAAGCGAGACGAACCGGCGGCTGGGATTCGATGTGATTGGGATGACCAATCTGCCCGAGGCCAAGCTGGCGCGTGAAGCGGAGATGGCGCTGGCGACGCTGGCGATGGTGACTGATTACGACTGCTGGAAGGCCGATGAGGAACCAGTGAGCGCACAGACGGTGGGCGGGCATCTCATGGCGAACGCAGCCGCGGCGCGCGACGTCATTGCGGCGGTGCTGCCCCGCATTCCAGCGGAACCCGGATGGCCGGAGCACCGGGCCCTCGACCATGCCATCATGACCCCCCGCGAACTCTGGCCGCAGGAGACGGTGGCGCGGCTGGAGCCCCTGCTGGGACGGTTTCTGAGCTGAGCGGGCCTCAGCCCTTCCCGGTGGCCATGGCCGCCGCGTGGGAACGCCAGCCACCCGAGAGGTTGTGGGCATCGAAGCCCTGCTGCCGGAGGAGCCGGACGGCATTGTGGGCGCGCAGCCCAACCCCGCAGTACACGTGCAGTGTCCGCCCGCGCGGAAGCTCCGGCCATTGCTGACGCAGTGTGCTGAGCGGGAAATTGACCGCATCATCCGCGTGACCTTCCTCGAATTCATCCGGTTCGCGGACATCGACAAGGAGGGCGCCGCCGCGAGGCGTATGCCAGTGCGTCAGCGGACTGAGACCTTCGATGGCGTTCACGGCGGCCATGCCCGCGATGTTCACTGGATCCTTGGCTGATCCGTACTGCGGAGCGTAGCAGAGTTCCGCTTCCGCGAGATCATGCACGGTCGCTCCCATCTGCAGGTAGACCGCAAGGACATCGATCCGCTTGTCCGTGCCGTCGGCCCCCACCGCCTGAGCGCCGAGGAGGCGGCCATCCGATTTCCGGAAGAGCACCTTGAGATGCATGACCGACGATCCCGGGTAGTACGTTGCATGATTGGCCGGATGGAGGTAGACCTTCTCGAAGTCCGTGAGGCCCGCGCGTTCGAGTGCCTTTTCCGAGGCACCCGTGCAGGCCACCGTGAGTCCCAGCACGCCGCAGACGGAAGTCCCCTGCACCGGCCCGAAGCGGGCAGGATGACCGCAGATGGATGCAGCCGCAATCCGTGCCTGCCGATTCGCGGGACCAGCCAGCGGAATGAGAGCCGGCTGCCCGCTCACACGGTCGGTTACCTCGATGGCATCGCCGACCGCCCAGATGGCTGGATCGGAAGTCCTCAGAGAAGCATCCACCTGAATCCCGCCGCGGGGACCGAGGGCGAGACCCGCCGATTTCGCGAGCGCCGTTTCCGGCCGGACACCGATCGAGAGAATCACCATATCCCCCTCGTGCACTTTCCCGCCGGCCGTGTGGACCGCCAGACCGCCGGATTCCTTCTGGTGGAAGGATGCCACACCATCGCCGAGGGCGAGCCGGATTCCCTTGCTGCGCAGGTGCTCGGCAACCCACCATGCCATCTCCGCATCGAGGGGCGGCATGACCTGCGGAAGCATTTCCAGCACCGTGACCTCGATCCCCATAAGGTGAAGGTTCTCGACCATTTCGAGCCCGATGAAGCCCGCACCGGCAACCACCGCACGCTTCACCTTGTGCTGCTGAATCCATTCCCGGATGCGCCTGACATCGGGAATATTCCGCAGCGTCAGGATCCCCGGCAGATCAATGCCCGGCAGCGGCGGCCGCACCGGCGAGGCACCGGGCGAAAGCACAAGTGCATCGTAGCGTTCTCTCTGCTCGCTGCCATCCGCAAGCCGCACCGTCACTTCCCGCGCCGCTGCATCAATGGCGACCACCTCGTGCCCCGTGCGGACCTCGATGCCATGGCGTTCCCGGAAGAGCCGGGGCGACGCCACCGTGAGCGATCCCTCGTCGGGAATCACATCCGAAACATGATAGGGAAGACCGCAGTTCGCGAACGACACAAAGGGCCCTCGCTCCAGCATGACAATTTCCGCTTCCGCGTCGAGCCGCCGCAGCCGGGCCGCCGCCGAAGCACCACCCGCCACGCCACCAATGATGAGAATCCGTTTCTTCATGAGAACAACAGGTGCGGAAAATCAGGAACAGCAGGACCCACCCGAACAGCCGGCATCAGCCGCAGCCTTCCGCGGAGCCTGATTCCACGGCATCTTCGCCATGAGCAGCGCCAGCGGGCAGAATCCCGTGGCTCCCGCCATGATGAGCCCAGCCCCGGCAAACATCGAAAGCCAGACCCACCGGGGATCCTTCGTCAGCGCAAGAATCCCTCCAGCCAGCGCCATCGCCCCAATCACCAGAAAAACCTGACGCTGCAGCGGCAGCCCGCCACCAGCACCACGCTCCACCGGCAATCCCGCCTGCTGCCATGCCGCCACCCCGCCATCCAGTACCGCCGCATCAATCCCCGCTGCCTCCAGTTGCTCGGCCGCCCGCCGCGCCCGCATGCCCGACTGACAAACCACCACACAGCGCTGCCCAGCCAGCGATTCCCGCAGCGACACCGCATCCAGCTGATCCAGCGGAATCAGGCGCGACCCCGCAATGTGCACCGACGCATATTCCCCAGGCGTCCGCACATCCACCAGATGGCAATCCTTCAGTTCAGGTACCGCTCTCGCTGCAATCGTCTTCGGCATCGTCTTGGTCAGGTTATGGGTTTGAGTTAAAGTGAGTATATGCGCATTGAGGAATCCGCAAGCGGAGACAGACCGGAATTCCACCGCCACTTCCCCGAGTTGCACGCAAAGCTCCCACGGACCATGGTTTCCCATGAAAGTCGAGCACATCTACCTTAGTGCGGAGCACAACTACTTCGGCCATCACGGGAAGCCGTCAGGCCGGGCTCCGGTCGATGAGGTGGACGAAGCGGAACTGGTAGCCGGAAAAGGAATCCGGGGCGACCGGTTCTTTGGCTGGAAGGAGGATTACAAGGGGCAGATCACGTTCTTCTCCCTGGAAGTGCATGCCGATCTCTGCCGGACCCTGGGAGTGACGGGCGTCCCGCCGTCGGTTTTCCGGCGCAATGTGATTGTGAGCGGGGTCGATCTCAATGCGCTCATCGGGCAGGAATTCGAGCTGCAGGGGATCCGGTTCGCGGGCGTGTGCGAGTGCAGTCCGTGCTATTGGATGGACGAAGCCTTTCATGCCGGGGCCGAAGCCGCCCTCAAGGGACGGGGAGGCCTGCGGGCGCGCATTCTGACTTCGGGAATCCTGCGACGTGACTGAAGGCCCGGGGGGACATGCCCGATTCACTCCGGCAAGGCCAGCGGCTGCAGCGGTACTGTGATGGCAGCCGCGCTCCCGGAGAAGCTCCAGGTTCTACAGGATCCGGCATACGGAGAGCACCCGCTCGTCCTTCCAGATGTCGTCCGGACTGATCGACCGCCGCACGTACGGAAAGACAATGCCCGCATGTCGGTAGCATTCCTGCACGAGCTCCGAACAGATGTACTTCCGGTCCCGCGTGCGCCGCCCCGTCCCAAAGAGGATCCTCACCAGAATCCGCAGAATCTCCCAGTTGTCGTATGGCTTGGTCAGCTCATCCATCCCGAAACTGATCGCCCGCTTCACCTTCTCGTCCGCCACCGCCGGATGCAGCCGCCCAATCACAATCCGCCCGCGGTACGGCCGCCGCCGCCCATGGTAGTCCTTCAGATACTTCGAAAGCGGCACAATCCGCACCCCGATCATGACCTCGCTCTCCAGCACGAAAATCCGGTTGAGCGTCGGATCCTTGTAAATGATCCCGCAGTGACTCCAGACCGACTTCGTCACTTTCTGAATGAGCCCGGAAAAGAAGTACCTCCCGGCACAGAAGACAAGGTCGCCCGATTCCAGATTGTGCCGCACGGCCCCGTAATCAAGCACCGGAAGTTCATCGATCTGCTGCTGTGTGAAGGTATCGGCCATCGCTTTGCCCGGGTTCAGATCCAGTAGATCAGTGCCACGTAGAGCACCTTGCTGAGCAGATGCAGTCCCTGGTCCTGATGGAAATTCGTCCACTTCTCGCACTTCGCGAAATCAATGAGCCAGTGCAGCACGAATTCCGCAAATCCGAAGGCCGCACTCCCCGTGATGACCCACACGGCCCCCGCATGGACCAGCGAATGCGCGGTCAGACAGTACACCCACAGCGACGCCGGCGAATCCCCAATGTAATCAATGCTCTTGATGTGCCGGTTCTTCCGGATCGCCAGAAATTTCCCCTGCAGTGGATAGTCGGCAAGGGCATGACCGATCGTGAACGCAAAGAGCAATGCCCACGGACCTTGGTCCACGGTGCCGGAAAGAAGGTAGGCCAGCATTTCCATGCGTCAGAATTCGGGGGAATCTCAGTTTTGACCCCTACCACCCTCCCGTAAAGCGCAGATGCCACCACCCGG
>JBDKER010000034.1:0-48683 GCA_039795165.1 Verrucomicrobiota bacterium | reverse complement strand
GAAATCCTTCACCGCATCAAACTGGAGGGCTTTGCCTTCGGTGCGCCGGCCATTGCCAACGGGAAGCTCTACGTGACGACCACCAAGCATCTTTACTGCTTCGAACTCGGCCAGGAAGTAAGCGGCCAAGGCGACTGGTTCCGGCTGCCAAAGACCACGCCCGGTCCGGTTGCTGCTCTCCAGGCGATGCCCCAGGAAGTGATTCTCTTTCCGGGCAAAGCCCAGGAATTCTCGATCCGCTCGGTTGATGCCAAAGGCTACCCGATCGGTCCGGTGACCGCCGCGAAGTGGGAAAGCTACATCCCGCCGACGGCCAAGGTGAGGGCGACGCTTGATGCCGCCTTCAACGAGGCTGGTGCGCTCGCGGCTGCCCCGACTGCCAAGGCCAGTGCCGGTGCCTTCCGGGCTACCGCGGGTTCTGCTGCAGGCATCATCCGCGGGCGCATCATGCCCGACATTCCGTTTGCCCAGGATTTCGAGAATTTTGAAATCAACCAGGTGACGCTGGCCGACGGTGTGACGGTGAAGCCACTGGTGGCTCCGCCGCCATCGCCTCCCGGTGCGGTGCCGGCCCCGGCGGCTGCGACGGCTGAAGAGGCGGCGGCCGGTTCCCGCTTCGCCTACCCACCGCTGCCGTGGATCGGTGGACGCTTCAAATGGGAGGTCCGCGAAATGGACGGCAACAAGGTGCTCGCCAAAACGCTCACGCCTGTCTTCTTCCAGCGCGCCATGACTTTCATCGGCAGCCCGGACATGAAGAACTACACCATGCAGGCGGATGTCATGACCGATGGCAACCGCCGTCTGAAGAGTGAGGTCGGCGTCATCAACCAGCGCTATCTCATCACTCTCAAGGGAAACAGCAATGAAATCGAAGTCAGTTCCAATCAGGAACGGCTCAAGGTGGCAGCCCCCTTCCCGATTTCTGCGAAGCAGTGGTACACGCTCAAGACCCGGGTCGATGTGAACGACGATGGCAGCGGGGTGATCCGTGGCAAGGCGTGGCCGAAGGGCGAAGCGGAACCGGCCGCGTGGACCATCGAGGTTCCGCACCGGAATGCTCACCGTCAGGGGTCTCCCGGGCTGTTCGGCTTTGCGCTCCAGGGCAAGCAACCGGTCTACGTGGACAATGTGAAGGTCACGCCGAGCGAGTGAGGGCATCCGGCAGCAATGCCGGAACGTTGCCCCTGCGTCCTGCCATGTCCGGTTCCCCTTCCTCCGCATCGACTCCTGCCGTCCGCTTCCGGATCGGCAACGAGAAACTCATCCGGCTTCTGCCGTCGGCTTCGGACCGTCTGCGATCACTGCTCCGCAAGCAGGGCCGGGAAGAAACCGGAGCGCTGCGGGTCGCTGTGGTGGGAGGAGGCTGCTCCGGGCTCCAGTACAAGATGGATCTCGTCGATGGGCCGGCCGACCGGGATATTCTCGTCGAATCGGCAGGAGTCCGGGTGGTCATCGATCCGAAAAGCGCTTTGTTTGTGACTGGCTCCGAACTGGATTTCAGCGATGACCTCCAGAATGGGGGCTTCAAGGTGAGCAATCCCAATGCGGTGGTGACCTGTTCCTGCGGAGAGAGTTTCGCCGCCTAGGGCTTTCCGCATGTGATCAATCATGAGCGCTCCTGCGGATGCCTTTGCCCTGCTTGGTCTTCCCAGACAGGCATCACTTGATCCCGGCCAGCTGCGCCAGAGCTTCCAGGAACGGGCGGCCCAGCTGCATCCGGATCATGCCACTGACGAAGCGGACCGAGCGGAGCGCACCGGGGCCTTCGCGGCGCTCTCGGAAGCGCAGCGCATCCTTGTGAGCACACCGCGACGGCTTCGCCACCTCCTCGAACTGCTGGAGGGGGGCCCGGCCAGCCGCACGGCGGCGGTCATGGACGCGGACATGATGTCGCTCTTCAGCACGGTGGGCCATGCCCTCGCCGCCGCGGAATCCGTGCGCCGCAGGCTCGCGGAAGCATCGACCGCACTCGCCCGGGCTCTGCTTTCCCCGGGGGCCATGGCGGCCACGGAAACTGTTTCCGCGGCAACTGCTGCCGTGTCGTCAGCTCTCGCCGACCTCGAGATGTCACTGTCTGCCATCGACGCGTCACTCCGGTCGGATCCTCCGGACCATGCACCGCTGCGGCAGGCCTGCGGAACCGCGGGGTTCCTCGAAAAGTGGGACCGCCAGCTGCGGGCTGCCTACGCCGCCCTTGCATTCTGAAGCGAAGCGGAAGCCGCCCCCTCAGCTGGCCGTCTCCGGCCGTTCCTCCAGAATGTACCCCATGCCTCGGCGGGTATGGATCAGCTTGGGCTTGCCCTCCCGTTCGATCTTGCGCCGTAGATAGGCCACAAACACATCGACCACGTTGCTCTCGGGGTCCTGGTTGAAATCGTAGAGCTGTTCCCAGATTTCCGCCCGCGAAACCACCTCGCCGGCCCGCAGTGCCAGCAGCTCCAGCAGCGCATATTCCCGGGCCGTCAGATCGATGGGCTCACCTCCGCGCGACGCCGAACGGCGCCGGGTGTCGATTTCGAGATCGCCCACCCGCAGTACCGGATTTTTCACAGAATGGGCACGGCGCGTCAACGCACGCACCCGAGCCATCAGCTCGTCGAGGGCAAATGGCTTCACGAGATAGTCATCCGCTCCCGCATCGAGGCCAGCCACCCGGTCGCCCACCTGGTCTCTCGCCGTGATGATGAGCACACTGGTGTCCTCGTTCTGCTTCCGCATCTTGCGCAGCAGTTCGATCCCATCGAGCCCCGGCAGCATCAGATCGAGAATCGCCACGGCATACTTGTTCTCCGTCGCCAGCCACAGGCCCTCAGGCCCATCTCCGGTCTCATCGACCGCGAAGCCGGATTCCCGCAGCCGCTGAGAGATTGATTTGCGGAGCGGTTCATTGTCTTCGACGACGAGTACTTTCATGATGGAGAATTCGATGGGGGCAGATCCCTGCCACCTGCATTACAGGAAGCGATTCCACACCCTCTGCCAACCTGGAAATCTCCAGAATCGCCCCAATCCCTTAGGGAAGACTTAATGAGGGATGGGAAAAATCCCGGGGCTCCACAGCTGGTCAGCGGGCTCCGGAGCCCAGCAGTACCGCCGGGATAGTCCGCAGCAGAATCTTGATGTCGAGCCAGAGCGACCAGTTGTCGATGTATTCCAGATCAAGTGCCACCCAGCGGTCGAAGTCCCGGATTTCATTGCGACCGCTGATCTGCCAGAGACAGGTCAGCCCGGGATTCACACTGAGCCTGCGGCGGTGTGACGCGTCGGCAATGTTCGCGACTTCATCCACAGGCAAGGGCCGCGGACCGACGAGACTCATGTCTCCGCTCAGCACATTGATAAGCTGGGGCAGCTCATCGATGGAATACTTGCGCAGCAGACGTCCGAACGGAAAAATCCGCGGATCGTTCTCCACCTTGAAGACTGGGCCGCTCATCTGATTCCGCTCCATGAGGGCTGCCTTCTGCTGCTCCGCATCGGTCGTCATGGTTCGGAACTTGTACATCCGGAACGGCTTGCCATGACGCCCGCAGCGCATCTGGGAAAAAATAGCGGGCCCCGGCGAAGTGATCCGGATGCCCAGCCACGCCGCCAGCATGAAGGGTGCGCTCACAAGCAGCAGCACCAGAGCCCCCACCTTGTCGATCAGCGATTTCACAAACAGTGCCCAGGAAACCTCCGGCGTGCACCGGAAGACCAGCATCGGCTTTCCCCCCATCGCGTCGAAGGTCGGACGGGCAATGCTCGTCTGGATGAATTCAGCGGAAAGCCATGCCTCGACGCCCTCCAGTTCGCATGCATTGACGGCTTCCTCGATGCGGTTGAGGTGCACGCGCCCCGCCGCAAAGATGACGCGCTCGACGTTCTGTTCATGCAGCAGCAGCACCAGATGCTCGACCGGTTCCTTTGAAATATCAATCCGTCCAACGACCTGAAGCTCATCGATCTGACCGGCGGGAAGCGATGCGATGAGCTTGTCGATGTCAGCCGGTGGACCTGCAAAGACGACCCGTTCCCGCAGCACGCCGGAACGCACCAGCTGGCGCAGCCTCATCCGCGAAACCGCTTCCCGCGCCAACAGGGCAGGCACCGCCAGAAACGGAAAGATCAGCAGCACCGCCCGGCTCTCCGCTGCCTGCCGTCCGAACGTACTGATCACCGAAGTCACCAGCACCATGATGATGAGACCCCTCGTGGCCTGGGAAAGCGACCGGAGAAATGGTTTCTGGAGAACGTGACTGTAGAAGCCAATCCGTTCCAGCACGAGTGGTGTGAACGGCACCAGCACCATCAGCTGCCAGTAAAAGCGGTCGATCGGTGGAATGGCTGGACGGCCGAGCCAATCGGTGGATGCCGAACGCACGGCATAAGCCAGCCAGAAGGCCAGGGCGAGGAGCACACTGTCGACGATCTGGTTGAGCTTGAGGTTGAATTCCTGCTTGCGGCCGAGCATGGGGTGGAGGGTGTAGACCCAGGGGCCCCAGCCGGATCCGGCCGAAGCCGCGCATTTTCTGCTTCCCGGGTTCGTAACGGGCAGCTTAAACCATATGAGCGCTCTGAAATCAAGCTTTGTTACCGGATGCTGGACCGTGGGAAGTCTTGCGGATGCCGCGACTCTCGGCCGCCTCGCTTTCATGGATGCTTCCTGCGACGTGGTGGAGTGCCGGGTGGACTGCTGGCCAGCGGCCGTCCCGGAAGCTCTCGAAGCCCTCGGCAATTGCCCCGTCCCGTCGCTCATCACGGTGCGGGGCCCGGACGAAGGCGGCCGCCACAGCCTGACCACCGCCGAACGCGAATCGCTCTACCGCCGGTTTCTGCCGCAGGCCTCTCTCCTCGATATTGAAATCGCCTGTCTGGGTGACTTCCGGAATCTCATCTGCGAAGCACGGGAGAGGGGTGTCCTCGTGGTGGCATCGGCGCACGACTTCGTGCGGACGCCCGAGGCAGAGGAACTCCGCCGGAAAATGGAGTCAGCCATCCGGGGCGGAGCCGACATCGTCAAATTCGCGGCGACCGCGCAGCATTCCGGAGACCTCGCTACGCTGGGGTCCCTCCTCGAGGAACCGGGCCACCCTCCGCTCAGTGTGATGGCCATGGGCCCGCTGGGCCGGATTTCCCGGCTCCTGATGGCACGGCTCGGAAGCGTACTCAATTATGGCTACCTCGACGCAGCCACCGTTCCCGGCCAATGGCCGGCTGCCCGCCTGCGCGAACTCGTGATGGAAATCAACACGTAGAGACTAACTCTCCTGGTGCTGCCATGGTATGTGAATGATACTTTATCATCGTGCATTTTCGTTTGTCAGTCGGCCTTTTATCTATTCTGTGGAGGTGTGGCGGTGCTTTGATGATATGTAAGCAAGGATCTCCACGCCTGCTGACGCGCACAACGGGTGGAGCGCATCGCGGGTTCCAACCCGAACCATCCAAAAGAAAGTAATGAGTCAATCCATCGACGAACAGATTGCAGTCCTCGAACGGCAGCTGGAGCAACTGCGCCGCCGCAAGCTTGAGACCCTGCAGAAGGAAATGGCCGCCTTGCAGGCCTCGCTGCTCAATCCCGGAGCAGCTCCCGCCCGCCGCGGGCGTCCGCCGGGTTCCGAATCCCGGCCGAAGACTGGCCGGGGATCCCGTGGTCCCCGCCTGAAGGAAGATGAAGTGCTGGAGCGCCTGCGCGCCGCAGTCTCCGAAGCAGGACCCGATGGCATCTCGGCAACGGATGCCGCCGCCAAGTCCGGCGTATTCTATCCTCGAGCCATGCGCCTCATGCCGAAGCACTTCAAGCGCTCCGGCAAAGGCAAGTGGACGCGCTACCGCCTCAAGTAAGCACCCGTTAGGAACCAGTTATCACCCGAAATGCAGAGGGCACCGGAATCCGGTGCCCTCTGTCATTTCCGGGTAATGCCCTCAGGCAGCCCTGCAGTTTGACTGCGGATCAGGGGGCTTCCGTGTGGTCATGCAGAAGGTGATAGGCTATGCTATCGATGAGAGCATGCCACGAAGCATCAATGATATTGCAGCTGACGCCGACGGTGCTCCATGCGTGGTCTCCCGATGAGGAATCGATGAGGACGCGGGTCTTGGCGGCCGTACCCATGAGGCCATCGATGATGCGGACCTTGTAATCGGTCAATTTCATGCCGCTGACCTGAGGGAAGAAGGGGGTAAGGGCCTTGCGGAGGGCAGCGTCGAGCGCGTTGACCGGACCGTCGCCTTCTGCGGCCGTCAGGACCGTTTCTTCACCGATGCGGATTTTGACGGTGGCCATGCAGCTTTCGTAGTCGCGGGTCGCGTCGCGGCGGTAGGTGCATTCATACTCGAGGGTCTCGAAGGGTGGGGCCCACGATCCAAGATGGCGGCGGATGAGGAGTTCGAAGGAGGCTCCGGCTGCCTCGAACTCGTATCCTTCGCTTTCGAGTTCCTTGACATCGCGGAGGATGGCTGCGGCCTCAGGCGATCCCTTGTCGAGCGGGAAGCCGACTGCGGCGGCGCGCGACAGGATATTGCTCTGGCCGGACATGTCGGAAACGACGATGAGTTGTTCGTTGCCGACGAGGGCGGGAGCCACGTGTTCGTAGGTGCGCGCGAGTTTCTGGACGGCGTGCACATGAAGCCCCCCTTTGTGTGTGAAGGCGGCTCTTCCCACATACGGGGCCCGGATGTCGGGCACCACATTCGCCAGTTCGTCCACGAAGAGCGACAGTTCCTTCAGTCCCGTGAGGTCCGGAACCACGGAGAGGCCATACTTCAGCTGGAGATTGGCGATGACCGTGATGAGGTTGCAGTTGCCGACCCGTTCGCCGTATCCATTGATGGTTCCCTGCACCTGAACCGCTCCGGCGCGGACAGCGGCCAATGCGTTGGCCACCCCGAGGCCACCATCGTTGTGCGTGTGAATGCCCACGCCCCTGCCGAGATGGGCCACAGCTGCCGCGGTGACTTCGCCTACCTGCTCCGGAAGCGCACCGCCATTGGTTTCGCACAGTACCACCAGATCAGCTCCGGCTTCCTGCGCTGCGCGGATGGTTGCGAGGGAATATGCGGGGTCCTCGCGGTAGCTATCGAAGAAATGCTCCGCGTCGTAGAGCACTTCGCGGCCCTGACTCTTCAGAAACCGCACCGTGTCTGCGATCATCGCCAGATTCTCCTCGAGGCTGACCCGGAAGACTTCCGTGACGTGCAGCGGCCACGTCTTGCCGACAATGCACACAACCGGAGTGGCCGCGTCGATGAGCTTGCGAACCTGGGCGTCGTCCTCGACCCGCACGCCGCCCCGGCGAGTCATGCCGAACGCAGTCAGCTTCGCGTGCGGCCATTTCTCCTGCGCCGCCGCCGCGAAAAACTGTTCATCGCGTGGATTGCTGCCGGGCCAGCCGCCTTCGATGTAGTCGATCCCGAACGAGTCGAGTTTGCGGGCTACCCGGAGTTTGTCGGCGACGGAAAAGCTGATGCCGGTGCCCTGCGTGCCGTCGCGCAGGGTCGTATCGTAGAGAGTGACGGCTTTGTGCATGGAATGATGAAAAGATGGAATGAGGTTAAATCGGACAAAGCATCAGGACGCCGACCCGCGGGGCCTGGCGTCCTGATGGGAGAGTTTTGCCTGGCCTGAGGCCCGCCCGTTCCCTTACTGGCTGACCCGCATCGGCATCAGCACGTAAAGGAAGGGCGTGTTAATTCGCACGACTCCTGGGCTGACTTCGTCGATGAGATCGAGGAATACTTCATCTGTGTCGAGGTTCCGGAAGGGGGCCTGGAGGTATTCCGGGTTGAAGGCGATGGCCATGTCCGGGCCGTTGTATTTGACAGCGAGCGATTCCCGGGCCTCGCCGATGTCGGCGCTGTTGGCGGTGATTTCGATATTGTCGCGGGAGAAGGCGATCCGCACGGAATTGCTCTTGTCCTGGGCCAGCAGCGAAACCCGCTGCACCGCCTGGAGGAAGGCTTCCCGCTCCAGTGTGACCCGCTGCTTGGCCTGGCCGGGAATCACCTGACGGAAGTTGGGGTAGTTGCCTTCGATGAGTTTGCTCACGAGGAGGGAACGGTCGCAGTCGAAGGCGATCTGCTTGGGGCCGATGCGGATACGGATTTCCGCCTTGTCGCCGGCGTCCTTGAGGATGCGCTGGAGTTCGTTGACGGCCTTGGTGGGGATGATGACGCTGCATTCCTGGCTTTCCGGGAATTCGAGGTCGGCATCGGTCATGGCGAGACGCCGTCCATCGGTGGCCACGAGCGTCAGTTTGCCTTCCTTGAACTGGCAGTAGACCCCGTTGAGCACGTAGCGGGTTTCATCCGTGGAAATCGCGTACGCAACCTTCCGGAGTCCATCACGAAGGGTGAAGGCCGGCACTTTGAATTCCTTGACGTCTTCGAAGCGGGGCGGAGGAGGGTAGTCATCGGGGCTCAGTCCGAGGATCCGGAAGAAGCTGTTGCCGCAGGTGATGCGGGCCGCATTGTCGTCGTTTACGTCGATGAGGATTTCGTCGGCGGGGAGTTCCCGCACAATGGTGGCCAGTCTTCGGGCGGGCAGGGTGGTGCTGCCCGGCGAACTGACCTCTTCCGCGTCGACCCGGCAGCTGACGACCACATCCAGATCGGTGGTGGTCATCCGCAGTTCCGGACCATCCGCCTCGAGGAGCACATTGGAGAGGATCGGGAGGGTAGCCCGGCTGCTCACAACGTTCTGAACCTGCTGGAGGCCGTCGAGGAACTTCTCTTTGGTGATCCGGAACTTCATGGGAAAATATCAGGTGTGACGAAAAATCGGCGTATCTATATCCGGTCACCCCCCCGGCGCAACGGATTTGCATGGGAAACCTCCTTCCATTCACGGGGCGCTGCGGAATCGAACTTGCGTCCGGGAACGGCGTGTTCATTGCTGGCAGGGTGCCTGCCCGGAAAGCTGCTGCCCGCAAGACTGAACCTGTGTCCGCCTCGCTTTGGGCGTTTCTCGGGACGGATGACCTGCGTGTGAAGGAGGCGGCCCTCGCCAAAAGCCGGGAACTGGGGGAGGCGGCCGGGGAATTCGGTCTCGAAATGATCGAGGGAGCCGCCGACAATTCGGAACACGCTGTCCGGATCGTGGCCTCGGTGATTGAATCGCTGCAGACCCTGCCATTTTTCGGGGGCGGCAAGGTCGTCTGGCTCAAGGGGGTCACGTTTCTGGCGGATACGGTGACGGGTCGTGCGCAGAGCACGCTGGATGCGCTGGAGCGGCTGGCGGCGGTACTCGGGACGCTGCCTGCCGATGTCCAGTTTCTGCTGAGCGCCTCGGAGGTCGATAAGCGCCGGTCATTCTTCCTGACGCTCAAGAAGATATCGAATCTGGAGGTTTTTGATCTGATCGATACCTCCAAGCAGAACTGGGAGGAACTAGTGGCTAATCTGGTGGCACAGCGGGCCGAAGAGTTTGATCTGCATTTTGTGCCGGAAGCGATGGACCTGTTTGTGATGATGGCGGGCGAGAATTCGCGGCAGATCGAGAATGAGCTGGAGAAGCTCGACCTTTATCTTGGTGAGGAAAACAGGACGGTGAGGCCGGAGGATGTCCGGGCGATTGTTTCCCAGACCAAGGGAAGTGTCATTTTCGAGCTGGGCGACGCCATTGCGAAGCGGCGGCTGCCGCTGGCTCTTGCCCTTGTGGATGAACTGCTGGAGCAGGACGAGGCTCCCATTGCGGTCCTCCTTGCCGCAGTGGTTCCCACGGTACGGAACCTCTTCGCGGCGCGCCAGATGACCGATAAGTTCGGGATCAAGGCATTCAGCTATCAGGACTACACCGCGCAGGTGGAACGGAAGGTTCCGGCGAAGGAACGCGATCGCCTCCCGAAGAAGAAGGACGGCAGTGGTCCGAACCTCTATCCCCTCTTCCTTGCCTCCAAGGACGCCGCCTCATACAGCGCCGATGAACTGCAGCGCGCCCTCGAGGAATGCCTGCGCGCCAACCGCCGCCTCGTCACCTCCGGACTCGATCCGGTCATTGTGCTCAACCAGCTGCTCATCCGGGTACTGCCTCCGGCGGGACGCTGACCGGGCTGTCCCCGGGCTGAAAAACTGTCACCTCTGCCCTGCAGGGGCGTCATTCCCTGCAAGCCATCGCCCCGATTTCCGCTCATGAAGCCATCCGCCCGATTCCTCGCCGAGCATTATCCTTCCCTCGCCAGCGGCCGCATGGCCAGCACGCGGCGCGACTTCCTGAAAACCAGCGGAATGGGCATGGGTCTGCTCAGCCTTGCGGGATTGCTCCGTCCGGCTTCGCTCGACGCCGCGGCTGGTTTGGCGTCCCCGGCTGCCGGTGCGGTTAAGCCGCATTTCCCGCACAAGGCGCGCCACGTCATCCAGATCTTCCTCGAGGGAGCGCCCTCGCATCTCGACACATGGGATCCGAAGCCGGAACTTGTCCGGCTCGATGGCAAATCGCTGCCGGGAGGCGATGGACTCGCCTTTGGTTCGCCCTTTGCCTTCCGGAAGCAGGGCAAGAGCGGGATCGAAGTGAGTGAAGTTTTTCCGGAACTCGGCCGCATGGTTGATGACATGACCATCATCCGGAGCATGTGGACGGACATTCCGGCCCATGAGACGGCGACCATCTTCATGAATACCGGATCGCTCCGGCTTTCCCGTCCGAGCATGGGGAGCTGGGCCCTCTACGGTCTGGGATCGCTCAACGACAATCTTCCGGGTTTCATCAGCCTCCGCGGGGGCAACCTTCCCAATGGGGGGACGCAAAACTGGCAGTCGAGTTTTCTGCCGGGACGTTTTCAGGGGACATCAGTGAACACCACGGGCACCGATGTCACCAAGATCATCGAGAACCTCCGCAATCAGTTCGTTTCCCTGCCCGAGCAGCGCCGCCAGCTCGATCTCGTGCGCGCCCTCAACGAAATGCACAACAAGGCGCTCGAGCGCGACAGCCAGCTGGAAGCGGAAATCGCCAGCATGGAAATGGCCTTCCGCATGCAGACGGAAGCGACCGATGCCTTCGACTTCACGAAGGAACCGGCGGCCATCCGGGAACTATACGGCATGAATGGACCCGCCGCGGCTCCCAGCCGCCCCGCTCAGGGCAACGGAGCCGGCAACCGCCGCGGCGGAGCCGAAGAAGTCGGGCGCCGTCTCCTCATTGCTCGGCGCCTCGTCGAACGCGGCGTCCGTTTCATCCAGGTCTGGGTCGGTGGCTGGGACATGCACGGGAACCTCCGCCAGAACATGGAACAGCGCGCAGCTTCCATCGACAAGCCAATCGCCGGTCTGCTCCAGGACCTCAAGCAGCGCGGACTCCTCGATTCCACTCTCGTCGTCTGGGGCGGCGAATTCGGACGCACGGCCGGACGCGACCGCAATGGCCAGGGTGAAACGGCCGGGCGCGATCACAATGCGAAGGCCTTCTGCGCCTGCATGGCGGGTGGCGGCGTCAAAGGCGGTTATGTCCACGGAGCCACCGACGACCTCGGCCGCAGTGCTGCCGTCGACAAGGTCCACGTCCACGATCTCCATGCCACCATCCTCCGCCTCGTCGGCTTCGATCACGAAAAGCTCACGTACCGCTACAACGGACGCGACTTCCGGCTCACCGATGTCGCCGGTAAGATCGTGAATCAGGTGATGGCCTGAGCATCCCGCTTCAGGCTCCGGCGATTTCTTCGAGGAGGTCCTGATTGAGCTGGATGCCGGCTTCGAAGTTCGCGATGGGGAAGTTTTCGTTGGGGGCGTGGGCCTGGCAGTCTGGCAGGGCGAGGCCGAGGAGGAGGGTTTCGCTGCCGAGGATGTCGCGGAAGCTCTGCACGATGGGGATGCTGCCGCCTTCGCGGATGAGGGCTGGGTCGCGCGGGAAGGTGCGGCTGAGGGCGCGGCGGGCGGCGAGGCCGAAGCGGCTGTCTGGATCCATGGCGTAGGGTTTGCCGCTGTGGCCGATTTTGATTTCGAGGCGCACGGAATCGGGGCAGACTGCCTTGAGGTGGGCCGTGACTTTGGCGAGGATGTCTTCGGGGTCCTGATCCGGGACGAGGCGGAAGGAGAATTTGGCGAAGGCGCTGCGTGGGATGACGGTTTTGGAGCCTTCGCCCTGGTAGCCACCGCCGATGCCATTGACTTCGGCGGTGGGGCGGGCCCAGCGGCGTTCGTGGTCGCTGTAGCCGGCTTCGCCCCAGAGCTGGGGGACTCCGGTGAGGGCGAGGGTTTCCTCGGCACCGCCGGGGAGGCGGGACCATGCTTCGCGTTCCCATGGCTGCACCGGGCGGACGTCGTCGTAGAAGCCGGGAATCAGGATGCGGCCGTGAGCGTCGTGGAGGCTGGCCACGAGGTGTGCGAGCATGGTATTGGGATTGGCGATGCTGCCCCCGAAAATGCCGCTGTGCAGATCGATGGTGGGGCCGTGCACGGTGACTTCGACGCAGGCGATGCCGCGCAGTCCGTAGGTGAAGGTGGGGACGCCGGGGGCGACCATGCCGGTGTCGGAAATGGCGATGATGTCGCAGGCGAGCGATTCCCGGTTTGCCTCGAGGAAGGGGGCGAGGTTCGGGCTGCCGATTTCCTCTTCGCCTTCGAACAGGAAGGTGAGGTTCAGTGGCAGTTGACCGTGGCGGGCGAGAGTTTCGGCCACGCCCGAGACGTGAGCGAGCAACTGCCCTTTGTTGTCCGTGCTGCCGCGCGCATAGATCCGGCCGTCCTCGATGCGGGGCTCGAAGGGTGGCGAAATCCATTGGTCGAGGGGATCGACTGGCTGCACGTCGTAATGACCATAGATGAGCAGGGTCGGACGGCCTGGCTGGTGGGCATTCTTTGCCACAAGGACCGGATGGCGGGCCGTCGCATGGAGGTCGGCGGTCAGCCCCATTCCCTTGAGTTTGGCCTGCAGCCATTGCGCACAGTGAACAAGGTCCCCGGCATGCGCCGAACTGGTCGAAATGCTCGGAAAGCGCAGAAAGGTCAGGAGGTCATCGAGGGCAGTTGCCATGAGGCGTCCATGCCGTCAGTCGGACGGAAGCGCAACCGCCAGGAGATTTCGCGGCAGCCCCCTGCGGAAATGATGGAAATCTGCGCTGGCGGCAGCGGACTTGCTCTGGAATGGTCGACTTGCTGCACCCGAGACGGTCGCCTGTGAACCGCAAGGTTCGCGGGAGGAAAGTCCGGACACCACAAGGCAGCGTGCCGCGTGATGAACGCGGGCAGTGGACGGCGCAAGCCCCCGCTGACGGAAAGTGTCACAGAAAACATACCGCCAAGGTTCTTCACGGGATCGGGGTAAGGGTGAAAAGGCGGGGTAAGAGCCCACCGCCCCGCGCCGCAAGGCCGGGGGCATGACAAACCCCGCGCGGTGCAAGACAAACAGGGTAAACGGGCCGCCTGTCCGGTCAGCCCGGGCCTTCACCGGTCCGGGCCGATGATTCCCGGGTTCGTTGCACCCGGCTCCGGCCGGGGGCGGCCGCCGCAGGGCGGACGTCAGAGGAATGACCGTCGATCCGCCGGCAACGGCGGGGGACAGAATCCGGCTTACGAAGGTGCAGCACCTTCTGCCCCCGGGAGCGGGTCACCGCTCCCGGGGGCCGGGGTGCCCGCAAATCCGGGGACTGCATGGTTCTGAAAACTGTGCATGGGTGATCCCGTTCCCGTTTTGCCTGCGTAATTGTTCCACTGATCCGATTCATCACATGTCCGCCTTCATCCGTTCGTCGCTGCTGCTGTTTGCTGCCGGTGCCACTGTTGTTTCCGCGCAGGAAAAGATCACGTATCAGGACCATGTCCGGCCGATTCTGGAGAACCGCTGCCTGAATTGCCACAATCCCGACAAGAAAAAGGGGGGGCTCGATCTGAGCACGTTTCCGGCCACCATGGCGGGCGGCAGTGGCGGATCCAGCATTGAGCCGGGCGACGCGCAGGCCAGCAAGCTGTTTCAGGTGATCGTGCATTCGGCTGAGCCATTCATGCCGCCGAAGAGCGACAAGCTGCCGCAGGCGGAGGCGGATGTGATTGCCAAGTGGATTCAGGGAGGCGTGCTGGAAACGGCTTCATCGACCGCCAAGGCGAAGAAGAAGGCGGAATTTGCGATGAGTGCCGGTGGCACGGCAGGCAAGCCGGAGGGACCGCCGGCCATGCCGGAGCACCTGAGTCTTGAGCCGGTGGTGACTCCGGCGCGGCCGAATGCGGTTACAGCGATGGCGCACAGTCCATGGGCTCCGCTGCTGGCCCTTGCGGCTCCCAAACAGGTTCTGCTCTATCATTCGGAAACCCGGGAACTGCTCGGCGTGCTCGCTTTTCCGGAAGGTGGTTTTCCGGAGAATGTCACCTTTACCCGCAATGGAGCCCTTGTGCTGGCGAGTGGGGGCATTGGCGGAAAGAAGGGCACGGTGGCGGTGTGGGATGTGAAGACCGGCAAGCGGGTCATTACGCTCGGCGAGGAATTCGATTCCATCGCCGCTGCGGACATCACTCCGGACTACCGCCGCATTGCGATCGGTTCCCGCGAAAAGCGCGTCAAGATCTACGACACGGCTTCGGGCCAGATGCTCAAGGAAATCAAGAAGCACACCGACTGGCTCACGGCGGTGGCTTTCAGCCCGGATGGTGTCCTGCTGGCCACTGGCGACCGCAATGGCGGGCTCTATGTCTGGGAAAGCGAAACCGGGGGCGAGTTCTACAATCTCAAGGCTCACGAGAAGATGGTGGCGGCGGTCGCATGGCGGGCGGACAGTAACCTGCTCGCCTCGGGCAGCGAGGACGGGAACTGGATCTGGTGGGAAATGGTCAATGGATCGCAGGTCAAGAAACAGGCCAGCCATGGAGGCGTGCTGTCGCTTCATTTCGCTCCGGATGGCCGCATGGTTTCGGGTGGACGCGACGGACATGCGCGGATCTGGGACGCCAATGGGGCGCAGGTGCGAGACTGGGTGCCGTCGGGCGGAACGATGATTCTGCGCACGGTGTTCACGCAGGAAGGCAAGACAGTGGTGACCGGGGCATGGAATGGGGATATCAAGGTATGGGATGCGTCCAAGGATGGGGATCCGCTGGGATTTGTGCTCTACAATCCACCGGCCATTGATGCCCGCATTGCCTCGGCGGCCAAGGATGCGGAAGCGGCGCGGGCGGCGGCGGAAAAGGCCACGGCCGACATGGCAGCGGCCCGGAAAGTCCTCGAGGATGCCGCGGCGGCCATGGGGACGATGACCAAGGAGCAGGAATCGGCTCAGGCGGCCCATGCGGCTGCGGCGAAGCAGCTGATGGAGCATGAAGCAGCTGCTGCGAAGGCGCTGGAGATGCGCACGAAGACCAGTGAAGCCCTTGCGGCCGTGCAGCAGAGGCTGGCGGCCCCCGAGGCTCCGGAAGCGGCCCCGGCTCTCCCGGAATCGTCCCCGGAACTGCTGCGCCGTCTCATGGAACGGGCGGCTCAGGCCGAGGCTTCTGTGCGCTCTGTTGCCAAGGCGGTGCTTGGTGCCCGGGCGAAGGCGCTTGCCGCGGCGGTGGCCGAGAGTGAAGCCGCGGCGGCTGCCAGCACGGCTGCCGGGCAGGGGGCGAAGGAAATCATGGCGGCACAGCAGGCAAAGATCGATGCTCTCGCGGCCGCGCTGCCGAAACAGCAGGCTGCCGTCGCCGAGGCTGAAAAGGCGGTCGCTGCCATGAAGCCGGCTGCCGATGCGGCCGCGGCTGCGCTCGCCGGACCCCAGCGGTCCCTCCAGTACTGGCAAGCGCAGCTCGAGAACAAGCAGGTCATTGCCCTTCGTGAGGAAGTGGCTGCCCTGAAGGAAAAAACGGAAGATCTGAAGGCGGAAATCCCGGCGCTCGAGGCCAGTCTCAAGTCGGCCACCGAAAAGAAGGCAACCGGCCCGGCTCCCGAGGAGGCGGCCAAACTCGACAAGCAGATCGCCACTGAAACCGGGCGACTCGAGGAAGCCCGCAAGGAACTTGCCGCTGCCGAGCCATTGCTTCCCGAAAAGGAAAAGGCCGTGGAATCGGCATGGCAGAAATACCTTTCCCTTCTGCCCAAGTAAGCGGCACCGCTTGGCTTCAGCCGAGCGAGCGGTTTCCGTCGGGATCGTCCCGCAGGAGGCTGCGCAATGGGGCGTGGGCGGGATCGCGGAGCAGGGGATCGCGTTCCATGATGGCGGCGGCGAGGCGCCGGGCGGTCTTCACGAGGGCGGTGTCGCGCAGCAGATCGCCGAGCCGCAGGGCGGGAAGGCCGCTCTGTGCGGTACCGAGGATATCGCCGGGTCCCCGGAGACGGAGGTCGGTTTCCGCTACGGCGAAGCCATCGGTGGTTTGTTCGAGGGCGCGCAGCCGATCGGTTGCTTCCGGATTGCTGCCCGACGTGATGAGAATGCACCAGCTGCGGTGCGGTCCCCGTCCCACGCGGCCCCGCAGCTGATGCAGCTGAGCGAGGCCGAAGCGGTCGGCATCGAAGACGAGCATGACACTGGCATTGGGAACATCGACGCCGACTTCGACTACACTGGTGGCGCAGAGTGCATGGATTTCCCCGTGGCGGAACTGTGTCATGAGCCGGTCCTTTTCGTCGCCTGAAGTCCGGCCGTGCAGGAGACCCAGCTGGAATTCCGGGAGCCGCGCGCGCCATGCTTCCACTTCCTTGGTGGCCGCCCGCACCGCCAGTTTCTCGCTTTCATCGATGAGCGGAAACACCAGATAGGCCTGGCGTCCTTCTCCGAACTGACTGCGCAGAAAGGCGGCCACCTGGGTGGGATCGGGTTCCTCGCGGACCGTGGTGGTGACGGGTCGTCTTCCGGCTGGCAGTTCGTCCAGCAGGGAAACATCGAGATCTCCGTAGACCGTCATGGTGAGGGTCCGCGGGATGGGGGTGGCGGTCATCACGAGGACATCCGGAGCCGTTCCCCGGCGGATGAGCGCGGCCCGCTGTTCCACGCCGAACTTGTGCTGTTCATCGATGACCACGAGGCCGGGATCGCGCAGCCGGTCGCCATGCAGCAGGGCATGAGTACCGATTACAATGTGGGGATCGGCGTCGCTTGACCCGAAGAGCGGCAGGCTGCCATCGTCCGACTGTTCGCCGGTGTGCAGGGCTATTCGCAGTCCCAGTGGCTCGAGCCAGCGCCGGAAGGTGAGGGCATGCTGGGTGGCAAGGATGCGGGTGGGAGCCATGAGGGCCGCCTGGCAGCCGCTTTCGATGGCCAGCAGCATGGCGGCCATGGCCACAAACGTCTTGCCGCTGCCGACGTCCCCCTGCAGCAACCGGTGCATGGCAGTGCCCGCCGCAAGGTCGCTGCGGATTTCCGCGATGCAGCGTTCCTGGGCCGCCGTCAGGGCAAAGGGCAGCGATTCCTGCCATTGCCGCAGGATTTTCCCCTCGCCGCAGTGAGGAGCGCCCCGTTGTTCCAGCCATGTCTGACGCCGCCGCAGCACGTTGAGCTGCAGCCCGAAGAATTCCTCGAGGGCAAGGTACTGCCGCGCCAGTTCCGCCGCTTCCATCGATTCGGGAAAGTGAATCCGGCGCAGTGCTTCCGCCCGGTTCAGGCCTGCGAGGGGACTGCCGGGCGAGGGCGGCGGCAGCAGGTCGGGAACCGAGGCCGGATCGAGGGCGGCCACGACCCGGTGCACGCTGCGCCGCAGCACCTTCTGCGGAACTCCTTCCCGCGCATGGTAGATCGGCACAATCCGCCGCATGTGCAGCCCGGCATCTTCCCCGGCATCGGTGAGAATTTCATATTCCGGATGATCCATGTGCAGCCGGCCATTCCTGGCCTGCTTGACCCGGCCGTAGGCCACCACTTCCATGTCCGCAGCAAAGGACCGGTGCAGAAAGGGCATGTTGAACCAGCGCAGCACCACCGGTCCGCCGAGCGATCCGGATTCAAGGGGGGCCAGCGTCACTTCCACAAAGGCCTTGCGGAAGCCATGCCGCTGCTGCCGCGCATCCGTCACGATTCCATGGATCGTCTGCGCCTCCGCCCCCGCTCCCAGCGGCCATGGCGCGAACTGCCGCCGGTCTTCATACCGGAAAGGATAGTGCTCCAGCAGATCCCCGCAGACCGTGAAACCCGCCGCAAGGAGCTGCTTGAGCGACTTCGCATCGTCACCCAGCACCTCGCTCAGCACCGTCGCGGGAGTCACCGGCATGGCCATGGCATGTTGAAATGGAAATAACCGGCTGGACCGGAACGCAGCGCGGGCCGGGGCAGTTGTCTACCCCGGCCCGCGGAATCGTCGGCGTGCCCCGAGGGCACGTCAGGACTGCTTCGATTTGTCGAACTGGGCGTCGAACACGATATTCGACGGCGGGAAATCCACCCGCTTCACGTAGGCGCACGATTCCGTGGCTCCGAATTCGCGGTCCATGCCGCCGTCTTCCCATTCCACGCTCAGGGGGCCTGCGTAGCCAATGTCGTTGAGTGCGCGGATGATCTTCTCGAAGTTGATGTTCCCGCGGCCGACCGACTTGAAGTCCCAGTACCGCTGCGGCTTGTGAAAGTCCACATGGCCGCCGAACACCCCGGCTTCCGATCCCAGATTCCATGCCACATCCTTCATGTGCACATGGAAAATCCGGTCGTGGAACTTCCGGATGAATCCGACGTAGTCGACCCCCTGGTAGCCGAAGTGCGACGGATCATAGTTGAATCCGAACGCCGGATGGTAATCGAGCGCCTGCAGCGCCCGCTCGGCACTGGCAATGTCGAACGCAATCTCCGTCGGATGCACCTCCAGCGCATAGCGGACCCCGCACTTCTGAAATTCATCGAGGATCGGCAGAAACCGCTTCGCAAAATCACGGAAGCCCGCGTCGATCTGCCCCGGCAGCACCGGAGGGAAACTGTAGCAGAGATGCCAGATGCTCGAGCCCGTAAAGCCATTGACCACCTTCACCCCGAACCGCTGCGCCGCCTGCGCCGTCTTCTTCAGTTCCTCCGCCGCCCGCTGACGCACCCCTTCCGGATCTCCATCACCATAAATATAGTCCGGCAGAATCGTCTGGTGCCGCGCATCAATGTTGTCGCACACCGCCTGACCCACCAAGTGCGTCGAAATCGCGTGACACTGCAGCCCCGCTTTCGCCAGCTGCGCCCGCCGCGCATCGCAGTACGCCTGGTCGGCCTTCGCCACCTCAAAATGATCCCCCCAGCAGGCGAGTTCCACGCCATCGTAGCCGAAGGCCTTCGCCTTCTGCAGCATGGTTTCAATCGGCAGATCGGCCCACTGGCCGGTGAAAAGTGTGACAGGTCTGGGCATGGGATGACAGCAGTTGAATGGATTCAGTTGGCAGCCGGATCAGACAGCGCTCTGCCACCCGTCCCGCCGCCCCGTTCATGACACGAGCCCCCCCGCCGTGGCAACGGAAAACCACCGCCGGAGCCGCGGTGGGCCAGGCTTCCGTCCGGTCATGGTTCGAAGGCTTCGCGGACCATGGTGGCGAGGTTGGTGATTACCTGGGAAAGTTCGCGGCTTCCGGGGGCGTGTTTGCGCAGGATGTCGAGGGCTTCATCGAGGGCGGGAAAGCCGGAGGCAGCGGCCTCGCAGGCCTCCGATGCGGTTTCACCGAAATGAATAGCGACGGATTCGCCGAACGTGTCCGGTATGGCGTCGCGCAGCCATTGTTCCAGAAGCAGCTTCCGGTCGTTTTCCTGGAGTACGGGGAGGAGTCTGGTCAGTGCCTCATGGGTCATGCCCCGGAGGCCATTCCGCAGCAGGCTGAGCTGGGTGAGTCCTGCCTTCTTCGCGAGAGTGCCCTGCCGATAGCGACCCGATGATAACCAGTCGTTGAGAAGATTCGCCACTCGGGGGGTCTGCATGCTGAGGGGTAGACTACTGCGAAAAAGGAAGCGGGCAAGGCGGAGGCGCGGCTCCGATGCAGCTAGATCAACCCAAAAGAAAACAACGCAACGCAAAATGAAAACGTCAGGTCTGATTTTATGATTTCCGATTGACAGGACGTTATTTCATGACATAGTGGAACTAGTTACACGACAAACTTTTCCTGTAATGGCACCCGAATTAAACCGATTCCTCAGCGAGATGAAAGACTGGATCCGGGCCGTTCGGAATCTGCGTCCGTCCGTGGAGAGTGCGTGCGAGCATGTGGAGGCGGCGATTGAGGCGGATCTTCGGTGCCTCGGGTCGGGCGTTCCGTTTCGTGGAATTCTGCAGGGCTACCCGCTACCGTCAGTCACCGGGCAAGCATCTCCCGCGGAGGGAGAGGGTGTCGATTTCGGTCAGGCCTGCGAGCCTGCGCCGGAGTGAGGCTGCGGGGCCAAAGTGGTCAAGAGGGGCCAAAAGGGGCAGGAAGCGGTAAAGGAAGTGCGCAGCGCGCCGGGGCGGGCGGCGTGTGCCTTGGGGGTGCGTCAATCAACTGGCTGGGGAGTGAGGTAAACCAATTCAAAAGAGTAATGAACAGACCAACACCATCGCCTCAACCTGCTGGAAGCATGCTCCCGGCCTTTTTTCAGCGGAAGGGCCGCTGGATTTCCGGCAGTGACGGTCTGCGGTTTTCTCCTGCGGCGGATGAAGCGGTGGATGGGCTGGGGGGAGACACGCTTTATGTTTTCTGTGTCGGGGATCCGACGGGAGGGGCGGAGCATCCAGGTGTGGTGGTGCATGTGGCGAGGACGCGGGAGCCATTGGTCAGCCGGATGGAGCAGTACGGTCAGGCTGGTTCGGATCGCGATGACCGTTTTGCGCGGATTGGGAGACGGCTGCTGGCGGAACTGGAGGTGGGCCGGGTGGTGGAGGTTCATGGATTTGCGCAGGGGCAGGCGTCGCTGCGGTGGGAAGGATTCGAGGTGAATCTGCCGGCTGGGTTGCATGGCAGTCTGCTGGATGCCCTTGCGCCGGTCTGGCGTGATGCGTGGGAGGCAGGAGATCATGGCGAGCAGGCCGACGAAGAGGCCGCTGGGGATGAGCAACCGGGCGTCGAGGAATTCCGGAATGCCATCCGGGAGAAGATCAGGGCGGCGGCGGCAGCTGGACTGGAATATGTGGAAATCCGCTCAGGTGATCTTCACGATGAACTGGGTGCGGTAGCCCGGCATCCGGCCTGCTGTCAGGCCATGCGGAGTCTGCACGGACCGGGCGATCTGATTCTGGGGCTCCCGCGGGACCGGGAGGTCAATCACGACGGACTGACCTTCGATCAGCAGCGCAATGGCAATCGGCACAGCGGAGCGAATCTTGTGGTGCGGTACCGCGCGGCGGACCGGTGAAAGCGGGTGCTTGGGGTTGCTGCGGAACCGTGTCCGGTGTGGCGACGCGTGGGCCGTTTCGTATCCGGTGAGAAGATTGACATCGGGATGGGCCGGACGGAAGGGGAGAGGCATGAATGAGCGAGCAGAGACAGGGCAGCAGCTGAGTCATGTGGGGGCCGATGGAACGGCGCGGATGGTTGATGTTTCGGCGAAGCCCCTGCTGGTGCGGGAGGCGGTGGCGTGCGGGGAAATCCGCATGAGTGGGCGGACGCTCGGCCTCATTGCGTCGGGTGGTCTACCCAAGGGGGATGTGCTGGCGGTGGCGCGGGTGGCTGGAATTCAGGCGGCCAAGGAGACTGCGCGGCTGATTCCGCTGTGTCATCCTCTGCCGCTGGCGGCGGTGTCGGTTGATTTCCGTTCCGGCGAGGGAGTCATGGTGATCGAGGCGCGGGTGCGGACGACGGCGGCGACGGGAGTGGAGATGGAGGCGCTCACGGCCGTCAGTGTGGCTGCGCTGACCCTCTATGATATGTGCAAGGCGGTGGACAAGGAGATGGAGATTGGCGGCATCCGGCTTATTTCCAAGACCAAGCAGAGCCCGGCAGGCGGGGCTGCGGGGAATGGCTGAAGCAATTTCCCTTTGCCCGGGTGGGAAAGCGCAGGAATGAGGAAGTTTTCCCCTGCATCCTTTCCGTCATGGCCAATCCTTCCGAGACTACCGAGCGCGAGCCATCCGATTTCATCCGTGACATTGTGCAGGAGGACGTGCGGAGCGGAAAGCATCCGTTTGTGGTCACCCGGTTTCCGCCCGAGCCGAATGGTTATCTTCACATTGGGCATGCCAAGAGCATCTGTCTGAACTTCGGGATTGGTCAGGAAGTGCCTGGCAGCCGGACGCACCTGCGCTTTGATGACACGAACCCGGTCAAGGAGGACATGGAGTATGTGGAGAGCATCAAGGAAGATGTGAAATGGCTGGGATTCTCGTGGGGGAACCAGCTGTTTCATGCTTCCGATTACTTTGATCAGATTCATGCGTGGGCGGTGGAACTGATTGAGAAGGGATTGGCGTATGTGTGCGATCATACGGCCGAGGAAGTGCGGGCGCGGCGGGGGACGCTGACCGAGCCTGGGCGGGCGAGTGATTTCCGGGACAGGACACCTGCGGAGAATCTCGACCTTTTCGGGCGGATGCGGCGCGGTGAATTTCCGGATGGTTCGCGGACGCTGCGGGCAAAGATCGACATGGCGTCGCCCAACATCAATCTGCGGGATCCCGTGCTTTACCGGATCAAGAAAGTCCCGCACGACCGCACGGGGGACAAGTGGTGTATTTATCCGACTTACGACATGGCGCATGGCTACAGCGATGCCATTGAAGGGATTACGCACAGCATCTGCACCCTTGAATTCGAGGCGCACCGCCCGCTGTACGACTGGCTCATCGACAACGTCAGTGCGCCCTGTCATCCGCGGCAGATCGAGTTTGCGAGGCTCAATCTGACCTACACTGTGATGAGCAAGCGGAAGCTGCTGGAACTGGTGGAAGGCGGGCATGTGGATGGCTGGGACGACCCTCGCATGCCGACGATTTCCGGGCTGCGGCGCCGGGGTTTTCCGGCGGCGGCGATCCGGAATTTCTGCCGGCGCATTGGAGTCACGAAGTTCAGCAGTCTGACCGATGTCGGGGTTCTGGAGCATGCCGTGCGGGAGGAACTGAACCGGACGAGTCCGAGGTTCATGGGGGTGCTGCGGCCGCTTCGGGTGGTCCTCACCAACTGGCCGGCTGACCGGGTGGAAGAGATTGAGGCCGCGAACAATCCCGAGGATCCGTCCGCCGGAAGCCGCGTGCTGCGGTTCGGGCGGGAATTGTTCATCGAGCAGGAGGATTTCATGGAGAATCCGCCGCCGAAGTATTTCCGGCTGAGTCCGGGGCGCGAGGTGCGGCTGCGGTATGCCTACAATGTGCGCTGCGATGAAGTGGTGAAGGACGCGAACGGTCAGGTTGTGGAACTGCGCTGCACCTGTGATCTGGAGAGCCGTCATGCCGGGCCGAAGAAGGGATCGGCGGTGATTCACTGGCTCAATGCGGCGGATGCGGTGAGTGCCGAGGTGAGGCTGTACGACCGTTTGTTCACCCTCGAAGACACGGGATCCGTGCCTGAGGGCCGGGACTACCGTGAGTTTCTCAATCCGGCATCGCTGGAAGTGCTGCCGTCGGCCCGCATGGAGCCGGTGGTGCCCGGTCTCCCGCCGGGGACGCAGTTTCAGTTCGAGCGCATGGGGTACTTCTGCATCGACACGAAGCATTCACGCCCGGGAGCCCCGGTCATCAACCGCACCGTGACCCTGAAGGACGCCTGGGCCAAGGCGCAGGCGAAATCCTAGCTCCGCGTCCTGGGGGCGGCGGGTGCTTCGCTGCGGCGGGATTGGGAAATCCGGAAATCCGCACCGATCCCATGCTGGCGTGAGGCGTGCCGGGGAGCGGCTCAGCCGATGACCTCCGGCCACTCTGTGTGGAAGAATTCGCCGGCTGGCTTGTCGAGTCGTTCGTAGGTGTGGGCCCCGAAGAAGTCGCGTTGCGCCTGGAGGAGGTTGGCTGGGAGGCGGGCGGCGCGGTAGCTGTCGTAGTAGCCGAGGCTGGCGGAGAAGGCGGGCACGGGAATGCCGTGGAGAGTGGCGAGCGAAACCACTTCGCGCCAGTGCTGCTGGGTGCGGTTGAGGACGTCCTTGAAGAAGGGGTCGAGCATGAGATTCACGAGGCCGGGATTGCCGCGGTAGGCGTCCGTGATGCGGTTGAGGAAGCGGGCGCGGATGATGCAGCCGCCGCGCCAGATGGCAGCGATGCGGCCGAGGTCGAGGCCCCAGTTCTTCTTTTCGCCCATGGTTTTGATGAGGTCGAGTCCCTGGGCGTAGCTGATGATTTTCGATGCGTAGAGGGCGTCGTGCACCTTCTGGACGAGGGCAGCCTTGTCAGTGGAGAGGGTGGCGGTGGGACCGTGCAGTTCCGTGCTGGCGGCGATGCGCTGCTGGCGCTGGCTTGACAGGATGCGGGCTTCGACGGCGGCGTTGATGGTGGAGATGACCACGGCGTTTTCCGCGGCATTGAGGAGTGTCCACTGGCCCGTCCCCTTCTGGCCCGCCTTGTCGACGATCAGTTCGACGATTGATTTGCCGGTTTCCGGGTCCTTCTGTTCGAGGGCTTTGCCGGTGATCTGGATGAGGTACGACTGGAGGTCGCCATCGTTCCACTGATTGAAAATGGCTGCCATTTCGTCGGTCGAGAAGCCGGCGTGGCGGAAGAGGTTGTAGGCTTCGCAGATGAGCTGCATGTCACCGTATTCGATGCCATTGTGGATCATCTTGACGTAGTGTCCGGCTCCGCCCGGACCGATGTGGATGACGCAGGGTTCGCCATCGACGCGGGCGGCGATGCTTTCGAAGATCGGTTTCATGACCTCCCATGTGCTGGGGGGGCCGCCGGGCATGATGCTGGGACCTTTGCGTGCACCTTCCTCGCCGCCGCTGACGCCGGCTCCGATGAAGCGCAGGCCTTTTCCGGCGAGGTAGGCATCGCGCCGTTCCGTGGTCTGGTAGAAGCTGTTGCCGCCGTCGATGATGATGTCGTCCGGCTCAAGGAGCGGAATGAGCTGCTCGATGACCGCATCCACGGCGTCCCGGTCACTGTTTGTGACCGCCGTCGACTTCACCATGATCTGAATCTTCCGCGGGCGCTTCAGGCTGGCCACGAATTCCTCGAGGGTCTTGGCTCCGATGAGCTTTTTGCCCGGGTGTTTCGCGGTGAATTCCTCCGTGACGGCTGTCGTGCGGTTGAAGACGGCGACGGTGAATCCGCGGCTCTCGACATTGAGGACAAGGTTCTGTCCCATGACGGCGAGGCCGATCAGTCCGAAGTCAGCTTGGCTCATGGTGGCGTGTGGGGGTCGTGCGGTTTATGGAAGCGTGGGGAAATAGGGAAAAGGGAATTCGTGCGGGAGAATCCGCTGGCCGTGCGGGTGGGCGGTGGCGGCTCCGGGAAGGTGCCTGTTTCAGGCATGATTCCGGTAGCGGTCGAGCAAAGCGTTCGCCTTTTCCGGGGAGACGGCCTCATGGAAGTCGTCGTTGACCATGCAGACCGGGCCGAAGCCGCAGGAGGCGAGGCATTCTGCGAATTCGATGGAGAACTTGCCATCGCTGCTCACGGCGATGGGGTGGTGGTGGTCCGTGTGGGAACGGTCGATGCCGGCGTGCTGGCAGAGCGATTCCATCAGTTCGTAGCTGCCGGCCATGGCGCACGAGAGCGTCCGGCAGACCCGGATGTGGTATTTGCCGGGCGCCGACTGGCGGAAGCCGGGGTAGAAGGTGACGACTTCGGCGACTTGGATGTTTTCCAGTCCGAGCTTGGTGGCGACCCATGGAATGGCCTCTTCCGAGATGTAGCCGAAGTGGTGCTGGATGAGGTGCAGGACCGGCAGCACCGCGCTCCGTTTGGAAACGGGGTAGTGCGTGATGGCTTCGTCGATCTTGGCGAGCAGCTCAGGCGGGATGGTCATGACGCGAACGGAACCGGGGCATCCGGGAAGCGACGTATTCCCCCCCGCCCCCTGAGCGGCAAGGCGAATTTGTGAAATCTTTCACAAGCGGAGGGAGACCGGGGCGCCTGCCGGGATGGTTGTCCGTGCGTCCGGGGGCTGCCGCGAGATGTGGCAAAGTCGTCGTTGTCATCCGGACAAAGCCGGATACGTACTCTGTCCGTTTTTTTCTTCCGCGAAAGTCCATCACCGACGACGTCCAGCCAAATCACATGAGCACGAAACCGAGCGCCAGCAAAAGCAAAGCCACCAAATCAACTGCCAAGCCACAGCGCGGCGAACTGATGCCCGGGGCGGAAATCCTTGTGAAGTGTCTGGAGAAGGAAGGGGTTGATCTGATTTTTGCCTATCCTGGTGGTGCTTCGATGCCGATTCACCAGGCGCTGACGAAGTCGAAGCAGATCCGCACGGTGCTGCCGCGTCACGAGCAAGGCGGGAGCTTTGCGGCGGAAGGATATGCGCGGGCGACGGGCAAGGCGGGGGTATGCATGGGCACGAGCGGCCCGGGGGCGACGAACATGGTGACGGCGATTGCGGATGCCTATCTGGACAGCACGCCTCTGGTGGTCATCACGGGGCAGGTGCCGACCTTCATGATTGGGCGCGGGGCCTTTCAGGAAACGGATTTCTTCGGGGTGACGCTGCCGGTGGTGAAGCACAGCTATCTGGTGACGGATCCGAACGACATTCCGCGGATTGTGAAGGAAGCCTTCCACATTGCGCAGAGCGGTCGTCCCGGGCCGGTGGTGATCGACATGCCGAAGGACGTGCAGGAAGGCAAGACGCAGCCGATTTATCCTGATAAGATCGAGTTGCGCGGCTACACGCCTGAGCGGGAGATTGACGAGGTGGCGATGAACGAGGCCATTGGGCTGATCAAGCAGGCGAAGCGACCGGTTCTTTATTGTGGTGGTGGCATCATCAGCGGTGAGGCCCACCGAGCGCTGCTGGAGTTTGCGGAGCGGACGGGGATTCCGGTGACGACGACGCTGATGGGTGTGGGTGGTTTTCCGGAGACGCATCCGCTTTCGATCAAGTGGCTGGGGATGCATGGATCCGTGGCGGCGAACAATGCGGCCAACGAGGCCGATCTGCTGCTTGCGCTGGGCGTGCGTTTCGATGACCGGGTCACTGGCAAGGTCGAGAAGTTCTGCGAGCACGGAACGATCATTCACATCGACATCGACAACGCCGAGATCAACAAGAACAAGCTCGTGCGGCTTCCGATCGTGGCTGATGTGGGCGAGGCCCTGCGGCATCTCAATGGGTTGCTCGACAAGGCGGGTTGGAAGCGTCAGAAGGCGAACTGGCCGCACTTTGCGGAATGGCGCTGTCAGGTTGACCAGTGGAAGAAGGATTCGCCGATGACCTACGAGGAAGAACCGGGCTGCATTGCTCCGCAGTGGGTCATTGAGAAGCTGTATGATCTGACCAAGGGGGACATCTACATGACGACCGGGGTCGGTCAGCATCAGATGTGGGCGGCGCAGTGGTATCATTTCGACGAACCGCGCCGGCTCATCACGAGTCTGGGGCTTGGGTCGATGGGTTACGGCCTGCCGGCTGCGCTGGGGGTCAAGTGTGCCTTCCCGGACAAGCATGTGGTCAACATTGACGGGGATGGATCATTCCTGATGAATGTGCAGGAACTGGCGACGGCGATTGCCGAGAAGATTCCGGTGAAGACGATCATTCTGAACAACCAGCATCTTGGGATGGTGGTTCAGTGGGAGGATTTGAAGTACAAATCGAACCGTGCGCACACCTTCCTTGGGAAGCTGCATGAGCCGAAGGACATTTATCCGGACTATGTGAAGATGTGTGAAGCGTTCGAGGTTCCCTGCGAGCGGATCTTCCAGAAGGAGGATGTGGTGCCTGCGATCCGGCGGATGCTGGCATCGAAGACTGCCTATGTGCTCGACATCATGGTTCCGTACACGGAGCACGTGCTGCCGATGATTCCGGGTGGGATGACGTACAAGGACATCATCACCAAGCCGATCCGCAACGAAGACGGCACGAAGGGCTTCGGGGATATCAAGGTGGCCACGGCGCTCTGAAGGCTTGGCCGGAAGTCCGGCCATGGCATTGGCAGATCATGGAACCGACGACTGCAGCTGGTGGGGACACGGGATGTGTGGCCCTGTGCGGGCTGTTGCCGGAGGAATTGGCTGCGGAACTGGCGGAGTGGGGTGAGCCGAAGTACCGTGCGGCGCAGATTCTGGAATGGGTTTTCGGGCGGCGGGTGACGTCGTACGAGGCCATGACGAATCTGAGCCGTGGGCTGCGGGAGAAGCTGGCGGCGGTGCATCCGGTGCAGCCGCTCACGGTGGCGCGGGTGCAGGGGGCGCGGGACAGCACGCAGAAGTTTCTGTTCCGGCTGCGGGATGGACGCTATGTGGAGAGCGTCCTGATTCCGGCGAATCCGGCGGATGACGGCAGCCGCAGCACGCGGCGGACGCTTTGTGTGAGCAGTCAGGTGGGTTGTGCGTACGACTGCAAGTTCTGTGCGAGTGGGTTGGCTGGGTTCACGCGCAATCTGGGAGCTGATGAGATTGTGGGGCAGGTTCTGCTGGCGGAGGAACATGGTGGGGCGCGGGTGGACAATCTGGTGTTCATGGGAATGGGGGAACCGCTGGCGAACTTCACGCGGCTGACGCAGGCCCTGAGGATTCTGCAGGCTCCTTGGGGGATGAACATCGGGGCGCGCCACATGACGGTGTCGACGAGCGGGCTGGCCCCGCAGATCCGGAAGCTGGCCGATTTTCCGATTCCGGTGCGGCTGGCGATCAGTCTGCATGGGGCCACTGATGAAGTGCGCGAGCGCATCATGCCGGTGAACCGGAAGTATCCTCTGGAGGAACTGTTCCGGGCGCTCGAGTATTTCGGAAGCCGACGGAAGCAGAAGATCACGCTGGAGTACATTCTGATCGAGGGGGTCAACGATGCGCCGGAGCATGCCGTGGCGCTGGTGCGGCGGGCGCGGTCGATCGGGGCGAAGGTCAATCTGATTCCGTACAACACGGTGGAAGGTTTGCCGTGGGTGCGGCCGTCGGAAGCGGCGCAGGATGAGTTTCTGGCGGTCCTGACGAAGGCGGGGGTTCCGGCGACGCTGCGGCGCGAGAAGGGACACGACATCGAGGCCGCCTGCGGGCAGCTGCGGCTCCAGCAGGAAACGGCGGAAGGGATCATTGTACCTGGAGGGGCATAGGAATCTGAGGAAGGCCCGGGCCCGGCAGCGGATCCGGGATCTGGCGTTCAGGCGTCTATGCGTGGGCTGGTTTGGCTTGCCCGGGAGGCGCGGCCAGGGTTGGTGCGGGGCATGAATTTACGGAAGTTTCTGATGCTTGGGTTGCTGGTGGCGGGTGGGTGGCTGCGGGCGGCAGAAGTGCCGGATGTGGCTTCGGTGGTGCAGAAGGTGCTCGTGCTGAACTATGATCCGGTGCATGAAGGCAAGCGGCTGCATGAATTGTTTGGCTGGAACGACCCGCGCCGGATGGCGGAAGGATTCGTGGCCGACATGGAGCAGGCGTCCGGCGGCCGGCTGAAGCTGGAAATTGCCGAGTGGCGGGATCTGAATGAGATTTATGCGCGGGAGGACGGTGGGCGGTTCACGGTGGAGGAATATGTGCGCAACCGGAGGAGCGGGAAGGGCTGGCCCGAGAAGATCGTGGCTGACTACCCGCGGATTTTCGCGGAGCAGGGAGTGGCCCCGATGATTGACGATGGCCGGGTCGATGAGGTCTGGATCTTCAGTGACCATTACTTCGGGATCTGGGAGGCATCGATGGCCGGTCCGGGAGCCTTCTTCATCAATGGTGGCGTCTATCCCGAGGTGCCCGTGAAGCGTCCCTTTGCCTTCTTCGGATTCAATTATGAACGCGGAGTGGCTGAGATGGTGCACAACGCGTCGCACCGGACCGAGTGCACCATGAACCGGGTTTATGGTCAGTGGAATCTGAAGGAACCGCGCAGCAACTGGGACAAGTTCAGTGCCAATCATGATCAGTCGCAGGGACGGGCCGGGGTAGGGACCTGTCATTGGCCGCCGAATGCGCAGCATGACTATGATTACAGCAACCTGCGGGTGGTGGAGAGCTGGGCGGATGACTTTCTGAATTATCCGGATCTGACCGGGAAGACGCAGAAGGTATCCGTCCGGACGTGGTCGCCGGATGGCAAGGATCCGCACCGGGATTATCTACGGTGGTATTTCACGCGGTTGCCGAAGGCGGCCGGGGTCAATCCGGATGGGCGGCGCAACAACTGGTGGCGGTACCTATATGATTTTGCGAACTACACGCAGGATGGCAAGCCGCTGGAGCCATTGGCGGAAGTGGTGCGGGTGGAAGCGGTGGCGGAAGCGACTGTGATTTCCGTGGCCTTGAAGAGTCCCGGGCTGATCCGGCCTGACAGCTGTGGCCGTGGGGCCTTTGCGGTGCAGGTTGGCACGGCGGAACGGAAGGTGGCAGCGGTGCGGATGAGCGAGGAGCGTCCGGGTGGGTACCGGGTGGCGGCGGTCCGGCTGGAGCCGGCCCTGCGCGGGGAGGAACTGCGGGAAGCGGAACTGACCCTGCTTCCTGGGTTCGTGCAGGATCTGCAGGGAGCCACCGTGCCGGGGAGGGTCTGGGGATTTGCGCAGAGGGAAGGCCGCTGGGTGGCTGAGTCGCGTTGAGATTCAACTCAGCTGCGGCGGGGCCTGCGCTTCAGGCCTGGCGTTTGGCTTCGTCGCTTCTGCCCGCGGCGTAGGCGGTGAAGACGCGGCGGATTTCGTCGCGGACGCGGCGGAAGACAGCCATCTGTTCCTCTTCGGTTCCGGTGGCATGGGCGGGGTCGTCGAAGCCCCAGTGGTGGCGGTTGCGCTGCCCGGGGAACAGGGGGCAGGCCTGGTCGGCATTCCCGCACACGGTGATGACGGTTTCCACGTCGTCGCCGAGGAACTGGTCGAGGTGTTTCGAGTGGTGGCTGCCGATGTCGATGCCGATTTCCGCCATGGCCCGGATGGCGAGTGGGTGGACGTAGCCGGCTGGTTTGGATCCTGCGCTGGCGACTTTCCATGCTGGCCCGAGGGCGTCCTGGAGGATGCCTTCGGCTAGATGGGAACGGCAGGAATTTCCTGTGCAGAGGATGAGGATGACCGGTGGCTTCATGACGGTTGGCTGGTGGTGGCTGCTGGAGATGTGAGTCGGTGCAGGGGAATGGCGAGAAGGGCACCGGCGGTGGGTGCGGCGAGGTAGAGCCAGAGCGAATCCATGGTTCCCGAGACGACGGCGGGCGCGAGGGAACGGGCTGGATTCATGGAGGCACCGGAGACAGGCCCGGCGAACATGGCTTCGAGAGCGATGACGGCTCCGATGGCGATGCCTGCCGTGATGCCCTTTTCCCGGGCACCGGTCGAGACCCGCAGAATCGTGAGCATGAGGATGGCTGTGAGGATCAGTTCGAAGACAAAACTCTGCGAGGCGGAGCCGGCCGGCAGCGTGGTGCCGAGGGTCGCATGGGCCGGGAACTGGCTGCGGAGCACGGCCGATGCCGAGATTGCTCCGAGGCATTGGGCGGCGGCGTAGCCGGGGACTTCGCGCCATGGAAACCGTCCGGCGGCGGCGAAGGCGGTGGTGACGGCGGGATTGAAGTGTGCGCCCGAGACATCGCCGAACGTGTAGATCATGGCCATGACCACGAGTCCGAAGGTGAGGGCGATGCCTGGGTGGCCGATCACTCCGCCGTAGGTGTCATTGCTGACGATGGCCCCGGTGCCGGCAAAGACGAGGGCGAAGGTGCCGAGGAATTCTGCCAGATAGCGCGACATGGGAGGGCGGTGCATCAGCAGGATTGGCCTGATGGGGGAGCCGAGAGGGTGAGGGCGGCGAGGGCGTCTGGTCCGGTGGGTTCGGTGACCATCCATGGGAGCCATGCGGTGCGCGGGGCGAGTTGGAGGGCGACCTCGTCGAGGTAGCGGTGTTCGCTGCGTTCGCGCGCCAGCAGGATGGGGTCGGTGGCACCCGACAGGAGCAGGCTTTGATTGATGACCCATGCACGGGGTTCGATGCCGGCGCGGCGGAGGTCGTTCTGGAGGGCGGCGGCCTCGTGGACGGGCGTGGCTTCCGGGAGGGTGACGAGCAGGACCGAGGTGAAGGCTGGGTCGCGCAGTCTGGCGAGGAGCGACTGGACGTCGTCGGTGCTGCTGCGGCGGCCCTGACGTTCCAGTTCGCGCAGGTGGCTCTGGCTGGCGTCGAGCAGGAGAAGCGTGTGTCCAGTGGGTGCGGTATCAAGGACGACGAAGCCATCCTTGCCGCGGCCGACCTCGCGGGCGAAGGCTCGGAAGACGGCGATTTCCTCGGTGCAGGGCGAGCGCAGGTCCTCCTCGAGGAGGGCGCGCCCGGCTTCGTCCAGTCCTGCCCCTGTGGTGGCGAGGACTTCGGCGGAATAGGCAGCGGTTTCCGCGGCGGGATCGATGCGGCTGACCGTGAGGCCGGGGATTTCTCCGGCCACCGTCTGGGCGAGGTGGGCCGCGGGATCGGTCGTGCTGAGGTGGACGCGGTGACCGCTGCGGGCGAGGTTCACCGCGATGGCTGCGGCCACCGTGGTTTTGCCGACGCCGCCTTTGCCCATGGTGAGAATGACACCGTGTTCTGCAGCGGCGAGGGAGTCGATCAGGCTGGCGAGCGACTCCATGGGAGGCGGTTGCCAGTCCGGTGGTTCCGGCTCCGCGTGTCGATGGTCGGCCGGGGCCTTGGTTGAGGGATCGAGGAGGGCGGTGAGAGCTGCCATGCCGAGGAGATTGTGCGGCTGGAGCTGAACGGTGAAGACCGGCAGGCTAGCCAGAAAGGGAGCTGCCGCGGTGATGGCGAGGGCGCCGCGTGCTTCCATGGCCGCGGCGATGCGGTCCTCGCGCTCCGTGGCCGTGAAGACCCCATTCAGAACGAGCTGCTGATTAGCCACGCCGAGTTCGCGGAGTTCGCGGGAGGTGCGTTCGGCTTCGCGCAGAGCGGCCGACTGCGGACGGCTCACGAGGACGAGCGTTGTCAGTGCCGGGTCAGCGAGGGTGGCGACCGTCCGGCGGTAGATTTCGCGTTGTTTTTCGAGACCTGCGAGGGGGCCGAGGCAGGATGCACCGTTCGTGCTCCCGGCGAGGAACTGGTCCCATGCTTTGGCGAGATTCATGAGACGCAGCGTGTGCCCGGTGGGGGCCGTATCGAAAACGATGTGATCGTAGTCCGCGGCGGCCGCGGGGTCGCCGATCAGGCCCGAGAATTCATCGAAGGCGGCGATTTCGACCGTGCATGAACCCGAGAGTTGTTCCTCCATGCTGCGGAGGGCGGAGTCCGGAAGGACACCGCGGAGCGGGCCGATGAGACGTTCCCGGTAGGCTGCTGCCGCGGCCATGGGATTGATGTTCATCGCGTCGAGGCCCGGCAACGAAGTCACGGCGGCGGGCGTGCCCGTCAGTTTCATGCCAAGCACCTCATCGAGATTCGAGGCCGGATCCGTGCTCACGAGAAGGACCCGGCGTCCGGCGCGGGCCAGCTGGGCGGCGGTGGCACAGGAAAGCGACGTTTTGCCGACGCCGCCTTTGCCCGTGAAGAAGAGGTAGCGCGTCGCCTCCTGTGGCTGCGGCGCGAATCGGGGGAACTCAGTCATGGGATTCTGTTTCGCTGAGACCGAGGGCTGCGCGGAAGAAAGCCGGGCGTTCCTCCCGGTCCGGGTAGCGTCCCCGCAGCCATTCCGTGCCGTCCACGTAGATCAGCGGCAGGGCCGACGTGCCGTCCGCCGCGAGCACCGCCTTGACTCCCTCGTGCTGGGCAAAGGCGAGCGGTTGCTGGCTCAGATTGTAGCGTTCCACCTGCACACCCCGCCCCTTCAGTTGGGAAAGCGCTGCCGCGAAGTGGACCAGATCCGGATCGATGTCCGTCCCGCAGATCCCCGTGGAACAGCACATCGGAGGATCGAATACCTGAACATGATGCGTGGTCATGCAGCACCAACTACTTGGCATTTTTGCCAAGTAAAGCGCGCTTTTGGCGGCTTGGGCGGGCGAGTTGGTCGAGGCAATTGAGGAAGGGGACGAGGCAATCGCAACGGAGGCGGTAGAAGACGCGGAGTCCGCGTTTCTGGGAGGCGACGAGGCCGGCGCTGCGGAGGATGGCGAGGTGTTTGGAGACGGTGGACAGGTCGGAGCCGGTGAGGTCGCGCAGGTCGCAGACGCATTTTTCGCCTTCGTGGAGGGCTTCGATGATGAGGAGGCGGGATGGGTGGGCGAGTGCTTTGATGGTCTGCAGGCGGGACTCGCTGGAGGTGGTGGGGAGGTTGGTTCCGGGAGTGGCCATGCTGGTGATTGGCGGTTTACTTGGGAATCGGTGGCGGAAGGGGGAGGTGCAAGGGCTGAGAAATGTTACGGAATTGTCACAGAGTTGCAGATGCTGCGTGACATTATCGTAAGATTATGGCGGGGTAGCTTCTGATACTGAGTCGATGAACAACTTCTTGAGATTTTCCGTGTTTTTCCGGGCCATGATTTCCCTTTGGGCGGCTGGGCGGCTGATGGCTGGCGGGCCGGCGGTGCCTGAGGCTGAGGCTGAGGCTGAGGCTGGTGGGAAGACGCTGGCGGAGTCGCTGGAGAATCTGGGATTGCTGTACCGGAGTGACACGGATCCGGTGCTGCAGGAGCTATGGTTTCTGGGTCGGTTCCATGGGCAGTATCACTGGTCCGAGGGGAGCAATGGGAGCAATGAGGACTACGAGACGCGGCGGTTCCGGATTGGTGGGCAGGCGCGGGTTTTCCGGAATCTGACGCTGCATGCGCAGATGGTGAGCGGGAGTGATTTCGAGCCATTCTACGGGGGATTCACCGAGCTGTGGGCGGGCTGGAAGTTCAGTGATGCGGTGATTCTGACGGTGGGGCAGCAGAAGCACCGGTTCACGCATGACCGGAACATATCGAGCCGCTACATCAATTACCTTGAGCGGAGCATGTTCACGAACATGATGGGGCTGGATTACACTCCGGCGGTGACGTTGTCCGGGAAGTCCGGGAAGTGGAGTTACTACGGGGGGGTCTTCTCCAATGCGACGGGTACGGACATGTGGCAGGCGTTTACGGAACTGGATTCCGGGTGGTCGCTGCTGGCGACGGCGACGGTCGATCTGGGAGGTGCGCTGGGAACGGACACGGCGCATGCGACGTTTGGGTATCTGCACAGTGACGCCAGGGACGATGCCACGAATCTGTTCCGGTATGACGACAGTGTTTCGGCGGCCCTCATTGTGACGGAGGGGGCGTTTTCGGTGGTGACGGAGGCGACGGCTGGGTTTGGCAGTGAGCGTGGCAATGGGTTTTCGCTCAATGTGCAGCCGGCGTGGTACATCACGGACAAGCTGCAGCTGGCGACGCGGTATCAGTTTGCGGTGAGTGACAACGAGCGTGGGCTGTCGGCGCAGCGGCGCTATGAACGTCCGGCGGGGATGAGTACTGGTGATCTGTATCAGGCGGCCTATGCGGGCCTGAACTACTATGTGGCGGCGCACCGGATCAAGCTGATGAGCGGGGTGGAGTATTCGACTCTTGGCGGGGAGGATTGCTGGACGGCGTCGGTGGCGGTGCGGGTATTCTGGGGCCCGCATTCGAAGGGGCCGTTCCCGATGGCGAGCATGCTCAACGGAACGTACTGAGGAGCGGCATCCGGCGATTGCGCCGGGTGGCGGGTGCGGGAAGCTGAGGGCCATGGAATTGCTGGCACTGCAAACCGATCCCGTGTGGGAAGATCATGAAGCGAACTTGTTGCATGTGGCTCTCCTTCTAGAGGAGGCGGCCCCGGCGGCGGGTTCGCTGGTGGTTTTACCTGAGATGGCGTTGTCCGGGTTCAGCATGGATGCGGGGCGTGCGGCGGATGACGGGGCTGGGGTGGCGGCGCTGGGGGCCATGGCGCGGCGGCATGGGATTACGATGGTGGCGGGGGTGGCGCGGAAGACGGAGGATGGTTTTGCGAACGAGGCGGTCGTGCTGGGGCCGGACGGCCGGGAAGTGGGATCGTACCGCAAGCTGCATCCGTTTTCGCCTCCGGGGGAGGGCCGGGTGTGGGCGGCGGGGGATCGGGTGGTGACCTTCCGGTGGGGAGGGTTCACGGTGGCTCCGTTCATCTGTTACGATCTGAGGTTTCCGGAGATCTTCCGGGCGGCGGCGGAGGCGGGGGCCGACTTCTTTGTGGTGATGGCGAGCTGGCCGTCGCGGCGGACGCATCATTGGTCCCTGCTGCTGCGGGCGCGGGCTGTGGAGAATCTGGCGGTGGTGGTGGGGGTGAACCGCTGTGGGGAGGATCCGGTTTTCCGCTATGACGGGGCGAGTGCGGTCATTGGGGCGCAGGGGGAAGTGCTGGCCGAGGCTGGGTCTGGTCCGGCCGTGCTGCGGGCCGAGGTCGATGCGGGGTCGGTGCGGGCGTGGCGCGAGGCATTTCCGGCGCTGCGGGACCGCCGTCCAGCTGGTTCGTGGCGAGTGGTGAAACTGATGGAATAATCGCGTGCATCCTCCGGTGGCTGCTGTCATGGGAATGGATGTCATTTTCAGAACTGGGCCTAGCGCCCGGAATATTGCAGGCGGTTGCGGAGACCGGGTACAGTGAGCCGACCCCGATTCAGGCGGCGGCGATTCCGCCGATTCTGGCGGGGCGTGATCTGACGGGGATTGCGCAGACGGGGACTGGGAAGACGGCGGCGTTCACGCTGCCGATACTGAATCGGATGGCTGGGCAGCCGGAAGTGCGGGGGATTCAGACCCTGGTGCTGGCACCGACGCGTGAGCTGGCTGCGCAGATCATTGATAACGTGCGGATTTACGGGAAGCACCTTGGTTTCCGGAGTGCGGCGGTCTTTGGTGGGGTGGGTGAGAAGCCGCAGATTGATGCGCTGCGAGCGGGGACGCCCTTTGTGGTGGCCTGTCCGGGTCGACTGCTGGATCTGATGAACCGTGGGTTCGGGGATTTTTCGCGGCTGCGGTATCTGGTGCTGGACGAGGCTGACCGGATGCTGGACATGGGGTTTTTGCCTGACATGCGGCGGATTCTGGCGAAGCTTCCGAAGGATCGGCAGACCCTTTTGTTTTCGGCCACGCTGTCGCGTGAGATTGAGTCGCTCAGCCGGGATTTTCAGCGGGATCCGGAGCTGGTGGAGATTGGGAAGCGGACGAATCCTGCGGAGACGGTGACGCAGGAATTCTGTGAAGTGGAGAAGGCGCGCAAGCCGGCGCTGCTGGTGAAGTTGCTTGAGGATCCGGCGATGAGCATGGTGCTGGTGTTTACGCGGACGAAGCATGGGGCTGACCGCATTGCGAAGCTGCTGGAGCGTCAGGGCATCCGGACGGGGGCGCTGCATGCGAACCGTTCGCAGGGTCAGCGGCTGCGGGCGCTTGGGGATTTCCGGGATGGTCGGCTCCGGGTGCTGGTGGCGACGGACATTGCGGCGCGGGGAATTGATGTGGAAGGGATTTCGCATGTGGTGAACTTTGATTTTCCGCCGCAGGTGGAGGATTACGTGCACCGGATTGGGCGGACGGGCCGGGCCGCGGCCGTGGGGCATGCGATCAGTTTCATTACCGGGGACGACCGCGATGCGGTGCGGGCGCTGGAGCGCCGGACGGGGCGGGTGGTGCCGCGGATGATGCCGGAGGGATTTGATGCGGGGAATGCGGGGGCGGTCGAGCCGCCGCGTCAGGCTCAGGGGAGGGGTGGTCGCCCTCAGGGTCGCCCAGGGAATTCCGGTGGTCGGCCGCAGGGACGTCCGGGGAATTCCGGTGGGGGTGTGTCGCGTGGTTTGGCGAGGCCTGTGCAGGGGCAGGGTCGGCCGCAGCGGTCCGGTCCGCGTCCGGAGCAGAGTTCAGGGGAGAGGGCGGCTCCGCGTGCGGAAGTGTCGGGTGAAGCGAGGGAGGCTGAGCGTCCCACGCTGCGGGGTCGGCGGCTGCGGAAGTGGTGAGGGGGAATCCGGGAAATCGTTGCTGCAAAGGCCGGGGTGATCCCGTAGAGTGGGAATCGCATGGAAGAACCGGGAACAACGCAGAGAGGGCACGACCATGAACTGGTGGAGGAAGCTCTGGCCGGGCTGGCGATGCTCTTGATCCGCGGGGTGAAGGCCAGTCCGGATCCGGCGGCGGCGGCGCTGGTGGCAGGGGCGGGTCTGCGGGCGCTGGGGGATTGGGTTGAGCAGACGGCGGCGGATTTGGCGGGCAAGGATGCCGGGGCGAGTGCTGGATTGGTGGAGTGGCCGTTGGCACCGCAGGGTGCAGCAGTCGAAATGGCTCCGGCGGTGCGTCAGCCGTTTCTGCTGATTGATGACGAGGATGAGGCTCCGGATGCTGCGGCGGATTCGGAGGCAGCTGCCGGGCCCGTGGATTCCGGGCCCGTTCCGGATTTGACGGCGGCGGTTTGCGCTGCGGATCTGCCGGTGCCGGAGATGGCAGTTCCGGAGGCTCCGGTGGCTGCGCCGGCGGCGGTGGCTGCGGCTGATCCGGCGGTGGGTGAGGAATCGGGAAAAACTGGAGTGGTGGAGGCCGCGTTTCCGCTGGTGGCAGCGGTGACGGTTTCCGGGGTGGTTCCTGATGCGCCGGGCTTGGCTCCGTTTCCGCTTGCGGCGGTGTTGGGCGAATCGGGCGGAACCGATCCGGAGCCTCGGGCAGTCCCGGGGCTGGAAGCGATGGCGACGCCGTTGGCGGCAGATGCGGTGGTTTCCGGGGACGAAGATGGCGGGATTGCGGAATCCGCCGTGGAAGCGAGTGCCGCTGAGGTGTCTGCCGTGGCAGTGGCGCAGGTTCCGGCGGTACCGGTGCTGGAGAAGCTGTCGGCGGCTCCGGGTCCGCGGGTTTCCGGGGAATGGGTGACGTCTTCCGTTCCGGTGGAGGTGCCGGAGGAATCGTCTGTCCGGTCGGGTTGCTGGATGATGCCGACGCTGGTCTGGCTGGCTGTGCTGGCGGCTCTGGCGTGGGGATTGCGGGCCATCGTGCAGCACTTCTTTTCCGCGTTGTTCTCGGCCTGAGGGCGTGGGCGCTGCGGGTGGGCTGATGGTTTGACGGCTGGCTGTAAAGACGCCACTGCTGTTGGGTGAATGGGTATTTTGACTGGAACGCGACGGCCCCGCTGCATCCGGCGGCGCGGGAGGCATGGCTGGAGGCGTCTGCACGGTTCTGGTACAATCCCTCCGGTCTGTACCGGGAAGGGGCGGAAGCCCGGGAGCGGCTGGAGGAATGCCGGGAGCGGGCGGCTGGGCTGCTGGGTTGCGAGCCTGGAGATATCGTGTTCACCTCGGGGGCCACGGAAGCCGACAATGCGGTGCTGCGCTGGGTGGCTGGGCAGGGTGATGCGCCCGTGGTGGTTTCTGCAATTGAGCATCCGGCTGTGAGCGAACCCGCGGCGGCGTGGCTGGGCGGGCGGCTGCGGTCGTGGCCCTGCGGTGCCGATGGTCTTGCTGAGCTCGGCTGGCTGGCAGATTTTCTTGAGCGGCAGCGTCCGGTACTGGTTTCTCTGATGGCGGCGAACAACGAGACGGGAGCGCTGCAGCCATGGCGCGGGGCTGCGGAACTCTGTGGGCGGCATGGAGTGCGGTTTCACTGCGATGCCGCGCAGTGGTGCGGTCGCCTGACGTCCGACGGTCTGGGCGGCTGTGATTTCGTGACCGTAAGCGGGCACAAGTTTGGCGGGCCGAAGGGTGTGGGGCTGCTCAAGCTGCCTGCAGGGCTCAACGGTTTCCGCAGCTTCCGCGGTGGTCAGCAGGAAGAACGCAGACGAGCCGGCACCGAGAATCTGCCCGGTGTGGCCGCCATGCTAGCCGCGTGGGAAGCCGCGGAAGTGCTGGCCGGCGATGCCGCCGCCGCGCCGGCTGAGGCGCGCGATGCCTTCGAAGCCCGGCTGACCTCAGCGGTTCCGGATATGGAGATTCTCTCGCGTCGCGTGCCGCGTCTCTGGAACACATCCCTCCTGCTCGTGCCGCGGGGGGCGAATGTGAAATGGGTGGCGCGCCTGAGCCGTTCCGGTTTTCAGGTTTCCACGGGTTCGGCCTGCAGCCGCGGCGGTGGGGCGTCCGAAGTGCTGGCTGCCATGGGGATTCCCGCGGTGCGGGCCGGGTCCGCCCTCCGCATCAGTTCCGGATGGTCCACCGGCGCCAGCGATTGGGAGGCGCTCGCGGCAAGACTCACTGCCCTCGCGGATGAAATCGGATGAATCCGCGGTGAAACGGGATTGACGGCGCGGGGAGAGGGAATTACTGCGCCTCACGTTTCATGCGTCCATTCGCATGAGCTTGTATGGAGAGCGAACTTTTTTGATACCTGTGCCATGGCAGCGAGAGTGACACCCACTGAGCCGGCTGTTTCCGATGAAGCGCTGGAAATGATAGCGTCGTGGTTCCGGACCTTGGCGGAGCCGAGTCGGCTGCGGATTCTGCGGGCTCTTGAGGGAGGGGAGATGAACATCAGTCAGCTGGTGGTGGTGACTGGGCTGACGCAGGCGAATGTTTCGCGGCATGTGCAGACGCTGGTGGATGCTGGGATGGTGGGGCGTCGGCGGGAGGGTTTGAGTGTGATCTGTCACATTGCGGATCCGGGGATCCGGGATTTGTGCGACACGGTGTGCCGGAATCTGCAGACGAGGCTGGCGGGGCAGGCGCGTCAGCTGGCTGGGCGCTGATTTCAGGCCTGCGATGGTGCCTGCTGCGATCAGGAAGTGGCGAACTGTTCGAGGAGCGGCAGCGGTACGATCTGGAGGGCGGCTTCGCTGGTGGCGTTGAGGATGACAGGGGGAGCGACCCCGGCGTGGGCGGCTTCGAGCCAGCGGGCGGCGCAGAGGCACCATCGGTCGCCTGGCTGGAGGCCTGGGAATCCGTATTCCGGCAGCGGGGTGGAGAGGTCGTTGCCGCGGGATCTGCTGAACGCGAGGAAGGCGGCGGTCATTTCTGCGCAGACTGTGTGGCTGCCGTGGTCGTGCGCGTCGGTGCGGCAGCATCCGTCGCGGAAGAATCCGGTCATGGGCTCGGTGCTGCACGGGCGCAGCGGACCACCGTAGACGTTGCGGGGTGCGGACATGGCGGGGGATTCAGGAACCGAGGAGCTGGCGGACCGACTGGACGAGTCGTTCCATCTGGAACGGTTTCGAGAGGATGCCGAGGAAGCCATGGGAACGGAATGATTCCATGATTTCGTCGTCGGCGTAGCCGGAGGTGAGGATGGCGCGGATGTGAGGGAAGCGGCTGCGGAGTTGGGTCATGACCTCGCAGGCTCCGGGACCGCCGCGGATATCGAGGTCGGCGAGGAGAACATCGAAGGGGGCTCCGAATTCCTGGGCGCGGGACCATGCGGCGACGGTTTCGTCCGCGGTGGCGGTGCAGTGGACATCGAATCCGTGGGTGGAGAGCATGGCGGCGACGACCTCCCGGATGGGGGCTTCATCGTCCATGAAGAGGACGCGGTGCCGTTTGGCGGTTGGAGCTGGGTTATCCTGGGTCGTGGTGCCGGCGGATTCCGCGGGGGTGGCGGGAAGCCAGAGAGTGACGGTGGTGCCTGCTCCTGGGTTGCTTGCGATGGAGAGGTGGCCGCCGTGGGCGCGGACGATTGAACCCGCGAGTGTCAGGCCCATGCCGGGCCGTCCGGCACGCGTGGTGAACCACGGGTCGAATACGCGGGGTACATGGTCGGCGTGGATGCCATGGCCCTCGTCGCGGAACGTGATGAGCACACCTTGTTTTCCCTCGCTGTCCGGGTGGCTGACGGGATCTGCGTTGTGGGCTGAGATGTGGAGGGTGCCACCGGATTCCATGGCATCGTCGGCATTGCGGGCGAGGCAGGCAAAGGCTTCCGCGAGGCGGGATTCGTCTGCTGCGATGGACCAGAGGTCCGATGGGAGCTGGCAGGTCATGCGGGCCTTTCCGCCGAGCAGGGCGAAGGCGACCGCTTTCTCCGTGAGGATGCGGAGGGAGACTGGCTGTCTGCGGAGGTCGTGTCCGCGGGGGGCGCGGGCGAGGCCGGTGAGTTGGTGGGCGACGCCTTCGGTGCGGTCGCAGGAAGCCGCCACAGCGGCGATGAGATCGCGGATTTCCTGACGGGCGAAGGGTTGGCGCTGGAGGAGGTCGAGGTTGCCGCGCAGGCTGGTGAGGGCGTCGGTCAGTTCACGGGCCGCTCCGCCCATTGAGCGCGCGGCTGCGTCCATGCGGGCCTCGTGGAGGAGGCGTGCTTCGCGGCTGAGGGCGTCGGTGCGGTCGATGAAATTGAGGAGGAGGGCCTGACCGGGGGCCCATGGGATACGGGTGATGAAGACGTCGAGAGAGCGGAGTGAACCGTCCGGTTTCCGGTGCGGGAGTCCACTGAGCCGCAGGGTATGCGGAACCGTGAGGATGCGGGCATCGAAGTCCTCGCGTTCGAAGAGGTCCGGCAGGACGAGGGAAAGAAAGCGTTGAACGAGGTCGCGCCGGCGCACGCCGAGCACATCTTCCGCGGCGGCATTGGCTTCCACGATGAGGCCTTCGCGGGCCGTCACGACGAGGGCAGCGTCCGGGGAACGCTGGAAAATGTCTTCGAACCGCCGGGTGAAGCGCAGCGATTCCATGGCGTGCCGGGCGCGTTCGCGGCGGCGCATGACGGTGCGTTCGATGACGGCGAGGCGGCTGCCGACCATGGATGCGCCGACGGTTTCGGGATCCGGGAGGAATTCATCGAAGCCGCGTTTGAGCCATGCTTCCACGCGGCTGGGGGATTCTTCGGTCCGGGTGAGGGCGATGAGGTGGGATTGGTCGCCGCGGTCCCGGATGAAGCGGAGGAATTCGGCGGCTTCCGGGGCGGTGGTGTGGTCGAGGCGGAGGATGAGGCAATCCGGGGGGTCGAGTTCTGCCGGGGATTTGCGAACCGCTGCGAACGACGGGCTATGGGAACATTCGTGACCGCGGCCCCGGAGGATGGCGAGGAGGGGTTCTGCGGAGGCGGGATCGGGATCGATGACAAGTGTGCGGACGAGCCGGATGGTGAATCCGGGCATGCTGGTCTCCGTGCTGCCATGGTCGGTGGCGGTGGGGAGTTGTGCGGGGTCGGGTTCGGTCACTGGAACGAGGGTTGAGGGTAGGTTGATTTCGGGCTGATCCCCTTGTGCGGCAAGTGCGACCCTTGCTTTTCCGCTGGTTGGGAAATGGAGGGGAAACCTGTGCATGGGTGCCGCAGGTGCGGATTTGCGCTGAGTGGATGGCGGCTGGATGAGGGGAGAGTGAAGCCGAAACCATGCACGGATGGGGTGGCGTCCGTGGGGCGTCGGGCCTTTCTGCGGAGTCTGGCGGGGCGGTCCCTTGTGCTGCCTGGGCTGCTCAGCGAGCTGCTGTCGGGCCAGGGCGGGGCGGCGGATCCTCTGGCGGCGGCGGTGCCGGGTCACCGGGCGCGGGCGCAGCGGGTCATCTTCATTTTTTCGAATGGCGGGGCGTCGCACATGGACACCTTTGATTACAAGCCGGCGCTGTACCGGGCCGATGGGAAGATGACTGGGATCGGCGGCGGCCTATCCAATCAGCAGCGGGTTCTGCTCAAGCCGGGCTGGGAGTTCCGTCCCGGGGGTCAATGCGGGACCATGGTGAGCGATCTCTTTCCTCATCTCCGGGAATGCATGGACGACATCTGTGTGATCCGTTCCATGCGGGGGAACGACAACGAGCATTACAATGCGACCCTTGGGATTCACACCGGATCGTTCTTCTTTGCGCGGCCCGGGATTGGTTCGTGGGTGAGTTACGGGCTGGGAACGATGAACCGGAATCTGCCGTCGTTTGTGGTGCTGGCGGCGGCCATGCCGTATGCGGGGACGCAGATTTTCAGCAACGACTTTCTGCCCGCCTATCATCAGGGCGTGCGGGTCGTGCCTGGGAAGGAACCGATTGCCAATCTCGACCGCCGGTCTGCGGAGGCGGGCCTGCAGGAACTGGAGAATGGGCTGACGGAGGCATTCAACCGGCGGCATCTGGAAGCGCGCGGGCATGACGACCAGCTGGCGGCGCGCATCCGGTCGTTCGAGACCGCTTATCAGATGCAGAGCGGGGCGCGGGAAGTATTTGCGGTGGAGCAGGAAAGTGACGAGACGCTGGGGCTTTATGGGATGCAGCGCGGGCAGACCGATGGCTTTGGCTGGCAGTGTCTGGTGGCGCGGAGGATGGTGGAGCGCGGCGTGCGCTTCGTGGAGATCGTTGATGGGAGTTCGTCGCAGAACTGGGATCAGCATGGCGACATGGCGGAGCATGCGCGGCATGCGAAGAACATCGATCAGCCCGTGGCTGGCTTGCTGCGCGATCTGAAGCGGAGGGGCATGCTCGACGATACCCTTCTGGTGTGGACCACGGAATTCGGGCGCACGCCCGGGGTGGATGGAGCGAAGGGGCGGGGGCATCACAGTGCCTGTTTTTCGTCGTGGCTGGCCGGCGGCGGGGTGCGTGGCGGGATGACTTATGGAGAAACCGACGAGCTGGGGGCGACCGTGGCGCGGGATGAAGTGCACGTGCACGATTTTCATGCCACCATTCTGCATCTCCTGGGGATTGATCATGAGCGCCTGACCTTCCGGCATGGCGGGCGCGACTACCGTTTAACCGATGTTCACGGTCATGTGGTGCAGGCGATTGTGGCGTAGGCTGGCATGGCTGCTGGTGCTGTCCGGCGCGGTCCGGGCGGAGGAAGCGCGCTTTGTGCGGGCCGTGAATCTCAATGGTCCGGCACTGACGGTAGACGGTCGGGCCTGGGAAGGACGGGAGGCGGGTGACTTTGCAGCGCGGGGTCAGCATTTCGAGAATCAGTCCGTGCCGCTGCGGCCGGCGGTGGATCCGGCGCGGGCCCGCATGCTGCGCAGCAGTACGTGGGGCGACGGCGTGGAAGTGGCGTTCCGGAATGTTTCCGATGGGGACTATCAGGTGGTGCTGTGGGTCTGGGAAGACAACCGGAGCGAGACCTGCCGGTTTGCGGTCAATGGGCGTACGGTGCTGGAGGGATTCCGGAGCGGTGCGGGAGGCACGTGGCACCGGCTGGGCCCGTGGCGCTGCCGGCCTGAGGGTGGAGAGATCCGGGTGAGTGCGGGGGGCGGGGCGGCCAATCTTTCTGGCATGGAGCTTTGGAGCGGAGAAGGTTCCGTGCCTGCGCCTGGAGACGGCTACAATGCCAACCCCACGGCTGAGCAATTGGCGTTTTTTGAAAGCCGCATCCGTCCGCTCCTTGCGGGCCGCTGTCATGAATGTCACAGTGCTGGAGGGGCTACGGTGCGTGGTGGGTTGCTGCTCGACAGCCGAGCTGGAGTGAGGCGCGGGGGAGACCGTGGCCCGGTGGTGGTTCCCGGCGATCCGGGATCGAGTCTGCTGATGAATGCGGTGCGGCGGAGCGATGCGGATCTCGCGATGCCGCCCGACCATCCTCTTGAGGCGCATGAAATCGAAGACCTCGCTGCCTGGATTGGAATGGGAGCACCCGATCCGCGGGGCGAAGACACCGTGGCGGCGGCGCGGGAACGGAAGCAGGCCGAATTGCTGCGGTCCGCCGACTGGTGGTCACTGCGTCCGCTTTCCGATCCTGAGCCACCGGCTGTGCGTGATGGCTCGTGGCCGCGGGGTGATCTCGACCGCTTTGTGCTCGCAGCGATGGAAGCGAAGGGACTGGTTCCCGCCGGCGATGCCGACCGCCGGACCCTGATCCGCCGGGTGACCTATGATCTGACCGGACTGCCGCCGACGCCGGAGGAAACCGAAGCCTTTCTGGCCGATCAGCGGCCCGAGGCCTTTGCGAAACTGGTCGAGCGCCTGCTTGCATCGCCCCGCTACGGGGAACGCTGGGGACGGCACTGGCTCGATGTGGTGCGTTATGCCGACACCGCGGGCGACAATTCCGATTTTCCCGTGCCGCAGGCGCATCGTTACCGCGACTGGGTCATTGCCGCTGTGAACCGCGACCAACCGTACCCGGAATTCGTGCGCGATCAGTTGGCCGGCGATCTCGTGGAGGGGGGCAGCGGGGAAGCCCGCCGCGACCGCATCATTGCCACGGGATACCTTGCCATGGCGCGCCGGTTTGGATCGCGCGTCGATGATTACCCATGGCATCTCACCATCGAGGATACCATCGACAACCTCGGGCGCGCCTTCCTCGGTCTTACGCTCAGCTGTGCGCGCTGTCACGATCACAAGTTCGATCCCATCAGCACGCAGGATTACTATGCACTCTACGGGATCTTCCAGTCGACCCGCTATCCATGGCCGGGGATTGAACTGGAGCAGAAGCAGCGCGACTTCGTGCCGTTGGTGAGCGCGGAGGAAGCCGGGCGGCGCAGGGACGAACGGCAGCGGGCCCTCGAGGAAGCGGACCGGGGCATCCGGGAAATGGAGTCGGCCCAGCGCGGCTCTGCCGATCCCGAACGTGCCGTGCTGAAGGATGCACTCGCGAAGCGCAAGGCCGAGCGCGGGTGGCTGGCGTCGCTGCCGCTTTCCGAAGATGCCTATGCGGTCAGCGAAGCGCCGCAGACCAGCGATGCGGCGGTGCAGCGCAAAGGCGATCCGGCGCATTTGGGAGAGACGGTGCAGCGGGGATTTCCGGCTGTGCTCGGGGGAGCCACCCTGCCGCCCGGCAGCACGGGAAGCGGCCGCCGCGCACTGGCCGACTGGATTTTCGCGCCCACCAATCCCCTTGCGGCGCGCGTCATGGTGAACCGCGTGTGGCAGCATCATTTCGGCCGGGGACTCGTGGCCACCGCGAATGATTTCGGGCGTCAGGGCACGCCACCGACGCATCCCGAATTGCTCGACTGGCTCGCGCAGAGGTTCCGGGACGACGGCTGGAGCCTGAAGGCACTGCACCGCCGCATCCTGCTGTCGCGCACATGGCAGCAGAGCAGCGGGAGGCCGGCTGAGTCCGCCGCCGTTGATCCCCGCCATGAATGGCTTTCCGGCATGCCGCGCCGCCGCATGGACGCCGAAGCCATCCGCGACACCCTGCTGCTCGCCGGGGGATCGCTCCAGTGGGGCAGTCCGGGTCCGCATCCGTTTCCGCCGCCGCAGGAATGGAAATTCACCCAGCACAATCCCTTCCGGGCCATCTACGAAAGCGATTACCGTTCGGTCTATCTGATGACGCCGCGCATCCAGCGTCATCCCATGGCTGCCGTCTTTGACGGAGCCGATGCCTCCGCGAGCACCGCCGGACGCCTGACCAGTACGACGCCCCTGCAGGCACTCTTTTTTCTGAACGATCCCCTCGTGCACCGCGAGGCGGGCAGGCTGGCGGAACGGCTGGCCGCGGGCTTTCCCGATGACTCCGGGCGGCTCGACCGGCTCTTTGCCCTGCTCTTTGCGCGTCCGCCCAGTGGCCACGAAAGAGAGGGCTCGCACCGCTTTCTGCAAGACGCCGGGCGGATCCTTGCGGCCGGCGGGAAGGACCGCGGGGAAGCGTGGTCCGCGCTGGTGCGGTCGCTCCTGCGCACCAGCGAGTTTCTGTGGATCGACTGAGTTGACCGGGCCGACGGCGGGCAGGCGTTCCCTTGCGCGCGTGCGCGGGAGCATCATGAATGGGTATCATGAGCAATCCGAGCACATCCGTTCCCACCCGCACCGAGACCGATACCATGGGCCCCATCGAGGTGCCGTCGGACCGTTACTGGGGAGCCCAGACGCAGCGGTCGCTCAAGTATTTCAACATCGGCAGCGATGTCATGCCGCGCGCCGTGATCCGGGCCATGGGAACCCTCAAGAAAGCCTGTGCCATGGTGAACAGCGACCTCGGCAAGCTGCCCGCGGCCACCCGCGATCTCATCTGTGCGGCCGCCGATGAAGTCATTGCCGGTAAGCTCGACGATCATTTTCCCCTGCGCATCTGGCAGACCGGCAGCGGCACGCAGAGCAACATGAACAGCAATGAAGTCATCTCCAACCGCGCCATCGAAATGGCCGGCGGCGTGATGGGATCGAAGAGCCCGGTACATCCGAATGACCACGTCAACATGTCGCAGTCGTCCAACGATACGTTCCCGACGGCGATGCACATTGCCGCGGTGGAGGAACTGACACACCAGCTGCTGCCGGCTGCGCGGCATTTCCGCGACGCCCTTGAGGCGCGGCGTGTGGAATTCAACGACATCGTGAAGGTCGGGCGCACTCATCTGCAGGACGCCACCCCCGTCACCTTCGGTCAGGAATTCGGAGGCTATGTTTCCCTTATCGAGCGGAACATTGTGCGGGTCGAGCAGACCCTCGGAGGACTCTGCGATCTCGCCATCGGCGGCACCGCCGTCGGCACCGGACTCAATTCCCATCCGGAATTCGCAGAACGCGCCGCCGCCTGCATCGCCGGACTCACCGGACTTCCCTTCCAGAGCCATCCCAACAAATTCGCGGCCCTCAGTGCCCATGATGAATTCGTCTATGCGAGTGGAGCCCTCGCGTCCCTTGCGGCGTCGCTCATGAAGATTGCGAACGACATCCGCTGGCTGGGAAGCGGTCCCCGCTGCGGACTCGGCGAACTCTCCCTCCCCGAAAACGAACCCGGTTCCAGCATCATGCCCGGCAAGGTCAATCCGACCCAGAGCGAGGCCATGACCATGGTCGCCGTGCAGGTCATGGGCAATGATGCCGCCATCGGTTTCGCAGCCAGCCAGGGGAATTTCGAACTGAATGTCTTCAATCCCGTCATGATCCACAATTTCCTCCACAGTGTGACCCTGCTGAGCGCCACCATGCGGAGCTTTGCGGACTACTGCCTGACCGGACTCACCGTGAACCGCGACAAGGTCGACAGCTATGTGAACAACAGCCTCATGCTCGTCACCGCCCTCAATCAGCACATCGGCTACGACAAGGCCGCCGCCATTGCCAAGAAGGGCCACAAGGAAGGACTCAGCCTCCGCGAGGCCGCCATCGCCAGTGGCTACCTCACCGGCGAACAGTTCGACCAATGGGTCGTCGCGGAACGGATGACCCGGCC
>JBDKER010000033.1:0-48934 GCA_039795165.1 Verrucomicrobiota bacterium | reverse complement strand
CACGACCTGCGCGATTGGGCCACCGACCGCCACCGCCGGGTCGATGACGAACCATACGGCGGAGGCCAGGGCATGGTCATGAAGTGCGAACCATGGTTTGCCGCCGTGGAAGCGCTGCGTGGGCCGGAAAGCCGCGTCGTTCTCATGACTCCACAGGGCCGCCGCTTCTGTCAGGCCACCGCCGCTGCCTTCGCCCGGCTCCCGCATCTCATCATCATGTGCGGGCACTACGAAGGCGTCGACCACCGCGTCGTCGAAGCCCTCGTAGACGAGGAAATCTCCATCGGCGACTACGTGCTCACCAATGGAGCCATCGCGGCGAATGTGGTCACGGATGCCGTCGTCCGGCTCGTGCCCGGTGTGCTCGGTGACGAACGTTCCGCCGAAGAAGAATCGTTTGCGGCTGGCCTCCTCGAAGCTCCCGCCTACACGCGCCCACCGGAATTCCGCGGCATGAAGGTCCCGGACGTCCTGCTCGGCGGAAACCACGCCCGCATCGCCGCATGGAAACGCGAACAAGCCCTCCAGCGCACCACAGCCATGCGACCGGACCTGCTCGATTAAACAATCGATTCCGCACCGCAGACGCCGGGACGGCGGCTCAAGTTCCTGACATCTCCGGCGGCACTATTTCTTCTTCGGACGCGTTTGGCGGTAGGAAGTGGCTTTGCGTTTCGGGGAGGCAGAAGCTGGGGCAGGGGAAACGGGAAGGGCGGCACCTGACTGAAGTTCGCGGATCTGGTCGCGGAGGTGGGCGGCGCGTTCGAATTCGAGGGCTTGGCTGGCTTCGAGCATTTCCGCCTGCAGCTGGGCGATGACATCGGCGATGTTTTCGTCGTTGGTGGCGGATTCGGCGACGATGCCGGCTGCGGGAGCGTTGGCTGGGTTGAGGCGGAGGGTGTCCTGGGATTTGCGCTGAACGGGGCTGGGAGAAAGGCCGTGAGCTTCGTTGTGGGCCATCTGCATGCGGCGGTGGTACGTGGTGATGCCGATGAGTGCCTGAATGCTTTTGGTCATCTGGTCCGCGAAGAGAACGACCTCGCCGTGGACGTGGCGGGCGGCCCGTCCGGCGGTCTGGATGAGGCTGGTTTCGCTGCGGAGGTAGCCTTCCTTGTCGGCATCGAGAATGCAGACGAGCGAGACTTCCGGAAGGTCGAGACCTTCGCGGAGCAGGTTGATGCCGACAAGAATATCGAAGTCGCCGGCGCGCAGGCCGCGGAGGATTTCAACGCGTTCGATCGCGTTGATGTCGCTGTGCACGTAGCGGACGCGCAGGTTGAGGCCGCGCAGGTAATCCGTGAGGTCTTCGGCGGTGCGTTTGGTCAGGGTGGTGACCAGAACGCGTTCCGATCGCTCCACACGCTGACGGCAGAGTTCGATGGTTTCATCGATCTGGCCCTTGAGGGGTTTGACCGTGATGACTGGATCGAGGAGGCCCGTAGGGCGGATGATCTGTTCGGCAATAAGCGCTTTGCCGGGAGTATGGACGTCGAAGGCAGCGATCGGTTCCGAACTGCCCGAAATACGCGGAGTGAGGGCGGGGACTGGTTCGTCCTGACCGATCTTGGCGCGGCGGTGCGGAATGTAGGAAAGGTTTCCGACGACACTGTTTTCGATCTCGAAGCGCGCCGGGGTGGCGCTCACATAGAGAATCTGGCGGGTCCGTTCCATGAATTCCGGAAAACGCAGCGGCCGGTTATCGAGGGCGCTGGGCAGCCGGAACCCGAAGTCCACAAGGGTCGTTTTGCGGCTGTGGTCGCCTTCATACATCCCGCCAATCTGCGGAATGCTCGCGTGGCTTTCGTCCACAATGAGGAGGAAATCGTCAGGGAAGAAATCAAGAAGCGTATAAGGAGTCGCTCCGGGGGCACGGCCCGTGAGGTGACGACTGTAGTTCTCGATCCCCTGGCAGAAACCCATCTCGCGCATCATTTCGAGGTCGTATTCCGTCCGCTGCCTAATGCGCTGGGCTTCGAGGTACTTGCCATGCTGTTCAAACCACGCCACGCGTTCGTCCAACTCGGCCCGGATGCTGTGCTGGGCGGATTTGAGTTTCTCGGCAGCCGTCACGAACTGCTTGGCCGGGTAGAACGTGAAGGCGTCGAGCGTCTGCCGGGTCGAACCCGTCAGGGGATCGAAGACACTCAAGCGGTCGATTTCATCGCCGAAGAATTCGACCCGGATGCCATCGTTCTCCAAGCTCGCTGGCCAGACTTCGACCACATCGCCACGGGCCCGGAAGCGGCCGCGCTGGAAGGCAATGTCGTTGCGTTCGTACAGCAGATCGATGAGCCGCGTCAGGAAATGGTCGCGGTCCATCTGCATGGTGCGGCGGACCGGGAACATCGCCTGAGCATAATCGTCCGGCGATCCAAGGCCGTAAATGCAGCTCACCGAGGCCACCACGATGACATCCTCGCGGGTCAGCAGCGCACTCATCGTGCTCAGACGGAGGCGCTCGATCTCATCATTGATGCTCGAATCCTTCTCAATGTAGGTATCGCTGCGCGGAATGTAGGCTTCCGGTTGGTAGTAATCGAAGTAACTGACAAAGTACTCGACGGCATTGTCCGGGAAGAACTGGCGCAGTTCCGAATAAAGCTGGGCCGCGAGCGTCTTGTTGTGACTCATCACAAGGGACGGCTTGCCAGTCTCCGCGATCACATTCGCCATCGTGAAGGTCTTTCCTGACCCGGTCACCCCCAGCAGCGTCTGATGCTTGTTGCCCGCACCAATCGACTTCACCAGTTTGGCGATCGCCTGACCCTGGTCGCCCGAGGGGGGGTACGGAGAATGAAGCTGAAATTGGCCCAAGGGAGAAAAATTGGTTCAGCGCATGCCATCGCGGCAGCGCCAGGATCGCTCAAGGGCAGGAAAGCTTTTCCTTGCGCCACAGCCCGCCGAATGCCAGAAGATCCCCAGCGGTTTCAGTCGCCTGCCGGAATGGTGGAATGGTAGACGCGATGGATTCAAAATCCGTTGTCCTCACGGACGTGTGGGTTCGAGTCCCACTTCCGGTACTGACTGACAACCGCCGGGGGCCCAATGAGCCGACGGAATGAGCCGGCCGAACGGGTGCACCGCCGCCCCGCAGCCAACGCGCTGTGGTTGCCGCCGCCCCTTTTTCTTACGGGACGTAGCGGAGGCGGTAGTACATCGATCCTCCCGGGGCTGCGCGCAGCGGAGGACGGGGCAGCGGCGCATGCCAGCGCCTGAGACCAACCAGCCAGCAAGCAACCACGTTTAATGACTCAGGGAACGCTACCAATCTTCCGTCAGACAGAGCGATGGTCTCCTCCGCAACGCTCACTTGGTACCGGAATTCACTGGTTACCATTGTCTTCCGTGAATGCGGAACCGTAGGAACTTGGCCGGGCATCCGGATATTGAGAGAAATGGTGCTCTAATAAATGACTTCACCTGCGAGGGCGTCCCGATCCGTTTTCCCGCCGTGCGTGGTTAGCGCTGGTCCAGAGGCGTTTCCGCGGCCCATCCTTTGCCACCGCTTTCATTCATGAGCAACCCAGCCCAGAACAGAAAAGTCGCCGTCTCGTACGCGTGGAAACAGGAGAAGGAGGGGGAGAACGCGGGCTCCGTCGAACGCTTCTGCCAAAGCCTTACCAATAGAGGCGTGCCCATCCTGCGTGATCTTCAGGATCTGAGACTTGGGAATGACATCAAAGACTTCATGCGCAGGATCGGTGCTTCCGACTTTCTCTGTATTTTCCTCAGCGATGATTACCTGCGTTCGCCGAACTGCATGTACGAACTCCTGATCGCTTGGGAGCGCAGTCGCGATAATGCGGACGAATTCAGGAGTCGGGTCAAAGTCTGGCTAATGCCCGGTGTGTCTCCTATCCACGATATGGATACTCGCATTGGTTGGATGGATCACTGGCACGGAGAGTTTGACAAGCAGCAGCCTCATCTTGACCGAATCCGCGATGGTTTGTCTACCATGACGATTGACCAGATTCGGCGGATCGAGGAAATCGCTAAGAATGTGGATTCAATTCTCGCGTTCTTAGCTGATAGCTTGCTCCCTGATTCGCTGGAGAAATTCGAAGAATGGGTCAAATCGGAGTTTCCGGAATTGCACGGACCTTCGGAGGATGTACTGGCTCGGCTATATAGCAACACTGCCATACAGGTTAATCGGATCCTGGAACGAAACGAGACGGTCGGCCAGTTTCTCCTGGATAATTCCGATGGTCTGGTGGATTCTGATACTGGCCGGAGGAAGCTGCACAGCGATTTGACTGGCCCTGCGTTCAGGGTCCTGCGGCATTTAAATGCCATACGGACCAGTTTTGATGCGATGCGCTTCAATAGGCGGGCCGATTTGGACGATTTGGAGTTTGTGATTGGGGGCGTGGTGGTAATGGCGATTGACCGAAAATGGGTTTTTGAACAGCGCGCAAAGCTATCATCCACAGCTCATCAGTATCCTGGCCGCACTGCGACCGTGAAGCTTGGGGGTGATATGCTTGCGGTGGACTTCATTCATCTCGTGACTCAGGCGATCGCCGACGGCCCCGCCCGCTTGCAGCGGATGTTTTCTGTGGAGGCCCGCGATGTGAATCCGAATGCTTTGCCAGGCGTTGTCCGGGAGGTTCCCGATTATACCGAGGGTAAGACGTCTGTTCCGGATTTGCCTGGGGAGCACGGGGGAATAAGTGAGCTTGAAACAGTCAAGAGCATCAAGAAGCATTTCATCAGGCACATTCTAGACGTGAACACCGGAAATGATGACGGCATTATCGATAGCTACTTCGAGGATGTAAAGGCTCGCTTTATGGATGCATTCATTAACGACCGGTTGCCCTATTTCAGCAGTGGCGTGTCCTTTAGGCAACTCAGTGACTTGATCAAAAACAAGTTGGAGCTTCGCCACCTTATACTCATTTTTCCTTCTGGAAAGGAGCGTGAGGAGGCTGTGCTTCAGGATAGCTTCCAAGTCCTCTGCGCGGTCTGCCGTATTTTCCAGGCCATTGATGCCCGGCGGAAGCAGTTGCCATGAGGGGAAGGTGAACTTTACTGAGTCATGAGTGACAAATCTTCAATTTCAGGGGCGGCACTGGCCCGTCTGAGTGATCCGCGGTGGCTGGGAGGGGCGGTTCCTTTACCCTCGTGGGACACGTGGGAGGCTGGGGTGCATCAATTTGACGGGGGTAGTTTGTGGGCCTTGCGGGCGGCGGTGGCGGCGGGGCGGCCGTTATTGCTGCGTGGGGAACCGGGGATTGGGAAGAGTCAGTTGGCGCGGGCGGCGGCGGTGGTGCTGGGGGTGCCGTTGCTGGTGCATGTGGTGGACGAGCGGAGCGAGCGGGATGATTTGCTGGCGACGTATGATGCGGTGGCGCGGTTGGCGCAGGCTCAGGTCAGTTCTCTGGTGAAGGGAGATGGCGGGGATTGGCAGGCGAAGTTGTCCGAGCGGAACTTTGTGCGGCCGGGGGTATTGTGGTGGGCCTTTGATTGGGGAGGGGCGCGGAAGCAGGCTGATTTGTTTGGGGAGCATTGCCGCGCGTGTCCGGAGCCACCGAAGCCAACGGATTGGAAGGAAGATGACGCGGCGTCGATCGGGCCGGTGGTACTGGTGGATGAGATTGACAAGGCGGACCCATCCGTGCCGAACGGGTTGCTGGAGACGCTGGGGAATGCGGGGTTCCGGGTGCCGCATACGGGCGAGCGGGTCGTCATGAAGGAGGGGAAGCGGCCCTTGATCATCATCACGACGAATGAAGAACGGGAATTGCCGGCTGCCTTTCTGCGGCGCTGTCTGGTGCATCAGATGGGCTTTCCGGCGAGTGAGGGGGAAGCGATCGCATTCCTCTGTGATCGGGCGCGGGTTCATTGGCCTGATGAGGCGGCGAGTATCAGTGGTGAGCTTTGCAGAGAAGTTGCGACTGCGTTGGTGGGCGACCGTCGTCTGGCGCGTGGCAAGGGTCAGGATGGGCAAGCGGTTCCGGGGGCAGCCGAGTACCTTGATTTGATCCGGGTACTTGTCGAACTAGGCAAAGGAAAGGCGGGTGCCGAGCGGGACGAACTGCAGCGGGCGGCGCTGGAGCAGGTGGCCGGATTTGTGCTCAGGAAGAATGCGCCGGAACTGACATGAGATTGCGGGCTACCGTGAATCGTGCTGATCTTCTGCTGGTGCTGCGGGAGGCGGGGGTTCACGGTGTCGAGTTGGCAGCTGCGTGTGGGTTTGTGCCGCTGCCGCCGAAGGAGGATGAGAAGAAGACTGTGCCGGAGGTGCAGGAGCTGTCGGCTCCTGACAAGCCTGAAGAGCCGGAGATTGGGGAACAGGCACCGCCTGTGGTGGTGCAGCGGCGGATGGAGCCATTGACGTTTCTGGTGCCGGTGGAGCGTGAGGACAAGGAATTGCCGCCCGAGCGGGTGGCGGCTGATCTTCCGCCGGGGATCAGCGATGCTGAGTTGGCGCTGCGGGACGACGCTCCGTTGCCCTTGCGGCCGTTGGTGCGGTGGTCGCGGCTGGGGATGTTTCTGCGTCGGGTGGGTGGGCGGATGGTGCCTGGGGTGGCGGTCGATCAGGAACGGTTGGCGCGGGAAGTGGCGCGGGGATTGCCGCTTGTCGCCATTCCGCGGGTGGTGCGCCGGGTGTGGGCGCGGGAGTTGCTGGTGTTGCGCGATGAGACGAGTGAGATGTATCCCTTTTTAGCGGATGGCGACTGGCTGATGCGGCGGCTGCGGTGGGAGCGGGGGAAGGCCGGGCTGAGGGTGAAGAGGGTGCTGGGTCGGCCCAATCCGGATCTGCTGGCGGGAGTGGCGCGGGACGTGCCGGTGCTTGCGATTTCCGCGATGGGGCAGCATCACGGAGGGCGGGCGACGCAAGCGGCGTGGGCGGTGCTGGGAGAGCTGGCGAAGCGGCGCGGGCATGCGGCCTGTGCGCTGATGCCAGTGCCGCGGCGTTGTTGCCGGGATGACCTCAGCGCTGCGTGGCCCATGGCCGTGTGGGACCATGGGGTGCGGCTGCCGCGTGACGTGCGGCGTCGTTTCATGTGGCCGCAGCAGGCGGACGGGTCGCTGGAGGCAGAGGTGGTTTCGTCAGTGTCCGGGGATGAAGGGGTGGAGCACGATGATGCGAGGGAGGTGCTGCTGAATCTCGTATCGCCAGCGACGTTTGTGGGGGCTCCATTGCTGCGGGCTGTGCGTTTGCGGGTTCAAAGAGCGGATGCCCGCAGCGAGTGGCTCGCGTGGCATGACCCGCTGCATTGGCTGTCGCCGTATTCGTTTGGGTTTCTGAATCCCGAGAGCCTGGGGGAAGCGGAAGCCCGCTATGCAGAACGACTGAAGAGCCGCGGGAAGATGCCAGTGGAGGAACTGGTGGCCATTGACGAACTGATAGCGCGGCATCATGCGCCGCACAGTGTGGCCATTGCGGAAGAAGCGAGGCTGCGGGCGATGCTGAGCCGGGTGCAGGCCAGGGATCCCGCGGCACTGGTGGAAGTGAAGAAGTTCTTCGGGGACGTCCTTGATCGGCTGCGGGTGCTCGCGACGTCACCGGAGAGCGAGGAAGGGCGGCGGAGCGGGCTGGCGGCATGGTTTGTGCGCATGGCCGGGCGCCTGCCAGAACCGTTGCTTGCCGATCCGGAACTTGCCGATCCGGAATTTTCCGATCTGCTGGCCCGGTCTCTTGCGGTGGCGCACCTGTCGCTGGGGCAGCAGGAAGCGCAGTTGCCCCGCGGCATGGCCGAGGGAGCCTATGGCAGAGAATGGGCCGATGCCGGGCAGCGCCGTGGCGAGTCGCAGGCATGGAGACTCGATCTGCTCAGCGATCAGGAATCGGCAAAGTGGTCACTCGTTCCTGCGCTGCACGGGATCATGGGATCGCGGTCACAGGATCGGTCGGCGGAAGCCCCGCAGCCCGCGCTGCTCAGTCTGCTGGTGGCATTGTCAGGTGGGGGAGTGGTGGTGAGCCGGGATGGGGTGGGGGCGCTTGAGAAGGTCGGGGTTGGTGATGCCGGACTGGAGATTCCCGTGACCGTGCCGCCCGGCCCCATGGTCATCGACACAGGAAAGACCCGCCTGACCATCGAACCACGGCAGCGGCCCCGCTGGGCGGCCCGCATGGAGTACGGCCGCGACGGACTGAGCGCCTGCATCGATGCCGGGCGGTCCCTGCCGCCGCTCCACTGGAAATTGTCGGAATCTGCCGCGCAGCCGACGAGTCGCCCGGCGGCGGCGACTGCCGGACAGGGCCGCACTGCGAAAGGACTGTGGGTGCCAGCCGGAGAGCTGCCATGGGGGCGACTGAGCGTCGACGAATTCGGCCCGCTGGCCACCTTTGCCATCCGGGGGGTCGAGTTCCGCCTCCGCTGGATTGCTCCGGGATCCTTCCTCATGGGCTCGCCCGAGGATGAAGTGGGGCGCTATTCCAATGAAGGTCCGCGGCACGAGGTGCGCATTTCACGGGGGTTCTGGATGGGAGACACGCCCGTGACCCAGGCCCAGTGGAAAGCGGTCGTGGAGGCCGCCCGAGAGTCGGTGCCCGCGGTCTGGAACTCTCTCCGCAAGGAACATCGGATGAAGGAAGCGCCATCCCGTTCCCGCACCAGTCCAGACCATCCGGTGGATAGTGTGAACTGGTACCAGAGTGATGCGTTCTGTCTTCTGCTGCGTGCCCTGCTGCCACAGGGTCCGGCCTTCCGCCTCCCCTCGGAAGCCCAGTGGGAATATGCCTGCCGCGCCGGTTCCGAGGGCGCATTCTTTGATGGTTCGCCCTGCACCGAACCACAGGGACGGGATCTCGCCCTCGACCGGCTCGGATGGTTTGACAAGAATAGCGAAGGAGGAACTCATGCCGTGCGCCAGAAGCCGCCGAATGCATGGGGCCTCTGCGACGTTCATGGCAATGTCTGGGAATGGTGCCGGGATGCGTGGGATGAGGATGCGTATCCGAATAGGGCAGGGGGTGCCGTTGATCCCGAGGTTACCGGTGAAAGCAGTGCTGATCGCGTTGTGCGTGGTGGCTCCTGGGACGACGAGGCCTGGAGCTGCCGTGCGGCCATCCGGTACGGGATCAATCCTGACAGGGTCTGGATCCACAACGGGCTCCGCTTGTCCGCAGGTCAGGAGCTGGAGGCGGCGGAGCCGCCGGGTGCCGGCAGCGGGACGCTGCCGGCACCTCCTGAGCCCGCAGGGGCGGGCGCGGAGCGCCCCGGATTTTTCGATCGGTTTTTCGATAAAAGGAGGCGCAAGTGAAGCTGAAATTCTTCTGGGTACCGGCGTGGGGTGGTGACCGCAGTCACCAGTCGAACGTCACCGCAGGCCAATTTTCTTTTTTGTGGGCATGAGTGAGATTCCGCGATTTGCGCCGTCCTGGGCCGAGGTGTTCGGGGAGGATGAGCTTGGGATTTTTGCCGAGTGTACGATTGGCGGGGTGGTGTTTCCGTGGCGGTGGATTCCCCCGGGGCATTTTCAGATGGGGGCTTTGCGTGGTGAAGGAGATTGGTACTTCCAAGAGAGCCCGCAGCAGTGGGTGCGGATCACGCGTGGGTTCTGGATGGGGGAGACGCCGGTGACGCAGGCGCAGTGGAAGGCGGTGATGGGCCGCAATCCTGCGAAGTTTCGCGGCGACGATCATCGTCCTGTGGAGCAGGTGAGTTGGTATGACTGCCTCGACTTGGTCAGGAGGGTCAACGTGTTGGTGCCCGGTCTGCGGGCGGCCCTGCCGACCGAGGCGCAGTGGGAGTACGCGTGCCGGGCGGACACGACCGGGGCGTTTCATGATGGCTCGCCATGCACGGTTCCGGATGGAATGGATCCCGCACTTGATCGCCTTGGGTGGTTTGCAGCAAACAGTGCCAGCGAAAGCCATCCTGTGAGGCAGAAGCTGCCGAATCGCTGGGGGCTTTACGATCTTCATGGAAATGTCTGGGAATGGTGCCGCGATGCTTGGGACGAAGGCGCGTACGGGAGACGAAGCGGCATCACCGAGGATCCGGAGGTCATCGGGGAAAGCGGAACAGTCCGCGTTAGGCGTGGGGGATCGTGGGTTAATCTCGCTTCAGGTTGTCGTGCTGGAACTCGCGGGAGAGCGGATCCAAATATAGGCTTATGGTATAATTCCGGGCTCCGCTTGTCCGCAGGTCAGGAGCTGGGGGCGGCGGAGCCGCCGGGCGCGGAGCGCCCCGCCCGGAGGGATGGATCAGGAGAGGGGGATGCGGAGGCCTGAGTGCGGACAGAAGGCCAGACCACTTGCGGGGAACGGGTGTGAGGGATGGGTGTGAGGCCCTGCTGTTTGTTTGTGGGTAGAAGCGGACGATTCCTTTGTCGCAGCCGCGGATCCGGTCGGGGTTGGTTTCTGTTGTTGCGTGGGTGGTGGGCGCGTGGTTTGTTTTGAGGAATCCGATGTCGTCGTTGCGTTTTGCTGATTTTTTTGCCGGGAGCGGGCTGGTTTCACTTGGGGTGCGGCATGCGATGACGACGGTATGGGCGAACGACATTTGTGCACGGAAGGCGTCGGTTTACCGGGCGAATCATGGTGGGGAGCATTTCAGGCTGGGGTCGATTGCGGAGGTGAGCGGGGGTGAACTTCCGGCTGCGGAGGTGGTGTGGGCGAGTTTCCCGTGTCAGGATTTATCGCTGGCTGGGCGGATTGGGGGAATTGGGGCATCGCGGAGTGGATTGTTCTGGGAGTGGCTGCGGGTTCTTGATGAGATGCCGGTGCGTCCGCGGGTACTGGCGATTGAGAATGTGGTGGGTCTTGTGTCTGCGTCTGGAGGGAGGGAGTATCGCCAGCTTCATGAGGCGCTGGTATCCCGGGGGTATCGGGTGGGGCCGATGCTGCTGGATGCGAAGTCGTGGCTGCCGCAGTCGCGCCCGCGGATTTTTGTGGTGGCGGTGGACCGTGCTATCGAGACAGCTTCGCTGGAGGACCATGGTGCGAATTGGCTGCATCCCGATGCGGTGCAGAAGGCGGTGCGTGGGCTGGAGGATGTCGTCTATTGGAGCCTGCCGCGGCCGCCGCAGAGCAAGGTGAGGCTCTCGGATTTGATTGAATGGGACGCCGCGGTTTTTGATGTTCCGCGCCGGGATGCTTTGCTGGATTTGCTGTCACCGGTCCATGCGGCGGCCCTCGAGAAGCTTCCGTTGGCTTCACGGGCTGTTTTCCCTGGATACCGTCGCACGCGGAATGGCAGGCAGGTGCTGGAGCTTCGGTTCGACGATCTGGCGGGATGTCTTCGGACCGCCGAGGGGGGCAGCAGCCGGCAATTTGTTCTGCTTTGGTCGGATGGAGCCCTGCAGGCGCGTCTGCTCACGAAGCGGGAGATTGGCGCACTCATGGGCGCTCCGCCTGACTATTGGATGCCGGAAAGCTACAACGAGGCCTACAATGCGATGGGTGACGCCGTGGCGGTGCCGGTGGTCCAGTTTCTGACGGATCACCTGCTGCTTCCCCTTGCCAGTACCAACCATGTCCGCAGCGCTGCACAGACTGCTCGAGAGTTTTGCCTCATCGCATGAGTTCACCGGGAACAAGGGCCCGCTCTGCGTCGCTCTGGTGGTGACGAGAATGGCGGTCCGGAACGGATTGCCGCTTGATGCGGCAGCCCTTGTGACCGTGGGGCAGGGGCAGGTGCTCGGACTCGGAAAGGGAGCTGTGCAGTCGATCCTGAAGGACTATGGAATCACCAGAGTCCTTGCGGCAGAGGGAGGCAGGACCAGCCGTGGCAGCATGAAGAACATGCAGGACTACGTTGGATTTCTGAACGGACTCCCTCGGCCGGCGCAAATCGATATGAGGGAGATTGAACGATGGTGGGTCGAAAAGGTGGTCGAGTATTTCGAGCGTTCGCCGCTTCGGCTCAGGCTCGATGTGGGAACTTCTCTGAAGGCGTGCCTTGTTGGACTCTTTGATGAGGCCCGGCGGCGGCAGTCGATGCAGAAGGGATCGACCCTGCTTGGCGGGATGATGCAGCACCTTGTGGGAGCGAAACTTGACATGCTGTATCCCGGCTGCGGATTGCCGCATAATTCATTTTCGACTGCGGACGACCCAACGGGCAGATCGGGGGATTTCGAGATCGGGGACAGTGTCATCCATGTGACTACGGCTCCGACGAGACAACTGCTGGGGAAGTGCAGCGCCAACCTTGAAAGGGGACTGAGGCCATTGGTGATATCCAGTCAGGCCGGCGCGGCCCTTGCCGAGGCTCTCGCCGAGGAAATGGGCATCGGCCGACGCGTGGAAGTACTTGAAATCACGCAGTTCCTCGTGGCCAACATGCTGGAGCGGACGGCATTTCAGGGCAGCAGCCGACGCTCGGCAGTGGAAGAACTCATCACCCGCTACAACGCCATTGTCGACCGCTGCGAGACGGATCCCGGTATGAAAATCGAGGTCGCTTGAGTGCTGTGATCCACTGGGATGCCTCATGGCGGCAGGGTGGACCGTGCGGCTCTCGCGCCCCTTCAGGGCGCCTTTCATGGGGGTGGATGGGTACCTGGGGCATCGCGTTGCTCAGCCTCGGGTCAATGAAGTCAATCAATCAGGCGCCCTGAAGGGGCGCGAGAGGTGCCCGGAGGCGGATGGGCCCGGCGAAATGTGCAGACCCATTTCCAGTCCCTTGTGTCCTTTTAGTCCCTTGTGTCCCTTGTGTCCCTTGGGAAGCCGCAGGCTGTGCAGGCGCGTTCCCCTTGGTCCTCCCGAGTGTTCTTGGTGGGAAGTAGGCAGTCTGGGACTCGAACCCAGGACCAACGGATTAAAAGTCCGCTGCTCTACCGACTGAGCTAACTGCCCGTGTGGTTTGGTGGGATCCGCTTGGTTGGAGCGGGCGACCGGGGTGGCGTCTGTATCATAGATTGGGGGGTACGCAACCTGCTTTTCTTCAGTTGCGGATTCCATGGGGAAATGGATAATCTGGAAACGTTAACCGAAATTGTGATCATGCGCCGAGTGAACCGTCTGATGCTGTCGATTGGGGCTGTGGCTATGTTGGCCTCGTGTGAAGCCATGAAGCCGCGGCAGCAGGCGGCGGCGGATCCGTATGGGACGTATGGGACTGGGAACGAAGGCGGGGCGGCCTATGGGTATGGCGGGCAGGGTCAGGCAGCGGCGACCAACGATCCGTATGCGACGGCGCCGTATGGTCAGACCGATTACGGGGTGGGGACGGCGTCCGTTCCGAGCAGTGGTGGGTACAGCGGCGGTGGCGGTGGCAATTCTTATTCCGGCGGGGGATCGGGTGGTGGTGGTGGTGGCCGGACGCATGTGGTGGCGGCGGGGGAGAATCTTACAAAGATTGGGCGTCGTTATGGGGTGAGTGTGGATGCGCTGGTGAGGGCCAACAATCTGGCGAGTCCTGATCACATTGAGGCTGGGAAGGCGCTGACGATTCCCTGAGCGGGGACGGCTGCGTTTCTCTGGCTCTGGCTCTGCGGTGCTGTTTCTGCGTTCGCTTTATTCCGTGGTGGGAGGCGTGACTGGCGGGAGGGGACGGACGAGGCGGACGGTGAGGGGTCGCATGCGTTCGAAGATATTGCGGCTGACGGTGGGGGAGGTTTGGTAGGCGGTGGCCATCATTTCGAGTTTGGCGTCGATATTATCGACGTGATGGAGGACGATGGCTTCTGGGGTTTTGGGGAGGACGGGGGAACCGAACTGGTATTCGCCGTGGTGGGAAGCGATGAGGTGGAGGAGGTGGAGGCGGACGTCATCGGCTGGTGGGGAGGCTGGCCATGTGGCGGCCTCTGGGGAATCCATGATGCGGTGCCAGAGGCGGTTGGCGAGTTCGATGCCGAGGGGGATGTGTCCGAGGAGTTCGCCGGGGTCGCTGTAGGGCATGTGGAATCCGTCGGCGGCGAAGCAGTTTTCCCAGAGTTTTCCGCAGTCGTGGAAGAGGACGCCGGTGATGACGAGGTCGCGGTTTATGTGGGGGTAGGCCGAGCAGATGGCGTGGGCGCAACGCATCATCTGGGCGACGTGTTCGACGAGGCCGCCGCGGCGGGCGTGATGGTATTCGCGGGCGGCTCCGGTGCGGCGGAAGCGTTCCCCGAATTCTGCGAGGAAGAGCTGGCAGAGGGCGCGCAGTCTGGGGTCGGCGATTTCGCTGGTGAGCGATTCGATGGTGGCGAAGTCGGTGGCCTGGCGGGAGCGGAGCGATTCCGGGCCGCCGAGGAGGGAAGTGATTTCCGGTTCTGTGAGGTGACGGAGCGACCAGTTGCGGGCTTCGAGGCCGAAGTTACTGATGGCCCATTCGCCGGTGATGGCGATGAACGATGCGGGCGGGAGCTGCGAGGCTTCCGCGAAGATCGGGGCGTCGCTCCAGACCCGCAGGGTGGCATGGTCTTCGGCGTCCGCGATTTTGAGTTCGAGGAATTCGCCGCCTGCTTTGGTGGGTTTGAGGGTGACCGATTCCACTTGGACGGAGACTTCGGCCTGGGCGGGGCCGTGATTGGCTGCCAGTTTGGTTTCCCGGAGGCTGCATGATTTCATGGTTTACCGCATACCCGGCGCAGCCAGAGAGGTCAATGTGGGAATGGGCTGGGATGGTGCGGTGGAGAAATCCGGACAGGAAGGCGGGGTTGCGAGCGTTTCCCGGGGATGCCGAAACTCTGTGCTGTACCGAAGGCCTGGATGCATCCGCTGTGCAAGACCGGGGAGATGAAACTTGTTGAATGGCTGGACCTTGCAGCGACCCTGCCGCTTGACGGAGTCGAATGGTACGCCGGTTTTCTGGAAATGGAGGACGAAGCAAACTGGGAACCTCTGCGGGTTGCGGCGGCGCAGCGTGGTCTTGTCATTCCGATGATGTGCTGTTCGCCTGACTTCACGAGTCCTGATCCTGGGCACCGGGCGAGGGAAGTGGAGAAGGAAAAGCAATGGATCCGCATGAGTGCCGCTCTTGGAGCCCGCTGGTGCCGTGTGCTGTCCGGTCAGCGCCGTCCTGAAGTCAGCCGCGCCGATGGCATTGCCTATACCGTCGAAGGGATTCAGGCCTGCCTGCCCTATGCGCGGGAGCATGGCGTGACCCTCATTCTGGAGAATCACTATAAGGACGATTTCTGGGAATATCCGGAGTTTGCGCAGCCCATGGATATTTTCTGCGACATTGTGGATGCGATCGACGACCCGAATTTCGGAGTAAATTACGATCCGAGCAACACTTTGCTCATGGGGGAAGATCCGATTGCACTGCTGCGTCGTGTCGCGCCGAGGGTGGTGACGATGCATGCGAGCGACCGCTATCTGGCCGAGGGGACGCTCGAAGACCTGCGGCGCGAGGAAATGGGCGTGGCTGGATATGCCAAACGCCTGCGGCACGGCGAAATCGGGAAAGGCCTCAACGATTACGATGCGATTTTCGGAATTCTGCGCGACGTCGGTTTCGATGGCTGGATCAGCATTGAGGACGGGGTCGATGGATTTGGGCAACTGCAGGCCAGTGCCGCCTTTCTGCGCCGCAAGATGTCCGAGTACTGGCCTGGGAACTGAGGATTCCGCAAGACGGGGCTTGCCGATGGGGCGGGAGCGCTGGTATGGATCCGCGAAACTACCGGAATTTCATGAACTATCACGTCGCACAGAATGGCCAGCAGCTTGGCGAATTGTCCGAGGAACAGATTCAGCAGATGCTCGCCAGCGGGCAGCTGACGTCGCAGGACCTGTGCTGGCGCGAAGGCATGGATGGCTGGAAGTCGCTCGGCGAAGTCTTCGCGGCGCAGCCTGCGCCGACCGCGGCGGCGGCGGCCGTGCGCAATCCCTATGCGGCTCCGGGAGCGCGTCAGGTACAGTCGCAGGCCCCCGCTGAAGCCGGGGTATCGGCCCGCACCATTGATCTGATGCGGCGGACCCGTCCTTGGGTGGTGTTTCTGGCCGTGCTGGGAGCGATTGGCTCGGTCTTCCTGATCATCGGGGCACTGGCGGCTCTTGCGCTTGGCGGGGCAGCCACCAAGGCCATGATGGGCAGTGATCTCGAAGGAGCGCCGACGTGGCTTCCCATGGCACTGGCTGCGGTCTATGTGGTCATCGCCCTGCTTTACGTGATGCCTGTCATCAAGATGTTCAAGTACAGCGGAGCCGTCAAATCCCTCGTGCGGACCCGTTCGCTCCGCGATCTTGAATCCGCCCTCGAGCATCAGCGGTCGTTCTGGAAGTTCATCGGTCTGACGACGGCGGTTTTCATGGCCGTTTACGTACTCATCGGGGTGGTGGCGGCTGGTTTCGGGGCAGCTGCGGCGATGAGTGGGAAGGACGCCGAAAAGCCATCGGGCAACAGTTCGTACACGGCTCCCCCGGGCGAGTGAATTGGGTCGCGGTTTTATTTGCGCGCGTCCGGTTCTGGAGTCTGGTTATGGGGACATGACCGAACCTGCCGGAGTGACGCTGCCTGACCTTGCGATTGGCCCATGGAAAATGGATGGGGTGGAGCCCATCTTCATTCTGGGGCCGTGTGTGATGGAGTCCGAGGGATTCCTGCGGGAATTGTCTGCCGCCATTCATGCGATGGCCCGGGAGGAAGGCATCCGGCTGATTCTGAAGGCATCGTACGACAAAGCGAACCGGACGTCCGGTGGCTCCTACCGGGGGCCGGGCTGCCGGGAAGGCTGTGCCCTGCTGGCCGCCATCGGGAAGGAACACGGGGTGCCCGTGACCACCGATGTGCATTCGCCCGAGGAGGCCGAGATTGCCGCCGAGTACATTGATGTGCTCCAGATTCCGGCCTTTCTGTGCCGTCAGACCGACCTTGTGGTGACGGCGGCGCGGACCGGCCGGGTGGTCAATGTGAAGAAGGGTCAGTTTCTGGCTCCGTGGGATGTGAAGCACATTGCGGAAAAGATTGCCGCGGCGGGGAACGACCGCTTTTTCTTCACCGAGCGCGGAGCCACCTTCGGCTACAACAATCTGGTCGCTGATATGAGGTCGCTTTACTGGATCCGCGAGATGGGATTCCGGGTGGTTTTTGATGCCACGCATTCCGTGCAGCGGCCTGGTGGACTGGGGGGGACGAGCGGAGGCGATGGCAAGCTGGCTCCCGTGCTCGCCCGTGCGGCCGTGGCAGCCGGCTGCGATGGCGTTTTCATGGAGACACATTTCGACCCGTCAGTGTCGCTTTCCGATGGACCGAACATGGTGCCGTTCGCGGAACTCCGGGGTGTGGTGCGCCGACTGCGCGCCCTGCACCGCATGGTTTCGGCCCCGGAACCTGCTGAGACCTGACAATGACATTACGATGACAGCGATGCGCACCATTCTTCTGCTGATCGCCGGCTCTGCAGTAGCGCTGCGCGGGCAGGACGTTCCGGCAGGGACAAAAGGGACGGCTGAGGCTGTGTCTGCAGATGCGGAGAAGGCTTCCGTTCCGGCCAATGCCGAGGCGGGCGAGGTTGAATCGGCTGAATTGCCTGCGGAGGGCGGGAATGGCGATGGCTTTGCGGCGCGGCGGGCGAGCCGCCGGGTGGCGGGCATGCGGTCGCGACTGTCGATTCTGGAAGCGCTGGCTCCCCCGGGCAGCGAGCACCGGGAAGTGCGGGCCCCGTTCTACCGGGAATTCGTGCCGCGCGATCTTACTGGTGTCCTCGAACTTGATACCGTGGGCATTCCTGCGGAAGTCGAATCAATTTTCGAGAGCCGCCGCGTGCAGCGTCCCGACGACGGTCACCTTGTCTTCGAGAATGCGGTGTTCACGGAATACGCCGATGGGGAAGGCAGCGAGGAAATCAGCCGCCGGCTCCAGCTGGAACGCGGCGTCTACGATCTGTCCATGGACCTCATTGTGAGTGACCGGCCCGTGGTCATCGAAGAACGCGACCGCAGGATCGAGAGTGGTGGCATGCTGCATGACCATGCGACGGGGCTCACGCATTTCACGGGCGGGGTCCGCATGGTGGTGTACGAAGAAGTTCCGGAAGGAGAAGTCACGGCAAGCGCGGAAGCAGCTCCCGACGCCCAGCCAAGCCCGCCGGCTACCCCGCCCGCAGTGGCCACGCCAGCGGCGAAACCGTCGGCGAGGGCGGCGGCGAAGCCCGCGGCGAGGGCGGCAGCGAAACCCGTTGCGAAACCAGCGACACGAAAACCCGGGACGGCGGCTGGCCGGACCCGTACCTCAGCGAAACCGCGATGAACAAGAACCCGATTTTCTGGACGATGCTGATGCTTGCGGCGGTGCCGCTGCGCGGGCAGGAGAAGGCGGCCAAGGATGCCGGGAAGCCGTCCGTTCCGACGCACAAGTCCGAGCAGAGTGCCCTCAATGCGCTCAAGCAGGACGGCCGGAGCAAGGACGGACTCAAGAAGGCCATGGAAATGGTCGAGGAAGCTGCTGGCCGGAACGAAGCCGTCCGCAAGGAAACCGAACGGCTCGTTGGCGAGAAGAAGCAGGGGTTGCCCGACCTGAAGGGCGTCAAGGACCTTGAAGGGCTCAAGAAGGCAGCCGGCGAACTCAAGAAGGGTCAGGAAGGAGGGTCTCTCGATGCCCTCAAGGATGCGGCCCGGGAAGCCCGCGAGGCCATGGGCGAAGATGCCAAAGATGCCCTGAGGACCGTGAAGGACAAGGTCATGAAGAAGAAGGACGGAACGCCTGCGGTGACTGCCGCGCCCACCCGTCCGGCCACTTTCGCCGGTGTGCCCGGTCCGGCCCCGCTCAACCCGAACCGCAAGGTCAACATGGCGGTGAGCAGCGTCATTGATGCCGATGAAATGATCAAACCACCGGCGCGCGATCCGGCTAATCCTGACAAGGCCCTGCCACCGGGTGACCCGCGGACCCGCACCTACATTCTGCGCGGCAATGCCAAGGTCCGCGGCAAGTCGTTCGCGGCGGACGGCGATGAAATCGAGATTCTCTATGATGAATCGCACGCTGGCGACCCCACCGGTGGCATGGCGAAGAACAGCGGCAAATCCGGCAAGCCAAAGACGGTTGATCCCGTGAGCACCGCTGGCGGAACGCCCGCCGAGGGCAAGCCGAAGACGCAGGAATCCCCCTTCGAACGCATCATCATCCGGGGCCGCGCCCGCATCATGGCCGTCGGCAAGGACGGCGAAGTCCAGGTCGGCCGCGCCGGCTACATGGTCTATGAAAAGAAAACCGGCCTCTTCTTCCTGCGCGAATGGCCAGAAGCCCAGACCGGCGACAAATGCTTCGCGGCCGAGAGCAAGGAAAGTGTCATCATGCTCAGCCAGACCGAAGAAGTTCAGTTCAAGAACTGCACCATGCTCCCCGTGGAACGGTCGATCGGAGCCGACGAATTCCCGAAGTCGCTCGACAAGCCCGTGCCGGCGACGACCCCTGACCGCACCAAGGCCACTGGACCCGCCCGTTCTGCCCAGGGATCCGGCAATGCCCGCTGAACTCCGCCGATTGACGAAATGTCCGTGATTTCTGCCGATACTGCCGCCGCTGCGGCTTCAGGACTGCATGAGGGTGCCGAGTCCGACTTCCTGCTTTCAACCAGTGGGCTTGTGAAGGTCTATGACGGCCGGACCGTCGTGAACAAAGTCGATGTCCGTGTCCGGCCCGGCGAAATCGTGGGTCTGCTGGGACCGAACGGGGCGGGGAAGACGACCACCTTCTACATGATTGTCGGGCTGGTGGCACCGGATGGCGGCACGGTGCGTTTCAGCGGGGAAGACGCCACGCGTCTGCCCATGTACCGCCGGGCCCGCCTCGGCATGGGCTACCTCCCGCAGGAAGAATCCATTTTCCGCAAGCTGACGGTCGAAGAGAACATCATGGCCGTCATGGAAACCATGGATCTGAGCCGGAACGAACGCCGCGAGCGTCTCGAAGGCCTCCTCGAACGCTTCGGCATCGTCCACATCCGCAAAAGCCTCGCCATCACCCTCTCCGGCGGCGAAAAACGCCGCCTCACCATCGCCCGCAGCCTCGTCACCGAGCCCAGCCTGCTCATGCTCGACGAACCGTTTTCCGGCGTCGATCCCATCGCGGTCAGCGAGATTCAGCAGATCGTGACCGACCTCAGTTCGGCTGGTCTGGCCATCCTCATCACGGACCACAATGTCCGCGAAACGCTTTCCATCGTGGACCGTGCCTACCTGATTTATGAAGGCCGTGTCTGCCGTCATGGCAGCAAGGATTTTCTGGTGAACGACCCCGAAGCGCGGCGGCTTTATCTTGGCGAAGGCTTCACCATGTGACAGAATTCCCAGAACCCGATTTTTCCAACCCCAAAAGAACCCAAAACCATGCAGACAATCAATGTCGATCCGCCAGTCACCGTCACGGGACGTCACATGGAGATCACGGATGCCATCCGTGACTATGCGAAGAAGAAGGTGGCGAGCCTGCATCTTGACTACCCGAAGATCATCGAAGCGAAGGTGATTCTCGAGGTGCAGACGCACCATCGGCACTTTGCGGAAATCATCCTGTTCTGCGCGAATCACATCACCATCGAGTGTAGCAGCACCGCGAACGATCTTTACGCGGCGATGGACGAGACCATCAGCAAGATTGCGCGCCGCATGCGCAAGCACAAGACCCGCCTCCTCAAGAATCACCGCCCGCGCAGCGCCAGCATCCGTCATCTCGACGAAACTGTCTTCGGCACGGCTGTCCTCGAGGATGAACACAAGGAGGACATCGAGCCGGTCATCATTCACCCGGAAAACTACCGGATCCGTCCACTCTACGAGGACGAAGCGATCACCGAGTTGGAACTGAGCGAGCGAAAGTTCGTGATTTTCCACAATCAGAAGACCGACCGCGACTGCGTTCTCTTCCGCCGTGCGGACGGGGATTACGGAATGATCCAGCTCGGCAAGGCCTGACGGCAAGGCTGCCGCGCGGGCACTGCCGTTACGCCCTCTGCTACAGTCCGAGGTCGCGCATGAAGTTCTGCTGTTGGGTGATGATTCCTGCGCCCATGCGGAGGATCTGCCATGCGGCGAAGCCCATGGCGGCGGCATAGACGAAGCGCGGGATCCATTCTCCGGCGCGCTGCACGGCGGTCGTGGCGTCGTGCAGCGCGCGTGTGGCCATGCGGGCACATTCGACGTCGAGCATGCCGGCTTCCTCTGCGGAGGCGAAGTGGAGCGACACTTCCTCGGGGAAGATGGATTCGCGGCACATGGCGGGTCCGGCGGGCTGACCGGAGGCGGTGAGCCGGGCAAGCCGCAGACTGGCTTTGCGCAGGCGGGGTCGGTCTGCTGCTGCGGCGGCTTCCTCGAAGGCACCTGACATAAGTTGACCGGACTGGAGGTGGAACTGCATGACGGCGGCCCAGCGGGCGAGTCCGCTGCGGCTCCATGCGGATCCGACCCATGGGATGGCGCTGATGATGGCGTCGGCGAGGCTGGAGTGACGGGCGATGGAAAGAATCACGCGGCAGAGGAGCCAGAGCATGAGAAGGACGCCCCAGAGGGTGGCGAGGCTGCCGAGCAGGGGAAGCAGGATGGGACTGTCCGAGGAAACGCTGCGGAGAATGACGGGGATGATGGCGGCCACATGCGCAATGAGCAGGGGGTAGGCCATCGCATGAAGGGCGGCACTGCGCGCCCGGGCCTGGGCGTCGTACCATTTTTCAAGGTGGGCGAAACCGGCCGCCAGTTGCCCGCTTTTCTCTGCGGCTTTGATGATTCCGGATTCGAGCGGAGTGAGTGCGGGGGCCATGGCTCCGGCAATGGTGGCACCGGAGGCGAGCGCTGCTTCCATGCCACGCAGGGCCGAGCGCAGGGGCCCGCGGGGAGCGTGCCGCATGAGCAGGCGGAGACTCTTGTCGACCGGGATGGCGGCGGCCGAAAGACGGGCGAATTCGCCGAAGAAGACGGCCTTGCGCGAGGGATTCACAGGATGAGCAGGGAAAACAGGAGTCTGTCGTGCGCTCCGGCCCGGCGTCAATGTCCAATGCCCCGCGCGATTCCCGCTTTTCCGAACCTGCGGCGCGGCTTTGCTGCCCCATGGAATCGCTGAGCGGCACCGTGGAGCGGGTCACCTACCACACCGAGGACACGGGCTACTCCGTGCTCAAGGTGAAGATCCGCGGCCGGAGCGAACCTGTCACGGTGACCGGTCGCGTCCCGGCGGTTCATCCGGGGGAAACCGTGCGGGCGCAGGGCGAATGGGTGCAGGTGGCCGAGTATGGACGGCAGTTCCGCGCGGACCATCTGGAAACGGAAGCGCCGTCGTCGCGCGATGGCATCGAACGCTACCTTGGCAGCGGCCTCATCGAAGGGATCGGGCCGGTCTACGCCCGCAAGCTGGTGGCGAAGTTCGGCGACACGATCTTTGATATCATCGAGCATCAGAGCGCGCGCCTCGAGGAAGTACCCGGAGTGGGCGGCAAGCGGCGGCGCGAAATCAAGGCATCATGGGAAAAGCAGAAGGCGGTGCGCCGCATCATGGTCTTCCTGCATGCCCACGGGATCAGTACGGCGAAGGCCGTCCGGATTTTCCGGGCGTACGGCGAGGAAGCGATTGCGAAGGTCGAGGCCAATCCATGGCAGCTGGCGGAGGACATTCCGGGGATTGGTTTCCGCAGTGCCGATGCCATTGCGCGGAAAATGGGGATGCCGGAGGACGCTCCGGAACGGCTCCGGGCGGCCCTCTTTCACCTTCTGCTTGCTGCCGGCGACGAGGGTCATTGTGCGCTGCCGCAGGCGGAACTGCTGACGCGCGCCGTGGACCTGCTGCAGTGCCCGCCGGAGCCACTGGAGACGGCACTCGATGCCATGGCGGAAGCCGCCGAAGTTGTCCGGGAAAGGGAAGACGGGAATCTGCTCGTGTTTCCAGGTCACCTCGCGAGGGCGGAACGGGAAGTGGCCGCGGCCCTGCGCCGCATGGCGTCCCAGCCGGTGCCCGGCCGTCCACTCGATGCCGACCGCGCCCTTGCATGGGTACAGCAGGAAACCAAACGGGAACTGGCCACCGGACAGGCTGCCGCGGTCCGCGCAGCTCTCGGCGGCCGAATCACGGTCATCACGGGCGGCCCCGGCACCGGCAAGACCACGATTCTCGATGCCATCCTGAGAATTTTTGCAGCGGAAAAGCTCCGCATCGTGGCCGCCGCTCCGACGGGCCGCGCCGCCCGGCGCATGGCCGAGGCCACCGGGCACGAGGCCATGACCATGCACCGCCTGCTCGAGTACCAGCCTGGCCGTGGCTTCCAGAAGAACCGCGAACACCCGCTCAAAGGCGATATTTTCGTCCTCGATGAGACCTCCATGGTCGATGTGGCCCTCATGCGCTCCTGGATGGACGCACTGCCCGCACACGCCCGTCTTCTCCTCGTCGGCGATGTCGATCAATTGCCATCCGTAGGGCCAGGTCAGGTGCTCGCCGATCTCATCGCCAGCGGAGTCGTGCCCGTCTGCCGCCTCACCGAAGTCTTCCGCCAGGCCGCCGCCAGCCGCATCATCCTCGCCGCCCATGCCATCAATGCCGGACAACTACCCGATCTGCCCCGGCCGGCTCCCAAAGGCAGCGATTTCCATTTCATCGAACGCAGCACCCCGGAGGAAATCACCGCCACCATCATCCACCTCATGCGGGAACGCATCCCCAACGCCTTCGGCCTCGCCCCCGGCAGCGATATCCAGCTCCTCACTCCCATGAACCGGGGGTCGCTCGGCACCGCCTCCCTCAACGCTGCCCTCCAGGACGCCCTCAATCCACCCAGCGAACTCACAGCAGAAGCCGACCGCTTCGGCCTCCGCTTCCGCAGCGGTGACAAAGTCATCCAAACCCGCAACAACTACGAAAAGGAAGTCTTCAATGGCGACATCGGCCGCATCACGGAAATCACGGCCGACCCCCTCCGACTCTCCGTGCGGTTCGATGACGGACGCCTCGTCGATTACGAAGCCGGCGACCTCGACGAACTCCGGCTCGCATGGGCCATCACCGTCCACAAAAGCCAAGGCAGCGAATTCTCCGCCGTCGTGATCCCTCTCTCCATGCAGCATTACATCATGCTCCAGCGCAATCTTCTCTACACCGCCATCACCCGCGGCCGCCGCCTCGTCGTCGTCGTGGGCGAACCCCGCGCCCTCAGCCACGCCGTCCAATCAGGCGACCGACGCCACCGCTGGGGATCGCTCCTCCGCCGACTCCGGGAAGGGCTACCGGCCTGACGGCAGAATATTGCCCGGATCAATGCACGAACCACTTGACCATCCGGGAAAGCATGATACACCAGCAGGCTCTTCTCCGATCGAACCTATTCACCTGAATTTCATCTTATGGCCAAAGTCTGCCAGATCACAGGCGTCCGCAAATTCCGCGGCCGTCGCATTCACCACAGCGGTAAATCCAAGAAAGCGGGCGGTATCGGCCTCAATCACGTCAAGAAAGTGAACCGTACCTTCTCACCGAACCTCCGCGACAAGCGGATCTGGGTTCCGGAACTCAAGAAGTTCGTGCGCGTTAAGCTCTCCGCCCGTGCCCTCAAGACCGTCACCAAGAATGGAGCCTTCTCCGTTCTCAAGGACGCCGGTCTCATCTGAGCCCGCCCCTTTCGTTCCCGCAATCCAACCCCTCACCAACGAAACCAACATGGCATTCTCCGTTGTCAGCAAAAAGTCCGGCAAAACCTACTACCTTCACCTCAAAGCGCAGAAGCGCGCCGACGGTGGCACCACGAACCTGTTCTTCTTCGCTGGCGAAGTGAAGGAGGGCGCTCTCGATAAGCTGCCGGACGGATACACGGTGATCGAGAACGAGCGCACCGGGCTCCCGATGCTCAAGCGCAAGTAATCCCAGCATCCGAATCCTTCGCCAGCCTCCTGTCTCCCGGCGAAGGGAGCAGGAGGCTGTTTCATGCCTGCCATCAGTGCGAAAAGACCGCAGCAGGCACGCTTCCCCTGGTCAACTTCCCTTTTTCTCCCGATTCTCCATGTCTTCTTCCCGAACCATTGCCATTGTGGGTGCCACCGGAGCGGTGGGCATCGAAATGATCCGCTGCCTGGAACGCCGGAATTTTCCGGTGGGCCAGCTGCGCTTGCTGGCGAGTGCACGCAGTGCCGGAAAGAAGCTGCAGTTCCGCGGCGAGGATGTGGTCATCGAGGAACTGACGCCACGGAGCTTTGCGGGTGTCGACATTGCCCTCTTCAGTGCCGGCGGCGGGATTTCCCGCGAATTTGCCCCGCATGCGGTCGAAGCCGGCGCGGTGGTGGTCGATAATTCCTCGGCGTTCCGGATGGACGAATCCGTTCCGCTGATCGTTCCGGAAATCAATGCCGCGGATGTGCAGCACCACCGCGGGATCATTGCCAATCCGAACTGCACGACAGCGATTTCCCTGATGGCCCTCTATCCTCTGCATCAGGCCTTCGGAGTGACGAGGCTCTTTGCCAGCAGCTACCAGGCGGTCTCCGGCACGGGTGCCCAGGCCATCGAGGAACTGGCAAGGCAGTCGCGAGAATGGGCTTCACAGCACCGTGCGTGGGACGCCGCCAAACTCGATTCCGTTCCCCATGTCTACCCGCACCAGATCGCCTTCAATGCCATCCCGCATGTGGATAGCTTCCTCCCGGACGGCTACACGAAGGAGGAAATGAAAATGGAGAACGAAGGCCGCAAGATCATGCACCACCCAGGTTTCCGCGCGTCCGTAACCTGTGTGCGCATCCCCGTCTTCCGGGCCCACAGCGTCGCCATCAGCGCAGAATTCGAAAAACCAATCACGCCGGATGCCGCCCGCCGCGTCCTCGCAGAAGCTCCCGGACTCGACCTCATCGACGAACCCGAACTCAAGCAGTACCCCCTCGCCCTCGATATCGCAGGCCGCGACAACTGCGCCGTCGGCCGCATCCGACGCGACTGCGCATTTGATAATGGTCTCGCCTTCTGGGTCGTCGGCGATCAGCTCCTCAAGGGTGCCGCACTCAACGCCGTCCAGATCGCGGAATTGCTCTGAACTGAGCGCTGCTATGCTCCAGGAAAACAGATCCCGGAGATTCCCGTCCCCGGCGGTAACGGTGCGGGACGAAAAGGGACAAAAGGACAGATGGACAGATGGACAGATGGACAGATGGACAGGCCTTTTGGGGTGTTCGCGACTGAATCGTGGCGTCCCCGACGGGGACCGAGAGGAAAGCCTGGGGCTGAGCGGGAGCGACGCCCCAGGTGATCGGTCCAATCAGTGAAGCGCCCTGAAGGGGCGCGAGAGCCTCACGAGCGCAGGACAAGAGAGGACAAAAGGACAAGAGAGGACAAAAGGACAGGCCTTTTGGCGGGGTGGTTCGGAGGAGAGCATGGTTGGTGTTTTTCTGGGGTGGTTATCCGGCAGGCTGCGGTGCGGAGGGGGGGCTGGTTTGGTTTGCGGTCGTCTTGCTGGATGGCGAGGGTCTTGGTGGATTTGGCTGGGGTGACCGGGAGGTTTTGCGAGTGACAGGGGATTTGCCGGAAAGAAAAACCCCTCGCCGCGCTGTGGGGGGCGCGGGGAGGGGTGAGTTGAATGGAAGACGGCGAGGGGGTGGCTTACTTGGTGCCGAAGGCGTAAAGTTGGCTCATGGTCATGACGTAGAGCGTGCCATTGGCGTAGACTGGGGTGGCGAAGATGGCTCCGGGGAAGTCGATTACGGCGATTTTCTCCATCTGTTTACCGGCCTTGATGATGTGGAGTTCGCCTTCTTCGTTTCCGACGTAGATTTTGCCATCGATGTAGAGAGTGCTGCCCCAGATGTGGCCTTTGGTGTCGTAGACGCTGAGTTTTTCTCCGGTGTTGGCATCGACGGCGTGGATGAGGCCTGAGTAGTCGGCGACGTAGACGATGTCGTCGACGATGGAGGGTGTGGAGATGGAGCGGTTGATGTCCTTGTAGATCCAGAGGGGTTTGCCGCTGATGTCGCCGGAGCCGGTGGGGTCGATGCAGCTGAGGGCACCTTTGCCTTCGCCGTGTTCCGGGTCCTGACCGATCTGGGTGTAGACGCGGTCTTTGTAGACGACTGGGGTGGCGATGATTTCCGAGGGACCTTCGTAGGTATTGTAGGCGCGTTTGGCGCCTTTTTCGTCGAGGCGGTATTCCTTGGGGTTGGCGTCGTAGCGCCAGAGTTCGTTGATGATGTCGAAGCCTTCTTCGTCCTTCTTGAAGGTCATGTCGAAGCCGTAGCAGAAGCCGTCGCCTGCTCCGAAGACGACCATGGGTTTGCCTTTGATGGAGGCGAAGGCTGGGCTGGCCCATGAGCAATGGAGGCAGCGTTTGCTGATGCCTGCGCCGTCTTCTCCGAGGAGTTTGCCGGTTTTCTTGTCGAGGCAGATGAGGCTGGGGGCTTCCGGGGCGGGGATATTGGTGTGGGTCCAGTCGACACCGTTGGAAGTGGTGATGTAGATGCGGTCTTCGAGGACGAGGACGTTGCTGGAGGTGACGTTGTGGGGGAAGACGCCGCATTCCTCGCGCATGTCGAACTGCCAGATGATATCGGCGTCGGTGTCGCCGGTTTTCTCGATTTTGTTGTCCGGGCTGGAGAGGTACTTGGCCTCGTCCTGGAAGCCGTCATTGCCATTCTTGAGGCCATCGAGGTCGAGGCAGAGGACTTCGCAGCGGTTGGTGGCGATGTAGACGCGGTTGCCGTCGGCGGCGGCACCGGAGCACATGCCGAGGTATTCCCAGTCCGACACTTTGCCGGTGCCGAGTTTGGGGGCGGCGAGCTGCCAGACCATCTGACCGGTTTTCTCGTCGAGGCAGAGGAGGATGGAGCGGTCTTCCGAGGTGACCTTGCCGGTTTCCTTGTTTTTGACCGAGTATTTTGAATCCCAGGGATTTTCGTTATTGGTGCCGAGGAGGATTTTGCCATTGGCGACGGAGAGGGTGCCGTAGGCCTGCGAGCCGAGGCGGGCGGCCCATTTGAGTCCCTTGGTGGTGGCGAGGTCGACTTCGTCCTTGCCTTTGATTTTCTTGCCCGGGTCGAACTCCGTGGGTGGGTTTTTCCCATCCGAGACCATGTTGCGGGCATTGGTGCCGCCCCATGTGGGCCAGTCTGCTTTGGTGGACGAGAGGGCGGCGGCGGAGAGGCCGAGGGCGATGATGGGGGCGTAGCGTTTCATGGTCTCGATGATGGGGAATGGATTCCCGTGGATGGAAGGAAACGCAAACACATTCCCGGTCTTGCGGGTTTACGCGGACGTGGGCGTCCGGAGCGGTACCGGGCGGCGATGTCAGCGGCGTTTCCCGGGTCGGGCCGCGCCGGGCAGTTTCCGGAAGGCTTTGCTGCCCTCGATGCGTTGGCTCTGGATGGGTTCTGCGGTGAAGCGCTGCTGGAGGTCGGCTGGGAGGTTGGAAGCGGCCCATTGGGAGGCGGCGGGTGCGTCCACGGTATTCCAGAGCTGAGCGGTGCGGAGGAGGGTTTCGCTGCGGGCGGCGGGGTCGGCGATGGTCTGGGCCCATGCGATGGCGGCGGTGGGGTCTTCGCGGGCAATGGTGCGGGTGAGGGAACTGACGGCGGCGTCGCGTGATGGGCCTGCGGGCATGGAGCGGAGGTGCTGGCTGCTGGCTTCCGGGTCCTTGCGGGTCCATGAGCGCATGGCGTCCTCCCATGCTTCCTGTCGGGCTGGTCCTTCCGGGAGGGTATTGATCCATGCGATGGCCTTGTCGGGGTCGCGGGCAGCCCATGTGCGGGCGACGGAGCCGACGGCGTCCTGGCCACCGGGGGCGCTGGCCTGGGCGGCGGCCCATGTGGCGGCGGATTCGACATTCTGGCTGGCCATGGTACGGGCGAGCGAGGCGCGGGCGGATTTCTGGAGTTCCGGATCGGAAATGCCGGTTACCCATGCATTGGCCTGATCCGTGCCGAGGGCGAGTTGGCGGGAGGCCAGCGAGGCGAGGAGGCGGGAGCGTTCCCATTCCGGGGCTTCGGCCGAGGCGATCAGGCGGGTGGCGGCGTCGATGTCGTGGCGGGCGACACCGTCAACGAGTCCGGAGAGGAGGAGGCCTGGGTTTTTTGATTTGCCGCCGTCCTTGGTGCGGTCGCCATTGGCGTTTTCATTGAACCATGCGATGGCGTCCTGCGGGGATTGCGAGGCCCATGAGGAAAGGGCGTGGTAGCGGGCCTGGAGGGCGTCGCGTGATTTTTCCGAGGCGAGGAACTGCAGGGCTCCCTTGCCATCGACGGAGCCCCATTGGTGGGCGAGCAGGGCGGTGTAGCTGATGGGTGAGGCGCCTTGGTGGGAGGCGAAGGCCTGCCATGCGGCGCTGGCGTTTTCCGGTGAAAGATCGCGGAGGAGGTTCGAGAAAAGCGAGAGGGCGGCGACCGGATCCGGATGATTGAGGATATCGGTGGCGGCAGCCGTGATTTCCTCGTTGGAGAGCGGTCGGGCGGGGGATGTCCTTTCCGCACTGGGTGCGAGGGAACCGGGGGTGCTGCTGCGCGGAGCCATGCCAGCGGAGGCCGACGGTGAGGTCACGGTCTGAGACTTCCGGAAAACGGTGGCCGGCACGTCCGGTCTGCTGGTCTGGAGAAACAGGGCGGAAACGGCGGCGCCCGCGGCAGCGGAGAGCAGGCAGGGCAGGGCGGCGGATTTCATGGTGGGGGCGGAGCCATGGGTGACTGCTTGTGAAGACCGCTGAGCATGAGGGTTGGTGACAGGGAAAGGTGCGGCGGGAGCGCGTGCTGGATTGGCTTTTGAAGAAAAGCGCTTGCGTTCGGGGTGGCTGGGGTATTATGCCCGCCCTTTCCGGGAACAGAATCTGTTTGATTCCCCCCGAGCAAAACTTCCAGAACAACCAACGATACAGCAACTTTATGGCAGTGGCAATCAGGCTGAGGCGCGAAGGCGCGAAAGATCATCCCTACTACCGCATCGTGGTGGCGGATTCCCGCACGCGCCGGGACGGACGGTTCATTGACATGGTGGGAACGTACGACCCCATGAAGCCCGGGAAGAATTTCGATGTCGACATTGCCAAGGTGGATGCATGGATTGGCAAAGGAGCGAAGGCCAGCGAGACGGTCGCCTCGATCATCCGGAAAGCCCGCAAGGCGCAGCCGAAGGCCTGAGGATAATTGACTTTCATGCCCGGCCCTGAGTTCAGGGCCGGGTTTTTTTTGACCTGCCGGGAGAAATCATGATTATGGAAGCAGTGAACCGGGAAGCGAATGTGGAGGCCTTTCTGAGGTATGTGGTGGGGGTTCTGACGGGACGGGACGATGAACGTCAGGTGATTGTGCGGGAAGGAGATGGCCGTGTGACGTTTGAACTGGCCGTGAGTGGCCGCGAGACGGCCCTGCTGATTGGTGGTGGGGGCAGCACGATTGAGGCGATTCGTTCGCTGGCGTCCGTGGCGGCTGGAGAGTCGGATCGGAAGATTGCGGTTGAGGTGCGGGACTGAGCAGGGTGGTTTGACGGGATGCATGCCATGCTGACGGAAGGGTATCGGCAGCGGTTTGGCGGGATTGGTCGGCTCTTTGGGTTGGCTGGCATGGAGCGTCTTTCCTCGGCCTCGGTGGCGGTGGTGGGTGTAGGCGGGGTGGGGTCGTGGACGGTGGAAGGACTGATCCGGTCGGGTGTGGGGCGGGTGGTCATGATTGATGGCGACGATGTCTGTGTGACGAATACGAACCGGCAGCTTCCGGCGCTGAGCGGTGCGGTGGGGCGGCCGAAGACGGCGGTGCTGGCTGAGAGGATGCGGCTGATCAATCCGGAGGCCGAGGTGGAGGAATGCGTGGAATTTCTGGGGGCTGGGAATGTGGAGCGGTTGCTGCCGGGAGGGGTGGATTTTGTGATTGATGCGGTAGACCGGGCGGCGGTGAAGGCGCTCATGATAGCGCATTGCTGTGGGCGGGGGATTCCGGTGCTGACGGTGGGTGGGGCAGGGGGGAAGGTGGAGGCATCGGCGGTGCGCTGTGCGGATCTGGCGCAGGCGCAGGGCGATCCTCTGCTGCGGATGGTGCGGAAGGAACTGCGGCGGACGCATGGTTTTCCAGGCGGGCATGGTGAGTCCATGGGGGTGCCGTGTGTGTATTCATCGGAAGTGCAGCGGCGGCCTCCGGACGAGTGCGGCGGGGAAAGCGGAGGCAGTCTGCGGATGGACTGTGCTTCTGGCTGGGGAGCCGGGGTTTTTGTGACTGGGGTGTTCGGGTTGGCGGCGGCGGGGGACGTGGTGCGGCGGTTGGCTGATCGCTGAGTTCCGGCATGAGTGGTTGCGTGGCGGGAAGCGGCATGCTCTGCGTGGGGGATGGCAGAGCAGAAGCAATTGGTTCCGGCGGGGCGGCGGTTTTCGCCTGGGTGTCTCATGCTGGCGATGGGGGGATTCTGGATGCTGGTCTGGGGATCGTGGATGGTAATTTCGATGGTGCGGCAGGTGCAGGAACTGCGGGGATTCACCGATACGGTGGCGCAGCCGGTGGCACCGCGCGCCGTGGCGGCGGCTGAAGTCGAATCCCTGCGCGGGCGGCTCCGGGAATTCGCGGTTTCCGTGCAGGGTGGACGGGCGGCCACGCTATCGCTCAGCGCCGACGATCTGAATGCCCTGCTGGCCGCCGAGCCAGTGCTTCAGCCGATGCGCGAAAGCGCTCAGGTTGAGGAAATTACGCCAACAGCGATCCGGCTCCGGATTTCCGTGGCCATGAATGGGATGCCGCTGAGTGGAGAACGGCTTTTTCTCAACGGGCAATGCGAGGTCAAGCCCGTCCGTCATCCGGACAAGGGCATGGTGCTGGCGACGACTTCGATTTCCGTACCGGGGCGTGAACTGAGCCAGGGATTCAGCGAGCACTATCGTCAGGCCAACCATCTTGACACCCTGCTGATGGGCGGGATCCGGGAGACTGTGGACACGACTGTTCTCGGGGTCCTGAAGAAAGTGACCACGGTGCGGCTCGAGGAAGGAAAAGTGGTACTCGACTATGCCCCACCGGTGTGAGCGGGGGGATTTCCCTGCGTTCCGCGGGTTGACAATCGGCCCGTAACCCTGTTTCCTGCCAGTTCCGGTGATCCCGGGTCAATTTTCCACAACAGAACATGGACTTCGTATATCCTAACATTGCTGCCCTCGCTCCTTCGATCACGCTCGCCGTCACCAGTCAGGCTGCCAAAATGAAGAAGGAGGGAATTGACGTATGCAGTTTTGGAGCTGGCGAGCCCGATATGGACACGCCGCAGCACATCAAGGATGCCTGTGTGAAGGCCCTTGCCGAGGGCAAGACGAAGTACACGGCATCGGCTGGGCTACTGGAGCTGAGGGAAGCGATCTGTGCAAAGCTGGCGGCGGACAACGGCCTGCAGTATGCGCCGGATCATATCAGTGTGAACTGCGGAGCCAAGCATTCGTGCTACAATGCGATTCTGGCGACTTGTGGACCGGGGGATGAAGTGATCATTCCGGTGCCGTACTGGACGAGTTATCCGGACATGGTTCGGATTGCGGGGGCGACGCCGGTTTTTGTGGAGACGCGGCAGGAGAATGGCTGGAAGATGACGCCGGAGGAATTCGAGGCGGCCATGACTCCGTCGACGAAGATGGTGATTCTGAACAGTCCGTCGAATCCGACGGGGGCGGTGTACAGCCGTGCGGAACTCGAGCAGATCGGGGAGATTGCGGCCTCCGAGGACATTCTGATTCTGTCGGATGAGATCTACGAGAAGCTGGTTTACGATGATGTGGAGCATGTTTCCATTGCGAGTCTGAGCCGTGAGCTGAAGGATCTGACGATTGTGGTGAATGGATTTTCGAAGGCGTACAGCATGACGGGGTGGCGGATTGGCTATACGGCGACGGCGAACCGGAAGATTGCGGAGGCGATTGACACGATTCAGAGCCACACGACTTCGGCTCCGGCGACGTTTGCGCAGTATGGAGCGCTGGCGGCGCTGCAGGGGGACCAGAACATCATTGAGGACATGCGGCAGGAATTCGATCTGCGCCGTGGTTACATGACGGGGCGTTTCCAGAAGATTGCGAGTCTGTCGGTGGCGCAGCCGCAGGGTGCCTTCTATTTCCTCGTGAACATTGGCAAGCTGGGGATCAAGAGCATGAATTTCTCGGAGAAACTGCTGAGCCGCAGTCATGTGGCGGTGGTTCCGGGGATTGCCTTTGGCGCCGATGACACCGTGCGGTTCAGCTACGCTTGCAGCCTTGATGTCATCAAGAAAGGTCTCGACCGCTTCGAGGAATTCGTGCGGTCGCACTGAGAGTGGCTGCCTCGCTGAAGTGGGCGGATGCCCCTCGGCTGGCGATGGAGCGGAGTGAATCACAAAGCAGAAACGCGGAACCGGGAGGCCGGTTCCGCGTTTTTGTGCAGTGAGGGGGGATGAGTGGGTGGTTACTTCATGAGTTCGGTGACCTTGTCGCGGATGGCATCGGCCCAGATCTGGTAGCCTTTGGGGCTGAGGTGGAGGAGATCGGGCATGATTTCGCGTGGAAGGGAGCCATCGGGTGCGAGGAAGGATTTACCGATATCGAGGAAGTGGACTTTCTGGTTATCGGCGAGGGGTTTGAGGAGTTCGTTGATGGCGGAGTTGTGGGTGCGGAGTTTGTCGTCTGGTTTTTCGCCGCGAGGGAAGATGCCGAGGAGGAGGACTTTGGTGTCCGGGAGTTTGCTGTGGAGTCGGTCGATGATGGCCTTGACGCCGGCGGCGGTGTCGGCGGCGGGTTCTTCGGCTTTGCGGTGACCGGTGTTATTGGTACCGATCATGAGGACGACGAGTTTTGGTTTGAGGCCGTCGCCGTTGCCGTGGTCGAGGCGCCAGAGGACGTGTTCGGTGCGGTCGCCACCGATTCCGAAATTGGCGGCCTTGAGGGGGGCCCATGTGGCGGTCCAGACCGCCTTGCCGGCTCCTTCCCAGCCCTGGGTGATGGAATCGCCGAGGAAGACGAGGGCGGCTTCGCCCTTGCGGGAGATTTCGTTGAACGATTCGATGCGTTTTTCGGTTCCGGCGTGGAGGGCGGGCTGGGTGGCGATGTTGGGGGTTGGTTTGGCGGCGTCCTGGGCTTGGGCGGGCAGCAGGGAGCAGAGGGCGGCGAGGCAGAGATGCAGTGGTGTTTTCATGGAAAGGATTGCTTGGGTTTTCGGAATTGGGGAATCGGGACGGTCAGGCAGCCTTGAATACCGAGGCGAGGGCCGCGCGCATGATGGCGCGGTCGGGGTCGATGCCGAACCAGTATGAGATGTTGAGGGCACCCTGATTCACGAGCATGCCGAGGCCGTCGAGGGTGTGGCAGCCGGCTGATTGTGCGGCCTTGAGAAATGCGGTCTGTGGGGGATTCGGGATGACATCGGCGACCGTCATGTGGGGACGGAAGCCGGTGACGGCGAGTGCAGCGGAAGTGTCCGGGAAGAGGCCGACCGACGTGGCATTGACGATGAGAGAAGCGTCCGGTGGGAGAGGGAAGGGGTCGGTCAGTGCGGCGGTGGAGACGGTTGTGTCCGTGTGTGTGGCGAGGAGCTGGGCGAGGGCTGCGGCTGGTACGGGCGAGCGGTTCGCGAGAGTGATTTGGCGGGTTCCGGCGAGGGCGAGTTCTGTGGCGATGGCGCGGGCGGCTCCTCCGGCTCCGAAGATGACGGCGTGCTGGCCGGCTGGGTTGGCGGCGGGCAGGAGGCTCTGGAGGAAGCCTTTGCCATCGGTGTTCTCGCCTCGCCAGAGGCCATCGGGTTGGCGGATGGCGCAGTTGACGGCTCCCGTGATGCGGGCGGAATCGCCGAGGGCATCGAGGTGATTGATGACGGCGACCTTGTGGGGGAGGCTGCAGTTGAAGCCAATGTATCCCTGGGCCTTGGCTCCGGCGACCGCGGCGGCGAGGTCAGCCGGGCCGACTTCCATATTGATGTAGCGGGCATGGATCCCGTGGTGGCGGAACGCGGCTTCCATCATGACCACTGTGGGATTTTCGGCGACCGGTTGGGCGAAGCAGCCGATCAGGGCGGGGAGGAAGTCGGGCATGATCTGGGGTTTATAAGAGAAACCGCGTCCGGGCGCAAAGCCGGGACGCGGTCCGTGAAGGCGGATGGCTGGAAATGGGTGGTGGTGGCGGCGAGCGGGGTGCTGCGATGGTGGAAGCGCGACTTCCTGAGGTGGCCATGGGACAAAAAAGCCCGCTCTCCCAGGGCGGGAGAGCGGGCGATGAATTTGGCGGGGTATGCGGCCGGGATCAGCGCTGGGCCTTGCGGCGGGCGGCGTCGTATCCGGATTCGTAACCACGCTTGAAGCTATCGTGGGTGGACGAGTCGTACATTTTCTTATGATTGGTCATGTGCTTGTCCTTGCCGCGGTAGAAGTCGTCCTGGCCGAGTCGGTAGGCCATGTCGTAGACTTTGGCTTTGTCATTATTCCATGCGCCGGGTCGGCCGGGTGCGGTTTCGTAGTAGCCTGGGCCTTGGTTGTAGTAACCTGGGCGGTTGTTGTAGTAGCCTGAGCCGTGCTGGTGGTAGTTGTTGTCGTAGTAGCCTGGGCGGTTGCCGTAGACGGGAGGTGGGGGTGGTGGGTATCCGGGGCCGTAGCCCGGACCGTAGCCCGGGGTGGCGGAGGCACCGGCGAGTGCGTTGACGGTGGCGGGGTCGATGCAGCTGGTGAGGGAGAGCGCCGCGAGCAGGGCGGCCGTGATGCGGAGGAAGGGCTTGAAGATCATGATGGTAGTGGTGGATGAGATGGGATGGGGCCGCGCTCCTCGCGTCGGCATGGGATGGGATAGCCGAAGCGGCTGGGGGAATGCAAGCCGTCAGTGTGGGGGTCCCTTGAACAAGGGAGCGCCCGCGCCGGGGGAGATCGGGGCGGGCGCAGGAAGCGGATGGGATCCGGGATCAGTTGGCGGAGACCTTGGGGGCTTCGGTGGTGGCTGGTTCCTTGTGATGGCTGAGGACGAAGGCGACGACCTTGGCGATGTCGCCGGGGGAGAGGGTCTGTTCCCACGGGGGCATCTGGATCGCCTGGGTTTTGTCCGGTGTTCCCTTCTGGACGAGTTTGAAGAGGTCCATGGGCTTGGCTCCGTATTTCCATTCTGCGTCATTGAGCGGGAGGCCTGGGAGTTTTGCGCCCGCGAGGGTGGCGCTGAGGTCGGTGGCGTGGCAGACGACGCAGAATTTCTGGTAGGTGGCGGCACCCTGATCGGTGATTTGGGAATTGCGGCTCCATTCCCAGAGGACCTTGTCATCCAGTTTGGCGAGCATGGCTTCCAGTTCGCGGGCCTTGGTTTGCTGGATGGCGGTGATCTGGCTGGTGACGCGTTCGTGGTCTGTCTGGAACTGGCCGAGGTTGTAGTAGAGGAACCAGTAGATGACGAACCATGCGATGGCGAAGTAGAATGTGAAGAGCCACCAGTTCGGCAGTTTCTGGTCGTATTCCTCGATGCCGTCGAAGACGTGGGGACGGAGAACGGGGGCGTTCGGGTCGGCTGGCTGCTGCGGGGTGTGGTCCGGCGTGGTATTATTCATGGTCGCGGGGAGCGGAGGGTTCGTCATCGATGGGGAGCTGGCCCATGCGGGTGGCGTCATCCTTCTGGAGCCGGAGGGCCCGTACGAAGAAGAACACGAAGACTGCGAGTGTGAGGACAAAGGCGCCGATGGTGGCGACGCTTTGCCATTCCCACGTTTCAGGATGGAGTCGGCGGAACATGGATGGGAAGGTGCTTGGGTTCCGTGTTGGCTGATTTACTGGCCGGGGGCCGGGGTAGTGGCGACGGGCCGGTACTCATCCGGGTTGCCTGGCTGGAAGAGCGGGCGGTCGTCCCGGCGGTTTTCGGCTGGTTTCTTTTCTTCCCATGATCCGAGGGCTTTGAGGTAGGCGACGAGGGCGATCATCTGGCTGTCCGGGGCGACGTTCTGGCCTTGGCCCTTGAGGACTTCGCTGATTTCGATGGCTTGCTTGCGGGCCTTGTCCTTGATTTCGTCACCGGTCATGGCTTCGTAGGGGACGCCGAGGCGGCGTTGGGCGGCGATCTTGCCTGGGAGGGCATTGATGTCGGCCTTCTTCTCGAGGAGCCATGGGTAATTGGGCATGGTTGAGTTGGGGTCCATGTCGCGTGGGTTGCGGAGGTGAATGACCTGCCATGTGTAGTCGCGCTTGGTGCCTTCGCGGGCGAGGTCCGGGCCGGTGCGTTTGCTGCCCCACTGGAAGGGGTGGTCGTAGATGGATTCGCCGAGGTGGCTGTAATCGTCTGGGCGGCCGGTGCCGTAGCGGAGGACATCCGGGACCATCTGACGGATCATCTGGGAATGGCAGTTGTAGCAGCCTTCCGAGACATAGATGTCACGGCCGCAGAGTTCGAGCGGGGTGTAGAGTTTCTGGATGCGGCCTTCGATGCGGTCGCCGCGGTTCACGAGCACGGTTGGGATGATCTGGAGGAGGCCGCCGATGGCGACGGCGATGAAGGTGAGGACCGTGAAGGGCAGGTAGTTGTCGAGGAGTTTCTCGTACCAGAACGACCACGACTGGTTGGCGGCCTTGAAGCGGGCGACGGCTTTGATGCAGAGGGCGATGCCGCCGGCGAGGGCACCGACATTGGCGTAGCTGGGGAGGAAGAACCAGAGGCAGCAGAAGAAGATGCCGAGGATGGTGTAGAGGATGGGGTCGTTGATGAAGACATCCTTCCATGGCATGGAGTCGTGCTTCTTCGGTTCGACGAACACTTCGCGGGTTTCCGTGACTGGTTTGCCGGCGCGGATGGTGAGGACGAGGTTGCCGACCATGACGAGGTAGCCGAGCAGGTAGAGGCCGCCGCCGGCGGTACGGATGGCCATGAGGGGCTTGATGCGTTCGAGGGTTTCGACGAATTCGTATTTTGGCAGGGTGCCGTCGGCATTGAGCTGATTGAGCATGAGGCCCTGGGTGATGCCGGAGGCCCACATGGAGGCGACGTAGAGGAGGATTCCGACGGTACCGACCCAGAAGTGCATGTTGGCGGCGGCGATGGAATGCAGGGGGCGGCCCCAGAGTTTCGGGACGATCCAGTAGAACATGCCTGCGGCCATGAAGCCATTCCAGCCTAGGGTACCGGCGTGCACGTGGCCGATGGTCCAGTCGGTGTAGTGCGAGAGGGCATTGACGGCGCGGATGGAGAGGAGGGGGCCTTCGAAGGTGGACATGCCGTAGAAGGTGATGGCCGCGACGAAGAATTTGATGACTGGGTCCGTGCGGAGTTTATCCCATGCGCCGCGGAGGGTGAGGAGACCGTTGAGCATGCCGCCCCAGCTGGGGGCCCAGAGCATGAGGCTGAAGAGCATGCCGAGCATCTGGAGCCAGCGTGGCAGGGAGGTATTGAGGAGGTGGTGCGGGCCGGCCCAGATGTAGATGAAGACGAGGGACCAGAAGTGAATGATGGAGAGGCGGTAGCTGTAGACTGGTCTTCCGGCCGCTTTCGGCATGAAGTAGTACATGATGCCGAGGATGGGGGTGGTCAGGAAGAAGGCGACGGCATTGTGCCCGTACCACCACTGCACGAGCGCGTCCTGGACGCCTGCAAAGATGGGGTAGCTGTGCGTCAGGCTCGTGGGCAGCGACAGGTGATTGACGATGTAGAGCATCGCGACCGTGATGATGGTGGCGATGTAGAACCAGAGGGCCACGTAGAGGCTTGGTTCATTTCTCTTTTTGAGGGTCCAGAAGAAATTGATGGCGAAGACGACCCAGATGAGGGCGACGGCGATGTTGATGGGCCAGATCAGTTCGGCGTATTCCTTTCCGCGGGTGAGACCGGCTGGGAGGGTGACGGCGGCGGCCACGATGATGAGCTGCCATCCCCAGAAGTGGATGGAGGAGAGCAGGTCCGAGGCCAGTCTGGCTTTGCAGAGGCGCTGGGTGGAGTAGTAGATGCCTGCGAACATCATGTTGCCGACGAAGGCGAAGATGGCGGCATTGGTGTGGAGCGGGCGGAGGCGGCCGAAGGTGAGGAATGCGAGGCCTTCCGACTTGATGGCCCCGGCGGTGATGGTCTCGAGGAATTTGCCATTCATCTGCCACCAGCTGAGTTGGGTGGCGGCGATGAAGCCGACGAGGAGGCCGACGATGCCCCAGATGATGGAGGCGAGGGTGAACCTCCGAACGGTCCGGTCATCGAACTCGATGGTGGTTTTGACTGCGTTTGCGTTCATGGATGGGAATGGGGGAATGGTCCTGTCAGAGAGGCGGTGTTGGTTCCGTTGATTTGGTGGAAGAGGGGTCGTCGAGAGGGAGTAGGGAGTCGTGTTCCGGGCCGGTTTCGCGGCGGCGGAGGTGTTCGCCGAGGAAGGCGATTACGAAGACTGCGGAGAGGCAGAGGCTGACGAGGAGGGTGACGAGGAGGGCGTTCACGAGTGGGATAGTTTTCCGGCGGTGGGGAAGGGGAGCACGGTGCTGCGGCGGCTGCTGCGCAGGGGTTGGGAAAGGGTGCGCAGATCCTGCGGGGCCGGGCGGCTCAGGGCAGCGGCCCACTCAAGGAGGGAATCGCTGAGGATCGGCACGACGGGAGCGGCTTCCATCTGGGGAAGGCTGACGGCCAGATGGCAGGCAGAGGCGAGGGCTTCTGCGGTGGTACGGTTGGCCGCGGCGTCGGTTACCCATGCGAGGTATTGAGCATCGGCGGCGGCCAGATCCGGCGGTCCGGCGTCTGGTGGAAGCGAGCCGGCCTCGCGGAGCTTCTGCAGTCGGTAGGAATCGCTGGCCTGGAACCAGATATGGAAGGTGTGCGGGTGGGTTGCTCCCAGGAGAGCTGCGCCGGGGTAATCAAGAACGGCGCAGCCTGAGCGGGCGATGAGTGACGCCAGGGAGGCGGCGGCTGCGCGTCTTTTGCGCAGACCGCACTGATCGCCTGGGCAGGCGCAGCCAGCGCAATTATCGCGGGCCGCGAGGGATTTTCCGCCGAGCATCTGGAGAGGCGAGGTGGCGAGTTCGAGCAGGGTATCGGCATCGAAGGAGCGCCAGCCTTGCGGGGCGAGGTCGTCGGTGCTGCTGAGGTATTCCGCGATGGCGGCGGCTGTGCCGGGAGGGATGGCACCGGGCAGACCGTTGATGGTGATGGCGGGGCGCGTGGGCTGAGCAGAACCGCAGGCAGCGTGGCGGGCCGCTGCGGCGAGCCATCGGTCGAGTTGCTGGGTGGCGGAGGAGGGAGGCATGGGTGGGGACGGAAGGACAGCTGGGGCCAGCATGGGATATTCCGTGGCGGGATGCTCCGCGGCGCTTGTGATGTTTTGTGCAGAAATTGCCGGGGTGGCGAGCCGTTCCTGGCCATTCAGCATTTGTGCAGCGAATGTTCCCTGGAAGCCCCGGGGGAATCGTGTAGGTTTCCGGAAGCGATGAAGGCGATCGTCACGACACAGGACCGGAAGCTGGTGGATGCCCTCCAGGGGTCCGCCCTGTACCGGAGCTATCAGGAAGCATTCCGCAAGGCGACCGGCCTTGGGTTGTTTCTGCGGCTGGCGCAGACGGACAGCATACCTCGCGAGCAGGAGAGGACGGAGCAGAATCCGTTCTGCAGTCAGCTCAACTCAAGTGAGGGCTGTGGGGAATGTGAGAAAGCGCATGGTCATCTGCGGGCGGTGAATCAGGGGAACGGGGCGACGGACCGGTGTTTTGCGCATATGAGGGAGACTGCGGTGCCGGTGCAATGTGGAGGAAGAACGGTGGCGTGGCTGTGGACGGGGCAGGTTTTTGTGGCGGGAGAAGGGAAGCCGGACTTTTCGGCGGTATCCCTGATTCTTGCGGCGGCGGGCCGGGCGGCGGGGGAGATCCGCGATCTGAAGAAGCTGTGGGAGGCGACGACGGTGGTGACAGATGAGAAGTACGCCAGTGTGGCGGTGTTGCTGGAGGCGTTCGGGCGGCAGCTGGGGGATCTGGCGAATCGGCTTATTGTGGAGAGCACGCCGCGGGAACCGGAAGCGGTGACGCGGGCGCGGCGGTTCATCCGCGACAATCTGGGTGATCGGCTCAGTCTTGAGCAGGTGGCGCGCAGTGCGGGTCTGAGCCCGCATCATTTCTGCAAGGTGTTCCGCAAGGCTGTGGGCATCAATCTGGTGGACTACATCAACCGCTCGCGGGTGGAACAGGCGCGCCAGATGCTCCTCCGGCCCGACGCCCGCGTCTCGGAAGTGGCCTTCGAAGTGGGCTATCAGTCGCTTTCGCAATTCAACCGCTGCTTCCGTGGGGTCACCGGGGAAAGTCCGACCGAGTACCGCCGGCGGCTGCTGAAGCCCGAGGTGCTGGCCAGTGCGGGCTGAGGCGGCTTGTCCATCATGAGAACGTGTGGAGCGCTGCTTGCCTGTGACGGTATTTATGTGAAGGTCTGCGGCGTGACGCGGCTGGAGGACGCGGAAATGTGTGCCGAGGCGGGCGTTGATGCGATCGGGCTGAATTTCTTTCCTGGTTCCAAGCGGTACCGTGCGCTGGAGGAGATTGCGGAATGGCTGCCGAGGGTGCCGGCTGGGCTGCGGAGGATTGCGTTGTTTGTGAATGCGGAGCGCGAGGAGATTGCCCGGGTGGTCGGCAGTGGATGGTTCGAGGGCATTCAGCTGCATGGCGATGAACCGGCGGAGTTCACCGCCGAGGTGCAGCGGCTGGGGTTGCCGGTGCTGCGGGCGCTCGCTCTGCGGAGCGAAGCTGACTTTGCCAGAATCGCCAGTGATCCGGCTGATGGATTTGTGCTCGATGCCCATGCGCCCGGTGTTTACGGGGGGACGGGAGCCCGCAGCGACTGGAATCTTGCGGCTGAGGCTGTGCGGAGATTTGCTGATCGGCCCATGCTGCTTGCCGGGGGGCTCGTGTCGGCCAATGTGGCTGCGGCGGTCGCGGCAGTGTCGCCCTGGGGAGTTGATACGGCCAGCGGGGTGGAATCCGGCCCAGGGCGTAAGGATGCTGGGATGGTGCGGGCCTTTGTGAGGGCCGCCCGCGGGAAACTCGACTAATCCTATCTGCAATCTGGTGTATTTCCGTTTGCGTGCCTTGCCGAGCGGGTTAGATGGTGGGCAAACCGAGACAATTTATGAGCAAAGCGAGTGTTGAAGAGATCAAGCTGGAGAGTGGCGGGCTGCGTGGGCGGATTGTGGAGGAACTGGGAGACGGGGGGCGGAGTCATGTGGAGGAGGACCAGTCGATTCTGCTGAAGTTTCATGGGACGTATCAGCAGGATGACCGGGACCAGCGGGCGGCGCTGACGAAGGAGAAGAAAGAGAAGGCGTGGAGTTTCATGGTGCGGAGCAAGATGCCGGGTGGGCGGATTTCTGCGGCGCAGTGGCTCATTCATGAGGAACTGTGCCAGTTGTCCGAGGGCTCCCTGCGTTTGACCAACCGTCAGGGCATTCAGCTGCATGGGGTACTGAAGGGGAATCTGAAGGAAGTGATTGCGGGCATCTGCCGGAGTGGGCTGACCACGATGGGAGCCTGTGGTGACGTGGTGCGGAACACCATGGGTCCGGCGGCACCGATGGCTGATCCGGTGCATGTGGATGCGCAGCGGCTCACGGAGGAACTGAGTCAGCGTTTTCTGTGGCGGAGTCAGTCGTATGCCGACATCTGGCTGGACGGGGAGAAGCTGAGTCCGGAATGGCTGAATGATCCGGCGGTCCGTGCGGAAGTTCGCGAGAAGACGGCGAGTGGGGAGGACGATCCGATTTACGGCAAGGTGTATCTGCCGCGGAAGTTCAAGATGGCGGTGGCGATTGCGCCGGTGAATGATGTCGATGTCTACAGTCAGGATGTGGGATTTGTGCCTCATGTGGAGGGCGGCGAGGTGACAGGCTACACGATCCTTGTGGGTGGTGGTTTCGGGATGAGCCATGGGCAGCTGTCGACGCGGCCTTTCCTTGCGCAGCCGCTGTGTTATGTGCGGCGCGATGCGGTGGTTGATGTCACCGAGGCCATTGTCACGGTGCAGCGGGATCATGGTAACCGGACGGAGCGCAAGAATGCGCGGATGAAGTACACGATTGCGAGCATGGGGCTGGACGCCTTCCGCGAGGCGGTGCAGGCGCGGCTTCCGGGCATTGTGCTGGAGGCAGCGAAGCCCGTGCATTTCAGCAGTGTGGAAGACAATCTTGGGTGGCACGAGCAGGGCGATGGCCGTTGGTACTGCTGTTTCCATGTCAGCATGGGCCGCGTCACCGACCGTCCGGATGGTCCGCAGTACCTCAGTGCCTGTCATGAGATCGCGAGCCGGCTTGGGCTCGAGTTCATTGTCACACCGAATACCAATCTCATTGTGGCGGGAGTTGGTCCCGAACAGCGTGCTGAAGTCGATGCGATTCTTGCGAGGCATGCGGTGCCGCATGCGGATGGCATGACGGCGGTCCGCCGGGTGGCTCATGCCTGTGTGGCTCTGCCGACCTGTGGTCTGAGTCTTTCGGAATCCGAGCGGGCTCTGCCGGGGGTGCTTGACCGCATTGATGCGGACTTGCGCGAACTCGGGCTTGGTGAGGAACCGATTCTGATCCGCATGACGGGTTGTCCGAATGGCTGCGGTCGTCCCTACAATGCCGACTTTGGTTTTGTGGGTCGTGCGCCTGGCAAGTACGCTGCCTTTGTGGGTGGAAGCATTGCGGGCGACCGGCTTGCGGGCCTTGAACAGAAGACGGTGCTCCTTGATGACATTCCGGGATTTGTGCGGGGCTATCTTGAAGCCTTCCGCAGCGAGCGCCAGCAGAACGAAACCTTCAGTGCATGGTTCGGCCGGACTCGTCCGGTTGGTCCGGCTCCCGATCCCGAGCAGTTCCATGTGGAATTCGCTGCCCGGGCCGAAAAACTCGCGGGTCAGAAGGTCGATGCAGCCGGCTGAGCGCCCGCAGGCCCCGTGGGCATTCCGATCTTACGAGGTCCGTTGGTGCTTCCGTACAGCCGGAGTCTGCGGATCATCCGTCTGCTGCTGTCGAGGGTACTGGTGCTGTTGAGGTCGTGGCCCCGGAAGGCTGAGGGAAGCGCTTACCAGTCGCAGAGAGCGTTGACGGCGGCGGCGGAGCCATCGCGGAGCCAGCCATCGAGCTGGGCCTGATCCTTGAGCTGCTGGCCACGGGAGCGGGGAACGACGGCGAAGCGGCAGTCGATGTCCGGCAGGGCGGTCATGTCGCTCCAGAGTTTTTCGAACTGGATGACTGGAAAGATGTCTTCCTGGCCATGGCCCCAGCGTTTCTTGACATCCTTGAGCGTGATGTAGGCAGGCATGCGGGCGGCGAGGTTCCGGATGGCCTGTGCGACTTTTTCTTCGTTCCCGAGGTCGTTCCGGCTCAGGCCGAAGGTGGCGAGCAACTGGTCGAGATGGATCCATGTGGACATGGAATTGTAGAACGAGAGGCGGAATTCGTCTTCTTCGCGGGGCATGGCGAGGCCTTCGACGAGGCGGGGCGTGCCATTGACGCGGGCGAGGCCGCCACCGCGGTCTTCGAGGCGGCGGGTGATCACTTCGAAGGACAGGGTGGCCTTCGTTTCGATGTGCCAGCCGAGCAGGGCGGGGTCGAGATCGGCTCCCAGCGTGTCGACATTGTGCAGGAACAGGTACTGAAGCTGTGGTTGTCGCTGCAGGAGGGCAGCCAGTTGGCCATTGCGGAGCAGATTGGGGAATTCGTACCAGTGACCGGTCGGATGGAGGCACTGGAGCGGGAGGTTGTCGGTGTAGTCCGAGGCCTCGCCGGCTTCCTCGGCCCAGCGCAGCAGGGCACTGCGGAGACTGTCGCGTACTTTCTGCTGCTGGAGATCGAGCACCTGCTGCGGCATTTCCTCCCATGCAAAGCGCAGGTCGCGGATCGTCGGCACCATGCGCAGCCCGATGGAGCGCCCGCGGGAAAGAATCACTTCGCCTTCGTAGCCGTAGTTATTCTGACGGCGGAGGAAATCGGCGGTTGGTTCGTGCGTCAGGTAGCTGGTCGTGAAGATGTGCGGAATCCTTGTGCATGCGAGGCGGCTGGAACGTCTGCTCTTGGCGAGATGGACTTCGACGAAGGTGCGGTGGCGGCCATCGAATTTGCAGAAGGGATGGAGCGCCTTGCAGACGCCCGCTCCCTGGGTCCAGCGGCTGCCCGCGCCGCCTGCCAGCGTGATGACGGCGACTTCGCCGGCTGCGAGCGCCGCGCGTCCCCGGGCGGCTGCTGATTCCGGCGGCGGGGCGAGGTCGAATCGGACGACGTCATCGGGCCGCACGTCCTCGATGGAGGCATTGGCCGGAAGGCGGTTCTGGGCGAGACCGATGCGGGCGTCCCGGAGGTCGGAACGGATCTGTTCATGCTGCGTGCGGTCGAATCCATTTTCCTCGAGCATGGCCGCGAGCGATCCTTCGCCGGCCTTCTTGTCCGTCCTCGGCTTTGGCAGCATGACATCGAAGAGGGTCTGCACCATGCCGCTCAGCTCCGGTCGGGTGCGGCAGGCCGCGCCGAGCCGATCGAGTTCCGCACGGCGCAGTGGCGAAAGCGACCGCATTTCCTGGCGGAGGAGCCTCGGTACGGTGAGCGCATAATATCCTTCGGGCATGAGGCCGGCTTCTCCCGCCAGCAGTGTGGCAAAGGTCCCGTTCTCGTTGATGGCGAAATCGTAGACGACCGGTTCCATGGCGAAGGGCAGGGAAGCCGACAGTTCCTTCTTGAGGCCCGACATGATCGTCTGCAGCAGTTGCTGGGCTTCCGCCTTGCGGTTTGGAGCCACCATGAAGCCCATGCCGCCGCCGGACATGCCTCCGAGCATCCAGAAGCCATGGAAGTCACTGCCCAGCGCGGCCTTCGTGCGCTCGATGAGTTGTTCCGTATAGTATGTGGAAGCCCAGGGAATGATGGTCTGAATCGGGCCCTCGAAGTTCCGCGTGGTGGCAGATCCGATACCCTGGATGTCGCCCTGCTGGAGGCTGCCGGTGATTTCGGCCAGGAAGCTGAGAGCGTCCTTGCGCGCCTGCCATTCCGCGGCGGATCGCAGCAGGTACTTTTCCGTCACCATTTCGAGAATCGGGCCCACGTTCTGCGCCATGCCACCGTGGACGAGCACGAGGCTGTCCTGCAGCAACTGCCGCGCCGAAACCGGCACTGCGTCGTGCCCGAGCACGGTATGCTGCGGCATGAGCCGACCCTTGCTGATGCCCGCTTCCGGATCGTGCTCCGAAGCCGGCACGCCGCTGATCAGCTTGATGCCAGGCCAGACACCGCCGGAATCCTGCCAACCGCCGCCGGATCCTCCCAGCCATTCGCCGAGAATGGCCCGGGCCAGCACGACCCGGCGTTCGGGTTCGGTCAGCTGCCCCGTGAGCGACTGTGTCTGTCCGGTGGCCCGCATGCACGCACTGATGAGGGCGGCGAGCAGATTCGTCGACACGGCCAGTCGGGATCCTTTGGGAATGCCGCGCACGCTGCTCACAATCTCAAGGCCTTTGCCCGGTCCGGCGATGCGCGCCAGAAGGTCGGACAATTGCTGGCCCGATCCCTCGATGCCCGGCGGCACAATCCCCGATGCAATCACTGCTGCTTTGAGGAGCCCGAGATAATCACGGGCAAAGTCAAACACTTCCGCCAGTTCCGAAATGTCGGCGGAGGCCCCCAGATCGACACTCGTGAGCCGCAGCACGGGATCTTCGATGACCCGGAGATAGGCCGCGACGGGCGGTTCCGGAGCGGCATCCCGTCCATGCATGCCCAGATCGACCGAAATGTTGAGCACCTTCGCTCCTTCCGGATAATCCATGCCCAGAAAGAAGATGTCGCTCCATGCACTGTGCGTCAGATCCATGCGCACCGGGGTCTGTTCCCGGAGAATGGGATATGATCCATCTGATTCGTGCCGCTCCAGCAGTTCCAGGCGCAGCCGGAGTGGCTGGAGTTGCGGATGCGACATCCGGAACATCCACTGATTTCCCCGGACGGACCGGACACTGCGGCGCACCTGATCGGCCAGCGTCTGAAATGCCAGCCGGTGATACGCCGCGGCCAGCGCACTGCAGATGGCATCGCTCGGACCTTCCGCAGCCTGCACCGCCAGAAAACTGTCGATGGCTTCCTCGAAGCGACGGCTCAGCAGATGCTCGTAGCCATGAAACGGAATCATGCCCCGGCCCGCCGGATCTGTCTTCGCCGGCAGATGGAACCGGTGAATCGCATACAGAAAAAAGAGGGCGCGGACCTTTTCGTAGAGGTTCGGGCAACTGCGCCGGAACGCATCGAGTTCCCCGCATTCCGCCAGCAGAACCTCGCGCGGGGCACTTGCGCAGACCGACTCCAGCGGCCGGTCACGGATGGCGGGATCCTTCGACGCAATGATGGAAACAAGCTGACCGGGCATGAGAATGAAAGAAAGGGATCGGGTCAGCGGACGCGCGCCGCAAGGAGTTCGACCATGAGAGCAAGCACTTCCTCGCGTTCTTCTCCATCAAGGCCCAATGCGAGCTGGGCCGTCAGCAGTCCGTAATGCACCCCCATGTCGTAGCGGCGGCCATCAATCCGGCTGGCCAGATAGCGTTCGTGGCCTGGCAGTCGTGCCAGTGCGGCCGTGAGGGTGACCCCGCCCCGGTCCCCCTTCGCCTTCACGTCCTTCGCAAGAAACTCAAAGACCTGCGGGGTGAGCACGTGCATTCCGAAGAAGCAGAGATAATGCCCAAGCCGCAGCCCGGGAACGTCCAGCACCTGCTCGGCCTCCGTGGGTGATGGCTTTTCAAGGACACTGCGGACTTCGAACAGACCATCCCGATGCCCCACGCGCGGACCACCCACAGCCCCGTAATACGGCAGCTTGCTCTCATGCGTTTCCTGCACCGCAGAAACCGTGCACGCCTCCGCCATGGCCGTCTCCACCAGCTGCCGCGCACATCCCGTGCTCGACCGGCTCACATACAGGTGATCCCCCACCATCAGAAGAACCGGCTCCCCAGCCGCAAAGCCGCTCGCACAATGCACCGCATGACCATACCCCAGCGGAGCCGTCTGATTCACAAACTGCAGCCGCCTCACATGCGGACCCGCCGCCGCCTCGTACGCCCGCCGGTCATCCGGATGAATCACCAGACAGATTTCCTCCATCCCGGCTCCCACCGATTCCTCGATGATGATCTGCAGCGCCGTCTTCTCCTGCCCGTCCCGATCGACAAGCACCTGAAGGGGCAAGGTCCGCTGGGATGCTCCCGCGGCCGTAATGACTGATTTTCGTATGTCCACGGGTGAATTGGGCTGGCTTCCTGCGGGTTACGTAACGATTCCCTCTCTGTCAAGCCTTCCACTCGCCCAGCGGTTCGCGACCCCTTGATGAAACCTCAGGCCTTCCGCCCCACCGGCGTGCGCAGAAAGGGACGAAAGGGACGGCAAGGGACGGCAAGGGACGGCAAGGGACGGCAAGGGACGGCAAGGGACGGCAAGGGACGGCAAGGGACGGCAAGGGACGGCAAGGGACGGCAAGGGACGGCAAGGGACGGCAAGGGCGCTGGATGTGGGCGGGGTAGGGTGGCCTTGCGAGGAAGTGGCGGAGTTGCGCGGGTTTATTGAGTGAGGTGATGATTGCCGCGGGAGAATCAATGCGGTGCGGGGGGGGGGGGCGGGTCGAGAGGGACGGGATGACTACGCATTTCTCGGACAGACTGGTGGTGACGGAAGCTGGCGAAGGAAGTCGGGCGGAGATTTTCCGGGTCCGGCATAAGGTCTATGCGAGTGAGTTGGGGCAGCATGCGGAGAATGATGCGGGGGAATTGCGGGACGGCCTGGACGGGAGGAATGTGTATCTGGTGGTGGAGCGCAGGGGTGAGTTGGCTGGATTTGTGAGTGTGACGCCGCCGTCGGCGGGGATGTATTCGGTGGATAAGTATTTCCGGCGCGGCGAGCTGCCATTTGAGGTGGATGGCTCGACTTGGGAGATCCGGTTGCTGACGGTGAAGCGCGGGGAAAGGGGGTCGGAGGTGGCATGGCTGCTGATGCTGGCGGCGTTCCGGTGGGTGGAGTCGCGTGGGGGGCGGCGGGTGATGGCGATCGGCAGGAAGGAAGTGCTTGGGATGTACGAGAAAGCGGCGATGAGGCGCTGCGGGATGGAGGTGGTTGCTGGTGCGGTGACGTATGAACTGATGACGGCGGAGATTGGGGAGATCCGGGAAGTGGTGGATGGGATGGAGCAGGCGGTGAGACGATTTGAGGAGGGGTGCGAGTGGCGGCTGGATGTGCCGATGCGGCGACCGGCGGGCT